>PKDQ01000021.1 GCA_002862645.1 Flavobacteriaceae bacterium | reverse complement strand
AATCTAAATCACAGATTTTCGGTTTTTGCCCCTTAAAGGGCAAAATGAAACGAGCGAAATACCTCTACGGCCATGCCTCGAGGATAGTTCGTTTCAAGAAATTCTTTATTTCTTTCTAAGGGCTTGATTTTGGAAGGTGCTTTCAAAAATTTTATCTGCACTGGATACCTCAAACCCATCTCTTCTGTGTAAACCTTCAATTTTATCTTTGGGTAAATGAGCATATTGGGGCAGTATTGCGCGTTCTGCAAACTCCACATAGCTTCCGGAAATTTCATACTTGTCACCATCTTTAAAAACAGCTGTTAGGGCTTGGGAAACCGTACTACTTTGCCTAAGTAATCCGTCTGCACTGGACTTGATTTCACCACCGGCATTGTTTATAATAACCCATATTGACTTTAATAAATCATTAAAAGCAGCTAAATTATTGAAAGGCGCTGGTAGTGCATGCACACTAATTGTGTAATGATTCAAGTAGTAACGATTGTAAATCACCCATGCTCCATATTCAGATTCTGCTAATATGTGGTAGTAGTCTTCCCAAGTTGGCAGCGGCCAAATATGCTGATGAAGAAAGTCAATAACCGCATTAGGATCGTTTAAATCGATGTCGTCTATTGGGTCGTGCTTAACTTCTTTGGTGTATTTTGAAATGATAGATTGTGTATCATCTGAAAGCATATCAACTTTTAGTTCACTGATAAAAACACGCGGATACTTTTCAGCAGGTGGCTTATACCAAAACGCATCTAATTTTTTCTCATTAAAGTAATAGTGTTCTTGCTTTATGTATCCATAATGTAAAAATATACGTTCAAGCGAAGCTATTCCCAAATGTGGAACTCCCAAGGTTCGAAACGCCACATGATCATTGATGATATCGGTTTGGTCATTTATTAAACCATTTTTAATCATGGCAGCGGTTGTTTTTTTGACGTCAGTTACGCGCTTTGCATAAGGCTCAAAAAGTCCATGTAGGATTTTGTCAAGTGAATTGTCAGTTGTAAAAAGCATATGGGATGTTTTAGTGTTTTAAATACAATCCGTTTTGAGTATTAAAAAAGTCTTCCAGACTAATGTTTTCTTGCTTGATAAATCCTTTTTGGGGAAGTTTCCTTAAGGCTACCAATTCAATTACAGCGGCTACTGAAGCAGCTGTTGTCCATGAAATTGCACGCCACATTTGACTCCCGATTTTCTTTGGAAAATATGTTTTGAAATATTCTTTTCGACTAATTTTAGTGTTTATTTTTCCTTCCACTACAGCGTATACATGAACCAAGTCATCGTCAACTGGCGGCTTGGCGTTTGTTAAAATAGCCTCCAATTGTTTTAAGTCTTTTTTCATGATGAGTTCATACAGCAAAAAACGCATCAGTTTTCCATGACCAGGGTAGCGAATCGTTTTGTAGTTGAGTGTGTCTACTTTTCCATTAAATGTATCGCACATGGTTCCCAGCCCCCCAGAAGTTGTAAAGGTTTCATACTCTTGCCCCTCAATATTTATTTGCTCAAATCCATCTAACGAGGGGACTATTTTTCGCTTTCCGTTGTGAATAACTTCTGCATCGTTGAGGTATTCGTTAATCACGCCAGTTGGTGACCAAGTAAAAGAATAAGACAGCTGTCCGTTAGGATAGCGAGGTAGGGCGCCTACACGCAATTCAATATCGCGTATTTCATCAAACTCTTTTGATAAGTCTCCGCCAATAATTCCAATAAACCCGGGCGCAAGCCCACATTGTGGTGCCAATACTGCGGATGCACTTTCTTTTAAATGTTGTATGTGTTGGGTGGTTTTGACGTCTTCTGTTAAATCGAAGTAATGAACCCCTTTTTGACACGCAATTTCAGCAATACTTTTATTAAGATAATAAGGAAGTGCTGAAACCACCGCATCAGCGTCATCTAATATCTTATGTATGTTATCTGTATTGCTAATATCAACAATTTCGTAAGGAAATGGAATGTCTATTTCGTAGTGTGGTTTGTGAAGGTCATAGCCCTTTACACTAAATTGTTTGTCAAGCAAGACACCTACCAGAGTCCCCACTTTTCCCAAGCCTAGCACTGCAACACTGTTCATAATATAACAATTTAGAAGCTTTATGTTATAAAATTAACAATATTTACGTAAGTGTCCTAATATAAATTAGGATAAATGGAAAGAAATAAGCATGAAAATGATGCCCAATAGTGATGTTAGGTCAGTCATCATCAAAAGTTGTTTGATAATTTTTAAGCATTGATTTATACATCCATTTAACTACGCTAAATAATCGTGATATTTAAATAGAGGCAATAACGCCTTGCATAAAGGTTTCTTGCTCTTCAGCAAGTTCTTTATCCACCAAAATACGACCGCTGTGCTCGTCAGTGATGATTTTTTTGCGTGCTGCAATTTCCATTTGAACCTGTGGCGGAATGGTAAAGAATGAACCGCCCGATGCACCACGTTCAACAGAAACAATCGCTAGACCATTTTTAACTGAAGTGCGAATGCGTTGGTAGGCATTTACAAGTCTTTCGTCAGCCTTCTTTTCGTATACTTTAGATTTCTTGAGTAGCAACTCTTCTTCCTTTTGCGTTTCCGCTAGGATGGCGTCAAGTTCATCTTTTTTGTGTTGAAGGTGGTTTTTGCGTTCGTCCAGTTTGGTTGTTGTTTCCGTAACGGACTCGTTCTTTTGCTCAATCAGGGCTTTAAGTTGCTTGATTTGCTTTTCAGCTAGTTGAATTTCAAGCTCTTGATACTCAATTTCTTTCGTCAACGACTCGTATGCACGGTTGTTGCGTACATTCTTTTGTTGTTCGTTGTATTTTTTGATGAGTTCTTTTGAAGCTTCAATGCCTAACTTTTTGGCTTTGATTTCGT
>PKDQ01000030.1 GCA_002862645.1 Flavobacteriaceae bacterium | reverse complement strand
AGTGGTACTTTGAGTACAACAAGTGGATAAAAGTTATTCCACGCGATGCGTACACGTATTTACACTACCGTTTCTTTGATGGAAAAGGAAAAGTGATACATACATAAAACAAAAAGCGGCCTTAGTGCCGCTTTTTTTATTTTAGCCAATATGAAAACATATACGATTGCCGAGGCACTAGACAAACTACGTAACTATTGCGCCTACCAAGAGCGCTGCCATAAGGATGTGAAAGATAAGTTGCGCACGATGGGAATGATTTCCCAAGCAACCGACCAAATTATTGGCACATTAGTTTCTGAAAATTACGTAAATGAAACCCGCTTTGCACAACAGTTCACCAGTGGGAAATTCTCTATAAAGCACTGGGGGAAAATGCGAATTAAAAGAGAGCTTAAGATGAAAGGCGTCTCTGATTATGACATCAACAGATCCATAAAAACTATTGAAGCAGGTGCCTATCTTAAAAAACTACATGCCTTGAGCGATAAAAGATGGCAGCAATTGGATGGGTATGGTGCGCAAATCAAAAAACAAAAACTATTTCAATACCTCGCCTATCGTGGATGGGAAATGGATTTAATCTACCAGCAAATCAATCGGCTTAGTAGTGGTGACTAGAGTGTGTAACGTAGTGAAACCATACCGTGTGCGCCAGGCATTGGGATTAGATTCTCATAGTAATCCGCATCAAATAAATTGCGTCCTTGCAACTGAATCGTAAGCTTATCCATAACGTATTCCAATTGTGCGTTAAGCACTTTGAAATGCCCGCCTAAAGGCCTTGTAGCGTAACGGTAGGCAAACGAGGTTGACCATTTAGAAGATAGCCTGTTTAAAAGCTGTACGTTAATATTATGCTTTAGCGTGTTTAAGGCATATCTTGAATTGACCGTTTTCGTATAATCGTCATGGATATAGCCATATGAAATGATAAAGGTTTGGAGTTGCTCACCAATGGTGTAGTGATAGGAACTGTTAAGCTCACCTCCCATTGTGGTAACATCATGGATGTTAGATGCTAACCACTGTGAATCTCCCACCATAACCTCAACATAATCAATAAGGTTTTCACTATTGCGCTGAAAAAAAGCAGCCTCAAGTTCCAAGTTGGCAGCATTGTACCTAAAGCTCAATTCATGACTTAAGGCTTTTTCTGCTTTCAAGTTTGCGTTACCCAAGGCAGTTGGTCCAATGTAATACAAATCTGTATAGGTAGGAATGCGATAAGTATAGCCCGTGTTAAAAGTAAATTTTGCCTTTTCATTTAGTCTAAACCCAAGGTCTAAACCAGGATAGAAAAAGGTATCTACATCTGAAAAATGACTAAGCGCAAAGCCTGGTGTAATACTGAGGTTTTCAAGCTTAATACGGTGCTCAAAAAAGAAATGTGCAATGGTACGGCTGTGTTCTCCAAGATTATTGGATTGGATGGAGACACTTGATAATTCAGCACCAAATCCACTGAGGTTTCCGTTATTGTGTGTTAATTTGGTGTCAAGAGAAAATCCAATTTTATTATTGATGTGCATATTTCGGTATACACTTGGATTATTTCGGATTAAAATATATTCATCCTGTCCACGCTTCCAAAAAATTCTAGGTGTCCAAACGGCTTTTTCAGACGCAAAAGAAGTCGTTAAAGCAATCAAACTACTTTGGGTTTCTTCATATTGATCTTCATAGCTGGCATACCCGTAAAATCCATTGGCACCAAACTTACGCTCGTTGAACATGGTGAGCAGCTTTAGGTTTTTTGAAACGCCGAAAGCACTGTGTGTAAATAAATGAAAATTATCCAAATCGGTATTGTTACGGTATCCTGCACTACTTAAGCCGGAAAAATGAATAACATGCTGTTGATTTTCGTTGTAATCTTGCCCTGTAACACCTAGTTGAGTAGTGTGAAAACTTCCTCGCCGAGCACTAAACATTGCGCCTTTTTCTCCCGTTTTTTTGGTGACGATATTAATGGCACCAGTCAATGCATTCTGTCCATAAATTCGGGCAGCAGGTCCTTTGACAATTTCAATTCTTTCGATGACTTCCAAAGGTAAAGCGTTGTTTAGGGTATGATGCCCAGTTTGAGGATCGTCAACACGAATACCGTCAATAAGTAATAAAACTTGATCAAAAGTACCACCGCGTAAGTAAACATCGGCTTGTGACCCTTCAATACCCTGACGACGAATATCTACTCCAGCTTGAAAACGCAATAAATCAACAAGGTTGGAAACAGGTGTTTCGGCAATTTGATCAGCTGTGATTACGGTAACAGATTTTGAATCATCTGAAAAAGGCACATTAAGACGTGGTGAGGAAACAACCACCTCGTCTAATGGAGTTTGTGCTAAAGACGAAAATACGACGAGCATTGCTGCTAAAGAACTAAAATAGAACCGATTCATAGTTTGATTTTAAAAAGTTAGTTGACGAGTAACGAAAACTTACGAATCAATCCACAAACAAAATGGCTTTGTTTTTGCTCATTTCGAATGTGCCACCATTGGATAGGGTTACAATGGTATCGTTCCCTTTTTTTGTAAAAAGAGATTTGAATGCATCTGCCACATCAATGTTTCCTTCAATTTTAGCTTCACCTACGGTAAGGGAAGAAACAATGGCAGCGTGGTTGTTTAATACTTGGAAAGACCCTTGAGAACCAGGCAAAGAAACAGCGTTTACGTCTCCTTGGAATAATGTGGCTTCAGGACTGACAATTTCTAAATACATAGCTGTTGTTATGCGTTAGCTTCCTCAAGCATTTTTTCACCTGCTTCAATGGCTTCCTCAATAGTACCCTTAAGGTTAAACGCTGCTTCTGGCAGGTGGTCTAGCTCACCATCCATAATCATGTTAAATCCTTTGATGGTGTCTTTTATATCTACCAATACCCCAGGGATACCCGTAAACTGCTCTGCCACGTGGAAAGGCTGTGATAGGAAACGTTGTACACGTCTTGCTCTTGATACAGCTAACTTATCTTCTTCAGAAAGTTCTTCCATACCTA
>PKDQ01000001.1 GCA_002862645.1 Flavobacteriaceae bacterium | reverse complement strand
CTCTGTGTATTTAAGGGCCAAGTCTTCTAGCTGCGTTTTTATATTAAACATACCAATACGATGTGCTAAAGGCGCATAGATATAAAGCGTTTCAGAAGCGATACGTACTTGTTTTTCTTCTGGCATTGCGGTTAAGGTCATCATGTTGTGAAGCCTGTCTGCAATTTTTATCAAAATAACCCTGACGTCATCATTCATCGTCAGCAACATTTTTTTAAAATTTTCTGCTTGAATGGAGACACGCTTGTCTTTTGAAAGTTTTGATATTTTGGTAAGCCCATCAACAATCTTTGCGACGGTATCACCAAACATGAGTGCTATGTCATCAAGTGTCAGGGAAGTGTCTTCAACCACATCGTGGAGTAGGGCTGCGGCTATGGAGGTTGCGCCCAATCCAATTTGATCTGCAACTATCTGCGCAACAGCGATGGGATGCATGATATAGGGTTCACCGCTTCTGCGTCTTTGGTTTTTGTGGGCGTCTACTGCTGTATCAAAGGCCAGCCGTGTGAGTTTCTTGTCTTCAGCGGTCAACGATTGATAGCTATTGCGTAGTAAGTTTTTATACTCCTGCGCAATAATGGCGTTCTCGTTAACTTCTGAAATTTGCATAGATAAAGATACAAAATTTAGGATTTGCGTTGACGCACAACTTCATAAGCCAATACAGCTGTAGCTACTGAAACATTTAAGGAGTCAACATGACCCAGCATGGGTATTTTAACAGCTGTAGTTTCTTTTAACCAAAATTGACTTAAGCCTTTTGCTTCGCTTCCCATCACCAGAGCTGTGGCCTTGCTAAAATCTGCATCCGTATGCTTTATGCTTTTTTGAAGTAAAGCAGCATAGGTGTTGATTTTAAAGTTTTTTAGAAAATCTTTGGTTTGATTATTTTTACAAACAAATGTTAGCACAGAGAAAAACCCACCAACACTTGACCTGATTACATTTGGGTTGTAAATATCGGTATATGGATCACTTATAATCACCGCATCTACGCCCGCGGCATCAGCAGTACGTAGTATGGCACCTAAATTCCCGGGCTTTTCAATGGACTCCAGAACCAATATAAAAGGACTGTTGCTTTTTGGTTGCCAATCCTCTAGTCTGGCATCTTTTTGCTTTAGTACGCCTATGACTCCTTCAGTGGTATCGCGCATTACCATTTTGCTGTATACATCTGAAGAAACAGATGAAATTTTTAAATCTGCATCAAATTTCTCTTTCCAGTTTTTAAATGCTACTTCTTCTAAAATTTCGGGGCACCAATAAATATGTTTTGCTTCATAACCAGCCATTAAGGCTAATTGGAGTTCTCTTGATCCTTCTACTGTAAAGCTTTTGGTTTCTTTTCTTGCTTTAGCTTTAGACTGTAACGCAACAATATTTTTGACGGCTTGATTTTGTGTGCTTGATATATGTCTCATTAATTATTCAAATATTAACACGTAAACAATTTTAAAATTAAACAAATTGCTTACCGCTGTAATTGTTGACGATGAAGCATGCAATATCGCATTTTATCTTATTGCCTCGAAAAGTATTGCCCCGAAATTTCATTAGTCACATCATTCACGAAAAAATCAAAAGCCATATCTCATTTGAGAAATAACAAACCCGATATTCTTTTTCTGGACATTGTCCTAGGTGTTGGAAGTGGTTTCGATATTCTTGAAAACATTGATTATATAGATATTCGAGTTGTAATGTGCTCGGCTCATGATGAATTTGCCCATAAAGCAATTCGATATCAAGTCACAGATTATTTGCTGAAACCCCAAGAGATTCAAGACCTGATTTCAATAGTCAAAAAAATCCAAGAGAAAATAAAGAAGCACAAAGAATGACAAGTATACGATTCTTCTCATTTCAGTTCTTTAAATGGCTCCTGAGCAGCGATTAATCAACGTATTGCCATCTCTGACAAATCTAGTGTCGATTTTGTTTTATTGATGTAATATTGTTGTAGAAACCCATAGGGGTACACATAAAACAGAGATTGTACTCAAACATTACGAAAAACGCGAGCATATTGTTGTGGGTAAATCTTTGCTTGAAATGGAGAAAAAATTACCTGAAAATATTTTCTTTATGGTAAGTCGTACTTCTATTGTTAATTTAACGGCCATAAGAACCATTCATCGCAATGTGCAATATACCCTTACGCTAACCAATGGATATCATATTCAAATTCCTAGAACGGGCTATAAGTTGCAGATTTCCTTTATGGAGAAAATATACGAAACCACTATATAACTTTTTTATTACCTGAGGCTTCCGTATTTTTGTATTGTATGACAACTGACACAAAATTTACTGAACAATTCATAGAACTTGAGCAAGCGCATAGCGCACACAACTACCATCCACTTCCTGTAGTTTTGGACAGGGGGGAAGGTGTCTATTTGTGGGATGTTGAAGGAAGAAAATACTATGATTTTCTTTCGGCTTATTCAGCGGTTAACCAAGGTCATAGCCACCCAAAAATTATACAAGCCCTACAAGATCAGTCACAAAAACTTTGTTTGACATCACGCGCTTTTTACAACAGTTCTTTGGGTCCTTTTGCAACATTCATTTCCAAATACTTTGGGTTTGATAAAATACTGCCCATGAATTCTGGTGCGGAAGCTGTTGAGACTGCTATCAAATTGGCGAGAAAATGGGGCGTTCAAAAAAAGAATATACCACAAGAGGCAGCACAAATTGTAGTGTGTCACAATAATTTTCACGGAAGAACAACAACGATTATATCGTTTTCTGATGACCAAGGTGCAAAAAATGATTTTGGACCCTACACGCCAGGATTTATCGCAATCCCTCACAACGACTTGGATGCTTTAAAAAATGTCTTGGATGCAAACAAAAATATTGTTGGTTTCTTGATGGAGCCTATTCAAGGGGAGGCCGGTATTTATACGCCTGACAAAAATTACTTACAAGACGTTCAAGCACTTTGTAACGCACATGATGTTTTGTTTATTGCTGATGAAATCCAAACAGGTATTGCTAGAACGGGATCATTGCTCGCGGTATGTGGAAATTGTGATTGTGGTGCAACTTGTGAAAGACAGGCAGATACATTTGCTGC
>PKDQ01000033.1 GCA_002862645.1 Flavobacteriaceae bacterium | reverse complement strand
TAATGTAGGTTTTGAAGATGAATACGAAAAAACATTCCAAGCCATGATTAAGGACTGGCGAAAACAATGGGGGTACGAATTTCCGTTTTATTTTGTACAGATTGCGCCCTATAACTACGAAAACGGTTTGTCTGCAGCACTTCGTAATGCACAGTATAAATCTACAGCAACTTCAAAAACGGGCATCGTATCTACACTCGACCTTGGAAACGCTAAAAACATTCACCCAGCAAATAAAATGGACGTTGGCAAACGTTTGGCTAATCTCGCTTTGGGCAATGACTACGGCATTGACAGAAGACTTCGTGCTTCTAAACCGGTTAGCATTGCGCAAAAAGGAAACAAACTTATTGTACACTTTGATTGTCAAGAAGGTGGCCGTGTTTCGGTAAAGCCACAAACCAATGAAATTGAGATTTCATCTGATAACATCACCTATCATCCTGCAAAAGTTGTGGCTGAGGGCTGTAGCATTCACGTTTCATCATATAAAGTGCCTAGACCTAAATATGTCCGTCACGCGTGGAGCGATACAGGCACAGGAAGTATCGTAAACGAACAGGATGAAACCATTTGCGCATTTTTATTAAATACAGAATAGCAATAAACCATGGTCGTAGAAGTTTGCGCAACTAATTTCCAATCTGCTTTAAACGCACAAGACGCGGGAGCAGATCGAATAGAGCTTTGTTCCGAACTTGCCGTAGGCGGTATTACACCCAACTATGGGCTTCTCAAAAAAGTAACTTCAGAACTCAACATTCTAGTTCATGTACTCATTCGACCAAGAAGCGGTGACTTTACGTATAGCGACTCGGATTTTGAGGTGATGAAACAAAATATAGCACTGTATAAGCGTTTAAAATGCTCTGGCATTGTTAGTGGCGTTTTAGATAAAGATATGAGGGTAGACATGGCGCGCACCAAAGAATTAATTGATTTGGCAAGTCCCTTAACGTTTACTTTTCTCCGTGCCTTTGATTGGACTCCAGACCCAATAGCAACAGCTAAAAAATTAGCAGAAATAGGCGTATCACGTATTCTAACTTCTGGACAGGCGACCTCCGCAGTTGAAGGTTTGCCCATACTAACTAAATTAAAAGATACGTTCATGGGAACCATACTGGCAGCAGGTGGCATCAATCCAGAAAATGCAGCGCAATTCAAAGCGCATGCTTTTGAGGAAATACATTTGTCGGCAACTGTACAAGAGAAAACAATCGATGTGCCCAAAATAGCGTTAAATTCCACAAAACACTTTGACGAAACCATGCAGAGCGTTTCTAGTTTAATTATATTACAACAACTTATTAGTCAATTAAATGCGTAAATACATTCCTTTAATAATAGGATTGGCTGTTTTGTTTACAGCTTGCCAATCCAAGCAACAGCATACCCTAGTTGTGAAACTTCACGAGAATTGGACGGTTTCATCTGCACACGACAAGCAATCGTATCCAGCCAATGTTCCAGGGAATGTCTACTCAGATTTGATGGATAATGAAATTATTGAAGATCCGTTTGTGGGTGAAAACGAGCATGAAGTGCAATGGGTGTCTGATTCGATATGGGTATACAAATCAACATTTAACTTGCCAAATGCTGTTTTAAACAAGCAACATATCACGCTAAATTTTGATGGTTTGGACACCTATGCAACAGTGCAGTTGAACGGGGAAACCTTAATAAAAACAAACAATGCATTTCGAAACTACACGGCCCAAGTAAAAGACTTGCTCACTGCTGAAAATGCAATAGAAATACAATTTGAACCTACAAGTACGTACGAAAATAAGGCAAAGGCACAACTAGACGTCACCATGCCCGAGGGAAATAGAATATTTACCCGTAAGGCGCAGTTTCAATATGGCTGGGACTGGGGCCCTGTGTTGAATACGAGCGGAATTTGGAAAGATATTTATATAAAGGCGTGGGATGTGGCTGCTATTGACCATATCTACCTAGAGGAAAATGGATGTACTGCTGAAAAAGCGAGCTTTAATGTAAACGTTGCACTGACTAATCCCGCTGTTGTAGGCAGCAGTATAGAAGTTAAAGTCGCTGGAAAAAGATTTATAATAGAAGTAGACGAAAAACAGACCGTTTATACGGTTCCGGTTAACATAGAAAATCCCGCCTTTTGGTGGCCACATAATTTGGGCACCCCACATATGTACAGGGTTGATATAATCTTAAGAAAGGATGGGGAGGTGTTGGATGCAAAACAACTTAAACACGGTATTCGAACGGTGGAATTGGTTACAGAGCCTGACGCAATGGGCGAGTCTTTTTATTTTAAAATAAATGGCACTCCAGTGTATATGAAAGGGGCGAATTATATCCCGCAGCACAGCATGCAAAACCGTGTCACAACACAAGACTATAAAACGCTATTGGGTAATGTCGTAGCGGCAAATATGAACATGTTACGTGTTTGGGGAGGCGGCATTTACGAAGATGACTTGTTTTATGAACTCTGTGATGAGAAAGGCATATTGGTATGGCAGGACTTTATGTATGCTTGTGCCATGTACCCTGGCGACCAAGCCTTTTTGGAAAACGCCAAACAAGAAGCTGTAGATCAATTGACACGTTTGCGGAACCATCCGAGTATTGTCTTGTGGTGTGGAAACAACGAAAGTTCTGAAGGTTGGCACCGTTGGGGCTGGCAAGATGGAAAAACGGACCAACAGAAAGATAAAATATGGAGTGATTATCTCAAGCTTTTCGACAGCATATTACCACGGCAAGTAGCTAATTACAGCAAACTCCCCTACTGGGAAAGCTCGCCAAAATTTGGGCGTGGAAACCCCAAATACAAGTACGAAGGCGATGCACACGATTGGTGGGTATGGCATGATGCATATCCTTTTGAACATTTTGAACAGCACGTACCCCGCTTTATGAGCGAGTATGGTTTTCAATCTTTTCCCGGTCAGGAAGTCTTGGATTATGTTATGCAGGGCAAACAACTTGACTTAAGCTATGGGGCAATAAAATCCCACCAAAAGCACCATCGTGGCTTTCAACTAATAGATGAATATCTGGCACGAGATTTTCCCGTTCCAACAAAGGCAGAAGACTATGCCTATGTGAGCCAATTGGTTCAAGCTAGGGGCATGCGTATGGGTATTGAGGCACACAGACGTGCAAAGCCCTATAATATGGGTACGCTCTACTGGCAATTGAACGATTGCTGGCCGGCAATCTCATGGTCCAGTATTGATTATTTTGGGCAGTGGAAAGCCTTGCATTATACCGCTAAGGAAGCTTTTGAAAATGTACTTATTTCTTTTGAGCAAGAGGATGGTATACTACAAGTGTATGTGGTGAATGACAATTTAGAGGCCATAAACGAAACACTGCATCTGGCTATTCGGGATTTTAAGGGGAATATAATATGGGAGACTGAAGAAGGGGTAGCGGTGTCAGCGAACTCGAGTCAAGTGGTTTATCGTTTACCGATTAAAGAACTTGAACTAGATACCACGAATAGCTTTCTACAAGCGACTTTGGGAACAGCAACTTGCCAGTACTATTTTGAGCGGCCCAAGAACCTAGCGTTGGAGCAAAGTGAAGTAGGCATTCGGGTTACAAAACATGCAGATGGTTTTGTTATTGTGCTTAAATCAGCAACACTACAGAAAGATGTTCAGTTAAGCGCCAGTAGCATGGGTTTTTTTGATGATAACTACTTTGATCTACTTCCTAATCAGGAGAAGAAACTCTATTTTTATACAGAGGATACGGATGTCACTTTTCAACTTCTCAGCCTAAACCTATTACAATAAAAAAAGAGGCCTGCTTTCGCAGGCCTCTTTACTAAACATATTTAAAACTAATAAAAAGTATGTTTATTTAGCAAACCACAGTTTGGTTGCCATTACGTCAGGACCTTGTTTTGCTACTGCTGCTTCAACATTA
>PKDQ01000012.1 GCA_002862645.1 Flavobacteriaceae bacterium | reverse complement strand
GTTACGGTGGAGTAACAATTATTCAAGAAAATATCGTCTTAAAATATTCACAAGAAACCAGTATGTTTTTATCAAAGGCAGCATCCACAGCTTTCATTTCCCTTGCGTAATAGGCTTTGTGTACCTTTCGCCAATAGGCCAAGCTTTTGTCTCCTTCTCCTTCTCCTTCTGCAAACGCAAATGCAGCAGTAAACTTATTAAAGGAAACAACTTCCAGTTTTGTTAGCCCAATAATCGCCTTAGCTGTTCCCTGCCAATCGGTTACGATAAACAAATCGCCAATTTTTGGTAAAGACTGCTTGTTGTGATCATACCACCACATTGAAGGCGCAGTGGCTTGTTTGATTTTTTTTACAACCAAATCTGCACAAGTATTTGCATCTGCCTCATTGTCGCAAAAATAAAAGTGTGGAGGCATGGGCGTATCCGCATGAGCGGGATGCTGCGCAATAAAGGCATGCCATAAGGCTTTCACAGTTGGATTGGTTTTATTCACATGGTAAAAATACACATTGCTTACATTTCTTCATAAGGTTGTATATTGCTGTTATGCAGTCCAAAAGCCCATCCTTAATGCATGCATACACCTGCTTTTTAGCGGATATGCAATCGCTTGCTTTTAAGGATTACGATGCTCTTCACCAATGGAGTATTGATAACCAGGCTGCCTTTTGGGAAAGCATCACCCAATTTTTTAAGGTTGATTTTGACACCCCTTACGAGGAGGTTTATGTCCCAGCAACCCCTTTTTGGAAGACCAAGTGGTTCACGGGCGCACAACTAAGCTATGCCCATAATGTGTTCCGCAATGCCATGCCCGCGCAGCCCGCGATAATCTATCAAAACGAGACAAGTGTGGTGGTTGAAATCAGTTGGCAACAACTTATTGCCAAAACCCACGTCATACAACAGCAGCTTAAAACGCTTGGTGTTGTTAAAGGTGATGTTGTGGTATGCTATGGCATCAACAGCCCAGAAACGGTTGCCGCCTTTTTGGCTACCAATGCCTTGGGTGCGGTTTGGTCTTCTTGCTCTCCCGACTTTGGTGCCGACGCCGTTTGTGAACGCTTTGCGCAGTTGGCCCCCAAAGTGCTATTTGCCCATCAGCAATATTCCTACGGCGGGAAAGCCTTTGATATCAAGGCAAAAATCAAGTCCATTAGCGATTCCATAGGTTCTATTCAAAACATCTTATTGCTCGATAACCACCTAAGTTTTGATGATGCCCCAGTAGCCATAAATCAAATACATTTTGAATCGGTTTCTTTTTCAGACCCCATCTGGGTATTGTTCTCTTCTGGTACGACGGGAAAACCCAAGGCCATTGTTCACGGCACGGGTCATATGTTATTGGAGCACCTCAAGGCGTTGGCCTTACATCAAGATGTCATGGTAGGGGAGCGATATTTTTGGTATTCCACTACTGGCTGGATGATGTGGAATTACGCATTAGGTAGTTTGCTGTGCGGCGCAACACTTTGTTTGTATTCAGGTGCACCGACTTTTCCTACCGCAGATCGTTTGTGGCAGTTTGCACATAAGGCCAACATCAATCACTTTGGTGGTGGGGCGGTTTATTATCAGCAGCAAGTGGCTTCTCCAAGTCCATTTATCACCCAAACAGACTTTTATTGTCTAAAAACCATTGGTTCAACAGGGTCTCCCATGTCGGCAGCTGTATGCAGGGGATTACAAGCGCTTTTTCCTTCAGCACAGGTAATTTCTATCAGTGGTGGTACGGACGTATGTACGGCATTTGTAGGCGGTCATCCCGACCTGCCCGTAATTCCCGGTGAACTACAATGCAAGATGCTCGGCGCTGCCATAAGCGTTTGGGACAATGATGCTAAGGAGGTTGTCGAAACAGCTGGTGAGTTGGTGCTTACCCAAGCTTTTTTATCAATGCCAATTTATTTGGTCAATGACCCCGAATATAATCGGTATGCTTCCAGTTATTTTTCCAAATTTAAATCGGTCTGGCATCACGGCGATTGGGCTGCCATTACCGCAAACAAGGGCGTGATTATCTACGGGCGTTCTGATGCAACGCTCAATCGTTCGGGCGTGCGTATTGGCACTTCGGAGTTGTATACTGCACTATCGCAGCTAGAAGCTGTTGAGGATGCTTTGGTGGTGCATCTGCAAAATGAGCAAATGGATCAGTTGCTACTTTTTATTCAAGCCTCAGAAACAGTAGACACTACTGCTTTAAAGCAGCATATCCGAAAAAGCTGTTCCCCGAGGCATGTGCCTGACGCAATTTATATGGCCCCCGAAATTCCCTATACCATCAGTGGAAAAAAGGTTGAGATTCCAATCAAAAGAATTTTGATGGGAGAAAAGCCTGAAGCTGTGATTTCATCAGATGCCCTGAGAAATCCAAGTGCGATTGATTGGTTTGTAAATAAATCATTTTGACGTCTAGTAGGCTTCCTGATTTAGTATTCAACTCCTAATCATTATATTTGAGAAGGAACTTGTACTTAACCTTCCCACATGATAGACGCCCTTAAAAATATAGTTGGTTCAAAAAATGTTCTTTATGATGGCTTAGAAAAGTCACGTATTGCTCATATCTGGGATACGGATATGCCCTTGCGCACAAAGGGAGTCATCCTCCCCAAAACAACACTCGAGGTCTCCAAAATACTTCAATTATGCTATGAAAAAAATGAAGAAATAATTGTGCATGGGGGGTTGACAAATTTAGTGGGCGGCACCCTAGTGGAACCCCATCAATGGGTGATTTCGCTTGAAAAAATGAATGCGATTGAGGATTTGGATGAAAGCGCTAAAACGGTAACTGCACAATCTGGGGTAATATTAGAACACATTATTGCTGCTGCCCATGAGAAGGGTCTTTTTCTTCCCTTACAGTTTGGCGCTAGAGGCTCTGCCCAAATCGGCGGTGTGGTTTCCACAAACGCTGGCGGCATGCGTGTTTTTAGATATGGCATGACACGTTCGTTGGTTTTGGGGCTAGAGGTGGTATTGCCCTCAGGCGCTATCATTTCCTCGCTTAAGAAAATACTCAAAGACAACTCAGGCTATGATTTAAAACAGCTTTTTATTGGGTCGGAAGGTACTTTGGGCGTAGTCACAAAAGTGTGTTTACGTCTTTTTGAATCACCCACAACACGCTATGCCGCCTTGGTTGCTGTGCAAACTTTTGATGATGTTATTCGATTACTCCGTTTTATGGAAAAGCAACTTTCGGGTAATCTGACTGCATTTGAATTGATGTGGAAGACAGCCTATAATGCCGCTACTGCAACAAAACAGCAATCAGCCTCCACGCTATCAAAAGACTTTCCATTTTATGTGTTTATTGAAAGCATGGGATATCAACTTGGAGAGGACTATGAAAAATTCGAATATGCCATTACTGCGGCTATTGAAAAGGGATTGGTTGCAGATGGTGTTATGACGCAGTCAGCGCAAGAAGTAAATAGTCTATGGATGATACGGGAAGACACGCGTGCACTCACCCAGCCTTATGCGTTTAGCCAACACTTTGATATCAGCTTGCCCATTGGAGTTATGGATAAGGAAATCGCTACTATAGTTAAGCACTTAAATGCCTTGCCTTATGTTCAAAATGTATTTCCATTTGGTCATATTGCAGATGGAAACATCCATCTTATTGTTGGTAAAAAAGACAGTATAGCTGCGCACACCAAGCAGATTAATGGCATCGTTTATAAAAACCTACGAAAACACCAAGGCTCTGTGTCTGCAGAACACGGTATAGGCCTTGATAAAAAAGCTTTTCTCAAAACCTCTAAGTCTGATCAAGAGATTGCACTAATGAAAACCATCAAACAATCACTTGATCCTAAAAACCTCCTCAACCCTGGGCGGATTTTTTAATCGAAAAGAATTCCTCGAGTCGCTATCTCGGGGTTTCCTTTGAAAATGTCATTCCCGAGTATTCGGGAATCTAAATCATAGAATTACGGTTTTTGCCCCTTAAAGGGCAAAATGAAACGAGCGAAATACCGCTACGGCGCTGTCTCGAGGATAGTTCGTTTCAAGAAATTCTTTATTTATACCGAACAGAAACTTCCTATATTTGCACTTATA
>PKDQ01000019.1 GCA_002862645.1 Flavobacteriaceae bacterium | reverse complement strand
TATTGCCCAAAAACTAGGGGTGTCCAAAAAAACACTCTACACGCATTATCCAAACAAAGAAGAATTGGTACGGGCTTGTGTGTTTGACTTTTTCAATTACGTTACTGAAGAAATAAACGGAATTTGCCAGCAATCCAAAAACCCGATCATTGAACTGCACGACATCAAAATGTTTATGATGCGACATATCAAAAACGAAAAGATTTCACCCCAATACCAGTTAAAAAAATACTATCCGGAAATTTTTCATGAGCTCAGCAACAAGCAACTCGACTTTATGATAGGGTGTGTCAGTAAAAGCCTAAACCAAGGCGTGGCCATGGGCTTGTTCCGTGATAACTTGAATGTTCCTTTTATTGCGCGCCTATACTTTAACGGTATGATGGGCATAAAAGACCAACGCCTTTTCCCTACCGAATTGTTTCAACACAGCCAACTTATGTCCGATTACCTAGAATATCATCTGCGTGCAATTTGTACCGAATCGGGAATTGCCATTTATAATACCCTTGAACTAACACCCCATGAATAAAATAGTAACGCTTACAGCACTGTTATTTGTTTTTACTGTCAATGCCCAAGAACTGGATTTGAAAAGCGCCGTACAGTTGGCAAGGACAAACAACAGAACACTACAAAATGCAAATTCAGATATTAAAATTGCACGACAAAAGCGCCTAGAAACCATAGCGGCTGGACTTCCGCAAATATCCTTTTCCGCCAACTATAACAATGCTTTTGAGCAACCCGTATCACTAGTACCCGGTCAATATTTTGGTGGGGTAGCTGGGGAATACAGCGCTGTTACTTTTGGCACCTCTCAAAGTGTTTCGGCAGGGTTAATGCTAAATCAAACGATTTTTGACGGCACCTATTTGGTAGGGCTTCAAGCCTCTGAAATATACCTCCGCATTTCACAACAAGCCTATGTCAAAACCAAGCAAGCCGTTGAACAAGCCACGGTTGAAGCATATGTAAATGCACTCTTGGCAGAAGCACAACTTGTGTTTATAAATCAAAACCTAACCCTAGCAGAAAACAACCTAAAAGAAGCCCAACAAGTTTTTGAGAATGGCTTTATCGAAGAAGAAAATGTACAACAATTACAACTGACGGTCGCTGCTTTGGAAAGCTCCCTTAATTATGCCAAACAAATGCATGCCATAGCCAAAAATATATTGCGCTATGTATTGGGCATGGACCTAAACGAACCGCTAACGTTGAGCAGTTCGCTGGAAGGATTGGTACTTGAAATACAAAACACAGCCGATAGCCCCTTATCGCTTACAGAAAACATTGACTACCAAATGGCTGAAAACGATGTGCGCTCCAAAGAACTCTTGCTCAAACTAGAACGCTTTAAGGCATTGCCTACCATAAAAGCATTTTTGAGCGTTGGCTATGACGGCTTTGGCGAAGATTTCAATTTCACGCAGCCCAGCCAAGATTGGTATGGTCGTGCAATTATGGGGGTTAACCTCAATGTACCCGTATTTAGCAGTTTTCAATCTAAGGCGAAGCGGCAACAAGCTAAATTAGCTTTGAATCAATCTAAAAATCAAGCGCAAAATGTTGCTCAAGAAATCTTGCTTGAAGAAAGCCGCATGAGAAATACCGTGCAATTTCAATTGGAAAATATACAAACCACAGCCGAGAGTTTAAGACTGGCAGAAGAGATCACCCGCAAAAATGAAATTAAATTTAAAGAAGGTTTGATTTCTGGATTTACCCTTAGGCAAATACAAACACAGCTATACGAGGCGCAAAACAGCTACCTCAACGCCATGCAACAACTGGTTGTTTCAAAAACAAAATTATCCCTATTACTAAACCCTGTAACGCAAACAAAATGACACAAAGAACACTAATAACCCTACTTGCAGGCCTACTACTTGGCTGCAGTTCTTCAGAGACTCCAAACACCCAATCGCTTATTAATCAAAAAGACGTGGCGGGGCTTCGTGCCAAGCAAGCCGAACTTGTTAAACAAAACAACGCCATCAAAATGGAGCTGAACACGGTTATTGAAGCCATTGATGCTTTGGATGAAAACAAAAAACGGTCGCTGGTAACAGTGCTGTCGCTTAAAAAGGAATTCTTTCAGCACACGGTTATCTTGCAAGGAACGGTTAAAACAGACCAAAACTTAATGCTCAGCGCTGAATTTTTAGGCAAGGTAAAAACCATACATGTCAAAGAAGGTCAGACGGTTAAAAAAGGAGATTTATTGCTTAGCATAGACGATGGTGGTCTTTCACAAAATGTAGCATTGCTAAAAACACAACGCGATCTTGCCAAAACAATTTACTTGCGACAAAAGCGCTTATGGGATCAAAAAATAGGTTCTGAAATTGAATACCTACAAGCCAAGGCTGCTTTTGAAAGCCAAGAAAACAGCTATGAGCAGCTCAAAAAGCAGCTAGACAAGGCAAGTCTTTACGCTCCTTTTTCTGGTCGTATAGACGACATTGTTGCTGAAGTGGGGCAATTGGTCACGCCTGGCATCAATCCATTGCTTCGGTTGGTAAACCTGCAAAGCATGTATATTGAAGTTGATGTGCCTGAACGTTATTTTACAGCCATTGAAAAAGGCACAACAGCAACCATTGAGATTCCATCTTTTAAGCACAGCTACAAAAGCCGCGTGACACACAAAGGGACACACATAAGTCCTGGCAACAGAACCTTTAAGACCACACTTGCCGCAGACAGCTATGTAACGCTTGCGCCCAACACCATAACCATAGTGAAGCTCGTAGACTATCAAAAACCAGATGCCTTGGTGATTCCGCTGGAGGTTGTTTCTGAAAATTTTGAAGGAACACAGTATGTCTATGTGGTGACCGAAAGCAGCAAGGCCGAAAAAAGATTTATTAAAACAGGTCTTGTTGAAGGCGATGTTGTAGAAGTCATTAGTGGATTAAAGCCAGAAGACCGTGTAATTGATGAAGGTGCGCGTTTGGTTAAGGATAATGAAAACGTTCGAATTACCAATACCTTATGAGTTTAGAAAATAAATCCAACGCCTCTTTTGGTCTATCGGTTTGGGCCATAAGAAACAGCACAATTATTTATGTGCTGATGGGCATTTTCCTAATTCTAGGAGGTTCGGCATATGTAACCATGCCAAGAGAGAACTTCCCCGAAATCACCGAAACGACTATTTTTGTCAGTACGCCCTATCCAGGGAATACAGCCCAAGACATTGAGCGCTTTGTAACCGACCCGCTTGAAGAAGGCATCAAGGGTATTAGCAATATTACCGAAATCACTTCCACCTCCCAAGACGATTATTCCATTGTATCCATTGAATTTGATGAAGATATTGACGTAGACCTAGCCAAACAGCGCGTCAAAGATGAAGTGGACGCAGTGGTTGCTTCGGAAGACTGGCCAACTTTTAACAATGCCAAGCTAGAACCTGCTGTTTTTAACTTGAATTTCTCTGAGGAGCTTCCCATTCTAAACGTGAGCATACAGGGCGATTACCCCATTGAACGCCTCAAAAGCTACGGTGAAATTTTAGAAGAACGCATTGAGCAGTTAGACGAAATCAAAGCTGTTGATATTAGAGGGGCGCAAGACAAAGAAATCGAAGTCGCTGTAGATATCCGAAAAATGATGGCTTCTAAGGTGAGTTTTAATGACGTAGTGCAAAGCATTGCCAACGAAAACATGACGGTTTCCGCAGGAAGTATGCGTAGTGGGGGACAACGCAGAAGTGTCCGTGTAGCTGGAGAGGTTAGTACTCCCGCGGAACTTGAAGAATTTGTCGTAACCAACGAAAAAGGTACGGTGTCTCTTGGAGAAATTGCATCCATATCCTTCAAAGAAAAAGAAACGACCAGTTTTGCACGTGATTTTGGGGTGTCTACGGTTATGCTTGATGTCAAAAAACGCGGTGGAAAAAACTTGATTCAGGCGGCTACTAGCATACGACAGATTGTGTTGGAGGCCCAAGAAAATGACTTCCCAGAAGACCTGAGTGTGACCATATCTAACGATATGTCCTCGCTGACGCTCAACCAAGTCAACGATTTGGTAAACAACATTCTCTTTGGTGTATTGCTGGTGGTCACAGTACTTACCTTTTTCCTAGGGTTTCGCAATGCCTTGTTTGTTGGTTTTGCCATTCCCATGTCTATGTTTATTTCCTTTGTTATCCTTCAAACCTTGGGTTATACCATGAATACCATGGTGCTATTTGCGCTTGTTATGGGTCTTGGAATGTTGGTAGACAACGGTATTGTCGTTGTAGAGAATGTGTATCGTCTAATTGAAAAAGAAGGGATGTCACGCGTTGAAGCTGCTAAAACAGGCGTTAGTGAAATCGCATATCCCATCATCATTTCTACAGCTACGACAGTAGCAGCCTTTATTCCTTTGGGCTTTTGGCCGGGCATTATGGGGCAGTTTATGATTTATTTTCCCATAACTCTTTCTATTGTTTTGGGATCATCGCTATTTGTTGCACTACTGTTCAACTCCATGTTGGTATCCAAGTTTATGGATGTGGAAGAAAAAAACATGACCCGAAAAGGACTCATTCGTTTAAGCCTAGTTTTAGGAGGCATTGGCTTGTTTTTTATGCTTATTTCCACCGGGACTAGAGGCTTTGGAAGTTTTATGATTACCATTGCAGCCCTATTTTGGTTATACCGCTATGTTGTCAAAGGGCTCGCACACAAGTTTCAACGATTCTTCCTCCATAATTTAGAACGCAACTACGAAAGGCTACTGCAATTTGCCATGCGGGGTTGGCGTGCCTATGCCTTTGTTTTTGGAACGATTGCCTTGTTAATTACATCCTTTATTTTGGTCGGAATTGCCGGTCCAAAAGTTGAGTTTTTCCCAGACAACGAGCCGAGTCAAATCATCGTATATATTGAATATCCACAAGGAACAGACATTGATAAGACCAATGCCATTACCAAAGGTATTGAGCAAGTGGTCATTGAAACGGTCAACAAAGAAAAATACATGGATGAGGGCGCCAACTTTATGGTGGAATCTCTTGTATCACAAGTGGGTGAAGGCGCTGGAAATCCACAAACAGACGGCGGTTCTCAAGCAGAAATGCCACA
>PKDQ01000004.1 GCA_002862645.1 Flavobacteriaceae bacterium | reverse complement strand
TGCCACTGTCATAGGCGCGTTTAAGCGTTTCAATATCGGCCTTATTGAGTCGCAAATCGCCGTCATCACCAATTCCTTCAGCGTATGGATATTCCCCAATCACAGCAAGAACTACATTGCCTTCTGGAATTGCTGTGGCGTTGGGACTGTATGTTATGGTAGTCTCAGGCGACACCTGTGAAAGTCCTTCCAAAATTGTTGTACCGTTAGGTTGCAACACACGGTTTACCATAAATCCAGTAAAATCTGCTGCATTGGCTTTTCCGTCGTTATCTAAGTCTATTTCACTAAAATGATCCTCCCAACTGCTTTTTTCAAATTTATTTTCAAAGACTTTTTCGAGTTGACTATAATATTCTTTACTGGTCAGTTTTCCGTCAGCATTATAATCTAAAAAAGCAAAATCAGGTGTAAAAAATCCCTGCCAGTCAGCTGTCCATCCTCCATTTTGAACCCCAAGATTATGTGCTGCTGATCCAACTACGGTAATGGCGGTGTTTTTGGCCAATGGCAGGACGCCTTCGTTTTTAAGTAATACCGCTGACTTTTGCACTGCCTCACGGGCCAAGGCTCTGTGTGCTGCAGTACCTATTTGATTTAAATAAGCATCATCAATATATGGGTTGTCAAACAATCCGATTTCCAATTTTACTTTTAAAATACGACTTACTGCATCGTCTATTCTAGTCATGCTAACGCTACCCTCGTTTACAGCTTCGATAAGGTATTGAATGAAAACTTTGTAGTGCTGTTGGTTTTGGCCTTCCATGATTCCAGGAACCATGACCATGTCAATCCCGGCATTAACACCGTTGATTACATCAAACTTGTAATCACCAGGAATTTCATCAATTCCAGCCCAATCAGATACCACAAATCCTTTGAAGCCAAGCTCGTCTTTTAAGAGGTCGCTTACCAGATACTTACTCCCATGACATTTTTCGCCGCGAACACTATTAAAGCTCACCATAATGGTTTTTACATCTGCAGCAATCGCTGTTTCATAAGGAGGTAAGTACATTTCACGCAGGGTCTTGTCGTCTAACTGAACATCCCCACGGTCAATGTAATAGGTGTGCAAACCATCTATTCTCGTACCTGTACCCCAAACGGTTGCGCCATCGCCAATAAAGTGTTTGGCACAAGCAGCTACTTGCTTGTCATTTGTTTCGGTAAGTTGCGCTTGATATCCTTTTACGGCTGCTGCAGTGAGTCCATTTACAAGTTCCGTTGATTGTCCAAATCCTTCGTAGAAACGCCCCCATCTTGGGTCTTGTGGAACGGTAATACAAGGGGAAAACGTCCAATGGATTCCGGTAGCAGCAACCTCAGTAGCAGTGGCTTTGTTTACTCGATATACCAAATCAGCATCGTTGGCAGCGCCTAGTGCAAGGTTGTGTGGGAATACCGTTGCGCCCAAAACATTGTTGTGCCCATGGACGGCATCAACGCCATAGATTAGGGGAATTGCCAAACGGTCTTCCAAGGCGGTTTTTTGAAATCCATTGACCATCTCAATCCAGCCCAATGGCGTATTGCTTTTTGGAACGGCTCCACCTCCACTTAAAATAGATCCTATATGAAAGGTTTTGATATCACTCGGATCGTCCAACAAACGCATATCTATTTGGGTCATTTGCCCAACCTTTTCGGCGAGGGTCATCTGATCTAATAAGTTAGCTACTTTTTTGGCAATAACCTGCTCGTCTTTCTTATTGGAAGAAAAGGTACAGGCGGTTATAGACAAAACAGTTAATAATACAATGCTAATTTGCTTGGAAGACATAAATTTGTTTTAAAACTTTAACAGCAAATTTAAAACTTTAATTTTTCATTTTTATCCCAAAGTCCCCAATAGGCACCTACTCCTCCTTCAGGGCCAACTTTCCATAACTCATCAAAAGATGAAAAATAGAATACGTCTATGCCAGCTTTTTTTGCCCATTCCTGGGAATTGATGAAGTATTTCATGGCATGTTCTTCTCCAGGCACGGCCCCTTTTAACGACTCGCCTTTACTTGGCCAGCCTGTTTCGGAAATAATGACAGGTTTATTTTTGGCCACATTACGTGTGGCTTCGTACATTTCTTTAAGATATGCATTGGAGGATTCAATTGTAGATCCCTCCCAAAAAGGGTAACAGTTTATCAAAATTACATCGCATGCATCAACCAGCTTAGGCCGTTGAATAAATTGATAGTAGGCGTCCACATAACCCACCAGAACCTTTGGGTTTGCCTTTTTCACTTGTGCGATATAATCAATTACTTGTGCTTCGCCGAGTTCATCTCTCATCAAGGTCTCATTCCCAACAACCGCAATATCTACTTGGTTGTTTTTAACAAGCTTTATCAAAGCATTGATTTCCTTTTGATTCTCTTTTGTGTCTACACCAATCCAAGCACCAACCATAGTGTTTAGTCCTTTAGCCTTTGCGGCTTTAGAAATAAACTCATTGCCATTTGTACAGAAGAACGAACGTATCCATTGGGTGTGTGGCGCTACAATGTCCATACGTTCTTTGATTTGTGCCTCCGAAAGTTTGTGGCCAATACTTTGGTGCTCTCTGTAGGGGCTAAAGCATAATCCGTGAAGTCCTTTCGCTAATGTGTCTTTGAAAAGCTTAGATTGTGCTTTTTTGTCTAGACCACTAAAATCAACATCTTCTTTCAGTGAATTGTTAAAATTAACATCAGTGAATTCCTTAGGTTTTCCCTGTTTATAATATGATGTAATGGGTTTGGGGGCGGCTTTACGCGCTTTTATTTGTTGTCTAATTTCATTTGCACGCATTTCATCAATGCTGTAATCTCTCATGATATACATGGCAATAAGCGTACCTCCCAAAGGAAAGAAACAAAAGAACGCATGCAATCCGTTAACGGCGGATTCCTGATCTGTGGTGGCCAGGTCTGGGTTAAAGCCAACATATGCGATAATAACACCACTTAGTGCACCAGCAATAGCAAAGCCAACCTTGACCATCCACCAATAAATGGCGCCAAAGATTCCTTCTCTACGTAGCCCAGTGTTCAGCTCGTCTAAGTCAATAACATCCGCGGTCATGGACATCATGATGGTAAACAAACTTCCTATTCCAAAAGAGAAAAAAGGAAGTGCTATAATATACATCCATGGCTTTCCAGGTATAAATAAAAACCAAAGCATGGCATATCCAATGACTGAAATACGCTGAGCCAATATAAAAGCTCGTTTCTTGCCAAGCTTCTTTGACATCCACGTGATGATGGGTATTACAATAAATGTAGTGCCTAAAGCTCCCAAACAGCCAAATAAAGAAACCCAAATACCACTTGCTCCAGCATCTCCATTAAAAAGCTTGTATACAATAACAAAAAAAGTGAGTGCCGCAACGGTATTAAATGCATTGAAGATCAAAAATGTGGCGCCACATAATTTTCTAAACTCTTTGATTTTAAAAGCTTCCACAAAACTGTGATAAATCTTTAGTAGACTATTGCCTATGTTGGATTTGTTAAGCGGTTCATAGTCCTCATTTAAAGTAGACTTGCTCTTTATAAAAATTGCTGGAATCATGGCGAAAATAGTGCACGGGATTGCAACCCAAATGGCAAGTTCTCTTACAGCGACATCAGCTGATGAAAACCATTCCGGGTCATACATAATTACCCAAAACCATGGGGCAATTACCCAAGCCCACTGACCAATCCATTGGGCAATGGCCATAATGCTTGTGCGCTCATGAAAATCGTCACTCATCTCATAACCCATAGCAACATAAGGAACGCTAAACAGTGTGAGACCTAGATAAAATAAAATGGACCATAAAATGAAATACCAAAAATTATATTCAAGCGTATTTTCTTTAAAAAGTTGCCACATAAAAATATATGCAACACCCATCACTATTGCGCCTAATAAAACATATTGTCTGCGACGTCCCCATTTGGATTTTGTATTATCAGATATAAAGCCCATGATTGGGTCTGTTATAGAATCAAATATTCTTGGAAAAAAATAAATTAATGACCACATCCGCCCAGTAAAGCCTAAGTCTTGTACCAATACAACCATGAAAATCCCTAATATGGCAGGAAACATTTGATTGGCTAACATCCCGAACCCAAAAGCAATCTTTTGGCCCATAGGAACTTTGTTGGGCTGAACTACATGTGAGCCGCTTTTCATAATATTGGATTTGAAAGGGTTATCGTCTGAATAGCTTGTGGGCTAATCGAAATGTTTTTTGAAATTGCACCTAGTTTTAAGTCAAAACTCTTGGCCGTTTTACCTTCATTAAATACCACAACAGCAATTCCACCGTCTGGATTTTTAACAGCCTTGTCAATTTCAATTTCGGTTCGAGGGCTTTCCACGTAGTGATTAACTACTTGATCTGTCCAAGCGTTTAGGCAATCAATCCACGCACCAAGCATCACGTACATTTCAAACGAAGCATCTTCTTTTTTAAGTTCTGAGATGGCAAGGAGTATATTTTCGGCTTGTGGCAAATGCACATTATACGTTCTAATAATACGAATGCCCATTGCGTAAAGGATTTTCATATCGTCCTTTAACTCCTCAATTGTTGGTTGTACATCCCGTGTGTTTTTTCTGTAACCCCCATAAGAAATAGCTAAGTAATCTGGATTACCTAAAATTTCAGCAGCTGTTTTGTTAGAATTATTCATTTTCGGATGCGGTGTGTTACAAGCAGTAGCCATCAAAATGACGACCACAATAAAACCATAAGTTCGAATCGTTTTCATCATTCATAAGTTGGCGGTGCCGTGGTTTAATTTGGTTAATCTATATGCATTATGCTTTCAATGTTAATACGATTATTTTGTTAATGGTATTTGTTCGTTGAAAGATTTGTTGGGATATTTCTTTATCTAAATATTGCCCTGAAAACAATTTAGATTCGCCTGAACGCAGCACTACTTCTACAGCTGCTTTAGTTGATTTTTTATAAATAATAGGTACTTGACAATAGGTAAATGCCAAGCTGTCTTTATGCAAAGCAATGGATGCCATTTGATTGGCTACATTTATGAAATTGAATTGCTTGGGTTCAGCTAAAAACTCTTCGGAGTGTAGAATGGTAGGGTCAAATCCTAATGCTCCGTCAGTAACGCGAACGCCTAATTCCCCAAATCGACTTAAAATATCTTCTTTTACCTGGCCTGTCATACCGGGCTGTTGTGCGCCTTTTCCAACAGGTGTATGCGAATACGGGTCTGTTGGGAAAGCACCGTACAACTCGGGTGATTTGTGCGCGCCAATGCCTGCATTGATTTCATAGTAGTGGTCAAACAACTTACCTATCAGTATTGCGTCTTCGTTGTTGTCTATTGCCGCTTTGGTAATTTCATAAACGGCTAGTTGCAACTTTGAAACCATGTGCCAATAAATAGAGCCTAGTCCTTCATACCCAAAGAAAGTCCCTGATCTACCTGTAAATGATTTATGGTCGAAAACGTCTTCAAAAATTTGCTCGATATAAGCTTGTTCTTTGGTGACCATACTTTTATACTGGCTAGGTAATGCTGCTAATGCTGCTTGCAAACTTTTCACATTGTTAAAGTTGCCATTAAAGTGGTATTCACCACATATATCTTGAGACAAGACTTCCGAATTGGCATCTGCCACAAGTTTTTGAAGCAAGGCAGAGTTTACTATTTTCTCTTCCGGAATGGTGTTCTTATCAATAAATCTTGGTAGGTTTTTGTTGGGATACAAAATATAACTGTATTGATCTGTCCTAAACAAGCTGCTGCCTTTGAGGCTATCTAAAACGTCTAGGCTTTCTTGCGCAGAGAGGTAACCTGAACTCAGCACAGCCACCTGACCTTCAAGCATTTCAGGTAAATGGTCAATACTAACTGCGTCATTGGATTTTGGTGTCATTAAGTTATAAGCATGATACATGCCATCATTTCGTTTATTGGCGGCAATCGCGTGCTCCAAATATGAAGTCGCTGTTTTCAAAAATGAGCGCAATGCTGCTTTGGAAACAATTTCTTTTTCGCCAGAAAAGCACGTGTCATAAATGGTCTCGCGGTATTGGCTACCAGCTTCACCCAAAGCATCCATAAGCGTTTTTCGTTCTACATCACTAAAACTACCTCCCAAGAGATTTTTGTGCTGTTCAAGGGCGTCGTTTACT
>PKDQ01000014.1 GCA_002862645.1 Flavobacteriaceae bacterium | reverse complement strand
AAGCGGGTTAATGCCTGTCCAAGCTTCGACTGGCGTACCGCCCCAACTACTGTCAATGATTCCAATAGGCACATTTAGTTCTTTAAATAATTCTTTGGCAAAAAAATAAGCTGTTGCACTAAAATTAGGTGCGTTAATGGAATCGCTAACTAACCATTTTCCGCTCACATCATCTAATGGAAGATTACTTAAGTCACGTTCAACAGAAAAAAAGCGCAAATCGTAATTACCTGCTTGGGCAATTTCATTTGCAGAATTTATAATAGGTTCAGCTGGCGGCCACCCTTTAAGTGGCATTTCCATGTTGCTCTGTCCAGAAGCCAACCAAACCTCTCCCAAGACCACGTTGTTTATCTTAATACAATTTCTTACATCACAAACATTTATACTGAAAGAGGGGCTTTCACTTGGTGTAGAAAATCCAATTCGCCATTTTCCAGAATCATCCGCCTTTGTTTTGTGTGTGCCCCATGGAGTGCTAATTGATACATCACCATTATTAGCTGCGGTTCCCCAAAACTGAACAGTTCCATTACGTTGTAAAACCATATTGTCTGAAAAAAAAGCAGCTAAGGAAAGATTTTCTGTTTTGGTGCAACCGAGAAACAGCATGAATGACAAAAGTGCAAAATAGTTAAATTTCATATTTGTGTTTTAGTACTTAATTTGTATTTCATCAATAAAAATCCACCCTAATCCATCGTCTTCAAAACCTTTATGCCATTCAGGTACATCGCCTATTTTTTTTGCAACAACTTTTATGTAGCGGTAGGGTTTTTTTAAATTATCAATCTCAATGGTTTTTATTTCATTGTTCTTTATTTCGGTCATTTTAATTTTTTTAGAACCAATTGAATCGAAATTTTCACCATCTGTTGAGCCATAAAACAAGACTTCTTTGGGATAAAAAATCCAATAGTTTTGGTCGCTTAGGAAGTTGACAGCTAGCTTATCTATTTGCTGTACTTTACTTATATCAACAGTTACAATTACATCTTCTCCCACATAGCCTTGCCAAGTACCAGTCCTAAAGTCCTCGCTGCCTAAAATTCCATCAACAAGTGCTCTGTCTCCGCCTGCACTGTATTGATTAGAATAAGTCGTCGCCAAGCTGATTTTAATATCTGGATTTGTTTTCCTGAACCTTGTTTTAAGCGTTGCGCTTTTGTTTCCATTCAAAATAGCATAGGTGCTTATTTCACTATCATCAGTTATTGTAACAGGCGATTCATATTTTATAAAGGCTTCACCTAAACTGTAATAGATAGTTGCTTCGGGCTGTATGCTTTTCAATACAATCGTAGTTTCGTTTACAAAGGCGGCATCTCCTTTTTCAATAAAAGGAGGTGTTGTAATAATATAATCCTCAATTTTTGTTTCAGGGATATTTTCATCTGAAGTGCCCCAATCGCTTTTTCTTCTACTCATCTCGTAGGTCAGGCTACCGCCATTCATAATGTCACCATGTGTTATGTAAGACTGTTGGTACTCCATGCCATTGAGCAACACATTTTTAATATATGGCTTGCCCTTTTTGTTGTTTGGGGCGTTGATTTGAAATATTTTTCCGTTCTCTAGATTAATGGTGGCAGATTTAACAATAGGTGAACCTATAATATATTCGTTTTTTGCAGGTGTAACAGGATAAAAACCAAGCGCACTGAATATGTACCAAGCGCTCATTTGCCCACAATCTTCGTTTCCAGAAATACCGTCAGGCGCATTTGCATACTGCTCTTCAAGAATTTTGCGAATTATAGCTTGGGTTTTAGGAGGCTTGTTCACAAAATTATACAGATATGCCATATGATGGCTGGGTTCGTTTCCTTGTGCATATTGTCCAATGAGTCCTGTAATATCGGATTGGTCACGCCCAGAAGTTTCAGTTTTGGCAGCGAAAAGTTCGTCTAGCATTTGCTCGTATTGGGCTTTTCCGCCCATAAGCTGTATGTGTCCCGAAACATCCTGAGGTACATAAAAGCTGTATTGCCATGAGTTGGCTTCGGTATAGTTGAAGTTTACTTCATAGGGGTCAAAAGGCGCAAACCATTTGTTGTTCAATCGCCCACGCATAAATTTGGTTTCGGGGTCATAAACATTTTTATAATGTTGAGCCCGCTGGATAAACGTCTTGTAATCTTCCTCATTTCCAAGGGACTTAGCCATGGTGGCGATGGTCCAATCGTCATAGGCGTATTCTAATGTTTTGGATACAGATTCAGGCTCGGTTTCTACGGGAACATATCCTGTACTTTTATAGCTGTCTAAGCCTAATTTATCTTGAACAGCAGAGTGTGTCATTGCTTTAAATGCTTTGTCTACATCATACCCACGAATGCCTTTTAAATACGCATCTGCAATAACCGGCACCGCATGGTATCCAATCATACAGCCAGTGTAATTTGCCGATAAATCCCAGATGGGCATGATGCCGCCTTCGTCATATTTGTTTAGGAAGGTATTGATGAAATCGTTGGTGCGTTCTTGTTCTATAATGGTGTATAGTGGGTGGGCCGCTCTATAGGTGTCCCATAACGAAAAAACGGTGTAGTAGTCATTCTCCAAGTCTTCGTGGATTTCCATATCCATACCACGGTAGCGTCCGTCTACATCTTGGTATAAATTGGGAGCAATCATGGTATGGTACAAGGCAGAGTAGAAGTTGTACATATCAGATTCCTTGTAGGTTTCAACAACTATCTTATTTAGTTGCTTTTCCCAAATAGCATCTGCTTCTTCTCTTAGTTGATCAAAAGTTTTATCTTTTAATTCAGCAATTCTGTTTTTATGCGCACCTGCTTTGTCCACGGCAGATATGCCCACTTCAACCTCTAATATGTTGGTTGTGCTTTCGTCAAACTCAAAGGCAGCTTTCACATTTCCGCCTGTTGTTTTTCCATCAAGTATTGTAACATTGGTAAAAGGTCTTGAAAAAGCGATGTCAAAAAATAGGCGTTGTTCATTTGCCCAGGCTTTTGAAAAGCGACGCCCAGAGACAAATTGATTTTTATCGACAAAAATTTCAGCATCGAGTACCCAGTCTCGGTGGGCTAGGTCAAGTATGACAACTTGTTTTGCATCTTTTCGAAACACATACTGATGCATACCACTGCGCTGTGAAACGCTAAGGGAAACATCTATTTTTGTATCATCCAAGTGAACGGTGTAATAGCCGGGGGTAGCAACTTCGTTGTCGTGTGAAAAGGCAGATTTGTAGCCTTTTTTGCCATCTGCTCCATTGTTAAAAATAATTTCGTTTGTAGGCATCAAGAGTATGTCTCCGTAATCGGATATTCCTGTTCCCGAAAGGTGGGTGTGTGAAAAACCATAAATATGGTTGTCTGAATAGTGATAACCCGAGCAACCATCCCAACCCTCGAGTCGGGTATCTGGACTAAGTTGCATCATTCCGTAAGGCAATGTAGCTCCAGGGTAGGTGTGTCCATGTCCTCCAGTACCGATAAAGGTGTTGACGTAGGAAGTTAGCTTTTTAATCCTACCATTGTCGGAAGAACTGTTTTGACATCCAAGTAATAATAGTGCTATGCAGGGGAAAATAGTAAATTTCATCACTGTTTGGTTGATTTAATTCTAATCACAATTTTAGCTATTTATTTTTGTTTTATGCTGTTTTATGCTGTTTTTTTTCATATTTATTCTTAAATTTACTGACTAGGTGATTGATATGATTCGCACATTATCTAAAACAATTTCTTATTTTTAATTAATGAAATCAAAACAATCCAATAAAACAGCCATTGCCATTATCGCGGGGTTGTTTTTTATTTTCGGTTTTATAACTTGGGTGAACGGGGCATTGATCCCTTTTATGAAAACCATTAACGAGTTAACCGAAGCCCAGTCTTATTTGGTAGCCTCAGCCTCCTATATATCTTTTGTGGTTATGGCATTGCCAGCATCTTATCTATTACGGAAAATAGGCTTCAGAAAAGGCATGTCCATTGGACTGTTCCTTATGGCAGCTGGTGCTTTGGTATTTATTCCTGCAGCCGGAGCCAGAACCTATTGGATGTTTTTGGCGGGTATATTTGTTCAAGGAACGGGTATGACCGTATTGCAAACTGCTGCCAATCCCTACATTACGATTTTGGGACCCATTGAAAGTGGCGCCAAACGCATTGCCATTATGGGAATAGCCAACAAGGTTGCTGGCGCATTGGGTTCTGTTATATTTGGTGCTATTCTTTTAAATGGAATAGATGATGTCAAAAATGTTATAAGTCAAGTTTCTGCTGAAGAAAAAGCAACGCTTTTAGACCAAATGGCAGACAGTGTTTTTGTGCCTTACTTGGTCATGGCAGCTGTTTTATTTGTGCTGGGATTGTTGATGCGCCGCGCGCCACTTCCCCACGTGGAAGCGGAAGCTAGTGCAGAAGAGGAAACGCAATCCGGAGGTAAAAAAACCATTTTTCAATACCCACACCTTTGGTTTGGGATGCTTACCCTATTTGTATATGTTGGTGCTGAGGTGATAGCCGGAGATACGATTATCGCATATGGACTTGCCCTTGGTATATCGGCTGCAAAAGCCAAGTTCTTTACCACCTTTACGCTGTTGGCGATGGTGGCTACTTATACATTAGGCGTTGTATTGATTCCAAAATATTTAAGTCAAAAGAAGGCCTTGCAAATCAGTGCTGTAATAGGGCTTGTTTTGAGTTTTTGTATCATTAGCACTACTGGATTTACATCAGTTCTTTTTGTGGCAGCATTAGGTATTGCCAATGCACTTGTTTGGCCTGCGGTATGGCCGTTGACTTTAGACGGTCTTGGCAAACACACCAAAACGGCTGCTGCCTTGCTTATCATGGCCATTTCGGGGGGTGCAATTATTCCACCATTATACGGGCGACTCGTTGATAGTGGAAAAGAAACGCTTATCGATTCGGGGCTTGAAGCTGCAGATGCATTGGCACTGGCAGCAAAGGAAAGTTATTACATCCTTATTCCCTGTTATGCCATTATTTTTATTTTTGCCGTATGGGGACAACGACTTAAGAAATAAATTTTAAAAATATATTTTAACTTCAAAACATGAAAAATAACACTTACTGGAAAAAAAATATCCAGTACATCAGCATTCTACTCACCCTTTGGTTTATTGTTTCTTTTGGCTGCGGAATCTTATTTGTAGAACAATTAAATACGATACAAATAAGGGGTTTTAAACTCGGGTTTTGGTTTGCGCAACAAGGTTCCATTTTTGGGTTTGTGATCATCATCTTTACTTATATATACCTTATGAATCGTTTGGATAATAAATTAAATAAAGACAACTAAATGGAACTTCAATATTGGATTTGGATTGCTGTTGGATTGAGTTTTTCACTATACATAGGTATAGCAATTTGGTCGCGTGCCGGCTCAACAAAAGAATTTTATGTAGCAGGGGGCGGGGTGCATCCCATTGCCAACGGTATGGCAACTGCAGCCGACTGGATGTCTGCTGCCTCGTTTATTTCCATGGCGGGTATTATATCGTTTAGTGGCTATGACGGCTCGGTATACCTTATGGGTTGGACGGGCGGCTATGTGCTGCTGGCACTGCTCTTAGCACCTTATTTGCGAAAGTTTGGCAAGTTTACGGTGCCTGACTTTATAGGAGATCGGTACTATTCCAACACCGCACGTTCGGTAGCTGTGTTTTGTGCGCTTATAGTTTCCTTTACTTATATTGCTGGGCAGATGCGCGGCGTAGGTGTGGTATTTTCAAGATACCTAGAGGTGGATATCGTTACGGGTGTACTTATAGGTATGGGAATTGTATTGTTTTACGCCGTACTGGGAGGTATGAAAGGTATTACCTATACTCAAGTGGCACAATACTGCGTACTCATTTTTGCTTTTATGGTACCCGCAATTTACATTTCATTCCTAGTGACTGGTAATGTTGTACCACAATTTGGTTTTGGTGCAACTGATGCTGAGGGGGTTTATCTTTTGGATAAACTTGATGGGTTGCATAAGGAGTTGGGCTTCCATGAATATACTTCTGGCAGCAAATCGATGTTTGATGTCTTTTGCATTACCATGGCACTTATGGTTGGAACAGCAGGACTGCCGCATGTAATCGTACGTTTTTTTACCGTTAAAAAGGTAAGCGATGCACGAAAGTCCGCTGGGTGGGCACTGTTGTTTATCGCCATCCTCTATACTACCGCACCTGCCATCGCCGTATTTTCAAGAACAAACCTAATTGAAACCGTAAGCGATAAACCGTACGAGCAAATGCCCTATTGGTTTGAAAAGTGGGAAACCACCGGATTGCTTGGTTTTACTGATAAAAACGAGGACGGACGTATTCAATATACGGCAGATGCTGCAACCAATGAATTGGATGTGGATGTGGATATCATGGTACTTGCCAATCCAGAAATTGCCGATTTACCCAATTGGGTCATAGCGCTATTAGCAGCAGGTGCATTGGCGGCTGCCTTATCCACTGCAGCAGGCTTGCTGTTGGTGATTTCATCAGCAGTGTCGCACGATCTACTCAAAAAAATGGTGATGCCCGACATTTCTGATAAAGGCGAGCTCATCGCAGCGCGTATAGCTGCAATAGCAGCCGTTTGTTTGGCAGGTTGGTTTGGTATCAATCCGCCTGGTTTTGTGGCGGCAACGGTAGCCTTGGCTTTTGGTCTGGCAGCCTCATCGTTCTTCCCGGCCATATTGCTTGGCATATTTTCAAAGCGTATTAATAAAGAAGGTGCGATTAGCGGAATGCTTGTGGGTGTGTCACTAATGCTTTTCTATATGCTTAAATTTAAGTTTGGATGGTTTGGTGGAGGTGAAAAAGCAGACTGGTGGTTTGGTATTTCGCCAGAAGGTTTTGGAACAGTTGCTATGGTTGCGAACTTTGTTGTTACCCTTATCGTAAGCAGCAGGACTCCTGCGCCATCCAAAGAAATTCAACAGCTGGTAGAAAATATCAGAAAGCCTTAGATGTTGAGTGGATTTTTACGCTTCTCTCAAACCAATTCATTTGATGTCATCTATGGCGGTGGTGAATCTAACGTTGCTGTTTCTTTGGCCAATTATGGCGTGCCGGTACGTTTTGTTTCTCGTATTCCCAATAAC
>PKDQ01000032.1 GCA_002862645.1 Flavobacteriaceae bacterium | reverse complement strand
TTTTTTTCAAACAGCTCTAGATGTGGCTGATAATATGGAGTCAACTTTTAATTGGGAAAAATACGAAGTAAATGGGGTTAGTCATGAAGGTCAGAAGATGGCAGATGATGCGCTTCAATTTGTACTTAAGCACACACTTGGTACGACTGATATTTCTAATAAAGAAACTATTAAGATTTTCCCAATCCCGATTACTTCAGGTTATATTAATATTCTAACTAATAATAACAAAATGCTAGATGTTGTTATATTTGATTTTAGCGGTAAGGAAATTTATCAAACATGCACCCAAGATAGGTCCTTATTTATTCCAAATATTGCTAATGGCATTCATTTTATCAAAGTAGAGTCCGCGTCATTTTCTGTGACCAAAAAGTTCTTAAAAAAGTAAAATGCATTTTGAGCCTAAATACCTCAGCAGCAACAAAATAATTTGGAAATTTTTGGATATCGTCATTTAAAAAAAATTTAATATATTTAGTTCAATATAAAAATCTTGTTCTCATTTTAAATTAACAAATACATTTTAAATTTAATTCAATCGATATGAAAAACATCTACATTATATTTTTAATTATTCTATCCACATCCTACAGTTATTCACAAGTTTTAGCTGAACAAGGATTTGAAGATACTGCACCTGCTGCGCCATGGACGTACACAGCTACACCAGAGGCATACGATGCCAGTGGTGACCAGTGGCAACCGACTACATCCGTAGGTACTCATATTACTGGATCTAAAACTGGAACTAAGTTTTGGGGGATTAGAGATATTGTTAACGACCATGGTGGTGCTAATATAGATGAGCATATTTTAACTTTTTCTACAATTGATATTTCCACACAAACCGATGTGGTAGTTTCATTTTATTACTATACAAAAGGCTTTGATTCCACTGACAACATGCACTATGAAGTTTTTGCTAATGATCAATCTCTTGGTAAGACTGCTTTAGAAAAAGATACAGCGGCATGGGTCCCTATTCAGGTTGCTATTGATGATAGTGTGAACTCTGTTTATTTGATACTTTATGCTAAACAAAATGGAACTGATTCAGGCGGTTGGGATGATGTGAAAATTGAGGCTGGAGCTGTTCCTGAACCTTCACTTGCTATAACGGCATCCAATTTAGATTATAAAAACGGTGCTATTGAAGGCGAAGATGCTATTTATTCTTTAGCAATTAATAATTTTACATTTTCCTCATCAACTACTGCTGGTGACGGAGATGGGTATATTACTTGGAGCTTTAGCGATTCAACCAAAGGATCCGCCTCTTTCGAACAATTTAATTCAAGTGATTTAACAATCACTGCGCCTGCACCTGGAAGTTATAGTATTGTTGTTAATTTAGTTGATAATAATGGGCAATTAATATTATCCGCAACTGAAGATTTTTGGGTGACTAAAATGTTTACTCTGCCATTTACAAATGACTTTGACTATGGTACAGTAGCTGGATCATTAAGAGCCACAGGAGGTAATGAGTGGAGTATCTACAGTGGTACATCCAATGCGGCAGATTATGCAACTACGTCTTTATCAATGGCTAATTATGGGCCTTCTGGAAACGGTGGATCTGTTGTCTGGGAGGGTGCTAGTGGATATGATTATGATTTAAGATTTGCTCAAGTTGATACTGGGGCAGTATATGCCAGTATGCTAGTTAGTATCACGTCCTCGGGCTTAGATGATCCAGACTATGTTCTAGGATTTAGAGATGCGTGGGGTTGGTCTGGGGGTCCTAGTTTTAAAATGAATACAAGAGTTTTTGTTAAGAAGAATGCGGATGAAAGTATCACTTTTGGACTCCGTGAGGCTGATGATTCAACTTTATTTGCTAATTCAAATCACCAGTTAAATACTACATACTTACTTGTGATAAAATATGATTTTACTAATTCGTCATCATCTTTATATGTTTTAGATGCTCACACTCCATCGGAGCCAACACCTGATGTAACAACAGATGACACTGAATATTCAGCTGCTAAAATTAATAGTTTTTTTATACGACAAAGCAGTACTGGAGACAATGATGTTATAATGGATGGGCTATCAATTTCTCAAACTTGGAATGAGTCATTAAGTATTTTCTCTAATTATGAAAAAAATATATTAATGTATCCTAATCCTACTGAAGACTACTTGAATTTTATAGGACTTGATAGATTCAATAATATTAAAATAATTGATTTGACTGGTAAAGTTGTTCTTGAGGAACCTTTTAGTAGTAAACTTGACGTTCAAAATTTAAATAAAGGTTTATACCTAATTGAAGTTTCAAATGGAACATCAACTAAAATATTTAAAATAATTAAAAACTAATCTTTTTATTTTTGTACGAAAAAAGCGGATTTATTCCGCTTTTTTTATGTAAACACAATGAAAACGTATAACATTGGTATTTTGTAATAAGATTCAAGTTTGGCCTTCAGTGGAATTCACTATTAGTTAATCCAATTATTTGTAATTTTATTTTCAAATAAATTGTTAACAACAATGCAAATAACTGTAATACTTATATAGCTAATGTTATTGGGGTATATAAATTGTGGAGTAGTCGTAAATTTTGATGATAATAAATCTAGTGCAATAAGACAACCTTTTCAGTATTATATCAACAACGATATGGATGGATTAAAATCCTTTTAGTCTCCAGAATTATAAGTGCAAAACGCTCCTGAAAATGCAACTTTACGAATATTTAATGTAGTTGGGAAATAAGTGCTTCGCATTAGAATTAATACTGAAAACTAACCCATTGACACACAAGGTTTGAATAACGTACCTTACTTTGCAGATTTTAACAGAGCGGTTACTAAATTATTAAATAACGGTTCCAATAGATTAATAAAAACTTTATTAATTTAAAAAAATAGCAAATTAAGTTTGTGATTTTTTTATCAGCAACACATAAACAGGGAAGTGATCGCTATAACCTCCCGTAAATTTACCTCCAGCAAAACTTCGAAAAGGATAGCCCTTATACCGTCCCTTTTTGTTGTAGAGATACCTCGGGTTAAAAATTCCCGCTTTCCAAAAATACCACTTTGTATCGGACTCAATAAGTAGGCTCGGGGTCACATGAACTTGATCTAATACATTCCATTTGTCGCGGTAGCAACTTGTTCCTATCCCACGGCTGTAGAATGACGACATAGGGTTGTAAAACGTTGATTGGTCAGTTATTTTATCTTTATCTCCAACCGAACCAAGTGCTTCAACGATGCTTATATCAGTAGGGTCGTCATTAAAATCGCCCATATTGATGATCTTAGCAGAAGGATTAATTCTTCGAATAGAGTCCACCGTTTTTCGATTGAGTTCTCCTGCAGTAATACGTTTGGGCTCACTTCTAACTTGTCCACCACTGCGCGACGGCCAGTGATGCACAATAACATAAAGAAGTTCATTTTCTAACAGTCCGGAAACAACGAGCTGGTCTCTTGTATAGTCACGGTCTCCATCTGTTTCAAAAAGGGAAAGGAAATGTCTTTTGGCACGGAGCAGTGTAAACTTACTTTTACGATACAACAAACACACATCAATGCCTCTTTCATCAGGGGATTCGAAGTGAGCGATACCATACTTATAATTTACAAGTAGCGGATGTTCAACAAGTCGCTCAATCACATAGCGGTTTTCCACCTCCGATAACCCAATAATTGCTGGTGGGCTGCCTGTAATATCAGTACCAATGTCGGCAATCACCGTTGCAGTATTGGTGAGTTTTTTTTCGAATATCTCTTCAGTCCACTTGTCACGTCCAGTTGGAGTGCGGTCGTCATCCTTTGTATTGGGATCATTCAAATGATCAAAAAGGTTTTCAACATTGTAAAATGCTATGGTTTCAACTGCATATTTTTGATTTTGTGCACATGCACTAAATCCTAAGGTTGCAACACAAAAAAAAGTTAAAATATTTCTCACAGTATTATTTAAATTTTAACAAAAATAAACTTAAATTGGTTGCTCAAATAAAAAATTTTACAATTGCGTAATTTTCTCATTTTTTTAATTACAATTCAATTCACTCTAGCTCAAGAAAAGGTTTCAGGTTTAATTGTTGACGCTGAGGGTAAGCCTATTGAAAATGTTCTTATTCAAGCACCAGAACTTGGAGTTTCCACCACTTCAAATGCGAATGGTGAATTCGAATTGTTTCTAAGCACAAAAGCACTGTTAACATTTGCTTCTGATAACTACGAAACCTACATCAAAGAAGCCAATCCTGGTGACATATTTGCCGTGGTACTTCAAATTGATGCCAGCGATTCAGAAAATATTTCATCAAGCCAACAGCTCATCATACTGTCAGACGATGAATTGAGTGAAGATGACCAAGCTTCTGGTAATATATCTGGTCTATTGCAGTCCTCTCAAGACGTTTTTTCAAGAACAGCAGCATTTGAATTTAGCTCTTCATTCTTTCGTGTTCGAGGTCTAGACACCGACTTTGGTGCCGTGCAGATTAACGGAATACCCATGAATAAATTTTACAACGGTCGTCCACAATGGAGCAACTGGGGTGGTCTTAACGACATGATGCGTAACCAGGAGTTAAGTTTAAGCGCTCAGTCGTCAGATTATAATTTTGGTGGACTTATTGGAAGTACAAATATCAGCACAAAAGCATCTGAATATAGAGTTGGAAGCCGAATAACATATTCGTCATCGAATCGTTCGTACACAAATCGCGCTATGTTTAGCCATGCCAGTGGTTTGAGCTCTAAAGGTTGGGCATATGCATTCTCTGTCGGAAATCGTTGGGGTGAGTCTGGTTTTATTGACGGAACATTTTATGATGCGCAATCGCTTTTACTTTCTGTTGAAAAAGTGATGGATAAACAAAGTCTTAATTTAACTGTAATTGCTGCTCCAAACCGCCGAGGCAAATCATCTCCAAACACGCAAGAAGTGTATGACTTGATGGGTATAAAATACAATGAGTATTGGGGTAAACAAGATGGTGAGCAGCGAAATTCACGTGTAAGACGCCTGGTAGAGCCTATCATTATGCTGAACCACGAACTTCAACTTTCATCTAAAACTACATTGAACACCAACCTTGCCTATCAGTTTGGTGAACTTGGAAATAGCAGACTTGATTACCCAGGAGGGGCAAATCCAAGTCCAACATACTATCAAAACTTACCAAGTTATCATCTTGCAGCTGCCGACGAACCTGATTATTCGAGCGCTTATCTCGCACAAGAAAACTTACGTATGAATGGTCAAGTTGATTGGAACCGTATCTATGATGCCAACCTTGCCAGTGCTAATAGCGGTCTTCCTGCCGCTTATGTGTTGTATGAGGACCGTGCAGATGACAAACAGTTTACGGCAAACGCTTCGTTAAAAACGTTCTTAACAGATGAAGTTAGTCTTGTATTCAATGTTACACACCAAGAATTAACATCTGAAAATTTTGCGGAAATTCAAGATTTACTTGGAGCTAATTCCTACCTTAATCGTGACTCTTTTGACGGCTATGCCTTTAATCTTGAAGATCCAGACGCAACCGCGAGTGTAGGAGATCGTTTCCGCTACAACTATATTTTTGACGTTGACCAAACCGAATTATATGCCAAAACCCAATTTAATCTAAAACGCTTTGATGGATATGTTTCAACATCTTTAAAGCAAACAAACTATCAAAGGGAAGGAATATACAGGCACGGTGCGTATGCAGATAACTCTTTTGGTAAAGGAAAGAAACTCAGTTTCAATACCTTAAGTGGTAAGGCTGGTCTTACATTCAAATTGAGTGGAAAACATTTATTTGATGTCAATGCTGCATGGATGCAACGCGCACCCCATTTACGTAATACCTATGCAAATTCACGAGAAAATCATTATTTCGTTGGGGAGCAGGCAGGTCGCGAATTGGAATTAGAAGAGATTAACTCATATGATCTAAGTTATATTTTAAGGGCACCTAACCTTTCAGTTAGGCTAACAGGATACTACACCAAATTATCAAATGCTAGTGAAATATCTTTTTTCTTCGCAGAGGGAATTGGAGGCGATACATCATCTTTCGTACAAGAGATTTCTCAAAATATTGATAAAGAATACCAAGGCGTTGAGTTTGGTTTTGAAGCCAATGTGTTGCCTGTACTAACCTTGAAAGGTGCTGCCTCAGTAGGGCGTCATATATATATTAACGATCCTAGTGTTTATTTAACTTCAGATGATTTTGGTTATTTAGACTTTGGTACTGCAAAAATGAAAAACCTTCGCATTGCCAATGGTCCACAGGAAGCCTATTCACTTGGTTTTGAGTTTAGACAGAATTATTGGTGGTTTGGTTTTACCACAAACTTTTTTAGGAATACATATGTAGATGCCAGTCCAATAAACAGGACGCAAAATTTTCTTTTGGACAGCGATGGGTTACCATTTAACGATTACGACCCTGCATTAGCACGTGAATTACTCGAACAAGAAGAGTTTGGAGAATATTTCGTTTCTAACCTTGTACTGGGTAAGTCATGGCGCATTAGCTATGGCAAATATGTGGGCTTCTTCTTGAGCGTTAACAACATCTTTGATGGTGTTTTCAAAACAGGTGGTTTTGAGCAATCAAGAAACGCCAACTTTAGAGAGTTGCGTCAGGATTTCACATCGCCCAAAAGACAATTTGGCCCCAAATATTGGTATGGTCGAGGAACAAATTACTTTATAAATTTATATGTACGGTTTTAAAAGAAAAAGCATGAATCTAATTAATAAAATCACACCATTTATCGCCTTTTTATTTCTTGTTAGTGGTTGTCAACAAGAAGATATTTTTGATATACCAAACTCCTTAGGAGTTGAAGAGAACGCATCTCTTTCAATGCTTATGTCTAATATTGAATCTGGAGAAAAAAGCATAGCTACAATTGCTTATGTAAAAGATTTGATGATCAGCGGAGAAGCTACAGAAATTACCTCTAATATTGTAATTAAGGGTCATGTGGTTTCGTCAGATGCTACCGGCAACTTCTATAAGGAATTTTATATTCAAGATGATCCTATCGCTCCAACTTCAGCAATTCGTATGCTTGTTGATATTACAGACTCATACAACATGTACAATATTGGAAGAGAGGTTTATGTTGATTTAAAAGGCCTGTTTGTTGGAGAATACCGTACTGGTGACGGCGTTATTACAATTGGTGAGCTAGACAGTGCAGTAAACCGCATCACAAATATAAGAGAAGAGTTGATGAAAGCGCAAATAGTCCGTACTGCTACAACTAGTGAAATCACGCCACTGAGTGTTTCATTTTCTCAAATTAATGATAGTCATGTTGGTATTATGGTTCAAGTTTCTGATGTAAATGTTGCTGCCTATGATGCGGGTAAACCTTACGTAGATCCCTATGATACTTTTGATACACAACGCACACTTGAGGCTTGTGATGGATTTTCAAAGAAAGTATTTTTATTGGAGACAAGCGCTTATGCTGACTTCAATCAAGATATTTTACCATCTGGTTCGGGTACTATTAAGGCAGTAGTAACAAAAACATACGATGGTGATAACTTAGTCTTAATGTTAAATTCCACACAAGACATTTCCTTAAATGGGGCTGCCTGTGAACTCCTTAAACTTTCAGATTTTGATACCGTTCTTGACGAACAATTTGATGATGCTGTTGATGGGTCAAAATTTAATTACTCGGGATGGTTTAATTACAACGAGGTAGGTAGCGAATATTGGACAGAACAGGTTTACAGTGGTAATGGTTATGCCGAGTTTAGCGCGTTCAGAACTGGGGATGACGTTAATATTGGTTGGTTGGTGTCTCCTGCTTTTGATTTAACTTCAGCCACAAGTGCATATGTTTCGTTTAATCTTGCTCAGCACCATCTTTCCGATGAGCAAAACAATACTCTCGAAGTTTTTATTTCATCTGACTTTAACGGTACAGATGTAATGGGGGCTAGTTGGAGTAAATTGAATGTTGCTATCCCTGGAGAGTCTGCCTCTTGGTACGCATTTCAGGAGTCTGGACTTATTGATATTTCATCATATTCTGGAACTTTGCATTTGGCATTTAAATATACTGGATCAGGAACAAATACAGAACTTGACGGTGGATACTTTGTCGATGATGTTTTATTCATTAAGAAATAATATCACACCAATTGAATAACCCTTATCTATCACTATACATTTCTTTTTTTGCGTCTTCAATCCTTTGGAGCCAAGCTCCACAAGGTTACTACGATGCTGCTGAAAACAAATCAGATCAAGAATTAAAGAATGCTTTACACAATATAATTGATGACCATCAAGAATATTATTATTCCTCAACTACTGATATTTTAAGAGAATCTGATGTTGATCCTAATGATCAAAGGAATGTAATTTTGTTATATACAGGTGAGTCAGTTGATGCTGAAGATGATTACCCTGGTGTTTGGAACAAAGAACACGTTTGGCCACAATCGCGAGGTAATTTTGGGAGAACGTGGGGAGCTGGCTCAGATGTGCATAATTTAAGAGCATGTAATGGTAGTATAAATAGCTCTAGAAGTAATTTCAATTTTGATTATTGCTATAATAGTTGTGAAAACTTATTTGGGGGTAGTAAAAAAAATGGAAATATAAAAGTTTTTGAGCCTCGCGACGAAGATAAAGGTGATGTAGCAAGGATTATTTTTTATATGGATGTTCGATATGAAGGCGACTCTGGCGAATTAGACCTTGAAATGACAGAAAACTATCAGTATGGGAACTCCCCTAGACATGCGGTTCGATCAACATTATTAGTATGGCACAATCAAGACCCAGTTGATGATTTTGAGCGTTACAGGAATGATGTAATATACAACTATCAGG
>PKDQ01000027.1 GCA_002862645.1 Flavobacteriaceae bacterium | reverse complement strand
CCCGAAGATGTTTATGGTGGTTTTGGAGGTGGTCAAACTGCAGCAAATACTGCTGTAGCTGATCCTGCTGATGCCGCTAACACTGTAAGACAAGTTACAGTTACAGCAGATGGTGATGTATGGAAAGGTGTTTTCTTTAGACCACAAACACATTATATGGATTTAACTTCAAATCAGACTGTAACTATTAAGGTATATTCTGATTCGGCAATTTACCTAAGAGGAATCTTACAGGGTGCCCAAAGTGGTCAGACAACTATTGATGATGCTGCAAACACAGCAGCTCACACAGGTAATGGATGGGAAACGCTTTCATTTACATTTGCAGGTGCAACGGGTGAATGGGATGAATTAGCCATGAGAACTTCTGTTGACGCTGCTGGAGCACTCAATAATACCGCAGCTTACACTGCCTATTTTGATGATCTTACGGCTGTTCAAGGTTCTGCTATTCCAGTTCCTGGAAATCCTGTATTGCAAGACTTTTCTACTTTGAAAAATAATACCCCCGAAGATGTTTATGGTGGTTTTGGAGGTGGTCAAACTGCAGCAAATACTGCTGTAGCTGATCCTGCTGATGCCGCTAACACTGTAAGACAAGTTACAGTTACAGCAGATGGTGATGTATGGAAAGGTGTTTTCTTTAGACCACAAACACATTATATGGATTTAACTTCAAATCAGACTGTAACTATTAAGGTATATTCTGATTCGGCAATTTACCTAAGAGGAATCTTACAGGGTGCCCAAAGTGGTCAGACAACTATTGATGATGCTGCAAACACAGCAGCTCACACAGGTAATGGATGGGAAACGCTTTCATTTACATTTGCAGGTGCAACGGGTGAATGGGATGAATTAGCCATGAGAACTTCTGTTGACGTTGGTGGGGCACTCAATAATACTGCAGCTTACACTGCCTATTTTGATGATCTTACGGCTGTTCAAGGTTCTGCTATTCCAGTTCCTGTTGGTGGTCCAACTACATCTGCTCCTGTTCCAACAAAAAATGCTGATGATGTAATTTCTGTTTTCAGTGATGAATACACAGACGTTGCAACAGATTATGCGCCAGGTTGGAACCAAAATCCAGCAGTTGTTGTAGATTCAAGTTTTGATCCAGGGGATGGTAATAATGTTTTGAGATATGGAGACTTCTCTTACCAAGGAACTATATTAGGAACTGGGGTTGATATGGCTGCAATGGAATTCATGCATTTAGATATATGGGTAGAAAGTGATGACACTAATACTTATAAGGTTACACCAATTGGTGGTAGTGAAAATTTAGTAGATATAACAACTACTCCAGGCTCTTGGAATAGTGTAGACATACCGGTAAGTAGCTTTCCTAATGTAAACTTTAGCAACGTAGCACAAATGAAGTTTGATGGTGGTACTGGAGCTGGTAATGATATTTATCTTGATAATATATACTTCTGGAAAGAGCCAACAGCTAGCGGTTCAGATGCTAGCTTAAGCGATTTAAAAGTTGATGGAGCTACGCTTAGTGGATTTGGTGCAGCTACAAGTTATACAGTATCTCTTAATGAAGGAACTACCGCTGTTCCTCAAATCACAGCATTTACAACTACAGATGCCAACGCTTCTGCTGTCATTAATCAAGCAAACGCAATTCCTGGAGATGCAACTGTAGTAGTTACTGCAGCAAACGGGACAACTACTCAAACATATACCGTAAGTTTTATAGATAACCAGCTTGCAACTGCACCAATAACACCCCCTGCTAGAGATGCTGTTGATGTAATTTCTATATATGGAGAAGCATATGGGGCGGCCATCGGTTTAAATAATGTCCTTTGGGACAATGCAGATTTTACTGAGGAAACCATAGCTGGCAACCTAGTCCTTAAAGCGGATTTAAGTGGTAGTCCCTTTTTTGGGTCTGATCTAGCTGTATCTCCTACAGATGCATCTGCAATGACCCATTTCCATATTGATTATTGGGTTGCGGATGTATTTGTTGCAGGACAAACAGTTAGTGCTAAATTTTCAAACCATGCAAATGGGACTGGAGAAACTAATGCTATTGAATCTGTTGATGTGCTAGATGCGCAAGGAGTTCAAACTTGGAAATCTATTGATGTTGAAATTAGCACAATCGCTGGTGATAAATCTCGTGCGCACATCGCACAATTTCTTTTAACTGCAGCCAATTCTCAAGGATCTGCATCTTTAGTTTATGTTGACAATATCTATTTTTACAGACCAGCAACTGCTTCTATTAATGATTTCGAAAGCAATGTAAATGTTTACCCGAACCCTGTTGAAAACAGACTTAACGTAAGTGCAGGTGTTGTTGTTGACAGCGTTAGCATCTTTGACCTTACAGGACGCGAAGTTATGCGTGCTACACCAAATGCAGCAGCATTTAGTTTAGATGTTGCTGATTTAAACAAAGGCATGTACTTGGTAACGGTTAAGGCCGGTAAACAAGAACTAACAACGAAATTGGTAAAATAACCAACCTTACTTAATTTCATGTTTACAAAAAAACCCTGCCAAAAGGCAGGGTTTTTTTTATCCTTTTGACAAAGCCACCTGTGACTGCCTAAAATTGTCAATGGCCACAAAGTAATCTGGATCCTCCAGTACGTTTACGTCGCAAATTTTTTCTGCCCTTTTAATCAGCTTCACACAATCCGAAGACAAATGGCGTAAGTGAATGTTCTTCCCTTTTTTCAAGTAGCGCTCCGTTAGTTTGTTCACACACTCAATGGCGGACTGATCCACAATACGCGAATCTTTAAAGTCAATCACTACTTCATCTGGGTCGTTTTGCACATCAAACTTGCTGTTGAACAACTCTATGGAGCCAAAGAACAATGGGCCGTATATTTCGTAATGCTTTACGCCGTAGTCATCTGTGTGTTTCCGTGCACGTATGCGCTTGGCATTCTCCCAAGCAAAGACCAAAGAAGACACCACAACTCCTGCCAGTACGGCTATGGCCAAATCAAAAATAACCGTGAGGGCCGTGACCAATACAATGACAATTACATCCGATTTGGGAACCTTGTCCCAAACCTTAAAAGAACTCCAAGCAAAGGTGCCAAAGACCACCATAAACATCACGCCTACCAAGGCTGCTATGGGCACCTGCTCTATATAGCTAGCGCCAAATAAAATAAACCCCAACAAGGCCAATGCTGCCGTAATCCCCGACAAACGTCCACGCCCACCCGATTTGATGTTGATAATACTTTGCCCAATCATGGCGCAACCGCCCATACCGCCAAAGAATCCATTCACTATATTGCCCAAGCCCTGTGCGGCACATTCTCGGTTTCCACTGCCGTGTGAGTCTGTAAGTTCGTCTATGAGGTTAAGGGTCATTAAAGATTCAATAAGGCCTATAGCTGCTAGAATGCAAGCATAAGGCAAAACAAACAAGAGGTTGTCTAACGATAACGCAATAATGGGAACATTGAAACTAGGAAAGCCCGCTTGTATCCCCGTACCACCATTGGCAAACACAAAAGAGCGAACAGTTTCGGTTTCTAAATTTCCAAAAATGACCAGAACAGAAACCATGACTATAGCCGTTAGTGCTGCAGGTACTTTTTTGGTTAGGTATGGCAGACCAACCATAATACCCATGGTCAAAGCAACCAGCCCAATCATAGTGATGAGTGATGATCCGGACAGCCATACACCATGGCTTTTAAACATACCCAGCTGCGATAAGAAAATAACAATAGCCAGTCCGTTTACAAATCCCATCATCACTGAATGGGGAATCATACGCACAAACTTTCCTAGGCGCAACACCCCTGCTGATACTTGTATCAAACCAGACAAAATAAGGGTTACAAACAAAAACTGTAGTCCGGCGGTATCGCTACCGCCAAGGGCATTTCCTTCGCTAACCAAGTGTACCATAACTACGGCCATGGCGCCAGTTGCACCAGAAATCATGCCGGGACGACCACCAAAAATAGCCGTGATAATACCCATCATAAAGGCACCATAAAGTCCAACAACAGGTGATACGCCCGCCACAAAGGCAAAGGCTACGGCTTCGGGCACCAAGGCCAAGGCAACTGTAATTCCAGAAAGAAGATCGTTTTTAACACTGCCGCCAGTGGACTTATCTATAAATTGAAATCGTTTCAAGGTTATAAAATTTAAGCGGCAAAAATAGGCTAATTGTTGGTAACCATAAGGTAATGGGGCTTATTTAACGAAGTGATAAAAAAATAATATTCAATATATAGTCCATTTCCTCCTCTGATTAATTACTGTATCTTTCCTCATGCATTTACAAAACCTCTTGGAGCACAGGCGTTCCGTACGCCTTTTCAGTGCAAAAAAATCAATTCCACCAAATGACATTGAAGACTGTCTTAAGCAGGCAACGTTGGCACCTACAAGTTCAAACATGCAACTGTGGCAATTCATCCATCTCGTTGCCCCTAAATGGAGCGCAGATTTAACCAAAGCCTGCCTGGGTCAAACGGCAGCCTCAACCGCCCAGCAATGGGTTGTTTTTGTTACCCGCCAGGATCTTTTTCGTTCTCGAGCCAAGTTTTTGTTAAACTTTGAAAAAGGGAATATCAAAAGAAACAGTCCCAAAGATAGACAGGTGAAACGCATCGCGGTGAGAGAGGTATACTACGGCAAATTGATGCCGCTTTTGTATGCGCGGTTTTTTCGATTACTGGGAATAGTGAGGAAATTCGTCGTGTTCGTAATGGGCCTTTTTCGACCAGTGGTTCGTGAAGTATCCGAAACACAAATGAGAACCGTCGTACACAAGTCTTGTGCCCTTGCGGCACAAACCTTTATGCTTGCTATGGCCGAAAAAGGATACGATACTTGCCCCATGGAAGGCTTTGACAGCAAAAGCGTAAAAAAATTACTTAAGCTGCCAAGGGGGACAGACATAAATATGATTATATCATGTGGTATCCGTGATGGAAATAAAGGCATTTGGGGCGAGCGTTGTCGGGTGCCTTTTGAGGAAGTTTATGAACGAAGATAGCCTTAGAAATCAGGTTACCGTTGGCTGATTTCCATCGTGAAATTCGTATTCCTTCTCCAAGACAATTTCTTTTAGGCGACATACCGTTTCCCACAAATCTTCATAACGTGTATATAGCGGGGCAATCCCCAATCGAATAAAACGGTTCGGTCTAAAATCAGGAATGATTTTTAAGCGATCGTCTTTGGGGCTTAACAAGCATTGGCAAATGCGCCAAGATTCTTCGTGTGAAATGGTAATGTGGGCGCCCCGTTCGCTAGCCTCCTCTGGACTCTCCAATGAATAGCCCAAAGGAAGTAGTTCTGCTTTTATTAGGCTCGACAAATAGATTCCCAGCTGCTCACTTTTAGCTCTTATGCGACCTATTCCCGCTTCGAGCGTAATGTCCAGACCCACTTCTAGGGTGGCTAAGGACAAAATTTGAGGCGTGCCTGCGTCAAATTTTTCTATGCCTTGTGCTGCTCGATAGTCTGGTATAAAATTAAATGGTTTTGCGTGCCCAAACCAGCCTTGGATAGGTGTTTTTAGGGACGCAATCAACGATTGGTCTACGTACATAAATGAAGGTGCGCCAGGACCACCATTCAGGTATTTATAGGTACAGCCAATAGCTGCTAGGGTATCGGTTTGCTTTAGGTCTATGTCAACCGCACCTACCGCGTGACTCAGGTCCCAAATAATGATGCTGTTGTGTTCTTTTGCGAAGTTATTGAGTGCCTTCATTGGGTAGTAGTACGCACTTTTATAACTCACCAGACTTAGGCACAAGATGCCCGGATTGTGCTTGATGGTTTCTTTTAGCGACGGGACATCAGCCGTCAAATCACTTGAATAGCTAATGGTGATGGGGGCAGTGGTGGGCAATTGCTCGCTAATGCCTTGTAGGATATAGTTATCCGTTGGGAAATTGAGTGAATCGGTTAATAATTGCTTTGGAAACTGCCCGGACGTAAGCAAGGCATGTGCTAGTTTATATAAATTTACAGAAGTTGATTCTCCGACCAATACTTCCTTGGGGTCTGCGTTTAAGAGTGATGCCAATTTGGATGCAATTCGCTTAGGTAGTGCTAGCCAATGATCGTTCCAGCTACGAATCAGTTTTTTTCCCCACTGTTCATCTAAGATTGTGGCAAGGGTTTCTTTTGCATCAAGCGGTTGTTTACCAAGTGAATTACCATCTAAATAAATCTCCTTTTCAGGATGAAAAAAACGCGCTCTAAAAGACGCTAAAGCATCTTTCTTGTCCATTTGCTGTGCAGCTTCTTTGTGGCGCTTCATCTTGTTAGTTAAAGAAAGGGATTACCGTCTTTACCCATTCGGTATACATTTCCCCGCTGGGATGTAAGCCGTCGACAGCTACATATACTGGATTGTTTGATGCTTCGCGTGAAATGGGCGTGATATCAAAAAAATCAATGTTGCGCTGTTCACAAATCCTTTTTATGGAATTATTATAGGCGTTAATTTCTGCTGTAATGCGACTACGATCTTGGCCTTCAGCATAGGGCATTGCACCCCAGTCTGGAATGGATAAAACAAAAACACGAGTGGCGCCATTATTTGTCAAGGTAGTAGCACGGTTTAACAATTTAATAAATTCGGGTTCAAAGTTTTCAACGCTTCTGCCGCGATATTGATTGTTTACTCCGATTAGCAAGGATACATAATCGTATTTCACTTTAATATTAGCGGTATTTATAGCAGTGAGTAATTCATCTGTAGTCCAACCAGTTTGTGCAATAATTTTTGGAGCCTCAAACTTAATTTCTTCTTTATTCAGTTTTTTGACAAGTTGATTGGGCCAGCGAAGGCTATCGGCAACACTCTGCCCAATAGTATAACTGTCGCCTAAAGCCAAGTAGGTTTTGATTAAATTTGACATATTCTCATTATTGGTATAGCTGTTGCTATTGGGCTTTTCGTCATTTAGTTGACAAGACAGAAATCCAATGAAAAAGAAAAAAGAAAATACACGTAAGAATAATTTCATTGTCACAAGGTAAAGAATGTTTTGCTAAGCAAAAGCTAGCTAAATTTGTATTTTTGTGAGGCAAATAACATAAATCGCATGAAAGTAGAGCAGTTATACACGGGTTGTTTGGCACAAGGGGCTTACTATATCGAAAGCAATGGTGAAGCAGCCGTTATTGATCCACTACGCGAAACCAGCCCATACTTGGAACGCGCTGAACGAGATGGTGCTAGCATTAAGTATGTGTTTGAAACGCATTTTCATGCCGATTTTGTAAGTGGCCATTTGACCCTCGCCAAAAAAACCAATGCGCCCATTATTTTTGGTCCAAATGCCAACCCCAATTTTAAAGCATTGATTGCCTCAGATGGGCAGGAATTTAAGCTAGGAGAAGCCACTATTATTGCCTTACACACTCCCGGACACACCATGGAAAGCACCACCTATTTGTTGCGCGATGCCAACGGAAAAGACCATGCTATCTTTACAGGTGACACGCTCTTTTTGGGAGATGTTGGTCGTCCAGATTTGGCTCAAAAAGGAGAAGAAATGACCCAAGAGCAATTGGCGGGAACACTCTTTGATAGCTTGCGCAACAAAATCATGCCGCTTGCTGATGATATCACTGTGTATCCAGCACACGGTGCAGGATCGGCCTGTGGGAAAAACATGATGAAAGAAACGATTGACACCCTAGGCAATCAGAAAAAAATGAATTATGCCCTTCGCACCAATATGGACAAAGCGACTTTTATCAAAGAAGTAAACGATGGCCTACTTCCGCCTCCAGACTATTTTCCACTCAATGTCAAAATGAACAAAGAGGGATATGCTGATTTGGATACGGTCATTAAAATGGGAAAACGGGCCTTGTCACCAGACGCATTTGAAATTGCAGCCAATGAAACTGGCGCGGTTGTTTTGGACGTTAGACACCATAATGACTTTATCCAAGGCCATATTCCAAGGTCTATTTTTATAGGTCTTGATGGTGGGTTTGCCCCTTGGGTAGGTACGCTAATAGCTGATGTAAAACAACCCATTTTGTTGGTTGCCGATGAAAATCGCATTGAAGAAGCCGTTACGAGACTATCACGTGTAGGCTTTGACAATACCATTGGTTATTTAGCAGGTGGTTTTGACCGTTGGCAAAAGGCCTCCAAAGAAGTAGACACCCTTGTTTCTGTTCCAGCGACAACACTTAAAGCGGATCTTGGAAAAGACGATATCCATGTTTTTGATGTGCGCAAATCGTCAGAATACGATACAGGGCATATACCCATTGCAGAAAATACCCCACTTGATTTTATCAATCGTTATTTGGCCGAATTCCCTGAAAACAAACCCTTTTATGTGCATTGTGCCGGAGGATATCGCTCTGTGATTGCTGCTTCGATTCTTAAAAGCCGGGGCATCCATAATGTAATTGACGTTGCAGGAGGTTTTAATGCCATCAAATCCGCAGCTGTTGAGGTTACCGCCTGTACTTCAAGCGCTTCATCCTAGACGACGCCATTATAACTCTTTGTTTTAAAACAAACTTTTTGGAATTTCTGGTGTCTAAGTAATACTTTATGATAAAATCTTTTAGCACCCTCGCACTGATATCCCTTCTTATTTTGTCTTGCGACAAACAAGAAGCTACCGAAATAGTAATTATTGAAGAAACGCCTCCGCCAAACATCCTTTTTGTTATTGCGGACGACATGGGTAAAGATGCCACACCAAACTATTCGGAAGGGCAAGAAAAACCTCAAATGCCAACACTTGAAATGCTGGTCAATAGCGGTATCACTTTTGACAATATGTGGGCTTATCCTGTATGTTCTCCCACAAGAGCATCCATAATAACAGGAAAGCTTGGCCACCACACTGGGGTCTTGGAGGTGGAGCAAGATATTTCATTAAGTGAAGAAAGCTTACATGATTTTGTCAAAAGCCAATCGAATGGAGCCTATGACACTGCACTGATTGGAAAATGGCATTTGTCGAATAACATAACGGATCCCAACAACATGGGTATAGACTACTTCTCTGGCATTATAGGAGGCGGAGTGAGTTCTTACACCAATTGGAAGGAAGTTACTAATGGCAGTAGAACAGACAAAACCTCCTATACCACCACGGCATTTTCTAGTAGCGCTATCGATTGGATCAGTAACCGAAAAAACCCTTGGTTTTTATGGTTGGCCTTTAACGCGCCGCACACGCCCTTTCACCTTGCCCCTGCCAACTTACATCAACAAGGAAGTTTGCCGTCAGATGATACCAGTATAGCAGCAAACCCATTACCATATTATTTTTCAGCCATCGAAGCTCTAGACAAAGAGCTTGGGCGGGTAATAGCCGCCATTCCAAATGGCTTGGAGAACACCATAGTCATTTTTTTAGGCGACAATGGAACGCCTA
>PKDQ01000009.1 GCA_002862645.1 Flavobacteriaceae bacterium | reverse complement strand
TAAAACCCAGCTACAAGGTTTTTAAGGAGTCGTTTGTACTTTGCTGGGCGGGACTGGAAAAAAAGGAGAAAGGAAGGGCTTATTATTCAAGAGTGGATGTTGAACTCATCAACGAGCATGTTAAATTGTTCTACTCCACCCATGATGAGGTGGAAATTGAAATGGACGCGCATTCGTTTAGTATTATTGAATATGTCCGTTTGGGGTTTCATCATGCATACAAATACTACCCCCTTGAGCGGGTTTCTTTTTTGTTTGATAATAAAGGCTCTTACCAAATTGATTCGGCTTTTTTGTTTGAACCCCCTAAATATGAAAAAAAGCTGCTGCACCATATCTATAATGCCAACAATGCCTTGGGCAAAAAGCTGCTCAAAAAACTAAGCCTGACCAAAAACGATAAGGAAGATTTGGGCAACTTGGCACCTACCTATATGCTGTGTTATATCAATGGTTTTGAAGAAGCACTCGACAAATTAAACGAACTCACTGCCGTGATCAAGCAACATAGCGAACACGCCTACCAAGGGCTAAAAGACACCCAGCGGATTTTGCGGAAGATTAAATATCATTAAGAAGTTGGTACGTTTGCATGTAGGCAATAACCCCGTCCGGCAACCAAGCTTTTAACTGCTGCATATCCTTTGTTTCGCGTATGCTTGTGGCAGCAATATCCAATAAAGGAGCTTGAAGACGTTGATGTGCTGGAAATGCATCTAAAGAAATATCATTTCTGGGGTAAATCAACAACGGAAATTGCTTGATATAAGCCGCATTTTGCCAAGCGTCCAGCCCTATTGCGCTGTCGGCACCCATCAGCATGATATAGACGTTATTAGGATGCTCAGACGTCAGTTTTCGAAGGGTATTTGCTGTATAGCTTGGCTTGGGCATGTGTAGCTCAATGTCGTTAGCCACCAAACCATCATAAGGTGCTAGAGCCTGTGTTAACATATTCCAGCGGTGCTCCTCTGGCAAAAGCGCAGCCGTATTTTTATGTGGATTTTGTGGGGTCAGGATATAATGTACCTCGTCTGCCTTTTGTTGATTAAGTACCACTTGACCAATACCAATATGTCCGTTATGAACGGGATTAAAACTTCCGAAAAATAGCGCAATCCGCTTCATCCTGCCAAGAAGTTACTAATGTATTCTTCCGTTTCGCTTTTGGCAGTTTCCAAATGATCGTTTACCACGACAACATCAAATTCGTTGGCGCGAGCCATTTCGACATTTGCCTTGTCCAATCGCATGGCAATTTTATCTGTACTGTCCGTACCCCGTTGGTGCAAGCGCTCCGCCAATGCTTCCGTGCTAGGAGGTTTGATGAATATGGAAAGGGTGTTGTCGGGAAATTGTTTTTTGATGTTTAATCCGCCTACCACGTCTATGTCAAACACCACGTTTTTACCCAATGCCCAAATGCGGTCTAGCTCAGATTTTAATATGCCATAAAACATGCCCGGGTATACCTCTTCGTATTCGGCAAAAGCACCTTCAGCAATTTTTGCTTTAAAAGCTGCTTCGGAGAGAAAGTAGTAGTCTTTGCCGTTAACCTCTTGCCCTCTTGGTGGCCTTGAAGTAGCCGACACAGAGAATGCCACGTTGAGATTTTCCTGAGCAAGCAAGTGTTTGGCAATGGTTGTTTTTCCACTGCCCGAAGGGGCCGATAAAACAATACATTTTCCCGTTTTCATTACAAGGCGTTGAGTACTTGTTCTTTGATGCGTTCCAGAGCATCTTTCATGCTGATGACAGATTTTTGTAAGTCTGCATCGTTAGCTTTAGATCCTATAGTATTGATTTCACGTCCCATTTCTTGGGCAATAAATCCTAGTTTTTTACCTTTGGTTGGGGTGTTTTCGTCTAGGTTGGTTTGGAAATAATCGAGGTGGTGCTGCAAGCGTACTAACTCTTCGTTGATGTCCCATTTTTCGAGGTAATAGACCAGCTCTTGCTCCAAGCGTTCTTGGTCGTAATCTAGGGTGAGTTGACGCAATTGTTCGTGTAGTTTTTGCTTGCGTGTTGCGATGCGCGTATCGGCTTGCGCAGCTATGCTTTTGAGCTGTGCTTTGATTTGCTCCAATTGATTGGTGAGGTCTTGCCCCAAAGAAATACCTTCTTGCTGGCGGTAAGCAACCAATGCTTCCGCTGCTTTTTTAAGAGTACTTAAAAAGACTTCTTGCTCCTCGTCCGAAATGCTATCGTCTGCCGATGCAAATACATTGGGCATGCGCATCACGGTTGGCAAAAGCGCCTCGTCTGACAAAGGGAAAATGGCTTTTAATTCTTGGATGTAGTGCGCTACTACGGCTTTGTTGATCGGGGCTGTATCTTGACCAGCAACCCTTTCTTCAAACACATTAACCTCACATTTGCCGCGGTGCAACAGTGCTGTCAGCTGTTTGCGTGCAGGTAGGTCAAGGCCACTGTAGCGTGCAGGTGTACGGAAATTAAGATCAAATGATTTACTGTTGAGCGACTTAATTTCAACGCGCAATTTTCTGCCTTGTGCATTAAACTCCGCTTTGCCGTAGCCTGTCATAGATAGAATCATATCGCTTTATTAAAACGCAAAGGTACAAAACAGGCGGTGAGTGTTTGCCCTAAGGCCCACCGTGCTTAAAGGAAGCATCGGGTGTGCCCCGAAAATAAATCGGGGAAGAAGGGAAATTGTCTGTTACCACATAGTAATATTCTCTGTTGGCATCAGGCGTTTTTCCTGTGCGGCCGTTGGCTTCATCAAGAGTTGAAATTCCTGAAACGTATTCGTAGTCTTGAAAATACAGACCGTCGTAACATCCGTTAGGTGCGCTCACACCATCACCTGGGCGACTGCCTTCTATTAAACGATAACCACTTTCCAATGCGTCAACATTGCCATTGCTGTCATAGCCGTATTTATAATAAATGGGAAAGCCATCTGCAGCATAGCCCAACTTGATCATGGTCGTAGGGGTTTGTCCATTGGTCAAGGACTCAATAAAGGCATTTGGTGTGCCATGATAATGGTATTCTCCCGAAGGTTGTACGTGGGCGTTGTTACAATCAGTGCCCAAATTAACAGCAGATGTTAGTGCCGTTTCATTCCAATTAGGGTTGGGTTGGTTGCCGTTCATAAAAAATTCTGCCGTGAACGGGTCTATGGCCACCCCACTAAAAAGAATGCCAAAATCATATCCTTTGGCAGAAGTAAACGTGGCAGCGGCTTGTGGGTTTATGGTAGTTTCAACCGAGTGGGTGTTGGCTGAAATGGTATTGGGGTTACCCGCTCTTGGGAAATTACCAACGGGGTGGTTGGCAATATTATTAAAGGTAATTAGACGTTTGTTCCCAACAATTTGTTCTTCGTATCGTGAATTCACCCCGAGTTTCGTTTCAATGTCTACGTTACAACCAGAAGTATCAAGCGTGATGTCGTAAGTACTTACCGCATTTGCGCAGGCATCTGGAAGGACAACAATATCCTCGTTTTCTTCTGTACAAGCGACACATAACAACAGTAAAACAAAGGCTTTTCTCATAATGGATATTTGTTGTTAGACCCCTAATATGGGAAAAAGTTTGTGGAAAGGGGAAAAAGAAATATAAAGAGGTTGGGGATTGTTTTTTTGTTTAACTTTACCTTAAAGCGCCCCAAATGTGTTCTTAAAGCCAAGGCTTAACCTAATTTGATTTCTTTTCTTTTTGAGTTTTTGGTGTTTAATACATCAGCCTATGGGTTGATTTTAACTTTTAAAAACCCCCCTTTATTATGAAAAAAATCAACTTGTCAATTGTTTTAATAATATCTTTTTTTAGTTCCTATGGACAAACAAGTTTATTTGTAAATCCCGAATTTTCTGAACACGGCAATGATCACGAAATCATTGCTGTAATTCCTTTTGAAACAACCATATCACTTCGTCCAAAAAAATGAAAGCTATAACATACAGCAATCAATGTACTCCTGGTTTCTTTAAAGAAAACAATAAGAAAAGTTATGGGTTGAAGTCCAAGATGTCAACAAAACCAACGCATTATTGAAAAAGGAAGGCATTTCATATTCAAACATTTAGAATTTTACTGCTGAAGAAATTACAGCAATATTGGGCCTAGATGCTGTAATCAACAGTAGGTTTGAAACAAATAAACCCATGCCCGACGGAGTTGGTGCTGCGCTTAGTATACTGGTCGGGTTTTATGGCGCTAAGAATAAAGCTACTATAAATATGTTTATTCATAACGCTGACGATGGAAAAATCCTTGTTAATTACAACAAGGATGTTTCGGGTTCAATCGGATCGTATACAGATCAATTGATTAATATCATAATGAGAAAAGCTTCAAGGAAAATTCCTTACACAAAGCCAAAAGAATAATGCTACTGGAATCAAAAAACTTAATGATGAAAAAAACCTATTTAATAGCGCTCATTGCTTTTGGCACATTTATCATCGCACTAGCGCAAAACAATTCCGATGCAGACCAAATCGATTGGACAGCATCATCTTGGTTTCCAAAACCGAGGGCATAAACACCTCAGAAATTGAAGTAGAATATTTGCAAAACACCAACCAATAGTGGGGTAATTGACTGATACCTGTAAGTGCTGGATTTAGAACTACGGATTTAAACGATAAGGCGTTTAAAAAAACAAACTATCAGAGTGCATCAATAGGACAGCTAACTATTGGGCTGAGTGTTTATAATCCGCTGTCGAAATCGGTTTTACTAAACGTTAAGCTTGGTGTATTGGTTGGAAATGAAAACCTAACAAACTTTTCTGGTGAAACGGATGAACGCATCTTTGTTGGGGCTCATTCTTTTTAAGGCATATATGATTTCGCCCCAAACCAAGCTGCCAATTGTTATAAAAGCAGGTGTATATGAAGAAGCCTTGAACTCAAAGCTGTACAACTTTGATATAGGCTTTAAGATTGGCGTGGGTGTACACTTTTGAGTGGCTTAAAATATAAAAATGATTTTCGGTTTTTGTTCATTTTTGATATAAAAAGAAGCCGTTTTATTGATTTTACAGCGTTTTTGAAACGTTTTTGACTTGTTTTAGTTTATTTTGAGCAAAATACATCTTGCGTTTTTTCGCTGTTTTGACAAGAAAAAGTGGACGCTTCCAAAAAACACGCTTTTTCAACATCCTAAAAAACATGATTTTGCTCTTTTTTGAGAAAAAAACACTGAAAATAGCTTAAAATAAATCATATTTGCTCTTTTTTTTGTCTTTTAAGCGGCATGCATTGCGTCTTTATGACAAAAATGGCGACCGCGATTTTACTCGTGATCAATTGTTGGTTTTTGGCTTGCTTGAAAAAGACCCCATCTGTTTTTTGGTACTCCGTTGGCCCTCGCGCAGTGGCGGACAAAAACGCAGCGAACCCAATCGCATGGATGCCGCAGGGCTTAACAAGCGTGTGGTGGATTCGGTTTTACAAAAATAGCCAGATGCCAAAATCATCAATATGGGTGATTTTAACGACGGCCCCACAAACAAAAGTCTGCATGAAGTGCTTAAGGCCAGCAGCAAAAAGAAGGAGGCCATAAGAGAGAAGCACCTTTACAACCCCATGACAGCATTCTATAAGCGAGGTATTGGCACCTCTTGCTATCGCACCTGGCATGTTTTGGATCAAATGCAGTTCTCGCCCGGGCTGTTGGGAGCCGACAAATCTGAATGGCAATTTTGGAAGGCAGGGATTTACAACAAGCCTTTTCTTGTTAACAAAACGGGGCGTTATAAAGGCTATCCCTTTAAGAGTTTTACGGGCGGACGTTTTACAGGCGGCTATAGCGACCACTTCCCTGTATATGCCTATTTGATTCGTTAAGCGGTGGAGTAACTTTTTTTATTTAGCTTAGAATTAACAGCCCCAAAATTATTTAACAAAAACACTTAGCCTAGTTCGCTTTTTTCAGTTTACACTTTGGGGGTGTTAGATATACGCTATACATAAAATGTGGATATACGCAATGCGTATATTTATAAAGTTAGTTTTACGTATTTATCTAGTAAGGAAAATTAGCTAAAAAGCGCCTTTAGCTCCGTGGCATCTTCGGGTTTGAGTTTGCCTGCCAAAATAAGGCTAAGCTGTCTGCGACGTAGGGCGCCATCGTAACGTTCTTGTTCCAATGCAGTTTCGGGTACAATAGGCGGTACGGCCACCGGTATACCGTCTTTACTCACTGCCACAAAAGTATAAATGGCTTCGTTTACTTTTTCCTTGGCGCGCTTTTCGTGCTCCTCTTTCCACACGTCTATAAAAACCTCCATAGAAGTACCAAAGGCACGAGATACCTTGGCTTCTAGCGTAAGCAGACTCCCTAGGGGTACGGGTTTTCTAAAATGCACATGGTTTACCGAAGCGGTCACCACCACCTGCTCAGAGTGGCGCTCCGCTGCAATACAAGCCGCACGATCCATGCGTGCCAACAGCTCGCCACCAAACAAATTATTAATCGGATTGGTATCAGAGGGCAGTACCAAGTCGGTCATAACCGTCTTGGAGGCACTAGGGTATTTTGGTTCCATGGGTGTTATTTTTTCAGTACCCAAACGTCTGGGTAATTATCTTCCACAATACCTGCTTTGGCATTGTAAGCTTCGCGCTGCGAAGCATAGGCAGCAAAATACACTTGGTGAAATCCGCTGGTGGTTTTGGGCAGTCTTGCAGCCTGGTAATAACCCTTACGTCTAAGGATGCTGACAAGTCGGTCAGCGTTATTTTGGCTGCGGAAAGATCCGGCAATAACGTGATAGCCAAGAGCAACAGGCTTGGGCGCAACAACGCTTAAGGTTGGCAATTCGCCAAGGTCATAAACAGCAGCGGCGGCTTGCTCACGTGCGTTTTCACGTAGCATTTGCTCTTGTTGCCAAATCAAGTCGGTTTGTTGGTCTTGCACATATTTGGTCCCCAAAGTAAGCAAGGCTAAAAAACCAGCGGCTACCGTGGCCTTACGCATAAAGTTGCTGGGCTGCTGTGGCGCTAAAGTAAAGACAGGCGTGGGTGCTGCTTCGGCGGCACTGCGTGAAATGGGCTGTGCGTACAATTGCGGAAGTGCATAGCTTGCTCCCAAGAAATTCAATCCGTGTTCGGCACTAAAAACCAACTTGCCTTCTGCATTGGTATCAAAACCGCCCAGAGAAGAAATATTGAGTTTGCCCTTTTGTACACGTTCTTTCCAAGAAATAATGTGCTGGTGAATGTCCAATACAGCACGCTCATAAGAACACTGATGAACAGTGGCCATATGCGATGCCAATATGCCATCGTTGGATTGTAGTTGTTCGTTAAACGACAACACCTTGCGTGGCGGATGGTACAGTTGCTGCTCCGCATCAAAACACGCCTCTTTATGCTCTACCAAAAAAGCACCAAAACCCGGAAGGCTAACGCAATCGTGGCGGTAAAGTAAATAATGTATATGTGCCGAAAGCTCCATTATACAAATGTACATTTTTTAGTGGATTTTTAAAACGATTGACTTTTGTAATTTATTGTTACCAAATCTTATGTAAACAACCGAGCTTATTGCAACCCATGTGCTGCCCAAACTTCGCAAGATTGGCTGCCGCACCGCCAGAAAACTCATCCGTCATTTTGAAAGTGCTGAAGCTGTTTTTCAGCGCATTGGACGCTAAAATACCAAGCCATTCAACAGCGTTGCTGCCATGTTTAAACGTCCAGAGGCCAAGCTCGTGTGGGAAGCCGCCGAAAAAGAATTGGTACGCATTGAAGCGCATGACATTTCATGGATGGCGCATAGCGACCCAAACTTATGGTAGTTCTAACTTTATCGTAGTTATTGAACGAATTTTTGTTTATTCATTCTTTAATAAATCAGTTCAGCTTTAAAATAGATTTTTATCAAATTAAACCTTTGTGAACTTTTGTTAACCTATGTGTTTTTTTAGTATATGGAAATTATCTCATCATTGCATTAGTTTTTTCGCTATTCTTTATGTTCTGTTTTACTATTCCAAATTTTTATAGATGACCAAAAAAACACTTGTTTCACAAGTGCTGAAGATGTGGCCAAACTACTTAGCAGTAAAAAGGAAAAAGCAACAGCGCCCCAGCGGCAGTTGTTTGTAAGCCTAAACGAAAAGAGCAGCAAGTAGTCAAACTCGTGAGCGCAACGCCCAAGCACATAGACCTCATCGCTTTGGACGCCTCACTAAAAGTAAGTGAAATATAAAGCCTTCTTTTTCAACATGAAATGAAAGTTATGGTAATGGCGCAATCCGGCAAATTGTTTAAGCTTTTGTAATATACCCTAGCTTTTTGCGTACGCGCTTTAGGACTTCTTGGGCAACGCCACGCGCCTTATGAGCGCCTTTTTGAAGTTGGGCTTCAAGTACTTCTGGGTTTGCCAATAAGTCATCAAACGTTGTTCTTGCGTCTGAGAAACGTTCAAGTATGGCGTCGTAAAGTGCCTGCTTGGCATGACCATAGCCAAATCCGCCTGATTCGTACTTTTTTCGCATTTCGGCCACGTCTGAAGGTTCTGCGATAAGGGCATACAACGCAAATACAGTACACGTGTCGGGGTCTTTTGGGGCTTCTAGGGGCGTACTACCTGTAGCTATGCCCATCACTTGCTTGCGCAATTTTTTTTCTGGCAAAAAGACATTTATAATGTTGTTTTTTGACTTGCTCATCTTGGTGCCGTCAGTGCCCAAGACATATTGCGCATTGTCTTGTAGCTTGGCTTCGGGCAAGACAAAAGTTTCGCCAAAAGCGACGTGAAAGCGACTGGCAACGTCACGTGTCATTTCCAAATGTTGCAGCTGGTCTTTTCCCACCGGCACCCAGTTGGTGTCATACAGTAATATATCTGCTGCCATCAGCATCGGATACGTAAAAAGGCCTGCGTTAACATCTTCAAGCCTGTCGGATTTATCCTTAAAAGAATGTGCCAATGACAAACGGCTATAGGGAAATGAACAGTTCAAGTACCATGCAAGTTCGGTTACTTGGGGCACGTCTGACTGCCGATAAAAACACGTGCTGTCTGGGTCTAGGCCACAGGCCAACCAAGCGGCGGCAGTTTTATGGGTGTTGGCTCTTAGTTCCGCTGCATCTTTAATTTGCGTCAAAGAGTGCATGTCGGCAATAAACAAAAAGGCCTCGCCTTTTGATTCCTTTGCCATATCTATGGCAGGAATTATCGCCCCCAATAGATTGCCTAAATGCGGTGTTCCTGTGCTTTGAATTCCGGTAAGGATACGTGCCATAGCTATAGTGTATGCACAAAAATAATGGATTTAAGCCATCAATCGCTATTTTTGGCGACATGCTTTATATCCGCATCTTTCTTTTGTGGCTTTGGAATGCTTGGTTTTACATCCTTTCTTCGGTTGGTATTACCCTGTGTTTTCCGCTGTTATTACTCTGCTTGCTAAGAGAGAAATGGTACCGTGGCATTTATTTTTTAGCCCGTTATTTTTGGTCGCCATTTATTCTTTTTGGCATGGGTTTTATTCCACTTGTTCGCCACAAATCAAAAATTGATTACAATAAACAATACGTGTTTGTTGCCAATC
>PKDQ01000018.1 GCA_002862645.1 Flavobacteriaceae bacterium | reverse complement strand
ACGAACAATTTTGGAATATTTTCAGTCATAAACAGTATATCCTTTTTCAGTCCTTAAATCGATTGGTTATTTATAATCAGCAATCCAATACGCTAAAAATCTATAATTCCGAGTATGGTATTTTAGATGCTTTTGTCAATGACGATGAAATATATTTTCAAGATAATAACCGTACCCTTTTTAAAATTGAGAATGAAAAAAGCTTGGTGTACCTCTCCGCTGCCGCTCTTAATCAAAATCAAGTTGTAGGTTTAATTAACACTTCAGCAGGTCAGTTAATCGTAACCAGAGAGAATGGCTTGTTTCTAAATGCTATAAAGCTAAAAGCCATCCAACCCAAACTAAGTGTAAATCTAGCCAAAGATGTGGTGTATAGTTTTACACAAGCCGCCAACGGGCAACTTATTCTGGGGACGGTCAAAAATGGGGTTTATATACTTTCAGAAAGCGGTGCATTGGTGCATCATATTAATGTAGATAACGGATTGAATAACGACACCGTCTTATCTGTTTTTTCTGACAATAGAGGGGTTTGGTTGGGTTTAGATGATGGTTTGGCTTATGTAAAGCTCGAAGCAGCTATTCAACAATACAACTCTAGGCAAGAAGCCATAGGTACAGCTTATGCAACCATTGTGTTTGATCAATATCTATATGTTGGCACCAACCAAGGACTGTTTTACAGAAGGCACAATGTTGACGAACCCCTTAGGCCCATAATTGGATTGGAGGGTCAGGTATGGTCATTAAATCGCATCGAAAATAAACTTTTTTGTGGTCATGACAGAGGTGCTTTTCTAGTGACTGAAAATGAGGCAAAGCAGCTATATGCCAAGTCAGGTATATGGACTTTTAAACAGATTAACGACCAGCTTTTGATTGCCGGTGCTTATGATGGGTTACATATTTTTAGTAAAAAATCAAATACTTGGACTTACCAAAACCACCTCAAAGACTTTAGCATATCATCTCGTTATTTTGAGATTTTAGATGATACTGAATTGCTCGTAAGCCATGAGTATAAGGGTATTTATAAACTGACAATGGATGAAGCCAAAACAGCCATAGTTTCCGTCAAACAACTCCCAGATGTACCCAAGAGTACTTACAGCAGTTTAAGGCTTTTTGAAGATGATATTTACTACTTTTCAAAAGCGGGGTTTTTCAGGTATGATAACACCCAAAATAAACTGATAAAAAACGACTCCATCTCACAACTCTTTAATGAGGATAACTTCACAACAGCTAAAATGGTTGTTGACAGCGATGCGTATTTATGGCTCTTTGGACGTAATAACCTATACCAGTTAAAAAAAGCAGCCCTCACAAATGACCTTTTGGTTAACAAACTGCCAATTGCTTATGATACACGAAAGACCATCACGGGCTTTGAAAACCTAAGCCGTGTTGAAAAAGACATTTACCACCTTGGAACATCAAGAGGCTTTTTTAGGCTTGACATTTCAAAAATAGAATCGGTACCACCAGATATAGAATTAAGCACACTAGTTGCAAAAAACAAAATGGGAGACGCCCAATTTTTGAATTTAAACGAGGAGGTGAATCTCGACTATGACTACAACACGATAACCGCCTCGCTCTATTTTACTAATAATACAATCTTAAACTTGCCTCGCTTTCAATACAAGCTCGATGGTTATAGTGAGAGCTGGTCTGCTTGGACAGAAGATGCAACGGTTACTTTTAGCAATTTGAAATTTGGCACCTATAACTTATCGGTCCGTGCTATGGTCAATGATGTTGTTAGCAAGGAAACTTTTGAAATACCGTTCAAAATAAATCGGCCATATTATTTTTCAAATATTGCCTTAATGGTTTATTTCATTTTTATGTTTGGCCTATTTCGCGGGATTAATAACAGGTATACGCACTATTATAGGCGGGAGCAAGAAAAGCTAATAAAGGAGAACAAGCGTAAAATTGATATGATGCAGTTTAAGCAGAACGAAGAGATTATGCGCATCAAAAACGAACAATTGGAAGATAATATTGACAAGAAAAACAAGGAGCTTGCGATATCAACCATGGCATTTATCAAGAAAAATCAGTTTATGAACTCCTTGTTAATTGATTTGGAGCCTGCGGCAAGTAACCCTACAGTTTCAAGAGTACTGCGGACCATTAAACGCACCTTAAAAAATGATGACGATTGGGAGTTTTTTGAGCAGGCATTTGACAACGCAGACAAAGACTTTTTGAAAAGGCTAAAACAAAAGCATGAGGCGCTGACGAACCACGATTTAAAGCTTTGCGCCTATTTACGCCTAAATCTATCCTCCAAAGAAATTGCTCCCTTACTTAGCATATCAGTTAAAAGTGTAGATATAAAACGCTACCGTTTGCGAAAAAAAATTGATTTGGAGCACAATCAAAATCTTACAGAATACATTCTTTCACTATAGAATCTGTATTTTTAATAAAACTGGCTAACCATCAAATGACTCGATTACGTACAATTATAAATTGTCGGATGATGGCAGCGCATTAGAGATTACCATCCAAGGATTTAATTCTGGTGTTTCTGCTACACACTAATCCTTTTAATTTGTTAAATAATAAGAACTAACAATAACCTTGTAAATACCCTGTGAACCTGATATGGCCGTTTGCAGGGTATTTTGATTTCGCTAATCAAATCACAACTGATTTAAAACCATAAGTTTATAAAGCACGACCTATTGTTATTTTAATGATAATTTTAGAGCCATTTTTTTAAAGTGTATATATATTGTATAGATACTTTTTTGCAATCTAGCAATACAATATTAATACATTTGACAAAAACCAGCTTAAAACAATATTTTTAAAGCTATTGACTTCTTAATAGTATTAAGAAACTTTTATCCTATCAACAAAAATCAACACATGAAAAACACCATTTTTAAATTAATGTTCAGTCTTGTTGCTTTCTCGGGGATTTCCCAGATGCACAATGTGGTAGTCAACCAAGGGGCTGATGGCACCACACTGGTTGTTAATGGAGAAGACTTTGTGGTCAATGGTATGAATTGGGATTATTTTCCAATCGGTACCAACTACACTTTCAGTTTATGGAACCAGACTGATGACTTTATCAAAGCTGCATTGGATGCTGAGATGGGATTGCTCAAAAACATGGGTGTAAATACCATTAGAACCTATACAGGTATCCAACCAAGATGGATTACTCATATATATGAGAATTATGGCATACATACCATATTAAATCACTCTTTTGGTCGTTATGGACTCACTGTCGACGGTGCGTGGGTTCCTGTTACCGATTATAGAGACGAAAAGGCACAAGCACTTTTGATGTCTGAAGTGACTGCTCTAGCAAAAGAATATAAAAATACGCCAGGACTACTCTTGTTCTTGCTAGGAAACGAAAATAACTACGGTTTGTTTTGGGCAGGTGCTGAAACAGAGGACTTCCCGGACCAGGAGGACCAGCAACTTGCTGTTGGTGAAAACCGTGGACGCCCCATGTATAAACTCATGAACGATGCCGCCAAAGCCATCAAGGGAATTAATGATGCATATCCAGTAGCCATTTGTAATGGTGATTTGTTGTTCCTGGACATCATTGCGGAAGAATGTGCGGATATTGATATCTATGGCACCAATATGTATCGCGGCATTTCATTTGGAGACACTTTTGAACGTGTTAAAAATGAATATGGCAAACCTGTACTATTCACAGAGTTTGGTTCGGATGCCTTTAACGCAATCTTCAACAAGGAAGACCAAAAGACACAAGCAACAATTATGGTGGGGCAATGGAAAGAAATTTATGCCAATGCTGCTGGTCTCGGAAATGCTGGAAACTCCATTGGTGGATGTACCTTCCAGTTTAGTGATGGCTGGTGGAAGTTTGGACAAACAGATAACTTAGATGTACATGACAATAACGCTTCATGGTCTAATGGGGGATATCCATTTGACTACAAACTGGGTAAAAACAACATGAACGAAGAGTGGTTTGGTATCTGTGCCAAAGGGCCAACAGATTCACGTGGACTATACGACCTATATCCAAGGGCGGCGTATTATGCCCTAAAGCAAGCACACACATTAAATCCTTATGGTGACGGTGTAGATGCAGCTTTTGTGGACAGCCATTTTAATAGCATCCAAGTGATGGATGCCATGTTGCGTGCTAGAGGAGACAAAGCGGCCTTAGGAGGCGGCGAAAAAATCCGCTTGAGTACGCTGAGGGGAGAATTCACAGCATACAATACGGGTGGTAGTTTGATAACCACGCCAGAAACACCAGACCCTGAAAATGAAGTATATCCCGATCAATTGGGCTTTGACCATATGGAGTCTTATTTTATTGGCGTTGAAGGTAACCCTGCACCTGGAATGCGTGCTGAGGTTAACGTGAATATTTTGGGGAATCTTGCTAACAACCCTATTGACGAAATCTTCTATGAAAATAGGGGTAGAGCGCAAAGACTAACCACATCTGATGGAGTTGTTACGATTAATGACCCAAACCGTGTTCAAATTTATAACGCTGAATATGAGTGGAACGCTAAAAACTTTGACTTACGCGGATTTTATAGAACGGGACATTACCACTGGGCATACGAAGGCGATGTCTTTAATATGTACCCCGAGGCATACTACGGTCCTAACCTAGACATCTACAACGGAGAAATATCTGGTGTTGAGATAGATGGTAAAGGTTCTTTAGATGGATTAAAGGCTGCTTTTGGACCACAACTTTGGTGGGGAGCAAACCCAACGGTATTGATGAAGTATCAAAAAAATCTACTCAAATGGACGGTGACAGGTATCTATCACAGAGATCTTAATATTGACCTAGAATATGACAGCAGTGGGCGTCGTGTACTAGATCCCAATCAACTTACGAGTGGTGTAATTCCTGCGTGGCCTACAGAGCGCGCTTCCATCGCACTGGAGCGTAAGCTTGGAAACTTTGGCATTACGCTTGGTGGTATTTGGGGAGGAAGTCCACTAAATGGCAGCTCTTTCCAAGTGTACAATGATATTCAAAATGCGGTGTATGTTGACAAGATAACTAGTGATGATAACTGGGGAGCAAAAGCTAAAATTACTTTTGCGCAAGGAAAGTTTAATTGGTATGCACAAGGATCCTATATGGGCTTGGTTGCCAATGGCGGCGTCGACCAAACACAAACCTTTACAGGATGGAAACTCAAAGACTCTGGTAGTGGAAACATGACTAATGTACTTTCTGGATTTACTTACCTAGCTGGGAATCTTCAAATTGCACCTAACTTTTTATACCAAAAACCCTTGGTTGATCCCATGCCAAACGGCGTGGCAGCACCTGGGCGTTTGCGAAACGTAATTGACGACCCATTTGCGGTTAGAGGTGGAAACAGAGAAACCGTAGGCGGTGAAATTTTATTCACCTATGACCCAACACCAGGAACTTGGATGTATGAGTGGAACAACGATCTTGTTGAAGATGCTAAGTTTGCCATGAGTGCTGGATTTGTATTCAGACATTTACCTACAGCACAAGACGCACATATCGGTTTCCTAGCAAATCGTCAATTCTTTGCTTTTGGAGACAGTACTCCTGCTGAAGATTTATGGGAAGCACACACGCGTATTGTATCTAAATTATCTCCAGAGCTGGGCATGATTGGAAACTTCTACTACGGAACTGCCCAAGGCAATGGCGACTCTGTTCGTACCATTACAAGATATGGTGGAGATGTAAGAATGATTTATAAAAACATGAAATTGGTTTCTCATGCAAAAGTTAATGATTGGGGGCCTTTTGACTACCATCGTGACTTCAACTTGACATTCCCGTTGCAACTGATGGTTGACGTATCTACTTCCCTTGGGAAACAAGATTGGTTTGGATTACCTAATACGCAAATTGGTATTCGCGGAACGTGGAGATCTTTAAACCAATACTCGCCTCGTTTTTCTCCCAACAGTGCACCTGAGTTTTCCCAAACACCTAGAATAAGTCCCGTTGGATTTCCAAACGGAACAGAATGGGAAATTAGAACATACGTACACATTAATATTGGTAAATAATTAAATAGCAAACAATGAAAAAATTTAAGTTTATATCATATTTCACTTTTGCCATTGCAGGTATATTAACCACTGCACTGGTAGGTTGTGAGCGCGAATTTTCGGAAGATATCACTTTGGCTACCTTCCCAACAATCCCCGAAGTTTTTACAGACACTCCTGTTAACCTAACAGATGAATTTTTCATCTCTTTTGATCCTGCCGATGGCGCCAACGTATATGGCTTTGACACAGACAACGATGCTTACAAAGGCACTCAGGCCATAAAAATTGATGTACCTGCACCAAACGATCCAAATGGAGGTTTTATTGGCGGTATCTTTTTAGACCGTGGTGAAGGAAGAAATCTAACCGAATACACCGCACTGACTTTTTGGGCCAAAGGCTCAACAACGGCATCAGTTGGTTTATTTGGTTTTGGAACTGACTTTATTTCCGATAAATATGCGGTTAGTCTCAATGAGACAACCCTGTCAACTGCTTGGATAAAGTATATCATTCCAATACCCGACCCTTCAAAATTAGCACAAGAAAAAGGGATGTTTATCTTTTCCGCTGGTACAGAAAGCACAGGTGACCTTGGCTATTCTATTTGGATAGACGAGATTAGATTTGAAAAGCTAAACACTTTTGCACAAGTACGCACATCTATTTTAGGGGGTGTAGACGCAACTCGCCAAGTTTACAGTGGAAGACTTGTTATTGATGGTGTACAGCAAACAGTTAATTTAGGAGATGGCTCAGATGTTACTATAAATATCGCGCCTGGTTATTTGAAATTCCATTCATCAGACCCAACAGTTGTGCAAATAGACGCACAAGGAGAAATCACAGTTATTGCTGCTGGTTCTGCAACAATTACGGCAAGCTTTAATGGAGTGGAAGCCGAAGGCTCATTAACTATCGAATCTAAAGGAGAATTTATCCCTGCTCCAATACCAACTCAAGACGCAGCAAATGTTATTTCTATATTTAGCGATGAATACACTAATGTTAATATTGACTTTTATAATGGATATTGGCAGCCATATCAAACAACTACTTCTTCTGATTTTGAAGTTAGCGGAGATAATGTTTTAAGTTATGAGAACTTTAACTTTGTTGGACATCAGTTTTCTAACCCAACAGTAAACGCTAGTGCGATGACACATTTACATATGGATGTTTTAATCCCTAGTATGTTACCCCCCAATGCAAGACTAATAATTACCATAAAGGATTTTGGAGCTAATAACGCCGACGGTGGAGGTGATGATAGGACTCAAAGAATTACTTTAACTACTTCACAGCTCAAGGGCAACGAGTGGGCGTCAATCGATATTCCATTAACGCTATCTCAAAGACAAAGGGTTGGGCAGTTTATTTTTGAAAATGGCGGATCAGCTGTTACTAAATTTTACATGGATAACGTGTATTTCTATAAACAATAAGCAAAAAAAGGATAACATGAATTTTAAGAATCGAACACAAACAAATCGTTTTCAACTTTTCTCCTTATTAGGAGCTATTGTTGTCTTAAGCGTACTTTTTACAAGTTGCGATATAGATGAAACACAGGTAGTGACCAACTTCACAACCATCACCATGCAAGATGAATTTCATACAGCTGGTGCACCCAATAGTGACATTTGGAGCCTCGAAATTGGTAATGGTATTGATGGCTGGGGCAACAAAGAATTGCAGTACTATACCGATCGTACGGAAAACGTAGTTGTTGTGGATAGTATGTTAAAAATCACTGCAGTAAAGGAAGATTATGAAGGCTCTCCTTACACTTCAGCACGTTTGATAACCAAAGGAAAATTTGAACAAAAGTACGGCCGCTTTGAAGCCCGTATAAAATTACCTTGGGGACAGGGTATTTGGCCTGCTTTTTGGTTGTTAGGATCAAATTTTGATACTGTCAGTTGGCCACAATGTGGAGAAATTGACATTATGGAATTTAAAGGTCAAGAACCTACCATAATAAGCGGTAGCTTGCATGGGCCCGGCTATTCTGCAGCGTCTTCCATAACAAAATCTTTTGAACTTACTAACAATCGCTTTGACACTGGCTTCCATATTTTTGGTATCGAATGGGGGGAAGATTACATCAACTATTATGTAGATGATGTTTTATACAATCAAATCACACCAGAAGATGCCGATGGCCAATGGGTCTTTGATCAACCATTTTTTATCATTTTAAACCTTGCAGTAGGCGGGGGTTATGTAGGCGCTCCTAATAATTTCACCGTTTTTCCACAAGAAATGCTTGTAGACTATGTAAGGGTTTATGCTGCTCAATAGTACCCTTCTTTAAGTGTCAAATTAATACGAATTGACCTGTTAAGAACTACAGGTCCGTTCAATAAAATAAAACTAAAATCAAATCTTTTTTTACTACAATATTTTAAACACTCATAAATTCAATGATGAATGCTGAGGACATGCCATATTTAGGACAAAACCTTACTCAATTTGCCGAAAAAGAAGTTGGGGGCCAAGAAGTTATTCGCAACGGTGAATCTTTTTACAAAATTACGAACGCTGATCTCATGCGCCCATTTTTTATGAGCATTGTTAGCAATTCTGACCACTGGATGTTTATATCTAGTAATGGTAGCCTATCGGCAGGTAGAAAAAACAGCAACTATGCGCTGTTTCCATATTACACAGACGATAAAATAACGGAGGCCGTGGAAATAACAGGGAGTAAGTCTATTTTTTTGGTAACTGTAAATAACAAAAAATATTTTTGGGAGCCCTTTTCTAAAAAGTACGAAGGCATGTACAAAGTCTCAGGGAACTTGTACAAAAATGTACTAGGGAACAAAGTAGTTTTTGAAGAAATAAACCATGACTTAAATATTGGGTTTACTTATGAATGGAATTCTAGTGAAAAATATGGATTCGTACGAAAATCTAGTTTCACAAACCAAGGTGATGCGCCAATATCAGTTCAACTGATAGATGGTGTCCAAAACCTATTACCACAAGGCGTTGACTCCGATCTGCAAAATACAAGTAGTAACTTGGTAGATGCCTATAAAAAATGTGAGTTAGAACAAGATACAGGCTTGGGAATTTACTCGCTTAGCGCCATTATTGTTGATAAAGCCGAGCCTAGCGAGGCGCTCAAAGCAAACGTGGTGTGGTCAATTGGTTTAGCCCAATCCAAAAAGCTTATTTCCTCACTTCAATTAGATAACTTCCGAAGAGGACAAAGCGTATCTCAAGAAATTGATATTAAAGCTGAAAAAGGTGCCTACTTCCTTAACAACACCATTAGTTTGGCAGCAGGCGCAATCGAAGAATGGATGTTGATTGCCAACGTAAATCAAAGCATTTCTGAAATCGTTTCTATTAAGGCTAATATCAAATCTAACACATCAATGCTTGAAAAGGTAACGGCTGATGTACAAGCAGGTTCTGCCCAATTGCGCGCACTTGTAGGTGCTGCTGACGGAATTCAGATGACAAAAGACCGCCTTCGAAATATTCGTCACTTTGCCAATACCATGTTTAACATCATGCGTGGTGGTATTTTTGACGACAACTATACGATTGATAAAGTTGATTTTATAAAATACATTTCCAATGCTAATAGAAAGGTTTATAAACTCAAAGACACTGTTTTGGAAGTACTTCCTGAACAATTTGATTTAAGCCTACTAAAGGAAATTGCCAACAATGATGATAACCAAAACTTTAAGCGCCTTTGCTTAGAATACTTACCACTTAAGTTTAGCCGCCGTCACGGCGATCCAAGCCGTCCTTGGAACAAATTTTCAATTAATACACGCGCAGAGGATGGTTCTAAAATATTGGACTATGAAGGAAACTGGCGTGATATTTTCCAAAACTGGGAAGCCTTAGCGCATTCTTATCCTGAGTTTATTGAGGGTATGATTCACAAGTTTCTCAATGCCACTACTTTTGATGGTTATAATCCATACCGTGTTACCAAAGGTGGTTTTGATTGGGAAACCACCGAACCTGACAACCCTTGGGCTTATATAGGCTATTGGGGTGATCACCAAATCATTTATCTGCTTAAGTTCTTAGAATTTATTGAAGACTATTATCCAAATAAACTCAAAGATTACTTTAATCAAGACTTGTTTGTTTATGCCAACGTTCCTT
>PKDQ01000035.1 GCA_002862645.1 Flavobacteriaceae bacterium | reverse complement strand
CTTGCTTATTTTTATTTCAGTGGTTTTAAACCTTTGTTCAATTGTTTCTTTTGCCCCTTTTGGAATAAGAACATTAAAATAATTGGCCAGCTGTGTAGCGCCTCTGACAACAGCTCGAGAAATTAAAGTAGGCTTAAATTTCTCATGTGTATCCGTTTGACGGGACAAGCCGATTTCAGTTTCTGCAACAGTTTTGGCTTTTTTAGAAAACCAAAGCGTGACTACCATGATCGCCCCAGCAAGAAATAGCAGCAGTGGCTCAGCAGGCACCTTATTCTCTAAGACCTCCATAGAAAACAACGAGGCATCTACACCAGAAACGGACCATGCTTCATAAGAGTGATAAGCTGCCATAGGAACCCCGATAAAATTCACCAAATCATTACCAGCAAAAGCCAGTGCCAAACCAAACGTTCCAACAGCAATAACAACCAATAGCACAGTTTTTTTGGTGAGGTATTCAAATAAATATGAAAAAACAAGCCAAAAAGCTAAACTCCCCAAAATGATAAATATTTCATTCCCCTCAATGGATCCTTTAAGTGTTTTGTAGTATGGCGTTCCTTTTAGTCCTTTTAAAAAGATGAAATAGGTAATGGACGTTAGAGCAACAGCGCCAAAAACAGCGCCAAAATTTTTTACCTTTTTTTGTATTTGAAAGGTAAAAATAAAACGAGAAATCCACTGTACTAAGGCACCTACAGAAAAAGCAATAAGTACGGATAACAAAATCCCTCTAATAATTTCAAGGGCTTTTTTGGTGTTGATATAGTTGCCCAAATCAGCAACAGTTTGTGTTTCGGACACGCCTATTTTAATTAGTGACATCACAACAGCTGCACCCAATAAGTTAAAAACGATGGAAACCGTAGTTGAAGTGGGAAGCCCCAAAGTATTAAAGAAATCCAGCAGTAAGATATCGGTTATCATAACCGCCATAAAAATGTACATGATTTCGTCAAAGTTGAACATAGCAGGTATAAAAATTCCCTTCCTTGCAACTTCCATTAAACCACTAGAATATACCGCACCTAAAAAAATACCAAGACTCGCAAAAATCATGATCGTCCTCAAGGAAATGGCTTTTGATCCAATAGCAGAGTTTAAGAAGTTGATGGCATCATTACTAACCCCTACTACTAGGTCGGCGATGGCTAGAACAGCCAAAGTAATAATCATGAATAAATAAATGTTTTCCATAGTTTCTAGCTGTAATTATATACAAAAATCATAAATATGATTGAACGAAATGTTATTAGAATGTTATATTAAAAATGAATGTCAAAACCGATTCTAAATGTGATGTTGTCTTCAGCCCCGTCAAGCGTTGTATAACTAATATCACTTTGAACTTTTAGTTTATGCCCTACTACAAATCTGTTAAAGCCTAACGTATATTGCTTTACAGGCGCACTCCCAGTAATATCTTCATATGCAATAGATGTATAACGCCCAGCAAGCTCGTAATTATTTTTAAACAAATAACCCGCTTGAAGGTTTAATGCATTTCCTGTAAGCACTATATCTCCCGTGGGAGTATTGTTCAATTCTGTAGCAATTTCATTGTCAGCAGTACGCTTGGCATACTCCCCCATAAACGAGAATCCGTTGTATTTAAACATGGCATCAACAAAAATGGTAGTTTGGTCTGTTTGGTAGATAGATCCGTCTTGACGAATCATATAATCTCCAGCAAAACCTCTTTCTCTGACCGCATCTTGATTATAGTTATAGGTAACACTGGCCATCAACTTTGGTGTTAATTCTCTTTTTAGATCGGACTGCACATAATCCCCTTTGGATTTAAATGAGCCGAAAGGCAATAGCTCAACACGCGCAGTATATTGAAGTCCACCTTCATTTCCTTCCGTAACATTTCTTCCCTCGCCTTGCGAGATGGAAAATTTCTCACGCATCAAAAAGATTCCACCCAGACTAGATATGTGACGCAATTGAATGCCTAAATCACGGTCTAGTGTAAAACGACTATTCAATAAGGAACGATCGATTAACTGTAGATTTCCCGAAGAAATAACACGCTCTATGTTACCAGGTAATTTTGTCTGTCCGGCCCAGAATTCCCAGTTTTTGGCAAATTTCCACATGATTACCGCATCCAAAATGTAGCGGGGGGTATTTCTGTTAAATTCATTTGCGCCCGAAAGATCCCTGTTTGATAAACCAAGCTCAATTTTGTATTTTAATTTTGGGGTGTAAGCGAAACCATCAAACTTTAGTCGCGCACGGCGGACAATAAAATTGTAATCAGGACTGTTGTAGCTTTCGCCATTGTAATCCCATAAAGACATGGAGCGTAACTGAAAGCGAGGGGCAAATTTGATGCTAAACGTACTGTCTTTGGCAACAAAGTTTAGCATTCCTTTTCCAAAGGAAGTGTCGCTTATTTCTTGCCCCTGAAGACTGAAGCCTAAAAAAATGATAAATATGAAAAGTAATTTGTTGTTCATTATTTTGAATTATTAGTTTTTTCAAAAGTACATTTGATTGAACCGTATTGTGGTTTCAGGTTTTTTATATAATCATCACTTAAATGTTATCAAACACTATCAAATTCCACATTGTCTAAACATTAACTTAACATTGCAAATTACTATCTTGCAACAATGAGTAAGACCATGAATTGGGAGCAACTACTGTCTCTTAAACGCAAAGGCGATCAGCAAAAACGAATCCGTGCGGAGCAAGACCCTACCCGAAGTGGTTTTGAGGTGGATTATGATCGTATTATCTTCTCTGCAGCCTTTCGAAATCTGCAAGACAAGACACAAGTCATTCCGTTTTCAAAAACCGATTTTGTGCATACACGCCTTACGCATTCGCTTGAAGTTTCAGTTGTTGGGCGGAGCTTGGGACGGATGGCCGGACAACGTTTATTGGACAAATATCCTGAGCTAAGTACCACACATGGCTATACCATCAATGACTTTGGCGCCATTGTGGCTGCGGCTTCATTGGCTCACGATATTGGTAATCCACCCTTCGGACATAGCGGGGAACAGGCCATAGGCGATTATTTTGCCAATGGCGCAGGAGCCAGCTATAAAAACCAACTCACCCCAACGCAACACCAAGATCTAACCCATTTTGAAGGCAATGCCAATGGACTTAAAATTTTGATGGAATCTAGAGAAGGCGTTCCTGGCGGCTTGCGTTTGAGTTATGCGACACTAGGCGCTTTTACCAAATACCCCAAGGCATCACTGCCGCATAAGCCCACCAAGAACGTAGCTGATAAAAAATTTGGGTTTTTTAATGCCCAACAAGCCGATTACCAAGCAGTAGCAACAGACCTTGGGCTTGTTAAAGGGGATAAGCTGATGCGTCATCCTTTGGCGTATTTGGTGGAGGCAGCAGACGATATTTGCTATACCCTTATCGATTTTGAAGATGGTATTAACCTAGGTTGGATTTCCGAAGACTACGCCTTGGAATACTTAATTAAACTGGTAAAGGATACCATAGACACCAACAAGTACCAGCAACTGACCACTAAAACCGATCGACTGGCCTATTTACGTGCGCTGTCCATCAGTACGCTCATTCAAGAAGCGGCACAGTTGTTTATGCAGCACGAACAGGAAATTATGGCGGGCACTTTTGCAAGCTCGCTTACAGACAGAAGTCAGTACAAAGCACAAATCAAAGACATCATCGACTTAAGTATCCGTAACATTTACCAAGCACAAGAGGTTGTTGAAAAAGAACTCAAGGGTTATCAAGTCATACTCCGATTGCTGGATGTTTTTGTGGGGGCAGCTGTTCGCAATCAAGCGGATAAGGCTTCAGCTTTTGACAAACTTGCCCTTCAATGTCTTCCCGATACGCTTACACTTCCACAAGACGATACCTATAAGTTGTTGTTGAACATCAGTTGCTATGTCGCTAGTCTGACAGATGGAAAAGCATTGGAATGGTATCAAAAAATGGCCTAATGGAAAACGTTTGGGACGACACTTTTTTTATGAAAAAGGCACTTGCCGAGGCACAACTTGCGCTTGAAAAGGATGAAGTGCCGGTTGGGGTAGTCATAGTAGCCAATAACAGCATTATTGCGCGGGCACACAACCTTACCGAAGCCCTTACCGATGTTACGGCCCATGCCGAAATGCAAGGCATTACTGCTGCTGCCAATGCTATAGGCGGTAAATATTTACAGGGCTGCACATTATATGTTACACTTGAACCTTGTAGCATGTGTGCAGGCGCATTGTATTGGAGTCAAATTTCTAGACTGGTTTTTGCCGCCGATGATCCTAAACGCGGCTACCGCCAACAAGGGACACCGTTGCATCCAAAAACAGAAGTGGTTTCGGGGGTTATGGCTGATGAGGCACGAGAATTATTACTGCAGTTTTTTGAGGAAAAAAGAGATTAGCAACGTTAAGTTTTCTGTCTTCATTTTGTCTTGAAACAAAACGAACCAAAAATTCAAGACGATTTTGCAGGAAATTTTTGAAGCTTACTTCAAAAACGCGGACAAACCTGATGCTTCACGCATTGTTTTGCAAAGCAAATCGCATCTACGCATGGTTTACAGCTATTTCTTGTAAATCGTCAAAAACATGCTTTAGGTTATAAAAGTTAATTCTTTTTTCTCCGTCTTGGTGGTTCAAGTGTTTCCTTCATTTTTTTGAGGTTTTCAGGAGAAAGCGTGTAGTCTTTTAGTTGCTTTCCTTTCCAACGGTGTACCAAAAAGATGGGCATAAAAACGAAAAACAGCCCCAAAACACCAAACCCAATAAGCTTTTCACTAAATGCTTTTTCACTAGCTTTAAGATGTAAGGGAGTGTCGCTATCAGGAAGCGTTAACCCTAGAAATATACTCCCAATGGCTAATAGGAATATGATCCACAAAAAATATTTCATAGAATGGTGTTAGTTATTTTTTAATCCCAATTCGTTTAACTGATCATCATCTAATCTCGCTGGAGCATCAATCATCACATCACGGCCACTGTTGTTTTTAGGGAAAGCAATATAATCCCGAATGGTTTCCTTACCACCCAGTATGGCTACCAAACGGTCAAAGCCCAAGGCAATGCCTCCGTGTGGAGGTGCACCATAGGTAAAAGCATCCATTAAAAAGCCAAATTGCGCCTTGGCTTCTTTGTCGCTAAACCCTAGTAGAGAAAGCATCTTTTCTTGGGTACCTCTATCATGGATACGAATAGAACCACCACCAATTTCGTTTCCGTTTAAAACCAAATCGTATGCTTGTGCCACTACGTCTTTTGGATTGCTTTCCAATTGCGAGAGGTGCGCTGGTTTTGGTGCTGTAAACGGATGGTGCATGGCGTGTAAGGCTCCGCTGTCTTCATCCTCTTCAAACAGTGGGAAGTCCACCACCCAAAGCGGCGCAAATTCATTTGGCTTGCGGAGTTCTAATGACTCGGCAAGAGCCATGCGAAGGGCACTCAATTGGGTTCTTGTTTTGATAGCTTCACCTGCCATCACAAGAATTAAATCTCCTGCTTTTGCTTCACAGGCTGTAGCCCAAGTAGCTAGCGCATCGTTATCAAAAAACTTATCTACTGACGATTTGAATGTACCGTCTTTGTTGAATTTAACCCAGACCAATCCGTTGGCGCCAATTTGCGGACGCTTCACCCAATCAATCCATGTATCGATTTGTTTCCTTGACCAGCTAGCAGCACCTGGAACAGCAATACTAACCACCAATTCTTGCGCGTCAAAAACAGTAAAGCCTTTGTTTTGTGCTTGAGCATTGAGTTCTGTGAAGGTCATCCCAAAGCGAATATCCGGTTTGTCGTTTCCATAGGTTTTCATGGCATCCTCATAACTTATCACAGGGAATGGCGCAGGGCTTATGCCGTGAATTTCTTCTAACAAATGGGATAACAGACCTTCAAAGCAGGCCATTATATCTTGTTGATGCACAAAGGACAATTCACTGTCTATTTGCGTGAATTCAGGTTGGCGATCGGCGCGAAGGTCTTCGTCTCTAAAGCACTTCACAATTTGAAAGTATTTGTCCATACCGCCTACCATTAGCAATTGCTTAAAGGTTTGTGGCGATTGTGGCAGCGCATAAAACTGCCCTTCGTTCATACGTGAAGGCACCACAAAATCACGAGCACCCTCGGGAGTAGATTTTATCAAGTAAGGGGTTTCAACTTCTATAAAAGCCTGTTCCGCTAGATAATTTCGAACCAATAAACCAATCTTTGAGCGAAACAACAGGCTATTTTGAACAGGGGCGCGTCGAATATCCAAATAGCGATACTTCATACGAAGATCTTCTCCGCCGTCAGTTTTGTCCTCAATGGTAAAGGGAGGTGTTTGGGCTTCATTAAGCACCGTTAGCTCAGACACCAAGAGCTCGATATTTCCCGTGTCCATATTTGGGTTTTTAGCCACTCGTTCTATTACAACCCCGGTTACTTGAACAACCGCTTCTCGTCTTGTTTTACGTGCCTTTTCTAGTAGTGCTGCCGAACAGCGTTCTTCGTCCAAGACCAATTGGGTGATTCCGTAGCGATCGCGGAGATCTATCCACAACATAAAACCCTTGTCACGAACTTTAGCTGCCCACCCCGCTAGGGTAACCTCTGAACCAATATGTTTTTCACGTAACGCGCCGCAATGATGGCTTCTATACATACTTTAATTTTTTTCAAAAATAGGACTAATCAACGACTAGCGACTTAAAAGTTAGACATTCCTTTTCTACAACGTGTTGGGCAAAATTAGGGCTGATTGTATTTTGGCAGAAGCCAAACCTATGAATTGCTGCCTGTGGTGGTCCATAACTAGTTTCTTAAAGTTGCTTTAAAACGAATGGCAGCTCTTTTACTTAAAAAGAACGTTACGGGTACAATCACTAGTGTAAGAAAAGTTGCAAAGGTGAGTCCAAATATCACTGTCCACGCAAGGGGCCCCCAAAAAATAACATTTTCACCGCCAAAATAAATTTGTGGATTTCCTGTAGCAAACAAGCTAAAGAAGTTAATGTTGAGTCCAATGGCCAATGGAATTAATCCCAGAACTGTTGTAATTGCAGTCAATAATACGGGTCGTAAACGCGCTTTTCCACCTGCAACAATGGCCTCAAATATGTCTTTTCTTGGAAGCAAATTATTGTCCGTGATATTGAGCGCCTCTCTTCGCCTATCTAAAAGCAATTGGGTATAATCCAGCAGTACCACACTGTTGTTTACGACGATGCCTGCTAGAGAAATAATACCCATCATAGTCATGATAATGACAAAGGTCATATTGAAAAATACCAGTCCAAGCATTACTCCAGTGAAGCTCATAAATATGGAAAATAAAATGATTACTGGTTTGCTAACAGAATTAAACTGAAATACAAGCAACAGCATAATCAAAAGTATGGCAAAACCAAGTGCACTGGACAAAAAGCGCATATTTTCTTCTTGCTTGGCAATTTCACCTGTAAAGGCATAATCGATTCCTTTTGGGATATCGAAGCCCTGTAATTGGGTTTGGACTTGACCTACAATCTCATTGGCGTTGTAGCCAGGTAAAATAGCGGAATAAACAGTTACCACACGGCGCATGTTATTGTGTTTGATGGCACTAAATCCCGCAACATTTTTGGTTTCTATCACTGCCGATACGGGAACACTTTTAATTTGTCCACTAGCCATATCACGGAAGGTAATGTTCTGATTAAATAGCGCAGAAGGATTATACCTGTCTGTTTCTTGAAAACGCACATTGATGTCGTAGTCCTCACCCTCTTTTTTATATACGCCTGCTTTTTCACCAAAAAGCGCACGTCTCAATTGGAATCCAACCTGACCAGCACTAACGCCAAGACTTCCTGCCTTTCGCCTGTCAACTGTAACCTCCATGCCAGGCTTGTTGCGGTTTACATCTACTTTTAACTCTTCTATTCCAGGAATATTTTCCTTAATGATAAAGCTGCGCACATCGTTTGCGACCTTAATTAATTTAATATAATTATCTCCAGATATTTCAATATTGACGGGGTAACCAACAGGCGGACCATTAGCGTCTTTTTCTACTGAAATACTCACACCAGAAAACTTGCCTTGCAGTTGTTGTTGGACTTCGCTTCTGAGCACTTCACTAGAGAGTCCGCGGCGGAATTTGTATTCGCGCATGGTGGCAGTAATTTTTCCTCTGTGTGGCATTTCTGCTTGTGATCCGCCATCTGTTTGCGGGTTTCCAGCACCTTCGCCCACTTGTGAAACAAGAGACTCCACCATAAAATTGGTGCCCTCATCAATGTATTTTTCATTATTGACCGTTTCAATCACCACTTGCTCAATTCTTTTAGTAATGGCATTGGTTTTGTCAATATCTGTTCCTTGTGGATATTCGATATATACGATAATTTGACTCGGCTCATTGTCTGGAAAAAACTCCACTTTTGGACTGGCAATACCGACCAAAACAAATGAGGTAAGTAACAACGCAATAGTTCCAAAAACAAAGGCATAGGCACGCCAACCACGCATGGCAAATTGAAGCAGCTTTTCATAGTTGCGCTCCAAATTATTTAGGAAAAATTGTTGAAATTTCTGGGCAAGCCTCTTGATAAAATAACGGTATAACCAAAACAGAGCAGCAATCGTAATCATAAAACTTCCAAAGCCTCTTGTGTTGGCTGAAATAAGCATAAAGAAAAAACCAACACCTCCTAAGATTATGCTCAAGCGAATAAGCCCTTTTCGTGTCATGTTTTTTTCTTCTACATCCATGAATTTGGAAACCAGCATGGAATTGAATAGCAGTGCAACAAATAGGGATGAGCCTAATACAATGGATAGCGTAATCGGAAAATAAATCATAAACTGCCCCATGATGCCTGGCCAAAAGCCCAACGGAATAAACGCCGCTACAGTAGTTGCAGTTGAAATGATAATGGGGTAAGCAATTTCACTTACGCCTGTTTTGGCAGCTTCAATGCGTGACATGCCTTCTTTTTCAATTAGGCGGTATACATTTTCTACTACTACAATTCCGTTATCTACCAACATTCCAAGCCCCATAACTAGGGCAAATAGTACCATGGTATTCATGGTATAACCTAGGGCTTGTAGGATAACAAACGAGATAAACATAGACATGGGAATGGCAAAACCAACAAATAAAGCGTTGCGGAACCCCAAGAAAAAAGTGAGTACTGTTACCACCAACAATACCCCAAACAAGATGTTGTTTACCAAATCGTTGACTTGGTTGAGGGTTAGCGATGACATATCATTTGAAACTGTCACACTTAGATCTTCGGGGAAGTCATTTTGTTGGGCTTCCGATACGATTTGGCGAACGCTGGTAGCTGCCTGTATTAGGTTTTTGCCACCGCGTTTTTTGACATCAAGCATAACAGTTGATACGCCAAAATCGCGTGCATAACTGGTCGTTTCTTGACCCCTAAAAGATATGGTAGCAATCTCACCAAGAGAAACGGTTCCTTTTTCGTTGGTAACGACAAAGTCTTCAAGTTCTGAAGGCTTACTTACCTCTCCAACAACACGCACACTTCTGCGTTGCCCACCACCACGCATGCTGCCTGCCGAGACCGTCATGTTTTCATTGGCAATACTCTGAACCACATCGTTAAAGCTCACCTTAGATGCCATCATTTTTCGGATATCTACAGCGACTTCAATTTCCTTGTCTTGTGCCCCCCTAATATCAACAGCTTTGATTTCGTTCAACTGCTCAATGCGTTCCTCTAAAATTTCACCATAGCTTTTGAGTCGGTCTATGGGATAATCTCCCTGTATGCTTACGTTTAGAATGGGAAACTCTTCAGAGAAATTCAAATTAAAAACAGCAGGTTCTAGCTTGGCATTGTTAAAAGTTGGCCAGTCTTCAGAAGCAACCACTGCATCCACTTCATCTTTTACGCGTTGCTTAGCAAGGTCAACGTCAATGTCCTCATCAAATTCAATGGAAACAATGGAATAGTCATCCTGCGAGGTAGAGGTGATTTCGGTTATGTTGCTGATGCCTTTGATGCCTTCTTCAAGCGGATCGGTTACAAAGCGTTCAATGTCTTGGGCTGTATTCCCAGGATAGGGGGTGCTTATAAAAATGGTCGTTTCTGTGATTTCAGGGAAGTTTTCTCTTGGCATATTAACGTATGCCGTACCTCCTAGAATTAGGAAAATACCCATCAGTACGTAAATAATAGTACTGTTTTTTATAGCCCAAACCGATAAACCAAAAGCGGAGTTGGATTTATTTTCTTGACTCATAAGGCATTGGTAATTCGGATGTTTTCATTTTCTTTGACCAAACGCGCCCCTTCGTCAATGACACGATCTTCGGGATTTAATCCGCTGATAACTTCAACTACATCACCTTCAACAAGGCCAGTTTCAATAAATCTTTTTTCTGCCTTATTGCTATCAGTAACCACATATACATATTGCGTTCCTTCAAAATTTTCAGAAACAACTTCTAGCGGCACAACTAGGGCATCTGATTTTTGGTAGTCTACGAGTTTTACAACGGTTATGGTATTGGGTGCAAGGTTTAGCTTGTTGTCTGCTGCAACGGTAACTTTAAAGGTTCTGTTGCCTGGGCTTATGTGGGTTCCCTTATGCGTTACACGACTTTGGTAGCGGTAATCAAAGGATGGAATTTCAACGGTTGCTGCAGTACCTTTATCTATAGATGTATAATAACGCTCAGGCACATCAA
>PKDQ01000017.1 GCA_002862645.1 Flavobacteriaceae bacterium | reverse complement strand
TGCTAACTCACTCAAGTATGTTAAGGGTGCAGGTCAAAACTGGGCTGGTGTAAAGATCACCTTGGATACAGCGGTCGATGCAGCTAACGGTGAAGTAATAACTGCTAATGTCCACTCAACAGTTGCTAGAGACATTACGCTGAAGTTTGACGCAGCAAACGTCGAGCGTAAAGTAAGTCACGGTGGTACAGGCTGGGAAGCAATGTCGTTTGACTTCACTGGTGCTATGCCAGCAGATCAGACTGTGATTGCGTTCTTTAACGACCTAACTCAGCAGGGTGATGGTAGTGCAGACTGGACGATCTACATTGATAATCTAGCCCAGACTACTGGTGGAACCGCTGGTCCAACCATTGCGCTTCCAGTTGACTTTGAAGAAGCGGCCGACGCTTATGAAATTACCGGCTTTGATGGTGGTGTTGCCACCGTAGAAGCAGGTCCAGACAATGCTAACTCACTCAAGTATGTTAAGGGTGCAGGTCAAAACTGGGCTGGTGTAAAGATCACCTTGGATACAGCGGTCGATGCAGCTAACGGTGAAGTAATAACTGCTAATGTCCACTCAACAGTTGCTAGAGACATTACGCTGAAGTTTGACGCAGCAAACGTCGAGCGTAAAGTAAGTCACGGTGGTACAGGCTGGGAAGCAATGTCGTTTGACTTCACTGGTGCTATGCCAGCAGATCAGACTGTGATTGCGTTCTTTAACGACCTAACTCAGCAGGGTGATGGTAGTGCAGACTGGACGATCTACATTGATAATCTAGCCCAGACAGGTGATGGTGTTACAACTCCAGCAGGACCTTCCGCTGCTGCTCCAACGCCCCCAGCGAGAAATGCAGCTGACGTGATTTCATTATACAGTGACGCTTATACTGATGTTGCTAGTAATTTTGATGCTGGTTGGTGTGGTGCAAATTCTGTTTCACAAATTTCTGTTGCTGGAAATGCTACAACAGCGTATTTAGGAAACGCTTGTCAAGGAATTGTATTAAATGCTGGCGTTGATGTAAGTGCATTTACAAACTTACACGTTGACATTTATATTGAGGCAGGAACAGATTTAACATCATCAGTGTTTAACTTAAAATTTGTTAATCAACCTGGTGGTGGTGCTTTAGAGATGAATTTAAATGTAGCTTCTTCTCCAGCCCTTATAGCTGGTCAATGGTTATCGGTTGATCTCACAGTAAACCTAACTAATTTTACAGGGTTTAAGGAATTTGGTATTACATCAAATCTCAACAATAAGGTTTGGTATGATAACCTTTATGCATACAAAGGAACACCGCTAAGTGTAGGGGAAATAGACGAATTTAATTTTGTTACCTACCCTAACCCTGTTGAAAACACACTTAATGTAAGTGCAGGTGTTGTTGTTGACAACGTTAGCATCTTTGACATTACAGGACGCGAAGTTATGCGTGCTACACCAAATGCAGCAGCATTTAGTTTAGATGTTGCTGATTTAAACAAAGGCATGTACTTGGTAACGGTTAAGGCCGGTAAACAAGAACTAACAACGAAATTGGTAAAATAACCAACCTTACTTAATTTCATGTTTACAAAAAAACCCTGCCAAAAGGCAGGGTTTTTTTTATCCTTTTGACAAAGCCATCTGTGACTGCCTAAAGTTGTCAATCGCCACAAAATAGTCTGGGTCTTCCAAGACGTTTACATCACAAATCTTTTCGGCCTTTTTAATCAGCTTCACACAATCCGAAGACAAATGGCGTAAGTGAATATTCTTCCCTTTTTTCAAGTAGCGCTCCGTTAGTTTGTTCACGCACTCAATGGCGGACTGATCCACAATACGCGAATCTTTAAAGTCAATCACTACTTCATCTGGGTCGTTTTGCACATCAAACTTGCTGTTGAACAGCTCTATGGAACCAAAGAACAGTGGGCCGTATATTTCGTAGTGCTTTACGTCGTGGTCATCTGTGTGTTTCCGTGCCCGTATGCGCTTGGCATTCTCCCAAGCAAAGACCAAAGAAGATACCACTACCCCTGCTAGTACGGCTATGGCCAAATCAAAAATAACCGTGAGTGCCGTGACCAAAACAATAACAATTACATCCGATTTGGGAACCTTGTTCCAAACCTGAAAAGAACTCCAAGCAAAGGTGCCAAAGACCACCATAAACATCACGCCTACCAAGGCTGCTATGGGTACCTGCTCGATATAGCTAGCGCCAAACAAGATAAAGCCCAACAAGGCCAATGCTGCCGTAATCCCCGACAAACGTCCACGTCCACCCGATTTGATGTTGATAATACTTTGCCCAATCATGGCGCAACCGCCCATACCGCCAAAGAATCCATTCACTATATTGCCCAAGCCCTGTGCGGCACATTCTCGGTTTCCACTGCCGTGTGAGTCTGTGAGTTCGTCTATGAGGTTTAGGGTCATCAAAGATTCGATAAGACCTATGGCTGCAAGTATACAGGCATAAGGCAAAATAAATAAGAGGTTATCGATCGAAAACCCAATTAAAGGGACTTTGAAACTGGGAAAGCCCGCTTGAATGCCCGTACCGCCATTGGCAACCACAAAAGAGCGAACGGTTTCCGTTTCCAAATTTCCAAAGACGACCAATAGGGATACGACCACAATCGCCGTAAGTGCTGCGGGTACTTTTTTGGTAAGGTAAGGTAGGCCAACCATAATGCCCATGGTCAAAGCCACCAGCCCGATCATGGTGAAAAGTGCTGAACCAGACAGCCATACACCCTGACTTTTAAACATGCCCAACTGTGATAAGAAGATAACAATCGCCAGTCCGTTTACAAAACCCATCATCACCGAATGAGGAATCATACGCACAAACTTTCCAAGGCGTAATACTCCCGCTGATACTTGAATCAAACCCGCCAAAATAAGGGTTACAAATAAAAACTGTAGTCCGGCGGTATCGCTACCACCAAGAGAATTTCCCTCGCTGACCAAATGAACCATGACTACTGCCATGGCACCCGTTGCGCCAGAAATCATGCCGGGACGACCACCAAAAATAGCCGTGATAATACCCATCATAAAGGCACCATAAAGTCCAACAACAGGCGATACGCCCGCCACAAAGGCAAAGGCTACGGCTTCGGGAACCAAGGCCAAAGCAACCGTAATTCCAGAAAGAAGATCGTTTTTAACACTGCCACCAGTGGACTTATCTATAAATTGAAATCGTTTCAAGGGTATAAAATTTAAGCGGCAAAAGTAGGCTAATTGTTGGTAACCATAAGGTTATGGGGCTTATTTAATGAAATGATGAAAAAATAAAAATCAATAAATAGTCCATTTCCCTACACTGACTAATTACTGTATCTTTCGATATGCATTTACAAAACCTATTAGAGCACAGGCGTTCTGTGCGTCTTTTCAGTGGCAAAAAATCAATTCCGCCAAATGACATTGAAGACTGCCTTAGGCAGGCAACGTTGGCACCTACAAGTTCAAACATGCAACTGTGGCAATTCATCCATCTCGTTGACCCTAAATGGAGCGCAGATTTAACCAAAGCCTGCCTGGGTCAAACGGCAGCCTCAACCGCCCAGCAATGGGTTGTTTTTGTTACTCGTCAGGATCTTTTTCGTTCTCGAGCCAAGTTTTTGTTAAACTTCGAAAAAGGGAATATCAAAAGAAATAGCCCAAAAGATAGACAGGTGAAGCGCATCGCAGTGAGAGAGGTATACTACGGCAAATTGATGCCGTTGTTGTATGCACGGTTTTTTCGATTACTGGGAATAGTGAGGAAAATCGTTGTGTTCGTAATGGGCCTTTTTCGCCCAGTGGTTCGTGAGGTATCCGAAACCCAAATGAGAACCGTCGTACACAAGTCTTGTGCCCTTGCGGCACAAACCTTTATGCTTGCTATGGCCGAAAAAGGATACGATACTTGCCCCATGGAAGGTTTTGACAGCAAAAGCGTAAAAAAATTACTCACGTTGCCAAGGGGGACAGACATAAATATGATTATATCATGTGGTATCCGTGATGGGAATAAAGGCATTTGGGGCGAGCGTTGTCGGGTGCCCTTTGAGGAAGTTTATGAACGAAGGTAGCCTTAGAAATTAGGTTACCGTTGGCTGATTCCCATCGTGAGATTCGTATTCCTTCTCCAAGACAATTTGTTTTAGGCGACATACCGTCTCCCACAAATCTTCATAGTGTGTATAAAGCGGGGCAATCCCCAATCGAATAAAACGGTTCGGTCTAAAATCAGGGATGATTTTTAAGCGATCGCCTTTGGGGCTTAACAAGCATTGGCAAATGCGCCAAGATTCTTCGTGTGAAATGGTAATGTGGGCGCCCCGTTCGCTAGCCTCCTCAGGACTCTCCAATGAATAGCCCAAAGGTAGTAGTTCTGCTTTTATTAGGCTTGACAAATAGATTCCCATCTGCTCACTTTTAGCTCTTATGCGACCTATTCCCGCTTCAAGCGTAATGTCAAGACCCACTTCTAGGGTAGCTAAGGACAAAATTTGAGGCGTGCCTGCGTCAAATTTTTCAATGCCTTGTGCTGCTCGATAGTCTGGTGCAAAATCAAATGGTTTTGCATGCCCAAACCAGCCTTGGATTGGGGTTTTTAGGGACGCAATTAACGATTGGTCTACGTACATAAATGAAGGTGCACCAGGACCGCCATTAAGGTATTTATAGGTACAACCAATAGCTGCTAGGGTAGCGGTTTGCTTTAGGTCTATATCAACCGCCCCCACCGCGTGACTCAGGTCCCAAATAATGATGCTCTTTTGTTCTTTTGCGAAGTTGTTGAGTGCCTTCATTGGGTAGTAGTACGAACTTTTATAACTCACCAGACTTAGGCACAAGATACCCGGATTGTACTTGATGGTTTCTTTTAGCAACGCAATATCAGCCGTCAAATCACTTGAATAGTTAATGGTGATGGGAGCAGCGGTGGGCAATTGCTCGCTAATGCCTTGTAGGATATAGTTATCCGTTGGGAAATTGAGTGAATCGGTTAATAGTTGCTTTGGAAACTGCCCAGACGTAAGCAAGGCATGTGCTAGTTTATATAAATTCACAGAAGTTGATTCTCCGACCAATACTTCCTTGGGTTCTGCGTTTAAGAGTGATGCCAATTTGGATGCAATCCGCTTGGGTAGTGCTAACCAATGATCGTTCCAGCTGCGAATCAGTTTTTTGCCCCACTGTTCATCTAAGATTGTGATAAGGGTTTCTTTTGCATCAAGCGGTTGTTTACCAAGTGAATTACCATCTAAATAAATTTCCTTTTCAGGATGAAAAAAACGCGCTCTAAAAGACGCTAAAGCATCTTTCTTGTCCAATTGCTGTGCAGCTTCTTTATGGCGCTTCATCTTGTTAGTTAAAAAAAGGGATTACCGTCTTTACCCATTCGGCATACATTTCACCGCTGGGATGCAAGCCGTCGACAGCTACATATACTGGATTGTTTAATGCTTCGCGTGAAATGGGCGTGATGTCAAAAAAATCAATGTTGCGCTGTTCACAAATCCTTTTAATGGAATTATTATAGGCATTAATTTCTGCTGTAATACGACTACGATCTTGACCTTCAGCAAAGGGCATTGCACCCCAGTCTGGAATGGATAAAACAAAAACACGACTAGCGCCATTATTTGTCAGGGCAGTAGCACGGTTTAACAATTTGATAAATTCGGGTTCAAAGTTTTCAACACTTCTGTCGCGATATTGATTGTTTACTCCGATTAGCAAGGATACATAATCATATTTCACTTTAATACTAGCGGCATTTATAGCAGTGAGTAGTTCATCTGTAGTCCAACCAGTTTGTGCAATAATTTGTGGAGCCTCAAACTTAATTTCTTCTTTATTCAGTGTTTTGATAAGTTGATTGGGCCAGCGGAGGCTATCGGCAACACTCTGCCCAATGGTATAACTGTCGCCTAAAGCCAAGTAGGTTTTGATTGAATTTGACGTATTCTCATTATTAGTATAGCTGTTGCTGTTGGGCTTTTCATCATTTACTTGACAAGACAAGAGTCCAATGAAAAATAAAAAAGAAAATACACGTAAGAATAATTTCATTGCCACAAGGTAAAGAATGTTTTGCTAAGCAAAAGCTAGCTAAATTTGTACTTTTGTGAGGCAAATACCATAAATCGCATGAAAGTAGAGCAGTTATACACGGGTTGTTTGGCACAAGGGGCTTACTATATCGAAAGCAATGGTGAAGCGGCCGTTGTTGATCCACTGCGCGAAACCAGCCCATACTTGGAACGCGCTGAACGAGATGGTGCTAGCATTAAGTATGTGTTTGAAACGCATTTTCACGCCGACTTTGTAAGTGGCCATTTGACCCTCGCCAAAAAAACCAATGCGCCTATTATTTTTGGTCCAAATGCCAACCCCAATTTTAAAGCACTGATTGCCTCAGATGGGCAGGAATTTAAGCTAGGAGAAGCCACTATTATTGCCTTACACACACCTGGACACACCATGGAAAGCACCACCTATTTGTTGCGCGATGCCAACGGAAAAGACCATGCTATCTTTACAGGTGACACGCTCTTTTTGGGAGATGTTGGTCGTCCAGATTTGGCTCAAAAAGGAGAAGAAATGACCCAAGAGCAATTGGCGGGAACACTCTTTGATAGCTTGCGCAACAAAATCATGCCGCTTGCTGATGATGTCATTGTATATCCAGCACACGGTGCAGGATCGGCCTGTGGGAAAAACATGATGAAAGAAACGGTTGACACCCTCGGCAATCAGAAAAAAATGAATTACGCACTTCGTGCTGACATGGACAAAGAGACTTTTATTAAAGAAGTCAACGAGGGACTACTTCCACCTCCAAACTATTTTCCACTCAATGTTAAGATGAACAAAGAAGGGTATCCGGATTTGGACGCAGTAATTGAAACGGGGAAACACGCACTATCGCCAGGTGCATTTGAAATTATAGCCAATGAAACTGGTGCTATTGTTTTGGATGTAAGACACCATAACGACTATATAAGAGGACATATTCCAAGGTCTATTTTTATTGGTCTTGATGGTGGTTTTGCTCCTTGGGTAGGCACACTAATCGCTGATGTAAAACAACCCATTTTGTTGGTTGCCGATGATGAACGCGTAGAAGAAGCCGTTACGAGACTATCACGAGTTGGGTTTGATAATACCATTGGCTATTTAGCAGGTGGTTTTGACGCTTGGAAAAAGGCTTCTAAAGAAATAGACAGCCTTGTTTCTGTTTCAGCAACAACGCTTAAAGCCGATCTTGAAAAAGACAGTATTCATATTTTTGATGTGCGTAAAACAACCGAATATGATTCAGGGCATATACCAATTGCAGAAAATACGCCACTTGATTTTATTAACCATCATTTGGCTGAATTCCCCGCAGATAAACCCTTTTATGTGCATTGTGCGGGAGGTTATCGTTCTGTGATTGCTGCTTCAATTCTTAAAAGCAGGGGCATCCACAATGTAATTGACGTTGCTGGAGGCTTTAATGCCATCAAAGCTGCAGATATTGAGGTAACCGCGCGAGTTTCAAATGCAAAGCTCTAAGTGTCTTTTAATTTTTTTAAAACAAACTTTTTTGAATTTACAGTGTCTAATGACCATGGCGAGAACTTTTAGCATCCTTTTAATGATATGCCATCTTATTTTGTCTTGCGGCAAACAAGAAGTCTCTGAAAAAGAAGTCATTTCGGAAACACCACCGCCAAACATTCTGTTTGTAATTGCAGACGATATGGGCAAAGATGCTACTCCAAACTATTCAGAGGGGTCAGAAAAACCTCAAATGCCAACACTTGAAATGTTGGCCAATAGCGGCATTACTTTTGACAATATGTGGGCTTATCCTGTATGTTCTCCAACAAGAGCATCTATAATAACGGGAAAGCTTGGCTACCATAATGGGGTTTTGGAGGTGGAGCAAGATATTTCGTTAAGCGAAGAAACCTTGCATGATTTTATTAAAACCCAATCAAATGGTGCTTATGATACTGCACTAATTGGGAAATGGCACTTGTCAAATAACATTACAGACCCCAACACCATGGGTATAGATCATTTTTATGGGGTTTTGGGAGGTGGTGTGAGTTCCTACACCAATTGGAAAGAGGTTATCAATGGTATTAGAGTAGACAATACTACCTATACCACCACAGCATTTTCCAATAGAGCTATAGAATGGATCGGTAGCCGAGAAAAACCTTGGTTTTTATGGCTTGCCTATAACGCACCGCACACGCCATTTCATCTTGCGCCTACCAATTTACATCAACAAGGAAGTTTGCCTTCTGATGATGTTAGCATTGAAACAAACCCATTGCCATATTACTTTTCAGCTATTGAAGCTTTGGATAAAGAGCTTGGGCGCGTAATTGCTGCCATTCCAAATGGCTTAGAAAATACCATTGTCATTTTTTTGGGTGACAATGGAACGCCAAGTCAAGTTATTCAAACACCATATAGACCTAGACGGGCAAAGGGAAGCATCTATCAAGGTGGTATCAATGTTCCCATGGTAATTGCTGGTGCTGGGGTCAGCAGGAAAGGGGTACGTGAAGCAGCGCTTATTCAGTCTACAGATCTTTTTACAACCATTGCCCAAATGGCAGGTGGGGAAATAACAGCAAAGCACAACAGCAGGAGTTTCTATTCGTTAATTGGAAACGCAAATGCCACTGTAAGAACACATGCGTATGCAGAAAAGTCGCTAAATGGAGTGGTAAGTTATGCCGTTAGGGATAACCAATATAAGCTCATTGTAGAGGCCGATAGAACAGAGTTACTTTATGACTTAAACAGTGATGCTTATGAGCAAAATAATCTTTTAAATAACCCAACACAAGAAATTGAAATTATAAAAAGCAACTTATCTGAAGAAGCGCAAAGGATTCGGAATTAAGTATTATATTCATAAAAAATACAAACAATGGTAAGAAAAGTAAATGCGATTTGGAAAGGTGATGGCGCCAACGGAAATGGTATCTTAAATGTTCAAAGCAAGGCATTTAAAGATATGCCTTATAGTTTTAAAACAAGGTTTGAAAATGATAACGGTGAGCTAGGAACAAATCCTGAGGAGCTGATTGCAGCTGCTCTAGCTGGCTGCTTTAATATGAAACTAAGTTTTGTTTTGAATGAAGCTGGATATAGCCCAGATGAGTTAAACACTGATGCGGCTCTAACTTTTGAAGACGGCAAATTTGTTTCTATAATTTTAAATCTAAAAGGCAAAGTTTCAGGAATTAGCATTGAAAAGTTTCAGGAGTTGGCAGAAGAAGCAAAAAGGGACTGCCCCGTTTCAGGCGTATTAGATTGTACGATTATACTAAACTCCTCTTTAGAGAGCTAAAGTTGTTTAATTAAATTCTAATTCTCCGGACTAACAAGTTCAAATTGAATTTGACTAGACAATTGGATAATACCGTTTAAGGTAATTATTACCAACCTCCACTAGCGCCACCGCCGCCAAAGCCACCACCACCAAATCCGCCGCCGCCAAAGCCGCCGCCGTAAGATCCTGAAGACTGTTGACTGGAAATGCTCCCGCCTGGATGGTATAATACCCCGTCATTGAAAGTATAGTCCCTAAATATTTCGCCAAAGGTAACATCTTGACCGTCCTCCTTTCTTTTCTTCCATTCGCGCCTTATCCACATCAAGTGCGCTATAATAATAAATGGGACCAAAAAAATAAAAGTCCATAAAAAAAAATCCCATGGGGTAAGATCTCTTTTCTTTAATTCGCTAGCGTCAAAATTGCCATCAAGTATTGCAATAATTTGATCAGTTGCTTTATTAAGACCTTTGTAGTAATCGCCCTTTTTAAACGCGGGTCTAATGGTATTATTGATAATTCGCTTGCTTAAGGCATCAGTGAGGTATTCTTCAACACCATAACCTGTATTTATGGATATTTTTCTGTCGCCCTTGGCTACTAAAATAAAAATTCCATTGTCTTGTTTTTCTTGACCAATACCCCATTTGTTGGCCCATTGAGCGCCCAAATAAAGTATGTCTTCACCTTCAGTTGAGTTTATGGCAGCGACCACAATTTGAGTAGAGGTGCTGTCTGCATACCTAACAAGCTTTTGGTTTAATCCCCTAACTTGGTCAGGCTTTAATATTTTGCCTTTTTTGTATTGATATACTGCTCTTTGATTACTTGGCTTTTGTGGAATTTCGTATTGTGCGTATGACTGAGCACCAAAGCACAAAAGAGCTATTACATATAAAAACTGCTTTTTCATGTTAGATCTTCTTCAAAGGTAACATGATTTTCGAGCTCATTTATATCGTCATGTTGATAGGGGAAATGTACTCTTAGCTGCCTGCCGCATTCCATGATGGTGTTGGAGATTCCCTTAAAATAGTCTTGGTTTTTAAAGGCGCGTCTTAGTCCATTGCCAAGCGAAGACCAAAAACGTTTGGAAAGATTTTCATGAATGCCCTTGTCGCCACATAAAGCAAATTTTTGATCTCCGTATGAAATATAAATCAATACACCATTGTTGAGGTTGGTTTGCTCCATACCAAGCGTTTCAAACACTTCAACAGCACGTGCTTGGGCGTCAATTGTACATTTCTCTTCAAGGTGTAGTCTTATCTCTCCAGAGGTTAAAAGCTCTGCTTTTGAAATTACAACTGCAAGCTCTTGGATCTGTTCTTGTGAGAGAAATGACGCTAATTCCATATGAGACTAGTCAAAACTGATTTCTGGAGCATCTTGGGAGCCTTCGCTTGATTGAAATCTTTGAAATTCCTCAGAGAATCCTAACCAGTCTGCATAGATTGCATTTGGAAAAACCTTTATGTGTGTATTGTATGTATTCACCGCTTGATTATATCGGTTGCGCTCCACATTAATTCTGTTTTCTGTACCCTCTAACTGAGATTGAAATTCTAAAAAGTTTTGCGTGGCCTTAAGCTCAGGGTAGCGCTCCACGGTTACCAAAAGTCGTGATAAAGCACCTGACAAAGCTTGTTGTGCATCTGCAAATTGATTAATGCTATTGGCGCTTAAGTCATTTAAGTTGAAATTTGTTTGACCTGCCTTCGCCCTTGCTTCAACCACTTCGGTAAGTACTTCTTTTTCAAAGTTTGCTGCACCCTTAACCGTATTTACAAGTCCTGTTATGACATCAGCTCTTCGCTGGTAAGATGACTCTACATTTGACAAACTTGTTTTAACAGCTTCTAATTTTCGAACAGCGCTGTTATTAAAACTAAAAAGTGAAAAAAATAAAATAACAATAATTGCGAGGGGAACAATCCAAAATAAATGTTTCGTTTTCATAATACAAAAATACTAAATTTAAAGTAGCCTTTAACTTTAGCCTATATGGGTATCATCGATATATGTGAATTAATATTTTTAGCGTGGTTTATATTTTTTGAGCTTTAGAAGTTATTAGAAGCAGCTGTTTTCCATTTTTATCTTTCATAATAACTTTTACATTGATTATTTCATCTGACTTAAACTTTTCAATTATTTCACCGCTGATACCTGTACTTGAAAAATCTATATAGCTCCAAGTCATAGTGCTCTCCCTTTGATTCCACTTTCCTGTCCAAAAAGTATTGCTACTGTCGCTTTTAAATTCCCAACGATTGAACTGATTTGAATTTTGGTCATAACAAATTATATGTTTGTTAGTTTCACCGTTGCCATAAGCTGTCATTTCAATGTAATTATTGGAAAGTATCAACTTTGAATCTGTTATCCCTCGAGTTTCAAAACTTTTAGACACCCAAACAGATTCTTCAAAAATCACACTATTTTTCCATTTACCTACCCATTTTGACAAAACATCAAATGCGTCATTTTTAGACAATTGCTGGGCGTTTATATGAGCTGTTCCAAAGAAAGATATTGTTATTACAATAAAGATTATTTTTTTCATCTTACCAAGGTAGAGAAATTTAACTTAAGAGGATTAGAAGTAGCTGAACTAAAAGAAGAAGATATGCCTATGGTTTAGTTTTTCGATTTGTTTAATTTGTTTTTGATTAGTTCAAATATTCCTCCTACTACAATTACTACAATTATTCGTTCAATTAAATCAAGACCAAGCC
>PKDQ01000015.1 GCA_002862645.1 Flavobacteriaceae bacterium | reverse complement strand
CCTCTAAACCAATAGAAAAAGAGTGGAGTTGTGGCCACCAAGCTTCTTGTTTGTCATCTGCCTCAACACGGTTCTTTGCAAATTTTTTAGCCAATGCCGAAGTAATGGACGAATCCAGACCTCCTGATAGCAAAACACCATAAGGCACATCACTCATAAGCTGACGGTGAACCGCATCTTCAAGTGCCTTACCCAAGTCTTCAATACTGGTCGGGTTGTCTTTAACAGCTTCGTAGTCTTCCCAATCACGTGAATACCATTTTTGAGGAGCATCGTCTTTTGAAGTCATATAGTGACCTGGAGGAAAAACCTCAATGGTATGACACACCCCTTCTAATGCTTTTAGTTCTGAAGCCACATAGCGTGTTCCTGCCTGATCAAAACCATAATAGAGTGGAATTATACCCATGTGGTCTCTGGCAATTAAAAAATCTTTGTTTGCGGCGTCATAGAGTGCAAAACCAAAAATACCGTTCAAATCGTCGATAAAGTCAACGCCTTTTTGCTGGTATAAAGCCAAGATAACTTCACAGTCAGAACCTGTTTGATAAGCATAATTAGGGGTGGTAGCACGAAGCTCACTGTGGTTGTATATCTCACCATTTGCCGCAAGCACAAGTTGTTTGTCTGGGCTGAACAAAGGTTGTTTTCCGGAAGCTGGATCAACAATGGCTAAGCGCTCATGCGCAAATATGGCATGATCATCAGCATAGATACCACTCCAATCTGGTCCACGATGGCGAATTTTTTTGGACATCTCTAGCAATTGCGGTCGAAGTTCTTCGGTTGGCTGCTTTACATCTAAAGCACATACAATTCCACACATAGTTTTAATTTGAGGCAAATTTGTCATATTTATTTTTATAATTAAGTATATTTTCATTATTTAATTTAATTATTAAACAAAATTAGCCTTTTTAGATTAATTTTAAATTTATATCAGTGAATAAATATCTATTCTTGTTTAACATCTTCTAAAAAACATGCTTACTTTTAACCCTATATGGAAACACCTATTATTTCAATACAAAATGCGGTCATACAACAGAATAAAAATATGGTGCTAGACAAGGTATCACTTGATATTGATGCTGGGGCGTTTGTTTATTTTATTGGAAGAACAGGAAGTGGAAAAAGCAGTTTGATAAGAACACTTTACGCCGCACTTCCGCTGAAATTAGGAGAAATTAGAATCTGCGACACGGCATTGGCAAAACTTAAAAGCAGGCATGTACACAAATTAAGACGTTCGTTGGGTATTGTTTTTCAAGATTTTAAACTACTCCCCGATCGTAATGTATATCAAAACTTGGCTTTTGTATTGCGCGCAACAGGCTGGAAGAACAAGTCAGAACGCGATGCCCGCATTGCTAAAGTATTGACACTAATAAATCTTGAAGGAAAAGAAAAGAAGTTTCCACAAACGCTGTCAGGCGGTGAGCAACAACGGCTTTCTATTGGTCGTGCTTTGCTCAATCACCCGAAAGTATTGCTGGCCGATGAACCCACAGGCAACCTTGACCCCATCACGAGATGGGAAATTATGGATGTATTGCGCGCTGTAAACAAACAAGGCACTACTGTACTGATGGCGACACATGATTTTGGAATCATTCAAAAATATCCCGGCAAAACATACAAGTGTGAGGATGGCTTGGTCACTGAGGTTGTTGTTAAACCGCAGTAGTTTCGAGTAAAGTCAACCACTGCTGTTGAATATGCTCCATAGCTAGATGATCAACAGATTGTCGCGCATTGTTCTTGCAAAACGCATAAAGCTTTTCATCCGAATGCATTCTTGAAATGGCAGTTGATAATGCAGCTATATTTCCATTTTCTACTAAAAGACCATTGTGCCCATCATTAATAATTTCGGATGGACCTGTAAGGCAATCGTAAGAAATAACGGGCGTGCCACAGGCCAAAGACTCAATAAGCACCATTGGAAAGCCTTCAAAACGACTTGCAAGAACAAAAGAATGGGCCTTAGCGAAATATTTAAATGGATTCTTTTGAAATCCTTCGAAGCGAATTAGATCTTCACCACCAATATTTTTTGATAATTCGATTAACTCTGGTTTTATTTTTCCGTCTCCCAAAATCACTAGTTGAACTCCTTTTCCGGGCAATACACTATTTGCATAAGCCTTGATAATATGATCGAAACGTTTGATGTCATCGTCCATTCTTCCTACTGCCAACACATAGGGGATATTGGAAAAATCTAGTGCCTCGTGTTTCTTATCATCTATATAACCAAAATCAATGGCATTTTTAATGTTTTTTGAATTTGAGTATCCTAACACTGTTAAATTGTCGTTTATAGCCTGTGAAACAGCTATTAGACCAGTTGCTCTTTTATAAATAGGCTTAAAAATAAACCAGGGTCTGGGTATGTATTTTTCAATAAGAGGAAGATGAATGGTTAAAAAAACGTGCTTGACTTTTGAATAAATGAACAAATGAAAAAGAGTCTCAATAAAAAAAATACGACGTGACCTAAAATCAACTACAATATCGAAACTTCCATTTTTAATTGAAGTAAATAGCTTAAAAAACGATCGACGCATTAAAGAAAATGGATTTCCTTTGTTTTTATCTAACCCGAGATGAACATAGGTTCCTTTAAATTGAAAATCCTGATTTGAATAGGCTGCAAAAACAGTCACATCATAGCCTAAATTTGACAAAAAAATAGAAACTTGAGATGAAACACGTTCTGCTCCACCATTTCCAAGGGAAGGAGTTATAATTGCAATGCTTACTTTTGACATCATTTAAATACGATTGTTTTTTATGAAGTTATCGGTACACATACTTACATACAATAGCGAAAGATACATCAAAGATGCGTTAGATTCTGTACTTCGTCAAAAAACAACTTTTCCTTTTGAGATTATTATTGGTGATGACGCATCAACCGATGACACTTTCAATATAATCGAAAAATACGCTGAAAAACACAAGCACATAAAGGCCCTTCAAAACAAAAACAACCTTGGCATACTAAAAAACTTTAAAGCAACTTTGGATAGATGTTCTGGGAAATACATATTTGATTTAGCAGGAGACGATTGGCTTTCAAGCGAGGATGCATTACAGATTTTAGTTGACGCACTTGATATAAACCTTACTTATAGTTTTGTTGACTCCGGTTATGATGTTTTTTTTGAATACAGAAAAAAAACCAGAAGATTTCACAACAAGAAGATTTTGAATGAATTAACATATGCAAAACACGTTCAGACAATAGGCACACCTAATGTTGGGTGTTGTTTTAGAAAAAGTGCATTAGATAAATTCGTAGATTTTGATCACTATGTTGAAATGGGATTCAAAATAGAGGATTACCCTATTTTGACAGACCTAACCCAAAATTGTAGTTTCGGGTTTGTTTATGAATCTTTAATAACCTACAGGGTACACAAAACTTCCTACTCGAGTAACTCTCACGATTTCTTAGATTTGAAGATGTTTTTTGCGGAGAAATACGGTTACAGCAAAGACGACATTGCAAAAATTAAAGAAAATTACTATTATACAAAGTTAGTCAGCGCAAGTGTTCACTTTAAACCCAAAGACGGGAACATTGCTTTTAAAAATTTAAGGGGGAAAAAAATTTTACATTATGCGCTATACTTGTCTTCACAAAATCGTTTATTTTATAAGGTGTTATGGTTTTTTAGAACGTTACGCTTTTAATTTAAACTCCTCCCAATCTCTTATATAATCCTCTTCCAAATAGTCTTCAGAAGCCAAAACCAAACATACAGCACCAGCAGAAAAATTGCGTATTTCTCGCCAAATCATTTCATGGATAATTACCCCTCGCGATGGTTTATTTAAAAGTATAACTTTTTCGGAAACACCGTCTTTAAGAACAAGTTCAAAACTACCACTCAAAGGAATAACAAGTTGTTTTAAATTAATGTGTGCGTGTCCTCCTCTATTGCTCCCACTTGGAACATCATATAAATAATAGACACGCTTAGACTCAAAGGGAAGTTTGCTGTTTTCTAAAACAGCAAGATTGCCTCGTGGATCATTTATACTTGGTATGTCATACCACGTTATTTCCATAATATTTATACAAGTTTTTCACGAAGTAAATATACAACCAAAATTAAACACCCAACAAATCGCAATGTATTAGCCATCGCAACTCCTTCAATTCCATAGGGGTCAATCAAAAATATACTCGCACCTATGAAAACGGCAAAAGAGAATAATTCGACAATGAAATAATCAACAAGACGCTTTTTTGCCACCAAATAATATCCAAAGACGAGGAATAGAATACGAAACCAATCGGCAGCTAATTGCCACTTAAACAAAGATGCAATAGGGATAAATTCGATTGTATATAACAGTTTTATGACGGGTACACGTAAAAAATAAACAATAAACATTCCAATCGAGACAATTGGCATTAGCATTTTGAATATGGACTTAGCTTCTGATAATAGCGAAAAAGACGGGTTGTTTTCTGAAAATTTAGGTAATACATATACTGTAAACACAGCTGTTACAAAAATGAAGTAGTTTGAAGAAATTGAATTCATTGCTGTCCACAAACCAGCCGAGGTGATGTCAATTCTTTGAGTTATAAATCCACGCAAGCCTATCTCTATGGCATGAACAAAACCAACAGATATTAGAGCCATGGCAATGTATGGAAGCAACTCTTTCAGATTTAAAAATTGAAATTTAAATGTTCTTGGAATAAATATTTTGTGTTTTGATGACTTGAGATAATATAAATAGATTCCGAATCCGAAAATTGGTCTTAACAACAGCGCAATCAATCCGCCTAATAATCCAAATAGGTACAAAAACAAAATCATCAATATTGCTGTAACTCCTGCTAATGTCAACTGCAAAGCTGAAATGGCTTTGAATGCTTTCTTTCCACTCAGTACTCCTTCAATAAGTACCATTAATCCCATGAAGGGAAAACTAAAAGCTATTGCTTGTAAGACTAGGCCATTAGATTCTCCTAGATACAATTGCATGGCAAGCCATTCTTGCTTCCAAAAAAGCAAAATAGCAATCAGTATCGAAGCACCCATAAAGAGACTAATCACAGTATTCATCAGTGCCCTCAGCGATGATGCATCTTTTGCAGAAGCAGTCTCTGCAATTACTCCATTTTGAGTACCAACCGATGAAAAGGAACCTAAAATTTCCAAAAGGTTACGTAGGTTAGCGAGAACTGCCAGCCCTGGAGCACCAACGAATACAGCAATTGCTTTTTGAGAAATCAAACCTATGATTAAACGAAAAATACCAAGAATTCCAGTGTAGGTAATAACACGAAACAGAAAATTTGCTTTGATTTTTTTGAGAATCTGCACCTAATAAGAATTTAGGGTATTAATTATGTGGCGCTGGTCTACTTCACTTAAGGAAGGGTAAAGTGGAATACTCACTACTGAGTCATGATAAGATTCCGTTATGGGAAGCGACAACCCTTCATAAGCTTTCAGTGCTTGCTGTTTATGTGGAGGAATAGGGTAGTGTATCAGGCATTGAATGCTGTGTTTTTCCATAAAACCCATGAAGTGATTGCGCTTTTGCACTTGAACGACAAAAAGATGAAACACATGTGAGTTGTCTTCTGGGTGTGTGGGAAGTACAATTTTTGGATTCTTTATTTCATTTATATAACGTAAGGCTATTTGTTGTCGTAGTTTAATTGCACTGGGGTAATCGGAGAGCTTTATGGATAAAAAACGTGCTTGTAAGGCGTCCATACGCATATTATAACCAATATATTCATTTGCGTATTTTTCGCTTGAGCCATAATTTCGCAATGATGAAATAATTTTTGCGAGCTCAACATCGTCAGTAGTAACTGCACCCGCATCTCCGAGGGCTCCAATATTTTTTGCTGGATAAAAGCTAAATGCTGCGGCATCGCCAATAGCTCCCGCTTTAAATCTTTTTTTTGAAATAGCACCGTGTGCTTGCGCAGCGTCCTCAATCAATAACAAATTATATTGCTTTGAGAAATTTTGAAAGGCTTCCACTTCGATAAGTTCTCCATAAAGATGAACCACCAAACAAGCTTTTGTTTTTGATGTGGTACGTTTTTTTGCTTCAACAAGACTCATGCCAAAACCAGTCGCATCAGGCTCGACAAACACAGGCTTTAAACCTGTGTGCACGACAGCAAGAATGGTAGCAATGTAGGTATGCGCGGGCACCAATACTTCATCGCCTTCATTGATTAAACCCAGCTCCTTGTAGCCTTCAAAAATCAATCGGAGTGCATCTAAACCATTACTTGTTCCAATGCAAAAATCTGTTCCACAAAAGGCAGCATATTGGGCTTCAAAAGTTTTTACAGCATCACCCATAATATACTGACCACTTTCCAAAAAAAGCAATAGTACTTTTGCGAAATCTTTTGCATGAGGGGCATTTTCAGATTTTATGTTGAAGAAGGGGATCATTTAAAACGATTAATTAATGTGGTATGGTTTTTTGTGCCAATCCTAAAAAATTGTTGCACGTCATTTACTGATCTAAAACTTTCCTTCCAATACAGAAGTCCGCTATTTAATAATTCACCTTTACTCTCAGAAGATGTTCCAAAACTAAATATTTTTGTGGTGTTATATTTTTTGACAACAAAATCTATTAAATAATCTAGTGATCCATCTGCCCTTCCCTCATCTCCTGCACTATACTGGGCATGTACTACTCCCCTATGTATAAACAGTACGATTCCTGCGCGCATCGTATCTTTTTGATAGACTCCATACAAAAGCAACTCATTTTCAAATTTTTCAGATAAGTATTCTATTTCTTCTAAAGTATGAACAGGATTTACGGTAAATCTATTTTTTAGATTTGGGGTTAATATACCATTCCAAAACTCATCAAATGAAGCTGTTTTACGCACCTCAAACCCTTGAGATTTTGCCTTTTCTAACTGTCTGGATCGATTACGGTTTGGAACTGTGTAGGATCCTTTTGGTACATATGAGTAAATATCCGTCCTGTGTAACTCAGCCTCAGCCCAATCAAAAACCAACATATCAGAGTTATCCGTTCTGTAACAGCTGGGGATGTTTTTCAAGAAAAGCTCTTTAATAGCATTGGACGATAAAAACCGCATTACAGCAGCAAACTGGGCCAGTCTAAGTTTAAATGATGAGTTGGGCTTAAAAAGTAAACCCCCGTAACTAAGACCTTGATGCGAATGTACAATTCCTTCTTTGTCTATGTTGGCTGGTAAGATGGCAATTAGTTTTTTACGCTGAAAAACCATTAAAGAGTAGTCTTCGAAGCGATCTTTATGGTAGTCCATAAAATCTCGATAAAAAAGAATACTGTGTGCTTCTAAGCGAGATACAAAATCATCCCAAGCGGTTTTGCTTGACTCATTATAACGTCCTACACGTAAATCTTCCATCCATCAATAAAACGTAAACTTAGTAAATTAATTATCCAAGTTGCTTCCCGCGACGTTTTCGCTCGTTTTCATCAAGGTATATTTTACGTAAGCGAAGTGAGTTTGGCGTTACCTCTACATATTCATCTTTTTGAATATATTCCAAGGCTTCTTCAAGGCTAAAGGTAATTGGCGGAGCCAGTTTTACCTTGTCATCAGACCCTGATGCACGTACGTTTGAAAGCTTTTTGGTTTTAGTAACATTTACCACTAAGTCATCTGCACGAGAATTTTCACCTATTACTTGACCGGTATATATTTCATCGCCTGGTGGCACGAAAAACTTGCCCCTATCTTGAAGCTTGTCTAAAGAATACGGGATTGCCGTTCCTTTTTCCATAGAAATCAAAGATCCATTTATGCGTCCTGGAATTTCTCCCTTATAAGTTTCGTAGTCAACAAACCTATGGTTCATGATAGCTTCACCAGCCGTAGCCGTTAACAATTGATTTCTAAGTCCAATGATGCCTCTTGATGGAATTTTAAACGAACACATCATACGTCCGCCTTTTGGCTCCATGGCTGTCATTTCTCCTTTGCGCATGGTTACTATTTCTACTGCTTTCCCAGAAACTTCTTCGGGAAGGTCGATAGTCAACTCTTCGATAGGTTCACATTTTTTACCATCAATGTCTTTAATGATTACCTGTGGCTGCCCTATTTGTAATTCATACCCCTCACGGCGCATGGTTTCAATCAGAACAGATAAGTGTAAAACACCGCGTCCATAAACCATGAATTTATCTGCTGCGTTAGTTTCTTCCAGGCGCATGGCCAAGTTACGTTCCAGTTCGCGCTCCAAACGATCTTTGATGTGTCTTGAAGTAACGAATTTACCCTCTTTTCCAAAAAATGGAGAATCGTTGATGGTAAACAACATACTCATGGTAGGCTCATCAATAGCAATGGTAGGCAAGGCTTCAGGTGCTTCAACATCAGCAATGGTATCGCCAATTTCAAAATCTTCAAGCCCGACAACAGCACACAAGTCTCCTGCGGCTACTTCATCTACTTTTTTTCTGCCCAATCCATCAAAAACCAATAATTCTTTAATTTTTGACTTCACTACAGCCCCGTCGCGCTTAACAAGCGAAACCGTATCAGAAGCCTTTAGCACACCACGGTGCAATCTTCCGATGGCAATGCGCCCTGTAAAAGAAGAAAAGTCTAAAGACGTTATCAGCACTTGGGTGTTTCCTTCTGTGATTTTGGGTGTTGGAATATGTTCAACAACAGCATCTAACAGTGGTGCAACAGAATCCGTTTGATTTTTCCAATCCTCAGACATCCAATTATTTTTAGCTGATCCGTACAATACAGGAAAATCCAATTGCCATTCTTCTGCTCCAAGTTCAAACATCAAATCAAAAACAGCCTCGTATACCTCTTCGGGCGTACAGTTTTCTTTGTCTACCTTATTGATAATTACAATGGGCTTCAACTTAAGATTGATCGCCTTTTGCAACACAAAGCGTGTTTGCGGCATGGGTCCTTCAAAAGCATCTACCAACAGAAGAACGCCGTCGGCCATATTCAATACACGCTCAACCTCTCCGCCAAAATCGGCGTGACCAGGCGTGTCAATGATATTAATTTTGGTGTCTTTGTATTGAACAGAAACATTTTTGGATAGGATGGTAATACCACGTTCTCGCTCCAAATCGTTGTTGTCTAGAATGAGTTCGCCTTTGGTTTCATTTTCGCGAAACAATTGGCAGTGATGAAGTATTTTGTCTACTAGTGTTGTTTTGCCGTGATCAACGTGGGCGATAATGGCAATATTTCGAATGTTTTGCATAGCTTTTTTTGGCGGCACAAATGTACATTATTTTCCAATGGAGTTGGTTGTGTATTACTTACGTATAATCCCTATTTTTGTAGGATGAAGACATTTACCGCGCGTCAAGCGCAATCCAATTCGTTTTTCTTACTCGCAGGACCTTGTGCTATTGAAGGAGAAGACATGGCATTACGCATTGCTGAGCAGATCGTTTTGGTCACAGACAAACTGCATATTCCACTTGTTTTTAAGGGAAGTTTCAAAAAAGCCAACAGAAGTCGTGTCGATAGCTTTACTGGGATTGGGGATGATAAAGCACTTAAAATTCTCCAAAAAGTAGGTAAAACTTTTGATGTACCTACCGTAACGGACATACACGAAGTTTCAGATGCTGAAAAAGCAGCCCAATATGTAGACGTGCTTCAGATTCCAGCTTTTTTGGTAAGACAAACAGATTTAGTCGTGGCTGCTGCCAACACGGGCAAGTACGTCAACCTAAAGAAAGGACAATTTATGAGTCCCGAAAACATGGAGCATGCTGTGCGTAAAGTCACCGACTCAGGAAATGACAACGTATGGATAACAGATAGAGGCAGCATGTTTGGTTATCAAGATATGGTAGTAGACTTTAGGGGTATACCCGTGATGAAGTCCATGGCGCCTACCATACTGGATGTGACGCATTCGTTACAGCAGCCCAATCAGTCAAGTGGTGTTACAGGTGGACGTCCTGAACTTATTGAAACCATAGCACGAGCAGGTATTGCAGCCGGTGTTGATGGTCTTTTTATGGAAACACATCACGAACCAAGTGTTGCCAAGAGCGATGGGGCTAATATGCTGCCATTACATCTTCTTGAAGGTTTACTCGAGCGACTAGCGATTCTTCGGTCGGTAGTAAACCAAATTTCTTAAAAATAGTATATCTTTGCAACCCCTTTTTGGGATTCTTTGAAAGCATGGGGTCGACTGGTATTGACAGCGAGATTCATGACAGTGTAAGCAAGTCGAGCGCTGGACTACAGCTCGTAAATATCATAGTACCACCATTTTAAATGGCGAGAATAACTACGCTCTTGCAGCCTAATTGACTGAATTATAGTAAGTCACTGGCCCTAGTCCCGCAAGGCGGGAAGGCAAGATGTCTTTGGGAAGCCCTTGTTGACGGCGTCCCACCAAAAGGCACCATCAAAGTCAACATAGAGAGCACGGTGCTTCGACGCGTTCTCAAAATAAAGAAGCTAAGTTAGCTGTGGGCGGTTTTCGGTCAGCAGCTATTCGAAAATCAAACGAAAACTATACTTGTAGAAAGCATTGAATTGACTTGTTTGGACGAGGGTTCGATTCCCTCCGACTCCACAGTATTATTCCCAAGAATATTTTTTTATCCTTGGGAATAAATTTTAATTTTTTATAATCTTCCCTGTTACAATAATCTTCCCTTGATTATCTTCCAATTTAATCATGTATACGTTATTTGGTAAGTTAGAAAGATCTAATTGGTTGCTTGTGGATTTTAGCAATTCACGTCCAAAAAGATCATAGAGTCTCACTTTATTAAACTCACCCCCAATGAAAATATTTGATGATGTCGGATTCGGATATAGAATTATATTTTTATTATTTTTTAAAGTTTCAGTGGAAAGTGTAGTCCCTACATAACTGATAGTATTTCCTTCAATTAAGTAATAAGCTATGTGCGTTTCCTCACCTGGATTTCCATTAGGGTCTATTACATCTAACTTAATTTCAATATATCCATCTTGTAGGCTCGAAAAGTCTAAATCTGCAATATTGAATTCTTCTGAAGAAATGTCTCCCGTGAAAAGTAGGGGTTCAGACGAATTCAAGGGTTGAAAGGAAAATAAATTAGAACTATTAGATGTAGATGAATCTACATTTTTCACAGCCGCACTATAAGTACCTCCAACATCTTGACTTTCTACAACTACAGCAATAAGAAAATCATCTAAACTTGATGTCCCATCATTTTGAAGATTTGACCTAGTGTAATATGCTTTTGGGTATACCACGTCTTTTGTATAGGCAGTTGTTTTTGTAGCTACCAACTTATCTTCTGCATCTGTCAATTGAACTGTTAGATTCACTTCTCCGTCAAGTATGCCCGCGGTATTCATGTTTTCAATAATAACCTCGTCAGCAGTCAAAGTGCCTTCGTTTCTAACTACAGCACCTCCTCCATACCTGGAATAAATTGTTGCTACATAGTTTAAGCCACTACAAGGGACGCAAGACATCTTAACTTTTATAAATTCAACGTTACCAGCATTAATTACCTTATCTAAAATTTCAATTTCTAATGGAGTATCGAGGGTTATATCCGATTCTATAGTGTCGAACCTGACATACTCTACAAAATTGTAACTTTTGGTATTTCCAACCTTATCTTGAACAACGATGTCCGATATTCCCCAAACTCCTGGCGCTGATCCCTGAGGAAGTACCAAATCAAATCTGTAGTTTTTCCAATCCGAATTACGAGTGGGCTCTGTATCTGCTAAATCTAAATCAGGGTGATTCATGGTATCATTTCCAGTTTGATAACCAAATTGTTTTCCTTGAGGGTCGCGTAAAACCAGTGATGCACTCCTAATCCCTGACTCATGTCCAGGAAAATCTGAAAGGTCCCTAGCGTTAAAATTAATATCCACTCTGGTTTCTCCATTTGGTGCTTCAGGGTTGGTTGGTTCTGCAACTACAGTTATATTGTTTATATCTATCTCGGGCTTAACAATATCAGAAAATTCTGTTTCGATATAAAGACTATCTCTAACAGCAACAAACGTTTTAATATTGTCTGCATAGGGGTAGTCGTCAACATCGTCAACAAACTGCACCGAAGATCCATTACCAGCCTCGTCAGATAAATACTTTTCAACAAAGCTATAGTACCCAGAGGGAAAATAATCTTGTATGAAGAAATGCCCTTCCATCTCTTTTAACAATTGTGTTTGATCTTTTGCTATGGTTCCAAGCTCCATAAAATATGTTTCAGATTGATCAGGGTTTGGAAAATTGATTCTCATATTACTAGTTCCGACATTTAAAGGTTCCTCCCATTTTGAAGTTACTTTTATTGCCTGCCCAGCAATTCCATCATCACTCGGAGTTGCATTATGGTTGTTATCCACAATAAAATTCCCTTCAACCCTTTCTGTAGTATACTCTATAAACTTTGGTGAAACAATATCTTCTAAAGGGCTTTCAATCCATAGTTTAGCTCCAACAGTTGACGTATTTTCATAACGTGCATTTCGAACTTGATCATAAATTTTAGCAGATCCCATATTCCAATATCCTGATTTGGAATATTTGCTTAGCGTTGCTGATCCTACAAGTATTGAATCAATAGTACCGTTCTGTGGGTGTAGTCTAATATCAAAAATCGTTCCTAGTGACGAAGAAAATCTTGTGTACACTTCAACCGCGCCGTCAATAGCAGGGTCTTCAGAATCAAGAATTACTTTAATAGTTACCGTTTTGTCTTCCTCTGGTCCACCTGTAACATCTAAATCAAGTTCTATGATTTTTCCTGGAAACACGTAATCTGGATACAGATTATACACCGTAAATGTTAAGTCTTCCCTTATTTGTGCCACATAACGAGTGCCATGCATAATTCTGTCTCGAATAAATTCATATTTAGCTTGAGAAACATTGATTAGTCTGTCAGGGTTTGTAAGGTATATGGCTATTGACTCGGCTAAGTCCTCATTTGGGTTTTTTGCGTGTGCATATGCAGAGACAAATTCTGTGGTGCCGCTTGTTGACCACCCAGAAGCTGATGTAGGATCTTCAAACCAATCGCCAAGTACAATCCAATCATCCTTAGTAGTATCATCGAAAGTGTAAGCCCACAAAAAATGTGCTTTTTCATGTAAAATCAATCTCCTAGTATCACTCAAATTTCCACCAACGAACGCTTTACTCATAAATTCAATGGTTTCCATTCCGGTCCACGCAATGGCTGCTGCTTCTTTGTACGCCGGTAGTGGATGATCCTGCCCATCGATCCGTCGAACCAAATACTTAAGTCCTTCCTGTTTATGGAATCCCTCTGGTAATTCTTCAAACATGGCAAGGATTTCTAGCTTTTCAGAATTATAAAACTCTTGGAAGTTGGAGCTATCCTCATTCATCAGGGTTTCTAATTCATCGCCTGGATTTAAAAATCTAATCCCAAAACTATCCCTAGCCAAATTATTGAGCGCTTGAACGTCTTGGGCAAAGTTTGTCACAAAATTAACAACTGCGTGGTATAAACGCTTGGAAAAAAACTTCCCACGAATTCCGTCCAATTTTACAATTTGCGGTTCTGCATATGTAAAGGCACTTTGACTTACCGTAGCATATCGAATTCCATCAATTTCTTGGACTGATATATCCTCATAAATTTCATCCTCCGATAAATAAAATACGCCTCTTACATTCTCTCCAGATGAATAATCTACTTTGGTGCCCTCCCCATAGGGGTTCTCCGGTAAGTTAGAAAACATTTTATACAATCTGTAAGCGTCCTCGTTAGACCATGGTTCAACATCGTCAGATAGTATCACGCCATACTCTGTACGCAACTTGATGGATGAGAAATTGGTTGGCACTGACACCGTATTATTTATTATTACAATTTCAGTTGGTTCAGCTACATACGATTGTGTTGCATGCCCAGCTGCTGAGCCATCATCGCGCCAATTATATGAATAGTTGCCGTCTGTGGCTTCAGTTAAACCAAATGTAATAGAAACATCATTAGGTATGCTTACTATTTGTTGTGATGGATATGTATATCCAGTAGCATCCAATTTAATTGCCCATTCACCATCACTCAGAGAGAAAACAGCTTCTGTTGGAGTGGTACTTCCATGAATCCATTTTTTTAAAAGTGATTCAGAAGATTTTTGTGCAATGACTCTAATCGAATCACCATCCTTAATGTTATTAACGTTTACAGTAAAATTATTTTGTGAAAACACAAAAGTACCCAACAATAGAAGTAGAAATTTTTTCATGCGTAAATTTATATAATATTATTTGTATTTTTGCTCATATCATGCTCATTTATGAAATCAGAAGCGTATTATATCAACGAATTAAATTTAAAGTGTAAGCAGTTATTAGGAAGGGATATACTCACAAATACAGATGTGAAAATTGTTCAAAATATCATTAATGCAAATGCGAAAAATGAAATTAGCTTCTCAACCTTAAGGAGGTTTTTTGGCTTTTTGAAAAGCACCAAACCCAGCAGAAAAACCCTTAATATTATATCAGATGCCCTAGGCTATGGCAACTTTACACAATTTTGTAATGTTTATAATGATATAAATAGTTGGTCATACGTAAATTATATCGTAAAAAGCTGGGGGCGTAAATCGCTCCCGTCTAAAGACCGAATCAAGCTCGTTGAATTTAATAATGAAGGAGCTACAATGATGGGGCTTTACCTGTTTTTTTTAATGGAAAATAATGCATTTGAAAAAATTAGTTTAATCCTAAGTGATGCAAATGTTTTGCCGGATAGCATCAGTGAAACGGGTGAAATTGCAGAATTATTAACCATTTCCATCAGAAAAAAAAATAGGCGTGAGCTAAACAAATTAAGTAAGTTTCTTGTTGAAAATGCAGTATTAAAAGATCTTTGTTTATATTATAGTGTTGATTATCAATCGCTCTCGGGTGCTTATCTTTACCTTCTAAATGAAACAAATAATCATCAAAAGCCAGACAAACAGGAGCGCCTTTTTAGTCAGCTCATAAACAACTCCTTTGCGTTTTTTACCAAGCGAAAAATGACCCCCTTGAAAAAAACGGTTTATCAAATACCTCCCGTGCTTTATGGCAGGTATGTAGGGCAATACGTATTACAACACAATAACGCATCTTTTTTATTTGAATCCATAGGTAATAACACGGCCCCTGAATTTTTTTTAGAAATTTTCCCAGCATTAATTCTAATAAAAGACTTTGAGTCCATTTCCAGAATTGAAAATCAATTCTATGAGAAAATTCTTACCCCTTCGAACTATACCTATGAGGACAAAAAAACAATTGCTTTGATTGCTTTTGCCGTAAATAACCTGAATCAAAAAAATTACAAAGCTGTTGAAATTAATCTTTCATTTATAGATTACAGTGAAATAATTCATTCCTACCGAATGTTTTTCAAATTATTAGGAACTATTCCTAGCTACCACCTTGCAAAACATCATAATTCTTTTAAAACAAATACGCTTAAAAATCAATACCTAAATCTGTCAAAGATGCTAGGTTTTTCATTTTTTGATGTGTCTTTTTTAGAAGGTTATTTTTCACAGGAATAATGTAATTATGGTAAAAAAAGCGAAAATTATTCCAACATATTGCTTTGCGGTTAATCGTTCCTTAAAGAGCACAGCAGCTGAAAAAAGTGCTATTACTGGATAAAGATTTGCAACTAAATTAATTTTATAAACAGGAAGATAATTGTAAGCAAGAAAATACAGTATTAACGACACTGTGGTACATATCGAAAGCAGCAAAATTTTAAAATTACAAAAGAGCTTAACTTCGATGTTAACCTTACCAACAACCAAAAAACTCAATAAAATAAACACCAAGACTGTTAGTTCTTGTATCACGGTTGACTGTAAGCTTCCCAACTCCGAAATAGGAATTCCTAACAAAGGGTAAGCAATTCCAAAAGAAAAAGAAGCTATTAAAGCAAAAAGAATCCCCTTCGATACTCTTATACTGCCTTTATTAATCAAAATAATAGATAATACTGCAAAGGCAATTTGCAACGTATACCTCGCAATTGGAATTTCTTGGCCAAAAAGAAAGTGTGATGTTATTTGTCCTACTATAAGGGTAAACACATTTAAAAAAACAACACTTGACGTTTTTTCACGAGCAAAAGCTTTAGTTAAAGACAACAGTCCAACAAATGAAATTGCACCAGAAATAACGGCTATGCAGATCATTTTTGGATTATACACAAACACTTCTTGAGAAAGTAAAAAAACTACGGCAATAAACAAGCCAGTTAAAAGCGTCCTATGAACCAAAACACGACCAAGTCCATTTTCAAGAATTAAAGGCCTCCATAGAGAATCTAGGAATCCAAATAAAAGTGTTGACGTAATGATGAAAATCATTACTCAAATTTAATAATTCTTAACTAAACACGTACCATTATTATTTGGTTAAATTTTTCGATTTATCACAGGCTCCCATAACACTTGAAAAACCAGACTATTATCCTGAATCTTACAATAAATTAACGGAGTTGCAATTGATACCATTGAAGATGATAAAGTATATCATGGTATATTTTTACATACAACAAGAAGTTTGTTTATGTCCTTTTGATGGGTTTTTGTCATTAATAAAAGTAAAACCGAATCAAATCCTGTCCAAAATAGTTCGACTTTACTCCTTTCTGCTCCACAAGTGTCACCGTTACACTACATAAGTATAATTAAAGCCCACCAACTAGTGGATTTCATCTTATTAGTGACTTTATAAGTATTAAAAATAAATTCAAAAAACTTACCTAAATCAACTTTAAA
>PKDQ01000013.1 GCA_002862645.1 Flavobacteriaceae bacterium | reverse complement strand
TCATGAGTTCAACAGATTTTCTAGATAATATTCGCGTGCCATCATACACACCATTGTTGAGCATCATTTGAAGAAAAATGGTATAATCAGTAGAAGTGCTTAACAAGCCTGCACCACCCGAAAAGCTTACCCGTGGACCGTTTAAATAATGTCCCTGCGTTTGATTGTTTCCAGTACATTTTTCTTTGTCATCCCATTTAAATTGGGGTGTGCCATCTTCGGCAGCTCTTAAAAGTTTGTTGTCACATTGGCTATAGACAACGCTCAGTCTTGAAGCCTTTGACTCAGGTAAATAAAAATGTGTATCTAACATAACTAAGGGATCCAGTATGCGTTCTTTTAGAAAGACGTCCAGTGGCTGGCCCGAAACAACCTCAATTACAGCGCCAAGGATATCGGTGCTATATCCATAGACATAACGTTCTCCAGGGTGGGCATCCATGGGTAGTTTTGCCATTCTCTTGACTGTTTCAAGTATAGGCTCACCCCTATGCGCAAAATACCAGCCTTGAATTCCAGCTTTCTCCCATTTTTTTTTGGCTGGCCCATAGCCATAGCCAATTCCAGAAGTATGAGTCAACAAATCTCGGATTCGAATTTGTCGCTTGGCCTTTACAATTTTGTGGGCATTCATTTTTCCCTTTTTTCGCTGCTTTGAGAGTGCTAATGCAACCTTTGTGTGTTCAAATTCAGGGATGTATTTTGATAAGGTGTCAGATAACAGAATTTTTCCTTCTTCTTGCAACATCATGATACCAACACTAACGATTGCCTTTGTCTGAGAGGCAATTCTAAAGATATTATCCGTTTGCATGGGGGTTTTTTGCTCCATATCGCTCATGCCGATGGCCTGATGATATACAATCTTTCCATTTCTAGCAGCTAAAACAACGGCACCCGGTAATTTTCCTTCCGTCACATAGTCAGAAAAAATAGTATTGATTTTTGATAATCGCTCAGAAGACATGCCGTTATTCTCTGGAATATCTAACTTAAGTACTTGTCCAAAACTAGAATTAATACAAAGTGTCAGACAGAGAACAGCACAAAACCGCAAATAATTGAAATTCATAGAAAAATTTTTAATAAATATACGGATATTGATAAGATATCATGAACACGTATTGCCCTATTTATTCATCCTTCTTTACTTAAAAAGTGGCTATTTAGTTAGTTTATTTTTACAGATCTCCTGTTATGTTTTTTTGATAGGCCGTATGCAGCGTGGTCTTTAGCTCCAATACCACGTCTGCAAATTCCTTTTGGTTTACAACATTGACGTTTTCGTACTTATTGTCTCGGTGATCGTAGAGCATGGAAGCAACGGTTGTATTATCCGTTGGCCTGATAAACTCGGTATAACTAAAGTCTTTTGTCTTCAGTGTAAATCCTTTACCCCTTTTAATGAAAACATGCTTTTTACCTTTTAATTTTGGGTTGGACATAACAGCTACCAAACTCGTTCCATCCAATTGATCAAAAGGTGGCTTAAGATCACAAATTTCAGCCAGCGTAGGGTAAATATCCACCAATGCCGTTAGCGCATCTGTTGATCCTGCGGCTTTGGCAAGCGGATTGTAAATAATCAATGGTACTTGGGTTGAGGTATTGTAATTAGTAAATTTTGCCCATTGGGTGTGCTCCTGCAAATTATAGCCGTGGTCAGAAACCAAAACAACAATGGTATTCTTATCAAGCCCTTGTTCCTTGAGCGCATCTACTATTTTACCAATCAAAGCGTCTGAGTAAGAAATCGTGGCATAGTAGCCATGAATTAAATCTATTGCTATACTGTCTGAAACTTGACCACGTTTGGGAATGTTGGTATAAGAGCGCATTTCTGGCCAATTGCTAATGCTCATTTTTGGAGCGCCTACTGGTATATAGTTGTAGTTTTCAGGCTGTTTAATGTCATTTCTGTCGTATAAATCCCAGTATTTTGTTGGGGCATTAAAAGGTAAATGCGGGCTTATAAAGCCAGCCGTCAAAAAGAAAGGAGCGCCTTTTTGCTTTAGTTTTTTAATATCCCTAATGATTTTTTCCGTCATCAAGCCGTCAATATAGGTGGAGTCTGTAACCTCCGCACTTTCATACGCTGGGCCTCTGTCTGACTTTTTATAGGTTGCTATATTTTCTGGATTATGATAATCTTTCCAAAGCGATTGCCAATAATCGGTTGGTGCCAAGCCGGTGTCATTATCATCAAATGCATACGGACGCCAAACCTCATCCCAGTCTGTTTCCCTGTCATCTAAATGATGGTAGATTTTACCGTTTGAAATAGTTGTATATCCATTTTTTTTAAATAATTGCGGAAGACTTATTGCGTCGGGTGTTTCATTTTCAGCAAAAGTATTGTAGTCTAAAAACCTGTCTTTTGTGGGCAGCATTCCTGTTAGCATACTGGCACGTGATGCCCCACAAACGGGTATATTGCAATAGGCATTCGTAAACTTCACCCCTTTTGCTGCCAGTGCATCAATATTTGGGGATTGAATTTGTGCTACCCCATAACTGCTTAGTTCAGGACGTAAGTCGTCCATATAAAACAATAATACATTTGGTTTTTGAATGGTGTTCTCTGTGCTTATTTCTTCACAATGCAGTAAAAACAGGAAAGATAAAACGAGTAGTTTTTTCATAACACTTAATTATTTTAAATTACATAACAACATAATCATAAAAATCAAAGCCTTTTATTTGGCTCTAGGAAATATACGCTTAGGTTCCCGCCAAGGCTTGGCAAAATCAATTTGCAATCCAAGGCCATCGGGAGTTTCTTTGGCTGCTGCAATACGGTCTTGTATTACGTGCGTTAAAGAGTCCTGAACACCAGCATAGCCTGCCTTATCAGCTATATTGTTTAGTTCTGCTGCATCAAATTTATGGTCGTATAATTCATAGTGCATACGTCCTTTGTACTGCCATTGCGTAAGACGATAGCGCTGCGTTTTGATGGTGTAGCCTTTGCCCCATCCTGTGGGGGTATAAACCCGTAACTCGGTCAATGCATTTTTTCTAATAGGCTCTCGAGGGCCATCAAAATAAGGCATTAAGCTTTTACCTTGGACAAATTGAGGCGTCTGCATTTGCATCATATCCATAAGCGTAGGGTATATATCAACGAGTTCAACAGGCACGTCAACATTCCCCTTATTGCTTTTTATCCCAGGACCAGCAAAAATCAAAGGAACTCTAGTGGCATCATTAAAAAGCGTTTGCTTCTGCCAATGTCCATGCTCTCCAAGGTGATAACCGTGGTCTGAAGTAAACACAACTATGGTGTTTTTATTAAGACCTGTTTCTTTAAGCTTGTCTAAAACGCGCCCCACTTGAGCATCCACAAAACTTGTAGTGGCATAATAAGCATGTTTTATTTTTTTAGCCAATTCTGGATCTAAATTAAGTTGTTCTTTTTTAACGCGTACAGATCTGGCGGCAGGTTTAGGAAGAGTTTGTAAATAGGCTTCTGAGCTTTCTGGAACAGAAAAATCATCAATATCGTACATGTCAAAATAGGCCTTTGGCGCAACAAAAGGAACATGCGGTCTATAGAGCCCATATGCCAAAAAGAAATTTTCACCACTCGCGGCAAATTCATCAAGAAAAGCCATGGTTTCTGTTGCTCCTATGCCATCGGTTTGCTCTTGGTCGGTACCATCAGCTTCAAGCCAACTTAAAGTACCTCCGTCCAATACTTCTTTTAGTCCTTTAAGCTTATATTCCTCTTTTTTGTCACGACCGTATGGATTTACAGTTCGATCCCAACTAAAGGAATCATCATGTCCTGCTGTTCCAATATCCCTTGGATTGTGGTAATGGTAAATTTTACCAACCCTTACCGAGTGGTAATTTTCTCTTCTAAATTTCTGTCCCAATGTGACAACGTCTGGAATGGTTTGTCTCACATTCAAACGGAGAACTTTGGATTTAGTTTGGTCAGGATATAGGCCCGTCATAAAAGAAACCCTAGAAGGACCACAAAGCGGATATTGCACGTGGGCATCCGTGAAGAGCAACCCCTCTTTTGCAAGCCGGTCAATGTTTGGCGTTTTGGCCAAAGGGTCGCCATAGGCACCAAGGGCACAATTCAAATCATCAGCAACAATAAACAATACATTGTATTTGTCTGTTGGCTTACATGGTTTAGAACCTGTGATTGTTGCAGTAAGAGCTGCGAGAATAAAAACGTTAAACAGCTTCATAGGTTTAATTAAAATGGAAAACAATAACGATTTTTAATAATTACGCTTATAGTTACCCCAAGCTTTCATTTTATCAGACCCAATAGTACCTTTTAACTTACCGTGGAGTTTGTCGTAAACTTTACGAAGCGCTGCTTTTCTCGCATCGGCATCATCAACATATTTTGTTCTGATCTCCATTGCGGCTTGAAAACGATTAAGCTGAATCTCGTAAACTTTGGCTTTATCTTCTTCACTTAACGAAAGTATTTGAGCCATTTCATTGGTGAGTTCAGCAGCTCTTTCTGCAGCGATATCTTGTGCAAAAACAGCAGTTGCAGAGAGTGTTAGAGCAAAAATTAGCATGTATTTTTTAATCATGATTACATTTTTTAATTAATTAAACTATTGTCAAAACTGCCTATAAATGTTTAAATCTACTAAAAATCAATCCAATACAAAAAAAAAGCTAGTGGTAGGAGTTAAACTGCTCTAGCGTTTTTTGCTTCCAACTAATTCCTAGCTTCCATTTGGGTGCTTTGACTTCTTTTAAATACGTTTCAAGTGCCAACTCAAGCATTTTTGCTTTTTCAGGGTGCGAAAGGGCTACATCATTATTTTCTTCATAATCAACATCTAGATTAAATAATTTAATCTCATTGTTGTCGTAGAACTTAATCAACTTAAAGCAATCTATTATGATCGCAGAATGTGCCCTTTTGAGTGCTATGCCATTTTCGTAAGGCACGTGAAAAATGAGTGCATTTGTATTGCGTTTAACTTTTCCCCTGCCTCTTTTAAAAAGCAATTTCTTAAAGCTACCCCCATCTAAATCATCCATCAATGGCAATTCCGTCCCTGCCAAATCTACGACAGTAGGCAAAACATCAGAAAAGCTAATGGGCGTTTGACTGGCAGCACCACTCTTAATTCTTGGTCCACTGATAATAAACGGTACCCTTATACCGCCTTCCATGGCATCCCATTTACCCCTACTCAAAGGAGTGTTGGTCCCGTGAGCATAGTATGACTTTGGTGGCATAACAGGCACAGCTCCGTTATCGGAAGTGTAAATGATATAGGTGTTTTTATCAAGCCCCAGAGCTTTGACTTTGTTTAGCAATAAGCCAACCCCGCTGTCCAAGTCTTCTGTCATGGCAGCAAACCCAGCATGTTTTTGGTATTTCCCCTTTGGTAAGGCTTTGTATTTTTCTAAGCTTGCCGCACGAAGCATAATGTCAGAATGCACGGCATAATGGGATACTTGCAAGTAGAATGGGGTGTTGGAATTTGCCTGTCTTTCAACAAAGTCAATAGCTTTTTTGGTTGTACTGAAAATCTTTTTAGGGTCTTCACTGACGTTGTTCCGCCATTGATTTCTGTTATTTTTGGGGTCAAACCCGCCATTTTTGTTTCCCGTAATGCCGTCGCTTTCGTCATACCCAAGTACCGCTGGATCTACGCTTATACCCCATTTGCCAAAGTGTGCCGCTTTGTAGTTGGGATTAATCTGTTTCAATAACTTCGGGATGGTAATGGATGTGTTGTGATTGATATGCTTAGTGCTCATGCCAACGCGGATCATTCGAAGACGTGCAGGTGTTTGCCCAAACTGAATGCTGTAACGAGATGGCGAACAGACAGGCGCACTGGCATAAGCCGAAGAAAAGCGCATCCCTGAACTGGCGAGTTTTTCAATGTTTGGTGTTTGGTGGTAATCGCTTTTGGAAAGTGGGTCGCCATCAGACATTTGGACAGAAGTACCGTTCCACCCTTGGTCATCCACTAAAATAACAATGAAGTTGGGATTGCCCTGAGCATTTGCTGAAGCAAACAAAAGCAACAGTAGTATGAAGGTAATACTTAATCTCATCCTAAATTAATATGTGCCCAACAAAGATGCATTAATGAGATATTTAAAACTATTTCAAACATTCAACTTTTTATAACAAATAGTTTATTCTCAAAAAAGCAGATGCTCTACAAGGATCTATGCTAAGCCAATTAAAACAAAAAAAACGTGTTTAAAGCTGCTTCCAGCGCACTCCTACAAAAAAACGAATGCCTTGGTTAGAAGCGTAAACATAGGAAGGGTCAAAAGTTAAGGCATAAGGATTGTTAGCCGTTTGCAATACATTTTCAGAACCGTCAAAAGCTACTTGCTTATCAAATGGGTCAAAAGCACGTGAGATACTGTTGGCTGGGGGTGTGAAGTTTAAAATATTTTTAACTCCCCCAAAAGTTTCAAAGGTGCCTCCCCAATTTTTAGTGAGCTGAATATTAACAATATTAAACGTTTCAGAAAATATGGGTCTTGGGTCTAGTGCGCCAAGTGTAGGTAGTTTGAGTGGACCTGTGGTTGCACCTGTCAAGTCAAAGGTCAGGTAACTTGTATACCACTTTTTCTCTATTTTCCATACCCCTTGAAAACGCTCCGTTAAATAAGGTCGAGTTTTAATGCCACCCGCTTCAGCATAGGTATCTAAATAAGTAGCGCCTAGATTTATACGAACACCATTTTGGTTGACAAGGTTTGCGTTTAATGACACCCCTGTCGAAATAGATGAGCCATCCAAATTATCGTAAATGATTTTATTTGGGTTTGTGTCATAATCGGGGATAATCTTATTTGAAAAAACAGTGTGGAACAGGCTGAAGTCAATATCAAAAATAGCACCCTGTTTTAAGTAAAACTTTTTGACATAGTTTAGGTTTACATTCCATGATTTTTCAGGCGCCAATTCATCAACAAAAACCACTTCCCTAGCGCCTGTCAAGGCAGCATGATCTTCTGTAAATACTTGAGCAACACGATACCCCGTCCCTGCACTCAGTCTAAAAATAGCACTCTTATCAAGGTTATTAATCTTGTAGTTGATTCTCGGTGTAAGAATATTTCCATGGATGGAATTGTGGTCGTATCTAAGGCCTAAAAGCAAGGTATTATACGCATCTATTTTAGTTTCGTTTTGAACAAAAACACCCGGTAGATGGGTGACACCAGCATTGTTATTGTACACAGCTGACGTATCATCATCATAATATGTGTATCTGTAAGCAAGCCCAATAAGGAGATCGTTTTTTTGGAGGGTTTTATTCCAAATCATTTGACCAAAGCCAATGGATTGTTTGGCATTAAAAAGGGTTGTGCCGTAAACTGAATTTTGGTTGTGGTCATTAAAGCTAAACTGCAAAGACAAGTTGCTGTTGAATTGGTAGTTTCCAAATGCTTCTATTCTAGAAGTGTAAATACTTTCGCCATAAACCTGGTCGCCACCTCTGTATTTTGCTGACCAATTCATTTGACCGCCCCAACGGTCTTCATAAACAAATCGCGTGGCCAATGACAATTTATCGCCGAACGTAAACTTATTGAAAATTGACAAGCGATCTTGTAACGTCAAATCAGTAAAGCCATCTCCATTGTTGTCAATAGGGTTGCTGTAGTTGTAATAATTTATGCCCAGCAGCCCAGATGAACGAGCCGACAGACGATATTTATATCCCAAATCCGTGTTTGCCTCTCCCCAACCAGAAAAGAAAGTGTCTATCGAAAACTTAGGTGTGTTTTCGGGAAGTTTGGTTATTAAATTGATCACACCGCCAATAGCCTCCGATCCGTAGAGTGTGGACGCAGGTCCTTTAACAATTTCAACGCGCTCAATTAAAGATTGGGGAATTCCCGAAAGGCCATAAACAGTTGACAAGCCACTTACAATAGGAAGGCCATCAATAAGCACCATGGTGTAACTTCCTTCTTGACCATTAATGTGAATATCACCCGTATTACACACATTACAATTGAGCTGTGGTCGAATTCCGTTTACATTTTCTAGTGCTTCAAAAATAGAAGCTGTTGGGTTTGCCCTAAAAAAAGACTTGCCATAAACCTCAACAGGAACAGGGCTGTCAAGTTTTGAAACTGGTTTAAGTGTGCCTGAAACAACAACTTCTTCAAGCGAATCATCAGGGGCTAATTCAATGATTCCCAAGTCGTATTTGCCATTGGAAATTACAATGGTTTTGGTTTTATAACCTATATATGATATGGTGAGCTCAGTAGACCTAGCATCCGTAGAAATGGAAAAAGCGCCATTTTGATTGGTGGTTACGCCCACAACAGTTGCGTTGAGATAAACGCTTGCTGCTTCCAATGGGGCACCATCAGAAAAGACCCTCCCCTTTACTACTAAGCTTTGCGCATTCATAGTAAATACCGAAAATAAAATAAAATAAAAGCTTAAACGCAAGGGGTTGGTTTTTCACTGCAAAAGTATCTTATTTAACTGTCAAAAAAAATAATATATAAATAATTACGTTATTTAATAAATGCTTAATATAATTTTGGAAAAGTCAAATTTAAAATTGTTTGGTTCTATAAAATATTAAGTTGAAAATAGCTACATTTTTATGTCTTTATACAGTAACAAAATAAATATGCTTAAATTTGATTTTAAATCTATGGTTTTATAGTCTCTAATTATATGATTAAATCAATTAATCTTAATTTATTTTCTGTTTTTTCTTTAACATTATTTATGGGGTTTTCCCCTTTGGATATTGTTAACGATCCTACAATACAGCTTAATGGAACCACCCCACACATAATAGAGGTATTTAGCGGATACAGTGAACCTGGCGCCACAGCTGATGACATCGAGGACGGCGTCTTGACAGGTTCCATTGTCATCACTGGGAGTAATCAGGTTGACACGAACCAATTGGGTAGTTATTTTATTCAATATTCTGTAACCGACAGTGATTCCAACACAACAATAGTAAAAAGAGAGGTTCGTGTCGTCGACACCACAGCTCCTGTCATTACACGTACGGGGGCTGCTTCAGTGACTGTTGAAGTTGGTGCAACGTACTCAGAACAAGGAGCTACGGCAACTGATAACTTCGACACTGCTCTAAACGTGGTTGTTGGTGGAGACACTGTTGATGCGTCAACTGTGGGAACATATACGGTAACTTACAATGCAACTGACGCAGCTGGTAACGCAGCTACTCAAGTTACGCGTACTGTAAATATCATCGACACCACTGCTCCTGTCATTACACGTACGGGGGCTGCTTCAGTGACTGTTGAAGTTGGTGCAACGTACTCAGAACAAGGAGCTACGGCAACTGATAACTTCGACACTGCTCTAAACGTGGTTGTTGGTGGAGACACTGTTGATGCGTCAACTGTGGGAACATATACGGTAACTTACAATGCAACTGACGCAGCTGGTAACGCAGCTACTCAAGTTACGCGGACTGTCGTTGTTGAAGACACGACTCCTCCTGTAATTACGCTAAGTGGTGGTGCTTCAGTTACTATTGAAGCCGGGACGCCTTATTTTGATCAGGGAGTAACATATACCGATAACAGTAATGATGATTTGTCTTCAAACGTCGTTACGTTAAACAATGTTGACACAAATGTATTGCAAACGTACATCATCACCTATAATTTGTCTGATAACTATGGCAATGCTGCTAATCAAGTTACAAGAACTGTAAATGTTATTGACACCAATAGCCCTGCCATTACACTTTTAGGTGACCCTGTCGTAACTCAAGAAGTTTTTTCCGTGTATGATGACCAGGGCGCTAATGCACTTGACAGCTTTGAAGGAGACATAACTGGTAGAATTGTAACTGTAAACCCTGTAAATTATAACGTTTTAGCCAACTATACTGTCTCATATAATGTGTCAGACTTTTCTGGGAATGATGCCAATGAAGTTACGCGTATTGTTAATATTGTAGATACTACTGCACCTGAAATTAACCTTACTGGTGATCCAACCGTTACAATAAATGCTGGTGATGATTACACAGACCAAGGTGCTACGGCCTTAGATAATGTTGACGGAGATATTTCAGGAAGTATTATCACAACCGGTTCTGTTGACACTAATGTTCTTGGAACATACACCATTAAATTCAACGTAAGTGATGCTATTGGTAACCCTGCTATCGAAATGGTAAGGACAGTTAACGTAGTTGATAACGTTAATCCCGTTATTACCCTGATAGGAGATCCAACAATTACCATTGAGGCCGGAACTCCATATTCCGATCAAGGTGCTACGGCATCTGATAACCTTGACGGAGATATTTCCCCCAATATCATTATTGTCAACCCTGTGGATAATGGCATTCCCGGAACATATACCATCACATATAATGTAGCGGATACATCGAGTAATAATGCTACTCAAGTTACGCGGACTGTCGTTGTTGAAGACACGACTAACCCAAGCATTACACTCCTTGATAACAATTTGCCTTTAATCATTCCTTTTAATGGTATTTACGATGACCCAGGTGTTGAAACTTCAGACAACAGCACTACACCTCTTTCCTTAACGGACAATATTACCGTTTCGAATCCAAATACATCAATATCGGGCGCATATACAATTACCTATACTGTAAAAGACTCTTCTGATAATGCTGAATCCATTTCTAGGACTGTTTATGTTGGGCCACAGGCAGATGCTGGCGCAGACCAAATTATTTGTGAAGGAGAAGAACTTTCCATAGGTTTTAGTGGAGCAAACCCATCATATAATTATGCGTGGACATCGTCTCCATTACAACGAAGTGATGGAGGATCTAACTTTGTTAACCTTTCTCCCCCATATGCGCCAACAGTTTCACCAGACCAGCCCACAGAATTTGAATTAACGGTTACAACAGTCATTGATGGTGTAACTTTAGAAGAAACAGATAAGGTATTGATTACTGTGGTAGAAAACCCAGTAGCAGCTGTTATTGGAAATACGGAAATTTGTTCAGGTGAAAGTGTTTTGATTGGTGCTCCTTCAGTAGCAGGAAGCACGTACCAGTGGACTTCAGACCCCCCAGGATTTTCTTCAACACTTGCTAATCCAACGGTAACACCCACTCAAAACATCATATATTATCTAACCGAAACCAAAAGTGCATCTTCAAATTGTACGGCTAGCAATGCCGTTGAAATAACTGTAGCCCCGTTGGCAGTAGTATCCGCAGGCCCTGCGGATACTATTTGTGAAAGTGAAACGCCAAGCGGTTATCGATTAGATCAAGCTTCATCTAATATGATTGATGCAAACATTGACTATAGCTGGACTGCATTAGGTGGAGACGGAACCTTTGACGACGAAACTATTTTAAATCCTGTTTATTACCCCGGTCCTACAGATATAGGAGCTGGGAGTGTAACCTTACAATTAATTGGGACACCTGTTGGCGCTTGTTCAATATCACCTGATTTTGCTACAATGACGCTAACCATTGTACCCTCCTTAGTTGCAAGTGCTGGTTTGAGCCCTGTTGAGCTTTGTGAAAACAGTACCTATCAACTTACGGGTACTGGGCAAAATTACGCCTCTGTTTCGTGGAGTACCAGTGGAACTGCTGGAACACTTACAAGTGCAAACACGCTTACGCCCATATACAATCCCTCTCCTAGTGATGTGGTAAATGGAAGTGTAACGCTAACCATGACAGCAGAACCTATTGATCCATGTACTGGACCAGTTGTAGAACAAGTTATAATTACATTGATTTCTGAACCAGAAGCATTTGCGGGTAACAGTAAATCGATTTGCGAAGGAGAAAATGTAGATTTAAGTGATGCTACTTGGGCAAATGGAAGTTCATTTATATGGTCGTCATCAAATTCGGGTACATTTATATACAATGGCGCAAATCCAGGTGATGTCGAGTATGTTCCTAATATCGCAGATATAGATGCCGGAGGAACAACATTAACCTTGACGGTTACTGGAGAAGATTCTTGTGGGTCTGTTACAATAACTTCTGAAGTACCTATTTCCATATACAGGGTTCCTGAAGTTTATGCGGGGCCTGAAAATCAAATTCTATGTGAAGGTACTAATTCTATAACAGGTGCTCAAGTAGATTACGCACAAAGTTTTCAGTGGTCTTACTCTGGAGACGGTACCTTAACAAATGTAAATTCGTTAACTCCAATTTACACTCCTGGCCCAAACGATTTATCAAGCGGTTCTGTTACGCTAACGCTTACAGCTACGGCTTTTAATGGTTGCGCTGCTGACATTGCCGATGAACTTGTATTCGACGTAAATGCAGGTCCAGAAGCGATTGCAGGTCCAGATGACAGGGTTTGTGCCAACAGCTCGTATGTATTAAGTGGTGCAAGTGCAAATAACTATACTTCAATTAGATGGTCTTCATCTGGAACAGGTGGTTTTGATAGTAACGCCACAGCAAAACCCGTCTATACACCGAGTCCAGGTGATATTTTAGCAGGTTTTGTTGAACTTACAATGACGCTTGAACAAGACGGATGTAACGCTGTTTCTGATAGCATGGGACTTACTATCGTTCAAGAAGTGATTGCAAATGCTGGTAATGATTTAGAAGTTTGTCAAGGGGAAAGTGCTACTGTTGTTTCTGCCTCTGTTGATAATTTCAGTAGCTTTGAATGGACCATTTTTTCAGGAAGTGGAATCCTTCAAAATCCAACAACAATCAATCCTACTTACGTTCCTAGTGCTAGTGAAACAGGTAATGTAGAATTAAGAATAGTTGCGCAACCGTTAACCGACGGAACTGTTAACTGTGGTGGTGCTTCACAAGATACCATGACCATAAGCATCACAGCTGTACCAACGGCTGATGCAGGACCAAATCAAACAATATGCGAGGGAGAAAATTTCAACCTTGTTGGAACAGGAGTTAGTGCTTCAAATTACAACTTACTTGTTTGGACTACATCTGGGGATGGATTCTTTACAAATGCCAATGACTTAGACCCAACTTATACTCCAGGACCTTCAGATCGTTCCACAGGACAAGTAAGCCTTCAACTTGAAGCCCTGCCAAATGCGCCATGTAGCGTCTCTGATATAAGTGAAATGGTGCTAACGATAACTAAAATTCCAGTAATTGATGCAGGGCCATTATCCATTGACTACTGTGAAGACGACACAACAGTAAGCTTAACGGATGCTACAGCTGCATTTCATGATAATATTTTGTGGGATACATCAGGTTCGGGAACATTCTCTGATGCAACAATATTAAACCCGCAATACAACCCATCATCTGCAGATATTGCAAGTGGTTCGGTTATATTAACACTTACAGGAAGTCAGGACCCTGCAAATTGTGGTGCATCGGTTTTGGATGATATTACCATTAATTTTATCAAGTTACCACTAGCTAACGCCGGAAGTGACGCCGTAATATGTGATGATAATTCCTATACGATCAATGACGCAACAGCACCTAATATTTCGTCAATCACATGGACGTCTTCTGGTACTGGAAACTTTAACAATAATGGTATTCCAAGCCCAACCTATTTTCCAAGTGCTCAAGATATTTCGATTGGGGCAGTCATAGAGCTCAGCATTACGGCCGTTGGCGTTGGACCTTGTAATAGCGTAAGTACAGACACCATGGAACTTAGCATTGCGCCAAGTCCAGAAATGGAAATTGGCGAAGATAGGTTGCTGTGTGAAGATACGAGCTTGGTGATTGACCTTACCCAGGACGTAGATGTTTCAAATGTTGATGTCAATACGTATCAATGGACAAGTACTGGAACAGGAACCTTTGCTCCCAACAATACACTTTCAACCACATATCAGCCTAGCCCACAAGATATTGCAGCAGGCAATACAATTGTAATTTCTCTTACTGCACAAGCCATTGCGCCTTGTGCAACACCAATAACAGATAGTTTTAATCTGTATATAATTGCTAATCCAACAGTAGATGCAGGAGCTGATGCCATTACGATTTGTGAAACAGGTCATACGTTTAATGCGGCTCAAGCTACAGACTTTGACACCATTCAATGGACTAACATTACGGGTACTGGGGTTATTGAAAATAGTTCAAGTTTAAATGCAACTTATATTCCTAGCCCTGCCGATATTGCGTCTGGTACTACCATAACACTCCGAATTGTTGCCAACCCTCTTGCACCTTGCGCCAATGCTAATGCTGCTTCAGATGACGTTTTCATTACAATAGCTGAATCTCCTGAAGTATATGCTGGTGACGATAACATTATTTGTGAAGGAGATATCTTTACGGTGTCAACTGCCACTGCTGCCTATCATGACTCATTGTTGTGGTCATCACCATCTGGTGGAACTTTCTCAAATGGCACCTCTTTAACACCAACATTTACACCCTCTGTTGCCGAAATTAGCAATGGAGAGGCACTTTTAGTATTATCCGTTCAACCAATTGATCCTTGCGAAACTCCCGTTTCAGATGTTATGGTTCTAAGCATTCAAAATCAACCAGATGTTGAAGCGGGCAATGATACAACTATTTGTGAAGGGGATACCTATCAAACCAATACGGCTACCTTGGCATTTACAAATAACGCTGTTTGGACATCTAGTGGTACTGGGATTTTCGATAATGCTAGTGATTTAAATACTACCTACACGCCTTCGCAAGCTGATATTAATGCAGGAGGTGTAACCCTTACATTAAAAGCAGACGCTATTGCGCCGTGTACAGATCCAATAGTTGATGAATTAACACTAACTATTTCACCAAAAGCAAACGTATCCATTAATCCAGATACAGCTACTATATGTGCAACAGATACCTATTCCTTTGACGCAACTCAGATCGTTGACGAGCATGTTGTTAGTTATTTATGGGAAAGTTCAGGAGACGGTGTTTTCTCTGATAACGAAGAAGAAGCACCAACATACTCCCCTGGTACAGGAGATATTTTAAATGGTGGGGCTACCTTAACACTAAGCGTAGATGCTGAAGCAGCATGCGTTAATCCAACAGCCTCTGACAGCTTTGTTTTAGTCATTGACCCTACCCCGACAATAGACTTGAGTGCGTCGGAAACAACAGTATGTTTTGGCGCACAGTTAAACATAACGTCAACAATAGAAAATGCCGATACCATAACTTGGGAAATCATTAGTGGTGGCGGTGCTATTATTTCTGGAGCAAATTCTGAAAATCCTATTTATAGTCCTGCTGTTGACAGTAATGATGTTCGGTTGCGGGTAACTGCTACGGGAATTAATCCATGTACCCTTTCTGTTACAGAAGATTTAATCATTAGCGTAACGCAGTTACCTGAAATCATATCTTTTGCTAGTGATGCTGTAAGTTGCGATGTTGCGCCTTATCTTATTAGTGGCGTAACAACAAATGGTAATGAAGCATCCGTAGGCTGGGAAACTACGGGCTCAGGTGTCTTTGATGATCTATATAATCCAAATCCAACATATACCCCTTCTCAAGCTGATGTGGCTGCAGGGTTTGTTGATTTAACCATGACGGCTTTTGCTGATGTCCCGTGTACTACTACTGAAAATTCTTCGCAAACATTTAGATTAACACTAAATCCAGCAGCAGAAGTTTATGCAGGTGCACAAGATACTTTATGTTCTGGTAGTGATTATGAAATTACAGACGCTACAGCTACAAGTACATCATCAATAGAATGGACTTCTAATGGAACTGGAACTTGGCAGAATCAAAATGACCTTAACGCCATCTATAATCCTAGTGAAATAGACAAAACAAACGGGTTCTTTTTCCTAACATTAACAGTAACAGGCAAAGAAAGTTGCCCTGAAGTCACAAGTACAAAGCGCGTTGATATTGTTGCTACACCGGTTGTTGATTTAATTGATACTCAAGACTATTGTACAGACCAAGCTGGGATTTCATTAAGTGCTTTAACACTTCAAAATTATGATTCCGTCTTATGGACTACATCTAGTACTTTAGGATCATTTTCTTCAACTACAAGTACTACGACTACATATTATCCCTCTGCTGAAGACTACAGCGATGGCTCTGTTTCAATTACATTAGCTGCCAATCCATTATCTCCATGCACAGATGTAGTAGAAGATACAATGACATTAACTTTTTATCTTGCGCCAGAAGTTGATGCAGGTGTTCCCCAAACCGTATGTGAAGATCAAAATGTATTGCTTCAGGCAACGGCTGCTAATGAAACTACATTAGAATGGACATCAGATGGATCAGGAGCTTTTGTTGGGGGTATTAACAACACTTTGGATCCAACCTATATCCCAAGTAATGCCGATTTGATTGCTGGATCTGTAGCGCTTACTATTACCGTAACGGGTGATGCCACATGTACTCCAGTTTCAGATGACGTAATCATAACTTTTGCTAAAAATCCAGTAGTAAATATCGGTAGTGATCTTACCTTCTGTGAAAATGAGGCCGTTACCTTTAGCGATGTCATTTACACAAATGTGGATGCGATTTTATGGACAACAAACGGAGCAGGGGTTCTTTCTAATGAAAATACTGATAATCCAACTTATGTCCCTGCTACTAATGAAGTAAGTGTCGTTGATTTTAATCTAACGGTTCAGGCAATTTCGCCATGCGTCCAAGAACAAACCTTTACAAAAAGTGTAACATTTGTGGCTACGCCAACGGCAGATGCTGGTCCAGATATTGCAAGTTGTGAATCTGATGGGAACATTACGGTGACTGCAGCAACAGCCAGTACAAGTGTTATATGGGATGTGATATCTGGTGGAGGTGTATTAAGTAACAACACATCCTTATCACCTACCTATAGTCCATCTTCACAAGATTATATAAATGGTGAGGTTAGACTAGAACTACGCGCCCTAGGTACAGACGGTTGTGTTGATGCGACTGACGAACTTATTATTTTATTAACGCCAACTCCGATAGTTGATGCCGGTGCCGATGCAACCATCTGTCAAGATGATAGCTTTACCACTACAGGAGCTGCTGTTGCCCACGCATCGAATTTCATTTGGACAACACCAGATGGCACAGGAACATTAGTAGCTGCACCGAACGACCTCACTGCAGTATATACTCCAGCAACTAACGAATCTGGCACAATAAGTCTTGAATTATCTGCAGAAGCCGATAATGGCTGTGCCGATGTTGTAGTAGATTTTGTGTTATTAACCATTAATCCTACTGCAACGGCAAATGCTGGCTTAGACCAACAACTGTGTGCAGGAGACCTTGTAAGTCTTGATGGAGAAGTAACAAATCAAAATAACTTTATTTGGTCATCAACTGGCTCAGGAAGCTTTATTCCTTCACCAACTACCATAGATGTACAATACCAGCCTTCACCTACGGATTATTCAGTCGGTAGTATAACCATTACTCTTACTGCAACCGGCCTTGATGGATGTGATGATGCAGCAGATACAATGACAGCTGAATTTGCGCCATTACCTGAAGTATTTGCTGGTGCCGATGCTGAAATATGTTCAGGTGACACATACGATTTAGTAGATGCAACAGTACAGAACGGTGAAAACATTCAATGGATTAGTGTTGATGGAAATGGAGCATTTGATAATCCTAATAGTATAAACACCACATATACGCCTAGTTCACAAGATAATACCCAAGGGACTGTTACCCTTAGGCTAACAGCCGAAGGTATTGCGCCGTGTAGCACTTCAATTGTTGATGAGGTTACGTTAATCATAACACCACTTCCCGAACTCAGTATTACACCTTATTTTGATGTTTGTGAAGGGGCATTTACAATTACTGGGACTACGGCAAGCAACTACGATACCATTTCGTGGCAAATTATTTCAGGCTCAGGTTCACTGCAGTTTGCGGATCAATTAACCCCCGTTTACACAACTGGAAACAATGATGTTACCAACAGCCCTGTAATACTTCGTGCAGCCGTTAATGGTTTGGGAGCATGCGCCAGTACTAGTGTTGAACAAGATGTTGAATTGACCGTTAATCCAAGGGGAAGTGTTCAAGCAGGAACCAATATGGTAGCTTGTGAAGGCAACCCATACACATTTAATAATGGTGCTAGCATTGCTAATGTTGAGAACATTAGTTGGGAGTGGAACGGTACAGGGTCTGTAACAGCTGGACAAGGCACCATGACACCAACATATACACCAGGTGTAGGAGAAAATGGCACTGTAACATTTACGTTATTAGCTGATGAAATTTCTCCTTGTATTGACACCCTTTCTGATACGGTAACGCTTGAGCTAATACCAAATCCAGAAGTAAATGCAGGTAGTGACTTTACCACATGTGCAGGAGTTATTAATTTAAGTGGCTTAGTTTCAAATGCCAGTAGCTTTGAATGGTCCGGTGGAAATGGAACCTTTACTCCGGGTAATACTGTATCGCTAAACCCAACGTATAGCCCAACTCCTCAAGAATTAGACTTAGGCAGTGTTACAATTGTTATAACAGCACAGCCAAATAATCCATGTGCTACGCCCAAATCAAGCTCTGTTACCATAACATTTGAGGCTGCACCAACTGTAGATGCTGGGCCTGCAACTGCTTCCATTTGTGCAGGAGATTCGTACACTTTAGGTTTGGCCTCTGTCTCTAATGCTATTAGTCCTGTTTGGACTACCACAGGGAGCGGCTCCTTTAGTCCTAGTGAAAATGATCTAAATCCAGTTTATACCCCTTCAGCGACAGATATTGCAATCGGTACAGTAACATTACAACTGGATGCCAGTAACAGTAGTTGTCCTTCTGTATCTGATGAAATTATTTTAACAATACAGCCCCTGCCGCAAATAAGTATTTTAGACTCTAGTGCTATTTTCTGTGACGATGTAACAACACTAAATATCATTAATGTTAGCGGTAGTGATTATGAGCCCGCATCGTTAAAATGGACTACAAGTGGTGATGGTAACTTTATTGATGACACTGCACTTAACCCTGAGTATGTTCCACAAGGGACTGATTTTATAAACGGTGTAACATTATATGTTCAGGTTTCAGGCGAAAACAATACGTCGTGTAGTGCTGCTATAGCAACTGATGAAATTGAAGTTAATTTTAGCCCAGCACCTGAAGTTTATGCTGGTGCTGCAGCTGAAATATGTGTTACGGACATTTCCTACACCATAAGTGATGCTACAAAAGGAGCAGGTACAAGTACTGTATGGAGTACAAGTGGAACGGGAACGTTTAATAACGATAACGACCTAAATGCCATTTACACACCTAGTACACTAGATATTGAAAATGGAAGTGTTGATTTATTCATTTCAGGAACAAACGGACTGGCATGTTCTCCGGTGATAGATGTGCTAACGCTGACACTAACAAAAAATCCTATCATAACGCTGAGTCAAAATATATTTAATGTATGTACTAGTGAAACCCAAGTACCTATTAGTGGAGTAAGTATTCAAAACGAGGCATCTATTTTATGGAACCATAATGGCCAGGGTAGTTTTAGTGTTTCAAATACGGCACCAAATCAAGTCTATATACCAAGTGGAAATGATTTTGTTCAAGGGGTTACACTTACACTTACCGCTTTTGGAAACGGTGCTTGTACAACACCAGCTTTAGAATCAATAACACTAAATTTTGTTGATGCTGCAGGAGTTGATGCGGGTACAGATCAAGCTTCAATTTGCTCAAGTGAAACTTTCCAAATTAGCAATGCTTCGGCTACCAATGAACTAAATTATGAGTGGACAAATCCTGGCGGTGATGGTAGTTTTTCTGAAACAACTACCAATCTAAACCCAATTTACACCCCCGGCTCTAACGATATTAGTAATGGAAGTGTTACCCTTCGACTTACAGCATATGGTCAAGGCAATTGTGCGGACGTATTTGATGAAATAACGTTAACTATCGATCCAGATGTTAATGTGTTTGCTGGTAATAACATCACATTGTGTAGCTCTGAAGCAAGTTATTTAATAACAGATGCCTTTGCAACCAATGAGCAAGCTGTTAGCTGGTCACGAGCTGATGGAGACACTTCCGGTTTCACGGATACAAGTGTAGCACAAACACAATATTTCTTTACTCCTGAAGACAAAACTGCTGGGTTTGTAACTTTAGTGCTCCGTGGGTTTGGAAGTTCTAGTTGTTCAACTACTATTGAAGACAGTTTAACAATTCGTTTTGTTCCAGATGTAGATTTAGATGCGGGGGCAGATGCAAGTATTTGTTATGGTTCTGCATACACAGTGGCTGATGCAACGATAACCCCGAATAGTTACGATGCTGTTAGCTGGTCTTCTTCTGGAACAGGAGTAATGCTATTTAGCGATTCGCTTACTCCACAATACACGCCAAGCGCGGGTGACCTTGCTCTTGGTCAAGTAACCTTAACCATGACTGTAACTCCAAAAACGGAATGTGGGGCTGCACCTGTTTCAAGCGCAATGATATTGACTATTGATCAAAATGTTTCTGGCACAGGCACTATTCAAGGCTCAAGCGCTGTCTGCGAAGGGGATACAGAATCGTATTCACTTACAGGTTTGAGCGGAGAGACAAACTACAATTGGATTGCGCCCGCTGGAGCTACCATTACTTCTGGTCAAGGAACAGATGGGATTGTTGTGACATATGATTCGTACAATCAAGACACTTCCGTTCAACTAACAGTTATTGCTTCAAACGATTGTCCAAATTCTGAGAATACAATAGTCTTAGATATTAATGTATCTGCAGACCCTGAACTAGCGCTAATTAGTGGTTCCGACCTTGTAGAACTTTGTTATTCTGAGTCTTTAACTCCAGTTGTTTATGAATTAAGAGGCGGTACTGACAATGTATCAATTGAGTGGTTTGTTGGTGGTGTTTCTGTTGCTCCCCCTAGCGGAATTCAGTTTACAGACAATACAACAACTATTGAGATTAGTGGAACTTATGATACTTCACTTATTGAAGATAAAACTTATACTTTCGTACTTACTGCTACTAACTTATCATGCACGAATACTTTTGTTGAAGATGGAGCCATAACGTTCCTTGCTACACCAACTGCTGTCCTTGGAGTAGGTAGCGATGATGACCAATCTGTTTGTGAAGGAGACAACATAGCGGATATTAGATACAATTTCTCTAATACAACTAATTATTCCTTTAATTGGACTGGAACAATCCCTACCGGGTTTACAACAAACTTTGACTCTATGAATAATGTACTTTCTATTACAGGTACGGCTCAAGAGGTTTCACAAACTACTACATTTACCTATGAAATTTCAAACGAAAACAATGTAACAGGTTGTGCTGGTGAGGTACTAACAGGACAAATTACGGTTAATGCAGATGGAGAACTTACACTAGACTCCAGCAATGTAAATCAAACATTATGTGAAGGAGATGCGATAGTACCGATTGTATTTACACTCGGTGGCGATGCAACAAGTGCTGCGCTGAGCAGTGCTTCTGGCGCTGATCTGTCCTGGATGAGCCTAGTGGTAAGCAGTGCGGGAGTTGTAACTCTTACAGGAACACCAAGCGCTAACATTACTGCAACTACGGATTATGACTTTACACTGACTACCTCCGGTAGCGGATGTCAAACCGCGAGTATATCAGGTACAATAATCACAACTCCTACTCCTAGAGTAGTACCAAGCCCTAGTAGTGTTGGTGCAATATCACAGGTAGTTTGTGAGGGTACTACAATAGACCCTATAACTTACGACTTATTGGATATTGAGTCTGCTCCATTAATTAATGCTATCAATTTACCCCCAGGTGTAAACTACAGTATTTCAGGTAATACAATTCAAATTTCGGGTACGCCGTTAAACGTATCTACATTCACGTCGTTCAATTTTACTATTGAAGCTGAAACAACTAACGGTTGTGTTGGCTTAGGCTCAGGTAGCATACAAGTATATCCTCAAGATGAATTTATTTTAACAACTCCCGGAGCGGATTTCAGCACGTACTGCGTTGATGACACTATTGCCCCTATTACGTATCAATTTGCAGGTGGTACAACTGGCGCTAGTATTGAATGGAAAGAGGATGGTAATTTAATTACTGGAAACCCACAAGGTATTTCTGTTTCTGTTAATGTAAATGACATAACTATTTCTGGGACATTCAATGGAAACATTAGCACTGCTAAAGCGTTTAGCTATATTATTACGAGTTCTAATGGAGGTTCGTGTGCGACATCGTCAATTTCAGGTAGCTTGACATTTGAAGAAAAACCCGATTTAATTATTCATAGCTCAAGTAATCAATTAGATCAACAAATATGTGAAGGGATAGCAATTGACGACATCGTATTTGAAGCCTCCAGTAGTGTGGATGCAGTGCAAATCTCATGGGATAATGTGCCAAATGGAATTACAGGTCAATTTAATGTAGCAACCAAACTCTTTACCATATCTGGTACTCCACAAAATATTGATGCTGATGTATTTTATACGTACACAGTTACTGCAAGAAATCAGTCAACGGGGTGTGTCTCTGAAGAACAAACGGGAGTTATTCAAGTTTACCCAAATCATGACTTGAATTTAGTGTCTGGTTCCTCAACAGCATCACAAGAACTTTGTGAAGGAAATGCATTACCAGCAAATGTCATTTACGAATTTGGCGGTGGAGCAACTTCTGCTGAAGTTATAGGTTTAGACGGAACTGGATTTGATTGGATTGTTTCAGGAAATAAGCTGACCATCAGCGGAACAGCGAGTCTAGATGTAAGTACAGTTACCAATATAAACTACACTGTTAATTCGATTGGAAATTCGTGTGGTAACATATCCATAGGTGGTACAATTACGCTAAAACCCGATTCTAAACTAGAGCATATTTTGGCATCCGGCGCAATGAATCAAATAATTTGTGAAGGGGAACCAATTGACAACATCCAATATAAAGTTACAGAAGCATTTTGGGACTACACCGTGAGTGGCTTACCGAATGGTGTTTCACACAGTATTGATTTAACTACAAAAATTATTACCATAACAGGTACCCCGTCCGAAAACATTATAAGTGATCAAACTTACAACTACGTCATTAAAGCATTTAATGAAAAGTCTTGTGATAGCCCAGAACTAAATGGAATAATTAATGTTACTGCAGGTCCTGAGCTTACAAATAAGGGCTCGTCTGCTACACTTTATCAGTCCATTTGTTTAGATACTTCGATTGATAAGATTAGTATTCAGTTTACGAACAGTACAGTACCAAATGTTACAGGTCTTCCCGCTGGTTTAGCAACACAGGTAGTGGGTGACGTACTAGAAATTACTGGAAGTATTGCTAGCGGGGGTACGTATAATTTTGATGTCACAACGAACAACAGTACTTGTACGAATACTATTGCGATTCCAATTCAGATTGAAGTCCAGCCAAACTTTAGTATTTTGAGTCAAACAGATGCAGATTACAATGAAGACTTGACCATAAATACCGGAGAATCCAGAGTTAAAAATATTGCATGTTATGGTGATAGGAGTGGAGAGATTAAGGTTGAAATGTCTGATAATTCGATTCCTTACTTGTATTCATGGACGGGGCCAAATAACTATAGTAATACAACTACATCTAATACTATTAAAAATCTACTACCTGGCACATATAAGGTAAGTGTTGGTGCCATACAAACCTCTGACTGTAGTGTTTCTGAAACATTTGTGGTTCGTGAGCCTAGTCCGTTACAAATTCAAACGAATGAAATCGTACCTGTTAGCTGTGACGGAACAGACGATGGAATAATATCAATTGAAGCAACGGGTGGTAATTCAGACTTTTACAAACAATTAACGTGGTATTATTTAGAAGAACAAACAAGTTGCTTTACCTTTAACTTAGCACTTCGTGATGCAGACAATGATGGTATTTATGATATCATTGATGCAGATATCGACAATGATGGAAATACAGATACTGGTAAAACCGATACTAATTTTGATGGAATCGAAGACAGTGCTGATACAGATTTAAATGGAGTTGTAGATCCAAATTATGTACTAAGTAATGTGAACTATCAAAATTGTGATTCGGGACAATTTACTTCACTCAATTTAGTGACAGGTGATTTCTCAGCAAGTGGTTCCCTGGTAATTTGTGCGCGACCAAATTCGGTTAGTGTCGAAGCCAATTTAGACCACGACCTTGATCCTAACACTAACATGATAGGTTCTGTAACTGTTGATGGAGGAACTACCTCATGTAGCTCAGGAAGTTGGATTGTAGATTCTGATCTAACCGGAAGCAGTTATGCTAGTAACCTTAAAGATGGTCTATACAAAGTAGTAGTAGAAGAGATTGAATTTTTAACAGGAGATGTATATTGTTCAATTGAAGAAACTTTTGAAGTAGCTAAAAACGAAATTTCTTATGCAAACGTAAGCGTCAGCGACACTTATTGTCTTGAAAACAGCGGAACAATTGACTTGGATGTACGCGCGACAAGCGAAGTGTTATACTTCTACTATAATGGTGTTAAAGTTGCCGATTCAAATGTTACGCTGATTGAAGAAAATTTCAATGAAAAAAGGTACCGTCTATCCATTATCAATCCAGTTGATATGGCAACGCTGGAAATTCAAGACGAATTTGGTTGCGGTATAGCGGTGAATACAGATTTACTAGATATTTCTGTTAATGCCCCTGGCTTCACTTATACCAGCCCAGAACTCGAACGTTATGGCACAATAAGTGTGCGAACAAGTGTGTCCTTTAAACTTAATGGTATCAATTCTTATGACGCTGTTGTTTGGGATTTTGGAGACTCCTCAGCAACGCAAGTAGGTTCCCAAGTTACTCATGTATATCAAGCAGAAGGTACATACACGATAACACTTACTGCTTACAACGCCTCAGGTTGCTTTAAAACAACTACCCAAGAAATTGTTATTGGTAAAGGGTATTCACTAGTTATGCCAAACACCTTTACTCCAAATAACGACAACATAAACGACCGAATAGGACCTTCCTTTACGGGACTAAAAGAAGTTAACTTCTATGTGTATAATAAATCTGGTGTACAGATTTACCAAGAGTCTGTAACTGAAAATTCGGTTGCAACAAATACTGCTATTAAGATAGTGGGATGGGATGGAAGTAATTCTGACCCAAATTCAAATTATTATGTGTATAAGATAATTGCTACGCGTTTAAATGACGAAATTATCACTGATACAGGAACTATATTTTTGCTTAAATGATAAAAGTTAATTATACATATCGCTTTTTACTATTCGGGTTAAGTTTGTTTTTCTCTACATTAACTTATGCTCAGGCTTCTTTTCCAGTAAGTCCATCTGTTGCACAAAAAATAAACCCAAGCTCGCACGGCCTTAACCTGACCTCAAAAGCGGGAGTCATGTTTTCTAGCATTAATTATGGCGACGGACTAAGTGCTGAGAATAATTACCTATATGGAAATATGTCTTTTAGGGAACAGAATTTTTCGATTGGAGTCGATGTCAATTCATTTAGTTTAAATCAGTTGGGGCTAAAGGAAAATTCTATGCGATTGAGTTATGCATATAATTTCCGCATCGGCATAGACACCTATTTTATAGGCGGCTTAGATGTTGCAGTTACTGCACAAGTTATCGATCCTAACGCGCTTATTTTTGGAGATCAAATAAATGAGCAGTTAGGTACTATTGTAGGGAACTCTATTGATCCTTTGGCAACAATTAAACCCTCAACAAATTATTTTGAAATTGGTGCTTCAGGAGTTGTTTACAACGAAAAGTTTATGGCTGGAATACACCTAGCACATTTAAACTCCCCCAATATTTCCTTTAATAAAGAAGCAGAGGTTGAAAAAGAAATGGCAATCATCTTAAATGGAGCAGTTGAATTAGATGTAAATCCTTACGGTCGAGGAATTTTACCTCAAAATAGCTACTTTTTTGGAAATGTATATGGTGTTCTTCATGGAGAAACGACACGATTCTTTGCAAGTCAAGAACTACAAATGAATAATTTGTCGCTGGGATTCATGCAGTCTATGATAAATTTTGGAGAAAACAGTGCAATGGAAATGGGAATACTTTCAACGATTTCGTTTGAAAGTTTTTTATTTAAATTTAACTACACCTTTGCTTCAAAATCAAAAGAATTCAATGTTCCTTCAATTGTAGAGTTAGGATTGCGATTTAACTTTGATAGATTTACTAGAAACACTAGAGGTTATTACAAGAGACTTAGCACAAATAACCTATAAAAAAAACCCCACCAAAAGGTGAGGTTTTGATTCTATATGCTGCTTAAATTATTAAGCAGACTTTACGAAAGGAAGTCCTGTACGTTCGTTTTCAACTACCTTCTTACCAGCTGGCAAATCACAAGCGTTGTCGCGTTGATCTTTAGCAAAGTAATAGATGGTTTGGTTTCTTCCTCCTTTAAGTGTTACATCTTTAGTATGAAGGTAATACGTTTTACCTTTACTGTTTTCAAATGAGTATGCCATATTTATTTAATTTTCATAAAGTTAATAAAAAAAGTGAATATCTAACCTGTAATTGGCATAAAATTGTGCGTTTTATTCACATATTCTAAAATTTAATTAAATTAAAATCAGAATTCTGTTATGACGTTTATAAATTAAATTGTAATTGTATCATAATGTGATTGTTACATATGAACTTAAAGAATTCCCCTTCGACGAGAAAAAGTAAGTTCAAGATACATTAATCAACCATTTTAGATTAAAAAGACGCATTTTGTTAATAAGGTATTCCTTTTTACGTACACATAAAACGTCTTAACTGGAGTTCATCTGGTATAAAAGCACTTGCATAAAGGTGCTTAACCAAGAGGCTTGCGAGATAGGGTGACCACAATACCCCACGTGAACCCAGCCCATTTATACAGCTTAGTGAAGGAAATTGGGGATGTATACCCACAATAGGACGTCGGTCTGGAACTGTAGGGCGCAAACCAGCGCCATGAAACAAAACTTCAAAAGGTAGGTTGGTATATTTCTTAAATTGTTTCATTAACCACGCTTTTTTTTCGGCTGTGGGTGCAAGGCTTTTAAAAGCTCGCGCATAGGTAGCCCCTACGCGATACCTATCATTACCCAAGGGTACAATGAATACACTCCCCTTGATCATCTGTGCCAGTTGAAGCCCCTTACATGAAATCGTTAACCACTCCCCCTTATTAGAAACAATTGGAAGTGAGGCAAACCAAGGATTGTACTTAACGCCAACACCTTCAGCAAAAACAATATGTCGGGCACTCCATTGCTTATAAGTAATGCCTTCGCTTGTCATTTTTAAAGCGTCATAGTCAAACTGTTCTCGAACGAAAGCACTGCTTCGTGCGAGTTCGCTACTTGCATAACGCAAAAGACCGTTAATGTCTATCCTACCCGTGTGCTGCACTTCACCAAAACCATGAGGTGTTGCTATATTGTTAATGCCATGGTTTTTAGTGGTGCTGAGCATATAGGAACTTAAAGCAGTCTTATCTAACGCCTCCATCCAATTGTTTTGTTCGGCGGCTTTGGCAAACACACGGTATATGGACATGGGATGCTGAAAGTTGCCATTTGCTGTGTTAGCATAATAAGGAATGGAGAAATCCATTAGTTCTTGGGCATGAGAAACGGCAGCAAATCGCTTTAAAACAAGGGGGTTGTAAATGCCAGTAGCTACACTAGAGCTGGATTTTTTTTCTACATCGAAAGCAACAAATGACTTTCCCTCTTGCTTTAAAACCTCAGTAAGCGCCCAACCAGCGAGACCAAAGCCTACAATAAGTACGTCATGTTGCATAAAAAAACCCACAGTTGTGGGTTTAGATTAATTAGTTAGACCAAAGGTCTTGCTCAAAGTCTCGAATTACGTTTTTAAGACGCTCAGACTCTATCAACTGCATAAATGGGTCGTCTACATATTTTTCAACAGGACGGTCGTTGAAAACATTGTCAATAGCATAAATACGTGCCGTAAAACGCCTCGAAGTCAAAAGTTGATCAAAAGTAACACGACTAACATTATTCCTATCATCAAAAACAAGTTGTTGATGAAGAATAGGGCGCAAATCTTTATACCACAGCCAAAACAATGGCACTGGACTATCGTTATCTTCATCGTTCAAGTCTCTACCATACGGCATAATACCAAGAAGTCTAAAACGCATTTCACCAATTCTTTTATCTACATACCAAACTCCTTTGATGAGGTAAGATGAAATATCTGAGGATTTTAAGACTTCATTTTTAACAATGCCAAAAATTTCTTTTGTTTTGAGAATTTTCTTCTTAGCATCATCAATTTGCATAACATTTTTGAAATTAGAATTGTTATCCATATAAATTGTTTCAATTCGATTTCCCAGTATTGCCTCTCTTAAGGTACGCCAAAGTGATTTTCGTTCGTTTTCGTATAAATTATCTTCTGGGAAAAAGAGAGGATGATTAAATTTTTCAGATAAGTCTATTTCTTCATACACAACCTTACTCCACATTATATCTTTGTCGTCTACATATGGGTATTGCAAATATTTTTTATCGCTAAGACTTTCCTTTTGATTCTCACTTAATACCCCAATTTGTTCAGGTCGTTCTGAATTGAGCAAATTAACTTGGCTAAAAGCGGTACAGCTAATCAAAAAAAATAAATACCTAAAAAACATTTTCATTATTTAATACTTAGTGTAAAATCAGTAACTTTTATTCCATCCAAAACAACATCACCTGTCTTAACTTTTGCTTCAATATTAAAAACAGAAACTCTATCTCCAGAGTTCAGCCCATTGATGTATGAAACCAAGAGACTACTGTTGTTTATTTTGTTAGAATTTACAGTAACACTCGATCTATTTCCAACACCCATGGTAAAGCCGGTAACCTCTACATTAAGATCGTAATCGAAATCACCAGGGAATTTTGCTGCTATAATACCAGCATCAATATAAGCGCTATTTATTTTTGTTCCACTGTCAAACTTGCCAAGTGAACCCAGATCAATAGAACCTAAAGCAGGTGGCAATGGCTTAATTCTAAAGTCTTGTCCTGGCGCATTAATAGGAGATCCGTTAATTTCACCAGAAACAAAAATACGCATGCTCTCACCCACTTTATCTCCATCCGGAATAGCCTCAAATTTCAATCCGTTTCGGCGCACGTTACCGTTCGTAGCACGTACCTTTAATTTATTATTTGGGATTCCAGGAATAGAAATTGAAAGATCATTAGGCAACCCGCGATAAACAACTTTCATTTGGTCTGCAGAAATAACCGCGTCATTGGGCTTGTCAATTACAGAAATAACTTGTGCCACATCTACTGACTGCTCAATCTTATTACGCTCAAAAAATAGCTTACCCGTAAGTTTATAAGACCCAGGCCTTGAGAAGCGCTTTTTCAACTTAATACCACCACCAGCAATATCGAAGTCTCTTCCTTCTACTATTAGGCTACCGTTGAGTAAAAGCTCAACCCGGCTTGGCACAAAGTTAGCATCCTTTTTTCCCATAACAACGGAAGCATCAACAAGATCACCAGTGTAAAAGGATGACTTAGAAGATTCTAATAATGTCTGGTAAGTGTTGGCGCTTATGCCACCCTCATGTTCGCTGATGGTTGTTAACATATTCTCCAGAATCTTATTCTCGACAAAACGAATATCCGACTGTAACTTGGTAAGCTTAGAAAGCGATGCTATGAGCGGAAAACCTTCAAAATGATAATTCAAATAAGGCAAATATTTGCCTTCTCTATTAAGCGCCATTTCTTCATAAGCAAAACGTTTTTCAAGATCTTTAAGCAAGGAAAAGTCAAAGTCAATATATTGACCATAAGAAGGACTTTCATCAGTGGGTGGGTCTTTAGCTAAATCCGCTGCAATAAACTCATCCAATACTTCCTGAAGCTTCGGAATATAGTTAGAAAATCGATTAACATATTCCTGACCTTGTTCGGAATATTCATCCCCAACGAATAACATTTCATCCAAATACTGTGACTTATCCATCGTTTGGTAGTCAATAATCGAATCAACTACTCCTGTTTTCTTATTTTCTCGAGCAATTTTGTAGCCGTTTTCACTGGTTGCCATCAAATCCTCTTTAAATCCATCAACATATGCGTAATAATCATCAGCAACACGCTGTATTCGAGGTGTAAATTCAGCAACTAGACGATAGTATTCATTTGTGCTGTTGTCGCTAAAAAGGGTGTACTTTTGATCACTATCTAACGTCATATCCCGAGTAGATGCAGTAATATCGTCGTTTATCAATCCTAATGTAGCCAATACCTCTTTACTAATATTCAACGCCAACATGGCAATGAACACGAGGTACATCATGTTAATCATTTTTTGTCTAGAATCTAACTTTCCGCCAGCCATATTTAGTTTTTCATTGCGCCTAAAATATCGGCGTATTTGGCATTAAGGTCTGAAACCATATTTTTCATTATCGCCAATTCAGCATGCAATGCATTCATATTGTCGACTACCTCGCTATGTGCTTTTGGTTCCGTTGCAACAGCTTCTGTTGTGGTATTGTAAGCTGCAGATAACTGCTCTAATGCTTGATTCGTTTGTGCAACATTGCTATTCAAGCTTGTCATGTTTTCAGGCAAATCAGCAGGGACTTCCAGTGACCCTGTTGCGCTTACCGCACTGCTAAGGCTTGTGCCTAATGTCTCTAATTGTGATGTCGCATTTTGATAGGCTGTCTTCAATGCTGCTGCCTCAGCAGCAATATCAGATAAGTCTGTTGCATCGTCAGAACCTGCAGCAGGTGCGTCTTCACTTAACAAAACATAACCTCTAAAACCAGCAATAAGAAAGATAATAGCCTCAGTTACTAAACCGATAGTAAGCATGGTATTTCCTGATATAAAATCAGAATTGAAGTGCGTGATTTTCATCAATGCACCAATAATAACTACAGATGCACCAGCTCCAAATATAAGCTCAATTATATTTTCAGGTATTGGAAACTTCTTTTTTTTCATAATAATTTATTGTTGAATGTTATTTGTTCCTAAATAGTTTCGCACCAAGCGGAATCCTATATAACTCCTGGCGCTGTCTGCGTATTCATAATCTCTAGAAGCCACTCGCAGATAATAGGCAACATCTTTCCATGAACCTCCTCGAATTACTTTTTGTTTATCCTCAAAGTTCTCATAATTAGGATTGGCAGAAGTAACAAAATCGTATGCAGATTTTGTGTAAGTTGAATTTGTCCACTCAGACACATTGCCAGCCATATTGTAAAGACCGTAATCATTGGGTTCAAATGAGTTTGCTTCAACAGTATATAGCGCCTCGTCTAAAACATAGTTTCCACGTTTTGGCTTAAAATTAGCCATAAAGCATCCCCTGTCGTCTGTCAAATATGGACCGCCCCAAGGATAAGTACCCGATTCTAAGCCTCCACGGGCAGCATACTCCCATTCTGCTTCTGTTGGAAGTCTAAACCTACTTACTGTAGATTTGCGCTTTTTTCTACTTCGTAGGTAATCATTTCTGTTTTTTGTACGCCAATGTGCAAATGCACGCGCTTGATTCCAGTTGATACCTACAACAGGATAATATGCATAAGCCTGATGCCAAAAATAATCGTTGTGCATGGGCTCGTTATAACTGTATTTAAAGTCTTTGATCCAAACTGTGGTGTCTGGATAGATTTCATGTACTTCATATCGTGCAAATGCTGATCGTGCGCTGTCAGGGTTCTGAACTGCTTTTTCTAAATCTACTCTAGCAAAACGATATTTTAATAATTTGGTGTTGATTACTGGGTCGCCTGCAAACCACTCACTCTCGGGTAAGTAGATGATTTCTTCTATAACACGTGCATATTCTACATTTGGATATTCTTCGCGTTCTGAAATAATGTCAACATCTCTGTTTAAAGGAAGGTGAAAATGGAACAACGAGTCCGGTGCTTCTTCTGTTTCATAGTAATTTGATACCACATCAGAAAAATTTTCCTCCATGTATTGTTGATATCCTCCTTTGTCCTCATCATCTACATCTTCTAATGCATCCATATCATATTTGGGTAAATATGCTAAAATGGGGTTTTCATCAATTTCATCGTCTGTGGTAGGGAATTCAGAGACAGAAAAGTATCCGGCATTGAGCAATGCAGCTTTAGCAAGTTCTGTTCTGATGATGGAATCTTTCACCCATTCTACAAACTGACGGTATTCTCTGTTGGTGATTTCAGTTTCATCTATCCAAAAAGAACGTAAACTAACTGTTTGGGTTGGATTATCGTTTGATGCTAAAATATCTTCATCAGAAGAACCCAATATAAAGGAACCGCCAGGTATAAGTGCCATACCGTGCGGTTTAAGAGGGTAAAATTTACTCCCCTTAGCCCCTATAAGCTCGCCCTGACTTTTGCTGCCGCAACCTGGAAGTAATAGTATCAATAAAAATAAAAACAGTGCGTTTTTTTTCATTCAATTTTTTTATTTACACCTTGATATAATTAAGTAATCTTTACAAAAATATGGAATTTAATGCATACTTCGCTTAACTGATTTCCACCAACGGCTAGGAATTTCTCCTTTTTGGGCCAATCGGTAGTCTTTTTCAGCACATGGTAATAACGTAACTTGGTCATTATTATTATGTTTACTTTCTTTTGGAACCTCAATCCACCAACGTTGGCTTTTTTCGCTTCTAAAAAAAATCAATTCTGCTTTTTCTTGTGGAACAACGAATTTTGTGCAAACTTCGTGTATTGAAAACGGATATTCGTTCACACGATGGCAATATCCTTCAAGCACATACCATATCATTTGTGCAAGTAACTGGTCTGTTCTCAGGCTGTCTGAAATATTAAAAATACCCAAAACGCTTAGTCTATCACTCAAGCCCGCGTAGCGCATGAGTTTACAAATTTGCGCGCCATCAAAGCCATTGGGCAATCCTTTGGGATAGTCCAATTCGCTTGCTTTTACCGAACTCAAATCGACAGAAAGAATATCTGTATCTCTTAAAATCGGTTCAGACTCGTGTATATCAGCCGATAAATCCCCTAGGCGATAGGCATCAAAAAAGAGCTTTTGCA
>PKDQ01000034.1 GCA_002862645.1 Flavobacteriaceae bacterium | reverse complement strand
ATAGTGTTTGAATAGTCTGAATTTAAATATTAAATTAAATAAGAGAATTATTAAAAATAAGTTGAACACCAATACATACATATAGTTAATATTAAAAACTAAAAATGTAGATATAATTATTAATCCATAACTAATAAAGAGAGATAAAGACAAACTTTCTAATCTAATTCTTGAAATTAATTCATCTTCTATTTTCTCTTTACTAAAAGAGTTTATTACTCCCGAAACAATAATTAATAGGGTAAAAATTTCGTCACCTAAACCATTTTCTATCCACCCAAACCCTGTTCTTTCTGATCCAATCCACTCATATGAAAAAATTGAAAAAACGTTGACAATAAACAAATCTTGTATTCTTTCAGTTAACAACAAAAATAATCCAATTGGTATTGATAAATAAAAAATCACACCACTGATTTTTTTAAACTTATTACTAAATAAATAACTCATATTATAATTTTTTAATTTCAACAAATGTAAAGTGTTTTTTACATAATGACAAAAAAACTTTACATTTAGTAAAAAATTAATCTATTATTTTAATTCCTCAATTGTAACTTGAGAAATCTCAACGATATCTTCTCTACTGATTCGTTCTTCTCTAATCTTTCCTTTCTTATAAATGGAATGAACATGGTTATTCTTAAACACATTCCCATGAGGTGTTTTTAACCCTTCTTCATTGAATATTTTAGATATTTTTCTATAACCAATAGGTGTTACATTATTCTCTTTATATTCACAAATTCGATTGAACAAGTACTGTTGATATTCTGAATAATTTGATTCCCAAAGTTTAGTAGTAGTAATTGATACAGAGAAACTTACGATTAGTTTTAAGGGGTAAGAATAACCATATTGGTTTTTTACTCCACCGTAATCATTAATGACAAATTTGGGGGTTGGTTAATTTCAGTATCTGATTTATTTTAAATAAATTTACGAAAAAAAATAAATGACAATACTTGGTTGGATATTAATGGTAGTTGGTTCTTTTTGGTGTCTTGGTAGAATTCAAAATCAAGGAGAAATGTACCGTTCATTTGTGAGAGTAAGTTCAGAAAAAGGTATCTTTTTTGGAATACAGAAATATATTACAACCGAACTCATTTTCGGTTTTGGTATGGGTACATTTTTATTATCATTAGGGTATTTTATTGTCTATGATTTTATCCCCTTTAAATTAATTTTTGGTCTCTTAACTTCTCTTTTTTATATTTTCTCATGTAAAGTTAGTTACATAAATATTAAAGAAGGGTTAATACCAAGAACAAAAATAACTCCGATACAAAGGACATATCCTATTTTATCATCAATGATTCCACTTGGACATCCGATATTTTTGGTATTTCTATATGGGTTTTTTGGGGTATTGACTTTTAATGTATAATATTATTTCTAAATTTTTTCTTGGTTTTAATTAATCCAATTGATATAATTTTTGGATTCTCAATTTTATCTAATCTTTTTAGTCGTTTTTCCATCTTAAATTCCAATCCCCATACTTGTTGAGGGGTGAATTTGTCGGTTCGTTGAGGTTTGATGTTGGATTCATTCATCATATCACTAATCTGATAATAGTAATATCCCTCATCTCTTTTTTTCTTTATGTAGTTGTATTTTTCTATTTGTGAAGAGGTGAGTGGTAATACCCAAAGTTTTGGTGAAACAACCTCAACCTTTACTAATAAATGAGTTATTAAATACCCCCTATCAAACTCATTCCACAGTAACCGACTTTGCCAAGTTTCGGGGTTGATCAACGTCACAACCGCGCATAATGGCAATATGATATGAAAGCAACTGCAATGGAATGGAAGCAAGTATGGGTACTAGTGCCTCTGTAACTTCTGGGATTTCAACAACATGGTCTGAAAGCAACTTAACACTTTCATCGCCTTTGGTAACAATTGAAATGATGTTGGCGTTACGCGATTTTATCTCTTGCACATTACTAACAATCTTTTCATAATGCCCCTTGTTGGTTGCAATAACCACCACGGGCATATTTTCGTCGATTAGAGCAATTGGTCCATGCTTCATTTCAGCGGCGGGATAACCTTCAGCGTGGATATAAGAAATCTCTTTAAGCTTTAACGCCCCCTCAAGCGCAGCGGGAAAATTATACCCCCTACCCAAATACAAAAAATTAGATGCATCCTTGTATTCACGGGCAATTTTTTCAATTTGTTTGTCGTAGGCCAACACATCCTCTATCAATTTTGGCAGTGCAGCTAATTGTTTGGCAACACGTTCAAAATCTGCTTTTCCAACCGTACCCTTAAGTTGTCCCAAACGCAGCCCCATCATGATAATCACCGTGAGCTGAGTAGTAAAGGCCTTGGTAGAGGCCACGCCTATTTCAGGACCCGCGTGTGTGTAAGCACCCGCATCTGAAGCTCTGGCAATAGAAGAACCGACCACATTACAAATACCAAACACAAAAGCACCATTTTCTTTGGCAAGCTTTATGGCAGCAAGCGTATCGGCCGTTTCGCCAGATTGTGAAATGGCAATGACAATGTCTCCTTTATTGATAACGGGATTGCGATAGCGAAATTCAGAAGCATACTCCACCTCAGCGGGGATACGTGCGGCATCTTCAAATAAATATTCTGCCACCAGACCAGCATGCCATGAAGTTCCACATGCCACAATGGTAATACGGGTTGCGTTTTCAAATATCTCCCTGTTATGTTCAATACCAGAAATATTGATTTGCTGCTCGTCTACCAGCAATCGCCCCCTAAAAGTATCGGTTATGGCACGGGGTTGCTCGTGTATTTCTTTCAACATAAAATAATCGTAGCCTCCCTTTTCGATAGTTTCTAAGGACAACTTTATGTCTTGAATAGTAGGGGTAATCAACTCATCACTTGTGATGGAATACATTTTAAACCCTTTTCTTCTAGAGATGACTGCCATTTCGTTATCGTCTAAGTATATGGTGCGTTTGGTATACTCAATAAAAGGAGAGGCATCAGAGGCAATAAAATATTCATCCTTACCAATTCCGATAGCCAATGGACTACCCAGCTTAGCAACCACTATTTCGTCTGAACGATCAACGTCAACAACTGCAATGGCATAGGCTCCCACCACTTGAGAAAGGGCAATCTGAATGGCCTTACCAATCTTAACCTTTTGGTTGATTTTGATGAACTCAATAAGATTTACAAGTACTTCCGTGTCGGTATCTGACTTAAAATGAAAACCATTATCTGACAGCATTTTCTTAAGCGATGCATAATTTTCAATAATACCATTGTGAACAATGGCTATTTTACCAGAATTAGAAAGATGTGGATGTGAATTTAAATCGGAAGGAATGCCATGCGTGGCCCAACGAGTATGCCCCATTCCTAAGAATTTGCCCTTGGTGGAATGCATAGCAGTAAGCTGCTCCAAATCTAAAACCTTACCCTTGGTCTTCACAACAATGTTGGAGTCGTTAAAAAGTGCAACACCAGCACTGTCATACCCCCTGTATTCGAGACGCTTTAAGCCTTTAACAATAATAGGGTATGCATCCCGATGACCAATATATCCAACAATTCCACACATAGACTTCTTGCTTTATTCATAAATAATGAACTACAAAGATATTAAATAGTAAAAGACAGTAGTCAGTGCCCTGAAATAAAACTACGTTTGGCAGCTTGTAAAAATCAAGCTTCTGAAATCAAAAAATCCCGATGCAATGCATCGAGATTTTGTTTGATGTGGGCGCTGAGGGATTCGAACCCCCGACCCCCTCGGTGTAAACGAGGTGCTCTGAACCAACTGAGCTAAGCGCCCGGGGGGGTGCAAATATATAAAATAAGAGGCGTACCAAACCATGTTCATTTTATTTTTTTAGGGTAATATTTCAGAAACTACAAATAGGCTGCCTCCTATAAAAACAACATCATCGGATTTTGCCCTGTTTAAAGCCGTATCATAGGCGTGTTTTACGCTTTCATAAGAAGTAAATGTGTAGTTATACTTGCTAAAATACTTCGACAGACTGGATACATCTAAGGCCCTTGGAACTGCTGCTGCGCACAAATAATACGTGGCATCATTGGGTAAAAGCGCCATTATGTGTTCTACATCCTTGTCGTTTACCATGCCAAAAACAACATGAAGGGTATCGTATTCTAGAGACCTAAGTTGCTTTAAAACAACTTCCAACCCCGCTATATTATGGGCAACATCTGCAATTACAGTAGGCTTGTTTCCCAAAACTTCCCATCGTCCACGAATGCCCGTATGCTTGCGAACACGCAGTAAACCATTGCGGATATGATTGTCTGTAACAGTGAAAGAAGTGCATTTTTTCAGCGTAGAAACTACTCCATTGATGTTTTTTTGCTGATAATCACCTAGTAAATCAGTGGCATAACCATATTGATCTCCTACGCATAGTGCTGCACCCTGTTGTTTGGCAATAGAGTCAAAAACAGCAAAGGTCTCATCATCCTTCTCACTCAGAATTACGGGAGTATTAGGCTTTATGATACCGCCCTTTTCTTTGGCTATGGCAGCTCTGGTATCGCCTAAGAAATATTGGTGGTCTAACGCAATATTGGTAATAAGGCAGACTTCTGGAGTGATGATGTTGGTAGCGTCTAAACGACCACCTAAACCAACCTCAATAACGGCTATATCTACCTCTTGGGAGGCAAAATAATCAAAGGCAAGTCCGACGGTCATTTCAAAAAAAGAAAAAGCCTCTTGTTGAAAGAAATTTTGGTTAGAAACAACAAAATCAAGCACATAAGCTTGATCAATTGGCAAACCATTTATGCGGATACGTTCTCTGAAGTCCTTTAAATGTGGTGAGGTATAAAGCCCCACGTTATAACCCGCTTCTTGTAAAATGGAAGCAAGCATATGTGACGAAGAACCTTTGCCATTAGTCCCAGCAACATGTATGCCTTTAAATTTATGGTGGGGATTGTCGAGATGCCTCGCAAGCTTAGAAATGCCGTCTAAGTTGGGGTTAAGGGCAGCTTTTCCCGTCCGCTGATAAATGGGCAGTTGTGCAAATAACCATTGTATAGCGGACGCATAATCCACTAAATTAAAATAAAGTCACGCATCAACATAAAGATTAAATACCCCGTTAAAAAGCCTACAAATGCTAGTATGGAAATCTTTTTAAAGTACCAGAAAAAATTAATTTTTTCCATACCCATAGCAACAACACCAGCTGCAGATCCAAACACCAACATACTTCCACCAGTTCCAGCAGCAAAAGCAATGGCATGCCATATTGGATCATCTGGGCCTTGGGAAAACATCCCCATACTGGCAGCTACAAGTGGCACATTATCTATTACGGCAGATATTGCGCCAAAAAGCGAAACGACAATATCCATATTCGGTATGGCTTGCGTGAGTTCGCCAGCAAAATTGAACAGTAGACCCAAAGATTCTAAGGCGCCCACGGCCATCAGTATTCCTAGGAAAAATAAGATACTCGGTAATTCAATTTTTGTCAAAGCTGCATGAACAGGACTATGTATGGCGTGATCATCAGCTGTTTCGTCAATGTTTGAAAGTGAAAATTTGGCACTACTGTACAACTCGGCAAAAGCTGCAACTACCGCCAAAGATAACATCATGCCTACATAAGGGGGAAGGTGTGTAATCTGCTTAAAAAATGGAACAAACAAAATAGATCCCAAACCTAAGTAAAGCATTCTTGAGCCATAAGGTGATTTTTTTACCTCGCCCGTGTCCTTGCTTTCAATACTGCCCTGAAAAACCTTATATCTACTGGCAATTAGCGTTGGTACTACCATACATACCACAGAAGGAATAAATAGATATTTAATCAGTTCTGGTGTACTCACTTTTTTGCCAATCCAAAGCATGGTTGTGGTAACGTCACCAATGGGAGACCAAGCCCCACCCGCATTTGCAGCAACAATGATAAGCCCGGCAAACCACAGTCGTGTATTGCGGTCTTGAATCACTTTTTGCAAAATGGTTATTAGAACGATTGTTGCAGTAAGGTTGTCGATTATGGCAGATAGAATAAACGCCAATATGGAAAATATCCAGAGTAGTTTCACTTTTAAATTTGTACGTATAAAACCCTTTATGGTGGCAAAGCCGTCAAAGTAGTCAATGATTTCTACTATGGTCATGGCACCGAGTAAGAAAACCAAGATTTCAGCTGTCTTTCCTAAATGATGCAATAATATTTCTTCAATGTGTGTTTCGTGTAAACTCCTTGAGATGGTATCTATATCAAAAACAGGCATGTGAGTCAAAGAAATGATTGCCCATAAAATAGCCATCATGGCAAGTGCAGGTATCAGTTTGTCAATCTTTAAATTATGCTCTAAGGTAATGGCTAAATAGCCCAGAAAAAACACAAGTAATATGAGGGTTTCCATAAAGGTTTGTTTGGTATTAAGTCAAAAACAAATATAGCAATGTAAATGGCCAAAAAAAAAACAATAAAAAGCGTAATTTACATTAGCGAAAATGAATAAATATTACTAAAAATGATAATTTTATATATTTGCACCTCCATAATAATGAGGTATATACACTAAAATAATGAGTTATTGTAAATATAACCCTATAAAAATAGGGGGTAGTTTCAAACTGTATTTTATATTCCATTAATACTAATTTTACGCTGTCTATTTTTGTGATTTCACAATTTTTATGTTAAATTTTGTGAAAGTAGTATTGAGCTGTCATTAGACCACCATGTCTTTTACAAAAACTATACTTAGCCGTTATATTTGGTAAAATTTGATTTATGTTACCCATCCCACAAGGTTTATACCATCCAGAAAACGAGCACGACAATTGTGGTGCTGGTTTTATTTGCAGTCTTAAGGGCGAAAGAACCAACGATATCATACACAAAGCGCTTGATATTTTGGTAAAGCTCGAACACCGTGGCGCTGTAAGTGCAGATGGCAAAACGGGTGATGGTGCTGGTATACTTATAGACATACCTCACGATTTTTTAAGCAATGTATTGGCTTTTGAAATCCCTGAATCAAAAAAATATGCGCTTGGTATGGTTTTCCTTCCCCAAAAAATGAACCAACGCACCCACTGCATTGAGGTATTTGAAGAAGAATTGGCGCGTCAAAATCTAGCTGTTATCGGGTGGCGTGATGTACCTACAAATTATGATGTTGTGGGGCGTATTGCAGCACAAACCTTGCCAAACATCAAACAAGTTTTTGTTGAAGATGCTACAGGAAAACTTACTGAAGACCAACTCAACACCAAAGCTTTTATCGCAAGAAAGCGTGCAGAACACCGCATTTTCGGAAGCAAGATGTCGCAAAGCTCTTACTTTTATCTTCCTAGCTTCTCAACGAGAACGGTTATTTACAAAGGGTTGCTAATGCCCGAAGACATAGAGGGCTTTTACCTAGACCTTAAAGATCCACGTGTGGTAACACGTCTGGCACTTGTGCACCAGCGTTTTTCTACAAACACCTTCCCTACTTGGGATTTAGCACAGCCATTCCGCTATATGTGCCACAACGGCGAAATCAACACTTACCGAGGCAATGTTATCCGAATGAAGGCGCGTGAAGAACTCTTTGCAAACGAATTTTTTGGAGTCGATATGGCGCACATTACCCCTATTGTACTGCCTGGAAAGTCTGATTCTTCCTCTATGGATATGGTGGTTGAGTTGTTATTACATTCTGGTCGCTCACTTCCAGAAGTGATGATGATGCTCGTTCCCGAAGCATGGGAAAAGCACCAATCTATGGATCCTGCCAAAAAAGATTTCTACGCCTATAATGCTTGCATTATGGAGCCGTGGGACGGACCCGCAAGTGTTCCATTTACGGATGGAAAATTCATTGGTGCCTTACTAGACCGGAACGGATTGCGCCCATCAAGATACACAGTAACCAAAGACGGTTATGTAGTTATGTCTTCTGAAACAGGGGTAATTGATATTGACCCTGCCAATGTTTCCCTTCACGGCCGTTTAGAGCCTGGAAGAATGTTTTTAGTAGACATGGAAGAAGGACGCATTATTGAAGACCGCGAGGTGAAAGAAAAAATTTCTGCCAAACACCCCTACGGAGATTGGCTAAAAGAAAACTTACTTCCACTTAAAGAGATTCCTTACACAGGAAATAAAACGCCAGTTGAAGCTGAGCCTTTTATCAAAAGACTGCAAGCCTTTGGGTATACCGAGGAAGATATCAAAACCCTAATTACGCCCATGAGTACCTTGGGGAAAGAGGCCATAGGCTCAATGGGAACAGATACACCACTTGCTGTGTTATCGCATAAGCCACAATTACTATACAACTACTTCAAACAGCTTTTTGCTCAGGTAACTAACCCACCACTTGATGGAATTCGTGAAGAAATTGTAACAGACACCTCCATGTCTGTAGGAAGTGATGCTAATATTTTTGATGTCATCCCTGCTCACGCGAAAAAACTGAACATTCAAAATCCCATCATCTCTAACGAAGACCTTGACAAAATTAAGTTTATTGAGCATGATGACTTTAAGTCTAAATCTGTCAATGCATTGTACAAGGCCAATGAAGGCAACAACGGGCTTGAACGCGCACTCGAAGACGTATTAAAACAAGTTAAAAAAGAAGTTGAGGATGATGCAAACATCATCATACTCTCTGATCGTGGAATTAACAAAGATATGGCGCCCATGCCCATGCTACTCGCATGCGCATTTGTGCACCACGGCATGATGAAACACAGCTTGCGATCTAAGTTTGGGATCATCATCGAATCTGCCGAGCCACGTGAACCACATCATTTTGCCTCCTTGTTTGGATATGGCGCTAGTGCCATCAATCCATATATGGTTAATGAAATAATTGACTACCAAGTTGAAAAAGGAGCTATCAAAGGGCTTTCTGCTGAAAATGCCATTGCCAATTTTAACAAAGCCATTGCAAAAGGTCTTGTCAAAATCATGAATAAAATTGGTATTTCAACCCTTCACTCGTATAGAGGGGCACAAATTTTTGAAGCCCTAGGCCTGAGTAAAAAGTTTGTCGATACTTATTTCTGCAATACGGCTACACGCATTGAGGGAATTGGACTAAAAGAAGTAGAGCAAGAAATTGCAAAACGTCATGAGTTTGCCTTTGGCGAAAAGACGGCAGGCGAAGGTATTGACCTAGAAATTGGTGGTAGTTATCGCTGGCGACGTAATGGGGAAGCTCATATGCTGAATCCCGCCAGTATTGCCAAACTACAACTAGCCACAAGTAAAGGAAGCTATGACACTTTTGAGGAATATTCCAAACTTGTTAACGACCAAACCAAGCAATTGATGACGTTGCGAGGTATGTTTGAATTTACCGATTTAGATCCTATCCCAATTGAGGAAGTAGAACCCTGGACCAATATCGTGAAGCGCTTTAAAACAGGCGCCATGTCTTTGGGGTCTATAAGTGAAGAAGCACACGAAAACTTGGCCAAGGCCATGAACCGCATTGGCGGAAAAAGCAATTCGGGAGAAGGCGGTGAAGATCCAAGACGCTTTACACGTGATGAAGACGGGGAATGGCGTAATTCTGCCATTAAACAAGTTGCCTCTGGGCGATTTGGCGTCTCTTCGCATTACTTGACTAATGCGCGAGAAATTCAAATTAAAATGGCGCAAGGTGCCAAGCCTGGAGAAGGCGGACAGCTGCCTGGGCCAAAAGTAAACCCCTACATTGCATCAGTACGAAATTCAACACCCTATGTTGGTTTGATTTCTCCACCACCTCACCACGATATATATTCTATTGAGGATTTAGCGCAATTGATTTACGACCTTAAAAACGCAAACAGAGAAGCCCGCATCAATGTCAAGCTGGTTTCTGAAGTAGGCGTTGGTACCATTGCGGCTGGTGTTGCGAAAGCAAAAGCAGATGTGGTATTGATTTCTGGATTTGACGGCGGAACGGGTGCATCGCCACTCACATCGCTCAAACATGCTGGATTGCCATGGGAGTTGGGAATTGCTGAAGCACAGCAAACCTTAGTGATGAACGACCTTCGTGGTCGTATCGTGATGGAGTGTGACGGTCAAATGAAAACAGGACGAGACGTAGCCGTGGCTTGTTTGCTAGGCGCTGAAGAATTTGGATTCTCCACAGCTCCACTAGTAGCTTCTGGATGTATTATGATGCGTGCATGTCACCTCAACACCTGTCCCGTAGGTATCGCTACACAAGATCCTGAACTTCGTAAAAACTTTAAAGGAAAGCCAGAGCATGTCATTAACTTTATGCACTATGTTGCAGAAGAGTTGCGCGCTATCATGGCAGAACTAGGGTTCAGATCTATTGATGAAATGGTTGGGCAAAGCCAAAAGCTCAACATGAATACGGCCATTGACCATTACAAAGCGCAAGGGATTGATTTATCAGCTATTTTATATAAGCCTGAAGTTGGCGATAACGTGCCCGTTCGCAACGTAAGCAAACAAGATCACGGCCTTGACAATGTACTTGACGTGGATATTGTTTCAAAGGCGCAGAAAGCCATAATCGAAAAAGAAGCACAAACCCTATCGTTTGCCATTAAGAATACAGATCGTAGTGTAGGTGCCCTATTGAGTAATGAAATTTCAAAAGCACACGGACGCGATGGACTTCCAGCAGACACACTAAACCTATTATTTACTGGTGCTGCGGGTCAGAGCTTTGGTTGTTTTGCAACCAAAGGACTTCATATGGAAGTGACTGGAAATGCCAATGACTATTTTGGCAAAGGATTGTCTGGCGCAAGGCTGGTAGCCAAAGTACCTGAAACTGCCACCTTTAAGCCAGAAGAAAATATCATTATTGGAAACGTAGCGCTTTATGGAGCTACAGCTGGTGAGGCGTACATCAACGGAATTGCTGGAGAGCGTTTCTGTGTAAGAAATTCAGGATCTACGGCTGTAGTTGAAGGCATAGGCGACCACGGTTGCGAATACATGACAGGTGGTGAAGCTGTTATCTTAGGAAAGATAGGACGTAACTTTGCTGCAGGTATGAGTGGTGGAATCGCTTATATTTATGCTGAAGACGGCATTTTTGATGACCGCAACTTTAACATGGAAATGATTGGATTAGAAGACTTGACCGATACAGATATCGACCACGTCCAAAGCTTAATTCAAAATCACGTCAAGTATACGGGAAGCCCACTAGGGACTGACTTATTGAAAAATTGGAAAACAACACAGAAGCACTTTATTAAGGTAATGCCTACCGATTATAAAGCAGCTCTTGAACGCATGGCGCAAGAACAAAAAGCATAATTATGGGAAAGTTAAGAGGATTTATGGAGCACGAGCGCGTAAACGAACAGAATGTAGCTGTTCAAGACCGCGTTAAGAATTACAAAGAGTTTACGGTAACTCCTAGTGAAGAAACACTACAAGAACAAGGAGCACGCTGCATGGACTGTGGTGTTCCGTTTTGTCACAGTGGTTGTCCGTTGGGGAATATGATTCCTGATTTTAATGACGCCGTGTATCGCAACGAATGGGAAAAAGCCCTTCGTATTTTACACACTACCAACAACTTCCCAGAGTTTACGGGGAGACTCTGCCCTGCTCCTTGCGAGGCAGCTTGTGTGTTGGGCATCATCAACCCGCCTGTCTCCATTGAGATGATTGAAAAATATATTGTTGAGCGTGGTTTTAAAGAAGGATGGATCAAGGCTGTTCCACCAGAAAGCCGTACTGGAAAAACCGTTGCCGTCATTGGCTCTGGTCCTGCAGGGCTTGCTGCTGCGCAACAACTCAACCGTGCAGGGCATATAGTAACTGTATTTGAGCGCGATGAAAAGGTAGGCGGATTACTCCGTTATGGTATACCGGATTTTAAGATGGAAAAAAATGTCATTGACAGACGTTTGGCTATTTTAGAAGAAGAAGGCATACAATTCAAAATGGGCGTTGAAGTTGGCAAAAACATGCCCGTTTCAGCACTAGAAACCTTTGATGCCGTAGTACTATGTGGTGGTGCAACCATCCGCAGAAGATTACCCATCCCTGGAGCTGATCTTCCTGGTGTGATACAAGCCATGGACTTCTTGCCTAAGAGCAATCGTTGGGTAGACGGCCTAACCGAAGTAGACGGAGCTTTACACGCTGGTGGTAAAAACGTAGTTGTAATTGGGGGTGGTGACACAGGATCTGACTGTATTGGAACTTCAAACCGACAGGGTGCAAATAGCGTAACCAACTTTGAGATTATGCCCAAGCCTGCGGAGACACGTACTGAAGATCATCCTTGGCCATTTTGGCCCTTTAAACTAAAAACCACCTCTTCACACGAAGAGGGTATCCATCGTGAGTGGAGCATCATGACCAAAGAGTTTGTTGCTGATGATAAGGGACATTTGAAAGGGCTTAAAACGGTGAATGTGCGTTGGGAAAAACCTGAATATGGAGGAAGACCAAAGCTTATCGAAGAGGCTAATTCTGAAAAAGAATGGCCATGTGAGCTCGCATTATTAGCACTTGGATTTACTGGCCCAGAACCAACACTCGCTGAGCGTTTGGGTCTTGAACAAGGTGAACGCACCAATGTAAAAGGAAATGAAAAATATCAAACAAATGTACCTCACATTTTCACTGCAGGTGATATGCGTCGTGGGCAATCACTTATTGTTTGGGCCATTTCTGAGGGGCGTGAGGCTGCGCATCATGTAGATGCCTTTTTGATGGGCGCATCCAAACTTCCGATTAAAGAGGGTGGCGATTTGCCAAACGGTTAGGCTATTGGAAGAAGTTCCAAACCAATCCAAAACGAAATAACATATCTCGATAGGGATAACCAGGTGCCGCATAATAGCTTGCGGCTTTTCGGTTTTCATTGACATGTTCAAAGACAAAAAACAGCCGCGTCTGTCTAATCTTCATATTAAAGAATGCGTTTACAATGGGGTAACCTTCCATTTCTTGATAGGGTTGCACCACAAACGAAGATAACAACGGATGATAAGCGCGCATCTTATAGGAAGAAAAATAACGTGCACTGACGCCCAAATTTAAAAATAAAGCCTTTTCAAACCAGTGATCTTCATAATACAAAGCGGTACGCCCAATAACATTAGGCATCGGCATGACATCCTTATTATCGCTTAGCTGCTGCCCACGCACCTTCATATCCAAGCGAAATACACCCCAGCTTAAACTGCCTTCCCAATCCAATTGCAACAGATTGATTCCACTGGATAACTGCATAGGTGCTACAGCAAGGGAAGCAGCATCGGGCTGCAAATAATAGGCGTAGTTATTAATGTTGGTGGTTGTAACGGAAAGCTTGCCAAAGACTGGATGTGATAGCTGTGCAAAAATAGCCGTGCGTTGCTCCATTTCGGGGGTATGCTTCCATTGGTAGTCGGCATAGCTACTAGTGAATTGCTCAAATACAAACCCTGGATGTTTTTGCTGCCAACGCAGACCAGCCTTTAGGGAAAAAGATGAAAATAACGGTTGTTTTATTTCACCAAAGACGTAGTTCCCTAAGCGATCGCCACTGATACCAAGCTCAGCTGAAGCACGGAAATCTAAGCTGCCAAATTGCTTGCGCCACTCCCCTCCTACAGCATAAGCGTCTTCATTTATGGAAGGGTTCACCACTTGCGCCTCTTCCCTGTAGCTGTATTTGTGATGACGTATATAACCCGAAAACCATCCTATAGTAGGGCTTGTCAGTATGGTGTAGGCATCAAATTGACGAAGGCTATAATACGTATGGTCATAAGCCTTAGTGAGGTCAGCGACTAAATCGCCATATCCGCTATAGGCTTGGTCTTGACTGAAACGATTTTCTTGGATATCACTTTGCATACGGTATCCAAGGCGCAAACGGGGTGCTTGCAGGGAGTCATTAGATCGAAGTAGCAAATAGTCTTGTTCCAATAAGTAACGTTTCCCAACAAAGCTGTTAGTAGCATTCTCAAAGTTCACCCCAAGACGTTCCCGATCAAAAAATTCATCATCACCCGACTCAAAATCTTGAATAGAAACTTCATCCAATCCGCCATTTTCTTCTTGTGAAATTTTTTGATTCATGATTTGTAAACGCAAGCGATAGCGTCCGTTCGGGTTTTCATAGTGTGTACTAAAGCGCAGCTGACTACGTCCTGAAATTTGATGTTGGTATTTTCCTAAAGAGCGGTGTCCGCGGTAGCCAATGGCATAATTAAGCCTAGGGTGAATATTAGCACTGATAAGTGCGTCGGTAGATTGACCTTGTGATTGTGTGGTTTTAAAGAATATCTCAGAAAGTGGTGTAGGCAGGTGATAATAGCCAAATTGGTGTGGGAGAAAGCGTTGGCTTTCTTTGGCCTTAAATCCCACTGCTGGTGCGGTTTCCTTATGCCAAGCTTCTAAAGACAACGGGTTTAGTGGTTGACCCGAATTGTTCAGCGGCAAATAGGCGAAATTATCCCGACGTTGGCTGTTGAACTTATAATATTTAGCTATGGTAAGGGTGGTGTCTACGTGGACGGTATCCCGAGCTTGGCTGATAATCAAGTAATTGGCAATACTGATATCATCGTCACTTGAATGAACTGACAAAGAATCTAATTTGTCTTCGTTTAATTGGCGAGGCAGGTCTTTTTTGTCGTTGAAGCTTTTGGGCAGACGAGATGCTGTTGGCGGGGGACCGGTTTGTGCCAAAACACAGAGGGGTAACCATAAAAAAAGAAATATACGCAGCACGCTTAACTGTTTTGGTAAAGGTATTGATTTCAGCCATAACAGAGAACCCCGCATTAAAGCATTTCTTTTGTATTTTAGTACCTAGATGCAAACACAGCTCACCCAAACGCTAGAATGTGGAACAGACGAGGCTGGTCGTGGCTGTTTGGCGGGACCTGTAACTGCCGCAGCCGTGATCCTACCCCCATCTTATACCCATCCGCTGCTCAACGATTCCAAAAAGCTCACTGCAAAAAAACGCCTTAACCTAAGAGAAGAAATCATAAGCGTGGCGCTCGCCTATGGCATTGCACATGTGTCGCCACAAAGAATTGACGAAATTAACATACTTAATGCTTCCATAGAAGCCATGCAGCTTGCCATAACCGCCATGGCGCTTGAGCCCGAAACCATTCTCGTAGACGGCAATAAATTCAAACCCTACAAAAACATCCCCCATCACTGTATCATTGGAGGAGATGGGAAATACCTCAACATAGCTGCAGCCTCTATATTGGCAAAAACCACCCGAGATGACCTCATGCTCGAATACCACCAAAAGCATCTGCATTTCGGCTGGGATACCAACAAAGGCTACCCAACCCCCAAACACCGCAACGGCATTCGAACACACGGGGCTGTTGACATACACCGTAAAACTTTTGCATTATTACCAAAACAACTCTCTTTAGATTTATAAATTTACACTATGAATCGATTGTTGCTATTTGCTGTCTGCGCCCTTCTGATTGGCTGTCAATCCAAACAAAACACAACAGGCTCACTGCTGGATTATTTACCAAACAACGCGGTGGTGGTACTAAAAAGCAGCTCTTTTACATCTCTACACAAGTACAGTAACCAACAAGACGCCGCCATGACAGCTGCTACCCTACTGCCAGAGTTCTTCGAAGAACTAAACCAAATAGCACCCAACACCGCCGGACAATTGAGCTTTCACACTGAAGGAAAAAGTCAACTTATTCCGTTACTGATAAGCCAACAACAACCCGTTTACTCCGATTCGGTAGCCGTGGATACCCTCCAGTACAACAAAACTCAACTACTCAAAAGGAATTCAAATCCGCCAACTTTCTACGCCGGTTGGGACAGCCTTCACTTTAGCTCACCTAGTAAATTGCTTTTGGAAAGCAGTATAAGGCTTCGTTCAACACCCAATAGCATTGATATTGAACTTAAGCAGCTTTACGAAAACACCACGGAAGACCATACCTTTTTTGTGTCTCAAAATATTGCCCCTTATTTTAATACACTTTTTGAAGACATTAACCCTATGCCTTGGTCGCAGTGGAACAAGTGGACAGCCCTGGTACCAACGGTCAACAGCAACGGGATTTATATGCAAGCCTATGGCGTGATGGATAGCAGCGGTGCTTCGAGTCTTTCTTTTCTTAAAAATCAAGACAGTGCCTTGCAAAATCTAGCGGCACATATACCCAGTAACGTTAACACAGTTCAAGCCTTTAGTTTTGATCTGGACACCTACAAAAAGGCCTCACTCCGCTTTAAAGCGGTGCACAACCTACCCGAAACCGTTATGGATTCGCTTTTAATGGATACCACACAACTTGCTCAGCTTCAACTGGGGAATGAAACCCTAGTATTGGTAAAAACGAATAAAGCGCCAGATGATATTAAACAAGCCTTGGCAAAAAAATCCAAAGCGCAATACACAACGGAAGCACAAACGGTCTATGCTTTTTCCGATGATAACAGTATTACTAATCTGCTGCCACCAATTCTAAAGCAAAACACCTATACTTTTGCTACATTATTAAATGAACACCTCTATTTGGGAACTTCGAAGACCGTACTAGAATCCTTGATTTACGCGCTTAACAAAGATGATGTTTTGGCGCAGAATGAACGCTTTCAAACCTATGTCAAAACCCTACCCAGTCGCAGTAGTTTTTGGGGATGGTCCGCGCCAGCCTATTTTGAAGCGCAAGTAAAAAAAATGATGCCACCCCTAAGCAAAGTAGCACTTGGCGCATTTAGACAAGCAGACTATGTGGGTACCGTTGAAGGCGAAGTGTTTTATGTGGCTTTAAGTCTTCAAAAACCCAACGATGAAGGTAAAAAGACGCAAGCCGTTGAGCTGGCTGGCACTGCTACTTTCAATACGCCTGTGAGTTGGGGTCCTTATGCCGTACTCAACCATAAAACCCAAGCCCTGGAATGGGTGGTTCAAGACGAGGAAAATCAACTTTACTTATTGGACACAACCGGCGAGGAGATTTGGAAAAAACAACTCGATGGTGCTATTTTAGGCCCTGTTTACCAGGTGGATCTATATCGCAACAAACGTCTTCAACTGGCTTTTACAACAGACAAAAGCTTTCAGGTTCTAGATCGCAACGGCAATCCAGTTTCAGGATATAACAAAAAAGGGATGCGTACATCCAGCGCCCTTGGCATTTTTGACTACGACAACCAACGCAACTACCGCCTTGTATTGAGCAGCGGCAATACCTTGAGTATGTATGACAGAAGCATGAAAAAGGTAAGCGGTTGGCGTAAAACCAAACTAAAAAGTGCACTTAAATACCCTCCTAAACACATTCGTATTGGCAACCGAGACTATATTGCCCTTGTGCAAAAATCGGGCAAAGGAGAACTGTTGCACCGCACGGGAAAAACACGCATCAAAATACCAACAGACGTAAAGCTAACACAAGAAATATATCCTTATCAAAGTGGCTTTGTAAGTATCGATGACAAAAACAGGCTTGTTCAAATCAGCACCACAGGAAAACTGACCAAAACAGCACTGCCCTTTGAAACACGTTATACCATAGCAGCAAATCGGAATACACTAGTCACGCTAACTGAGAATAAGGTTAGTATAAACGATCAGTTGGTGGAGTTGGATTATGGGGTCTATGCCCCACCACAAATTCAGGTAGTCAACAACAGGACTTACATCCTTATTTGGGACAATCAATCCGACAAGGTTTATGTATTTAATCGAGATACTAAACTACTAGATAGTTTTCCCGTAATTGGTCGTAAATGGGCAATGTTAGGTCAGGCGATTCCTGGATCGGCAATTTATCTGGCCGCACAAAACAACAAACAAGAGTTGCGAATCTACAAAATGCCCTAGGTCAGGTTGGCCTCAAAAATAAGGGAAAAGTGCTCCTTAAATTTCTTTATGACTTCTTGCATATCAACAGCTGCACCCAGCTCTTTTGCCATTGAAGTAATGGACTTGTCGGCTATACCACAAGGAATGATATAATCGAAAAAAGACAGGTCAGTATTAACATTTAGTGCAAATCCGTGCATGGTTACCCAACGGCTAGTACGAATACCCATGGCACATATTTTTCGGGGATTGGCTCCTTCTACATCTAACCAAACACCTGTTTCGCCCTTACTCCTAGTAGCTTCGATATTGTAATCGGCAAGAGTAGCTATAACGCATTCTTCCAAGAAGCGTAGATATTTGTGAATGTCTGTAAAAAAACAATCCAAGTCCAAAATTGGATAGCCTACCAGCTGTCCTGGGCCGTGAAAGGTTATATCCCCTCCTCGATTGGTTTTAAAAAAGCTTGCGCCTTTTTCTTTCAAAGTGGTGTTATTGACCAGTAAATTATTTTTATCTCCGCTTTTACCTAGGGTATAGACGGGGGGATGTTCAACAAAAAGCAGATGATGAGCCGTTGGGGTTTGGTCGTCTGGATTTCGGCGGTTATGGATTTTTTGGTCTATGGTTTGTTGAAACAAATCCTGTTGCAAGGCAGTTGCAGCTTCATAAGTTACCAGTCCCAATTGGCGGACGCGCACCGTTGGTTTATGGCTCATAGTCAAACGGTCGGTTGAGAATGATCAATGCGCCTATGACGCCCGGCACCCAAGCACATAGTGTAAGTAAAAAAACAATAACAAAAGAACCACAGCCTCTATCAATTACGGCTAGTGGGGGAAACAAGGTGGCTAGTAGGACTCTAAATAAATTCATGGTAGTTCAAAGATACAAATTAGTGATATCTTGAGAACTCATACGCATTGGTTATCTTTGCCACAGAAAAATTTGGGATGCAAGAGCTATCAGAACAGGAACTTGTCCGTAGAGAGAAATTAGCAAAACTTCGTGAGTTGGGTATTGACCCTTATCCAGCGGCTGCTTTTGATGTTTCACACTACGCAACAACGGTTAGTGAACAATTTGAAAACGGACTACATGTACGCATGAGCGGAAGGCTGATGTCAAGACGTGTGCAAGGAAAAGCCAGCTTTGCCGAGCTTCAAGATGCTACCGGTAGGGTACAGCTCTATTTTAACAGAGATATCTTGTGTCAAGGTGAAGACAAAACCCAGTATAACGACGTTTACAAAAAACTACTTGATATAGGCGATATCATAGGAATTGAAGGGACCATGTTTACCACACAAGTGGGAGAAAAAACTATTGAAGTGCACCAATTGCATGTACTGAGCAAATCGCTTCGCCCTTTACCGTTACCCAAAGTAGATGCCGAAGGCAACACCTATGATGCGTTTACAAATGCCGAGCAACGCTATCGTCAACGCTATGTGGATTTGATTGTAAACCCACAGGTGAAAGATGCATTTGTTAAACGCACCAAAATCACCAATACCATTCGTTCGTTTTTTAACGATCGTGGCTATCTAGAAGTTGAAACGCCCATATTACAACCCATTCCTGGTGGTGCTGCAGCACGACCGTTTGTGACACATCACAACGCACTAAACATACCACTTTATCTCCGTATTGCTAACGAATTATACCTAAAGCGCTTGATCGTAGGGGGTTTTGACGGAGTTTATGAATTTGCAAAAGATTTCAGAAACGAAGGGATGGACAAAACCCACAACCCTGAATTTACGGTAATGGAACTCTATGTGGCCTACAAGGATTACCACTGGATGATGGAAACAACGGAGGCCTTACTAGAAGAAGTGGCTATTGCTGTTAACGGTGTAGCTGCCGTAGCGGTTGGTGAAAATAAAATAAACTTTAAGGCGCCATATCCACGAGTGCCCATTTTAGATGCCATTCAAGAACACACAGGAATCGATGTTTCAGGAATGGATGAGGACGCATTGCGTGAGACTTCAAAAAAATTAGGTCTCGAAGTAGACGAAACCATGGGTAAAGGAAAGCTTATTGACGAGTTGTTTGGTGAGCTTTGTGAGCACCACTACATCCAACCCACATTTATAACGGACTACCCAAAAGAAATGAGTCCTCTGACCAAGGCACACCGCAGCAAACCTGGCTTGACAGAACGCTTTGAGCTAATGGTTAATGGGAAAGAACTGGCCAATGCCTATTCAGAATTAAACGACCCCATTGAACAGCGAGAACGTTTTGAAGACCAAAAAGCACTCTCTGAAAAAGGAGATGACGAGGCCATGTTTATTGACCAAGATTTTCTTCGTTCATTGGAGTATGGCATGCCTCCAACATCAGGGATTGGTATTGGCATTGATCGCCTTACCATGCTGTTGACCAACAATAGCTCTATTCAAGAGGTACTGTTTTTTCCACAGATGCGTCCTGAGAAAAAAGGGGCTAAGCTGACGGAAGAGGAACAGTTAGTTGTTGACTTGCTCAAAAAAGAAAGCCCCGTTGCGCTTTCATCATTAAAAGAGCAATCAGGGCTTAGTAATAAAAAATGGGACAAGACCATTAAACGGTTGACAGCTAAATCAATTACAGAAGTCAACAAGACCGATGATGACTTATTGGTTAGGTTCCTTTAGTAGAACTTAAATTCTATTCTCCTGTTTTTTGCATGTTGGGTTTCTGAACAAGAAACGCCGTATTTACAGTCATTTAGCAATTTTGACTCGCCATATCCTACTGCAATCAAGCGAGAAGTTTAAATTCCCTTTTGATTTAAATATTAAACAACTGATTATAATCTTTTATTTGACAGGCTTTTGTTAAATTCATGTCCACCCCGTGAATTGGTATGCGAGCCTACCTCAACAATAGCATCTGGATGTTAATTCATTTTTAAAAAAACAAACTCTATTATTAAACTTCTACAAGTTGGTAATGTTATTTATTTTCAACACTTTAGCGTAATAAATAATAAAATGATAAATAGAATATCGTTCCTCCTTATTGGTTTTACACTAATGATTGCATGTCCTACACACGCACAACTTGGCAAGCTTTTTAAAAAGAAAAAGCCCCCCGTAATTGAAAAGCCAAAGCCTAAAAAGGAAGATAAAAACGGCATTAAACCCTATATTAAGGTAATAAGCGAAAAAGCCATTACCGACAAGGGATTGTTTGATGTGCATACGGTTGACGACAAATTCTATTACGAAATTCCAGACTCCTTGTTTGGGGCGGAAATGCTAATGGTAACACGAATTGCCAAAACAGCGTCAGGAATCGGGTTTGGTGGTGGAAAACAAAACACCCAAGTATTGCGCTGGGAGAGAGACAGCAAAAAAGTGTTACTTCGTGTAGTTTCACACGAGGTTGTGGCAGCAGACTCCCTTCCTATACATGAGGCAGTTGTCAATTCAAACTTTGAACCTATCCTCTATCGATTTGACATCAAATCCATTGGTAAAGATTCGACTTCTACTGTGATTGAAATCAACAAGCTTTTTGAAACAGACGTTAAAGCACTTGGTTTTCCTGCCTCGAGAAGAAAAACTTACAAAATATCAAGTATGGATAAATCAAGATCGTTTATCAATACGCTCAGAAGCTATCCCCTCAATATAGAGGCACGCCATATAAAAACCTATAATTCTAGTTCTCCACCATCCAACTCGAGTACAGGTTCGATTAGTTTAGAAATTAGTAATTCCATGATCTTACTTCCCAAAGAGCAGATGAAAAGACGCTATTTTGATCAACGTGTAGGCTGGTTTTCTAGAGGTCAAACGGACTATGGTCTAGATGTACAAGAAAGCAAAACGGTGCGCTACCTTGATCGTTGGCGCTTGGAAATAAAAGATGAGGATGTAGAAAAATTTAATCGGGGTGAATTGGTTGAACCCAAAAAACCCATAGTATATTACATTGATAGAGCTACCCCAAAAAAATGGGTGCCCTATTTAAAGCAAGGGATTGAAGATTGGCAAGTAGCCTTTGAGGAAGCAGGCTTTAAAAATGCCATTATTGCCAAAGACCCACCAACACCCGAAGAAGACCCAGATTGGAGTCCAGAGGATGTGCGCTACTCAGTTGTGCGTTATTTGGCTTCGCCTATTCCCAACGCCAATGGACCACACGTAAGTGATCCCCGATCTGGTGAAATTTTGGAATCTGATATTAACTGGTACCACAATGTGATGACACTCTTGCGTAATTGGTTTTTTGTACAAACGGCCGCCATAAACTCAGAGGCAAGAGGCGTAGCGTTTAAGGATGAAATTATGGGTCGTTTGATTCGGTTTGTCTCAGCACACGAAGTAGGACACACGATTGGGCTGCCTCATAATATGGGAAGCAGTGTTGCTTTCCCTGTTGATTCGCTGCGCTCTGCATCTTTTACTAAAAAATATGGTACGGCACCTTCCATCATGGATTATGCCCGCTTTAACTATGTAGCACAGCCTGGAGACGGAGATGTATCGTTGATGCCAGATATTGGGGTTTATGACAAACATGCCGTTCGCTGGGGCTATCGTCCTATTCCATCGGCTGAAACGGCAGCAGACGAAAAGGAAACCTTGGACAAATGGATTTTAGCACATCAAGACGATCCTATGTATCGTTTTGGAAGCCAACAATTTGGAAATCCAATTGACCCAAGTTCACAAACAGAAGATCTAGGTGACAATGCCATAAAAGCAAGTGCCTATGGTATTGCCAACCTGAAAAGAATCGTACCCAATCTCATTGAATGGACTGCAGAGGACGGCAAAGACTACGAGGATTTACAAGATTTATATAACCAAGTATTGGGTCAGTTTAATCGTTATATGGGACATGTGGCAGCTAATATTGGCGGTGTTTATGAATATTATAAAACCTATGACCAAGAAGGTGCAGTATATACTCATGTTGACAAAAAGCACCAGCGTGCTTGCATGCAATTCTTACAAAAAGTATTATTCACAACGCCCACTTGGATGTTAGACAATGAGATATTCAATAAAATAGAATTCGCAGGCGTACTTGATCGTATGCGTCGCATGCAAACAGGAACGCTTAACCGCCTTTTGAGCTTTGATCGCTTGGCACGTATTTCTGAAAATGAGGCACTCAATGGAAATGATGCGTATGCATTGGTAGAAATGATGACCGCCTTGCGAAAAGGCATCTGGAGTGAGCTGAATAACAACAAAAAAATTGGAATTTATCGAAGAAATTTACAACGTGCTTATATTGACCGCTTGGGGTATCTGATGACCGAAAGTCAAGAACCATTAGAAGGTTCAGCCAGAAGATATAGCAATCGCACTAGAGTGCTTGTGAGTCAATCGGATATAAGAGCCGTAAGTAGGGCGCAATTGATAAATCTTAAAAACACTATCAATTCAAGTTTGCCTGCCACGATAGATCAAAACACACGATACCACTTGCAAGAAGCTGTGGTGCGTATTGATTCAATACTTGATCCAAGTTAATTTATAATGCTTTAAGAGTTTCAGAAAAGGCCTCCAGCGTATGCTCGAGGTCTTTTTGGGTTATGGCATCATTTAAGAAGTAACTTTCAAAAGCACTAGGTGGTAAATAAACCCCACGCTGTAACATGCCGTGGAAATACTTTTTAAAATATTCGTTATTCCCTTTTGCTGCGGTTTCAAAATCGACAACGGGCTTGTCTGTAAAATGGAGTGACATCATGGAGCCTAGCCTGTTGATTTGATAAGGAAGCCCTTTTTGCTCCAACAGCGGAATCATCTCTTGGTGTAAAAAGGCCGTTTTATCTGCCAAACTTGTATATGTTTCCGGATGTTCATGCAACAAATCTAACATCGTTTGTCCAGCGGTCATAGCCAGTGGATTACCGCTCAAAGTACCTGCCTGATAAACGGGTCCAAGTGGTGCTAAAAAATCCATAATTTCTTTTCGGGCAGCAAAAGCACCAACAGGCAAACCGCCGCCTATTACTTTACCGTAAGTAACCAAATCGGCTCGAACGCCAAGACATTCCTGAGCACCGCCTTGGGCCAATCTAAATCCTGTCATGACCTCGTCAAAAATAAGAACTGCGCCATGTGCATCACACAAACTACGCAAGCCTTCCAAAAAGCCTGCTTGAGGCAAAATACAACCCATATTACCCGCTACAGGTTCAACGATTATGGTTGCAATTTGTTCTGGGTTGGCATGAAATATTTCGGCCACTTGTTCCAGGTTGTTGTATGCTGCAAGAAGGGTGTCTTTTGCCGTACCTGCTGTTACGCCCGGACTGTTTGGGCTACCAAAAGTTACGGCACCACTTCCGGCTTGAATCAAAAAGGCATCTGCGTGTCCATGATAGCAACCTGCAAATTTGATGATTTTGTCACGTCCAGTAAAACCTCGTGCCAGTCGAACTGCACTCATGCAGGCTTCTGTACCTGAATTGACAAAGCGAATTTGATCCATATGAGGCACCATAGACAGCGCACGTTTGGCAATTTCAGTTTCCAATGCTGTTGGAATGCCATAGGAAGTTCCTTTTTCAGCACGCGCTTGAATGGCGGCAACCACTTTGGGATGCGCATGTCCCAAAATCATGGGCCCCCAAGATGCTATAAAATCAATATAGCGATTTTGATCCTCATCATATAGGTAAGCGCCCTTTGCGTGCGTTAGGAAAATAGGTGTTCCGCCAACCGCATTAAAGGCACGTACTGGAGAGTTTACCCCGCCAGGAATTACTTTCTTCGCATCATTGAATAAGGCACTACTACGTTGGTATTGCATCATTTTACTTTGAGTTGTTGACCGACAGCCAGTTCATTTGAACGCAATCCATTAAGTTCTTTAAGAGCTTGCACTGAAGTATTAAATTGCTTGGCAATAGCATAAAGGGTATCACCTTGTTTTACGGAGTAATCTTGGCTACCTGCACCTTTGCTTTTTTGACTTTTTCCCATTTTAGCTATTTTGGATTTTATGGGCTCTTTGCTGCCGTCAAATTGCCAAAGCTCGTAGCGTTCAATGAGCGATATGAGTTTGTAGGCATATTGGGGATCTGTAGCATAACCCGCTTTTTTTAAGCCATGTGCCCAGCTCACATAATCCGTTTTCTTCATTTTAAACAGTTTGCTATAACGGTCTCTATAGCGTAAGAACTCAGAGTGGTCTCTGTAGGACTGGGCTACTTTTTTATACTTGCGAAAACACTCTCCTTTGGCGTCATCGTTGTGAGAAACGCTAGGCCCGCGCCACCCTTTATGGCACTTAATGCCAAAATGGTTGTTGGACTTGACTGCTAATTTGCCAACGCCTGCTTGCGATTCCAATAACCCTTGCGCTAGGGTAATACTCGCTGGTATTCCAAATTTTTTCATCTCCTTTTGTGAGAGTGGTGCATACTGAACAACATAAACTTTCATCCGCATATGGGCGTCCATATCAGCGAGTTTTTTGGCGGTTTGATTGGGTGATTTGTTTTCAATTTTTTTAGCATTTCGCTTTACTTCACCATTGTAGACTACTTTTTTTGACCCACAGGATGTAAGCAGGAGTGCGCTAAGAAAAAAGGTTAGGATTCTGGCCATTGCGCTTGGTACTGATAATTGTAGCCAGCGATTCCCTGCGTTCCGCCAGTATGAATAAGTAAAATATTTGTTCCGAACGTCCATGTATTATCTTTTATCATTTGTACCAACTGAAACAGCATGGGTGCCGTGTAAATAGGATCCAATAGCACGCCTGTTTTTTCAATTAACTCGTTGGCAAATGCAACAAGTCTTTTATCGATATTAGCGTAACCCGCATAGGATGGGTGCCGTATGAGCTCCCAATTATCACGTGACACAAAGGTACGAATACAGTCTGGGATTGTGGTATCATTTACCATTTGAAAGCCCACAACTTTTTGATGTGCGGCAGCTGATGCTGCCAATCCGGCTAAGGTACCTCCAGTTCCTACAGCACATCCGACAACATCAAAACGTATGTCGTCATTAGTCAATATTTCCATGCACCCCTTAACCGCCAGTTTGTTGGTACCCCCCTCAGGAACAACCAATAGGTTTTTAGTTGTTACTAGTTGGCGTGCTTTTTCACCGTGTTCTTTTAGCTTGTATTCAGCTCGGGAAACAAATACTAGCTGCATGCCCTTGGCCTGACATTGAGACAAGGTTGGGTTTAATGGCTTAGTTGTAAGTTCTTCGCCTCTTACTATACCAATTATAAGGATTTGCTCTTGCGCGGCCATTACAGCTGCAGCGGCAAGATGGTTAGAGTAAGCTCCACCAAAGGTAAGCATACCTGTAGCAGGCGAGGTTTTTAAGTCTTTAAAATTATATTTGAGTTTACGCCATTTGTTACCAGAAGCTAAAGGAAAAACCAAGTCCTCTCTTTTGAGATATAACGAAACCCCTTTTTCCTCAAATTCGGGAAGTGGCACGTATTCGTTAATGGCGGTTGGTTTGAGCACATTCAAAAATACATGATTATATGTGTTATATTTAGACATAAATTCGGCATGTTTTTTTTTACAAATAAATAAATTTAATTATGAAACGGTTTTTATATCTCGCTATAGCCATCATAGTCGCTTCTTGTGCATCCATTCGTGTTAGTACAGATTTTGATACGGGTGTTGATTTTACTTCATATAATACCTATGCTTTTTTCAAACCAGGTATTGACGACGCTAAAATTTCTGACCTAGACAAAAGGCGTATCCTAAAAGCCCTTGAAAACACGCTTTCAGAAAAAGGTTTTACAGCTTCAGAAACACCCAATATTTTGGTTAGTTTTCACACTAAGGCAGAGAAAAATGTACGTGTCAGCGAAAGCTATATCGGCTGGGGTGGCCCTTTCTATGGTCCTTTTGGCGGTATGGGTTGGGGCTGGGGATTTAACCGCCCTTACAATGTAAATACAACGACTAATGGTGTATTGTATATTGATCTTATAGATGCGAATTCCAAGAAGTTAGTTTGGCAAGGAAAAGGAACTGGCAGATTGAGCAGTGGCACACCACAAGAGCGTGAAGCAAAAATCAATGCTTTTGTTACAGATATTTTGACTGCTTATCCCCCGTCAAACTAGCTTACCAACATATGCTTAGCTGCAGATAAGGCTGCTGGGATTCCATTTGCATTCTTTCCTCCTGCAGTAGCAAAAAAGGATTGACCGCCACCTCCACCTTGAATATGGTGGCTAATTTGTTTAATAATGGCGTTGGCTTGCCAAGTACCCTTTTCAGCAAGTGCTTTAGAAACATAACAAGACAAGAGAGGATTATTGCCTTTTTTGCTCCCCAATACGGCAATCAGATTTTGGTGCTTTTGACCGAGTTTAAAAAGTGCATCTTTTAGACCCGTACCGTCCAAATCAACCTCAGCAATTATGATGAACATCTCTCCTTGAGTTAGGCTTTTGGTCTCCAGTTCGGAAATAAGTTGTGCGACTAATTGTTTATTAAGGTTTTCAAGCTCTTTTTTAAGCTTACTGTTTTCCTCTTGTAAAGCCTCAACAGACGCAATAACATCTTGGGGGTTTTTGAGCTGTTTTTTTAATTGTTCAAACGTTTCTGCTTGATCGTAAACGCGTTTTTTAGCTTCATTAGCTGTCACGGCTTCAATACGTCTAATCCCTGATGCAACAGCTGTTTCAGCCGTAATGGTAAAATGCCAAAGTGCTGCGGTATTTTGCACGTGCGTACCACCGCATAGCTCAACAGATTCGCCAAAGCGGATACTGCGAACCTTATCGCCATACTTCTCACCAAACATGGCAAGCGCACCGTTGTCAATAGCTTTTTGATAGGGGGTACTACGCTGTTCTTCTAACTCAATTTGTTCTTGTATTCGAGCATTTACAAAAGCTTCTACAGCACTGAGCTCATCGGAAGTTAGCTTGGCGAAATGAGAAAAGTCAAAGCGCAAATAACCAGAGCGCACCATAGATCCCTTTTGCCCAACATGCGCCCCAAGTACCGAACGTAACCCTTGATGTAACAGGTGTGTAGCGGTGTGGTTGGCAGCAGTAGCATTTCGCTTTTGCTCATCGACAACGGCAGTAAAAGTGGCATTGAGGTCAGTGGGAAGTTGGTTGGCTACATGAATAATAAGGTTGTTTTCCTTTTTGGTATCTGTGATATAAGTTACGTTACCATTTGGCGCTTCCAAATAGCCCTTATCTCCAACCTGACCACCACCTTCAGGGTAGAATGGTGTAAGGTTAAAGATTAACTGAAATAAGCTGCCATTTTTGGTGGTTACCTTTCTGTATCTAACAATTTTAACATGCGTTTTGAGTAAATCATACCCCACAAATTCCTGTTCGTCATCAGCTCTAAGATCAATCCAATCTTCGGTTTCCACTTGAGCAGCAGCCCTTGAGCGTGCTTTTTGTTGCTCCATTTCGGTTTCAAATGCATCCACGTCTAGGGTCATGTCGTTTTCAGACAAAATAAGCGCTGTCAAATCAACGGGGAAACCAAAGGTGTCATACAGCTCAAAAGCCTTTGCTCCAGAAAGTTGTTTTTGTGCGTTGGATTTCATGAGTTGCTCAAGCATAACCAAGCCTTGTGATAAGGTTTTTAAGAAGGATTGTTCCTCTTCCTTGATGACATTTCGAATAAGATCTTGTTGGTCTTTAAGCTCAGGAAAGGCATCTCCCATTTGGTTCGATAAGGTTTTGACCAATGCAAAAATAAACGGTTCCTTTTGATTCAAAAACGTGTATCCATATCGAATAGCACGTCTTAAAATACGGCGAATTACATATCCTGCCCCATTATTAGAGGGCAATTGACCATCGGCAATAGAAAAAGAAACCGCTCTAAGATGATCGGCTATTACGCAAATGGCTATATCGATCTCCCCTTTTTTACCATAATCAGTAGCTGTACGGGATTCAATTTCACGAATGATTGGCGTAAATACATCGGTGTCATAATTTGACTGTACTCCTTGAGCAACCATGCAAAGACGCTCAAAGCCCATGCCCGTATCTACGTGCTTTTCAGGCAATTTTTCAAGTGAGCCATTGGCCTTTCTGTTAAACTCAATAAAAACCAGATTCCATACCTCAACCACTTGTGGGTGATCCATATTAACAAGAGTAGCTCCGCCAACTTTAGATTTGTCTTCTGCAGACCTTATGTCAACGTGGATTTCCGAGCAGGGTCCGCAAGGCCCTTGATCGCCCATTTCCCAAAAATTATCTGCTTTGGAACCCATCAAAATACGTTCGGGTGTAATATGTGATTCCCAAAAAGAAATAGCTTCATCATCTTTTGAAAGTCCTTCGGCATCATCGCCTTCAAATACGGTTACATACAAATCATTTTTTTCAATTTGCAACTCTTCAGTAAGGAACTCCCATGCAAAGGCGATGGCTTCTTTTTTAAAATAATCACCAAAACTCCAATTTCCGAGCATCTCGAACATGGTGTGGTGATAGGTATCTTTCCCAACCTCTTCAAGGTCATTATGCTTGCCTGAAACGCGAAGACACTTCTGGGTATCAGCAACCCTTTTATCGGAAGCGACTTTGTTTCCCAAAAAATATTCTTTAAACTGGTTCATACCAGCATTGGTAAACATTAGCGTTGGGTCATTTTTCATAACCATGGGTGCAGAGGCTACAATTTTATGTTCTTTGTCAATAAAAAAGTTTAGAAACTTTGCGCGAATGTCTTTTGCTTTCATGAAACCGTTTAATGGTTAGTCCGAATTACGTATCTTTGTAGTGTACGCTGATTCAGCGGAGTAAAAATAGTACATTTTACGGAATGGCAAAGGTTAAGTATTACTACGACCAAGAGAGTCTATCATATCGAAAAATAGAAGTAAAAAATCGTCGAAAAGTACGGAATGTCTTGGCGTTTCTTACTGCTTCTGCCCTATTCGGTATAGCCTTTGTGTTTTTTTTACTTTCCACACCTGCTATCAGTACCCCAACTGAAATAGCGCAAGCACGGGAGCTAGAAAACTACAAACTCAACTACGAGCAAATACAACTTAAGATGAACAAGGTCGAAGAGGTCCTTGATCACTTGCAGGAGCGTGATAACCAAATTTACCGTGTGGTGTTTGAAACCAACCCGGTGCCTGATGACGTTAGGAAAGCTGGTTTTGGAGGTGCCAACCGTTATAAAAATCTTGAAGGCTATGCCAATTCAGACTTGATAATTAGTGCTACCAAACAACTTGATATTTTATCCAAACAGATGGTTGTTCAATCCAAGTCGTTTGATGAAGTACAACGGTTGGCCCTTGATAAAGAAAAATTATTAGCCGCAATTCCATCTATTCAACCCATCAAGAACGATGATTTAAAACGTATGGCATCTGGTTATGGGTGGCGTACAGATCCTTTTACGAAAGCACGCCGTAAACACAAGGGTATGGATTTTACATCTCCAAGAGGAACCCCTATTTACGCTACAAGTAATGGCAAGGTTACTAGAGCCGATAACCGTTCGTTTGGTTATGGAAAGCACATACGCATTGACCATGGATATGGCTATGTGACATTATACGCCCACTTAAGTGATTACAACGTAAAGCGAGGTGCGCGTGTCAAACGTGGTGATATTATTGGATATGTTGGAAATACTGGGCGATCTCAAGCGCCACACCTTCACTATGAAATACTTAAAGACGGCAAAGCGATCAATCCCATTAATTTCTTTTCTGGCGACCTTAATCCTGAGGAATTTGAGGCCATGCTAGAGGCTGCAAACCGCGAGAACCAATCGCTTGACTAATGCGACATCGTTTACCTGAAAAATTGTATTACAGCATAGGCGAAGTAGCCGAGGCATTTGAGGTAAAACCTTCACTGATACGCTTTTGGGAAAAAGAATTTCAAATCATTAATCCAAAAAAAAACCAAAGCGGAACACGTAAATTTTCAGCAAAAGACATTGAGAAGTTTGAGTTGATATTCAGCTTAGTTAAGGAGCGTGGATTTACACTTGAAGGTGCTAAAAAAGAACTCATCAGAGAAAAAAATGGAAACCTCAGCGTTTTAAAGAAACTGCAAAAAATTCGTCAAGAGTTACTGCGCATAAAGGCAGAACTCTAATTATTTCTTTCTGATAAAAATATCGATTGTTACCCCACTGAAATCGTATTCTGCCCGGAGTTTATTTTCCAAAAACCTTTTGTAAGGGTCTTTGACGTATTGGGGCAGATTGCAGAAAAAGGCAAACTGGGGATGTGGCGTATGCAATTGGGTAGCAAACTTTATTTTGACATACTTACCCTTTAGTGCTGGTGGTGGGTTTTTTTCAATGATGGGAAGTATGTAGTCGTTTAGTTTTCGTGTTGGAATGCGTTGCGAGCGGCGTTTGTACACATCTACTGCTGTTTCTATTGCCTTAAAGACACGTTGCTTGGTAAGGGAAGAAACAAACACTATGGGTACATCTATAAAAGGAGATGTCTCTTCACGTATATGTGCTTCTACTTTCTTGGTGCTGTTGGTATCTTTATCAACCAAATCCCACTTATTTACCAAAATCACTATCCCTTTGTGGTTTCGAGCTGCCAACCAAAAAATGTTTTTAACCTGCGAGTCAAAGGATCTGGTGGCATCAAAAACAAGCATGCATACATCCGAAAATTCAATGGATCGCAAGGCGCGCATTACAGAGTAAAATTCAATATTGGCTTTTACTTTAGTTTTTCTGCGGATACCAGCAGTGTCTACTAGGCAAAATTCAAAACCAAATCGGTTATAAACGGTATCAATACTATCACGGGTAGTCCCTGCCTCGTCTTTGACAATATTCCTAGGCTCGCCAATAAGTGCGTTCACAAAAGAAGATTTACCGGCATTGGGTCTGCCCACCACTGCAAAACGAGGCAATCCATCAACTATGGTTGCGCTCTTATCTGGCAAAGCAGAAACTAAAGCATCTAATAAATCGCCTGTCCCTCCCCCATTCATAGCAGAGATATGGAATAAGTTGTCAATACCTAAGGCGTAAAACTCTCCAGATGTCATGACGCGTTTTGCGTTATCAACCTTGTTGACAACAAGAAAAACAGGCTTGTCCGATTTACGAAGTAATTTGGCTACCTCCTCATCCATAATATTAATACCTGTTTCTACATCAACCATAAAAATAATGGCATCTGCTTCTGAAATGGCAATTTCAACTTGCTGGTCAATTTCTTTTTCATAAGCATCATCACCGCCAATTACATATCCCCCTGTATCAATTAATGTAAATTCACACCCATTCCAATCGGCCTTACCATATTGTCTGTCGCGTGTGACTCCACTTGCTGCATCAACAATGGCTTCGCGTCGCTGCACCATTCGATTAAACAACGTGGATTTACCAACATTAGGCCTTCCAACAATAGCTACTAGATTTCGCATAATTTTTTCTTGTAGGTTAAGAGGGTTGTTTTTAGTATCCAAAACGTTTTAGGGCATTAGCATTTGAACGCCAATCTTTATTTACTTTAACAAAAAGCTCAAGATGCACTTTTTTTTCAAAAAATCGTTCTAAATCGCGACGGGCTTGTATTCCTACCTTTTTAAGGGCGGCGCCTTTGTGACCAATTAAGATTCCTTTTTGAGAATTGCGCTCAACAAATATAACTGCGCTGATCTTTATAATGCTATCTTCTTCCTTAAAAGATTCTGTAGCAACTTCAACCGAGTAGGGAATTTCTTTGTTATAATTAGATAATATCTTGTCACGAATAACTTCATTGACCACAAAACGTTCGGACTTATCGGAAAGTTGATCTTTTGGAAAATAGGGTTGGTGTTCCGGTAATAATGCTACCATTTGCGTCACCAATTCCTCAATTTGAAATTTTTCAAGAGCAGAAATACTCCTTATCTGTGCATTTGGTAATTGTTCTTTCCAAGCGTCAATGGTTTCTTCTAGGAGACTTTGATTCCCCTTGTCAATTTTATTAATGACTAAGAAAAGGGGCTTAGCTGTTTTGGACAGGCGCTTGATAACACTTTCATCTTTACCTTTTTTCTCGCCTATTTCTACCATATAGACCAAGACATCTGCATCCTCGAAAACAGACTGCATGGCGTCCATCATACTCTCTTGCAGCTTATAAGCAGGCTGAATAATTCCGGGTGTATCAGAAAGGATAAGCTGGTAGTCATCAGCATTAAGCATGCCAAGAATTCTATGGCGTGTGGTTTGTGCTTTGGCATTGGTAATGACAAGCTTTTGACCCAATATGGCATTTATTAGTGTTGACTTTCCCACATTAGGACTTCCGATAATATTGACAAAACCTGCTTTATGCATATTGCAAAGGTAAGGATTGCCGAAGAGCTATTGCTATATCAGAGAAGTTTTGTATTTTTGCAATTCACAACGCGGGATAGAGCAGTAGGTAGCTCGTCGGGCTCATAACCCGAAGGTCGCTGGTTCGAGTCCAGCTCCCGCTAC
>PKDQ01000006.1 GCA_002862645.1 Flavobacteriaceae bacterium | reverse complement strand
AAAATCTACAACGTGCCACACGTGTAGCCAATGAAACTGGTGGTGGTATTTTGGTTATTTCTGAAGGTGTATTTGGTATGCGTGGCGAACAAGGACGTTTACGTGAAATTGCTGCCCTCAAAGAAAAGTACAGATTTCGTTTTTTGGTTGATGATGCCCATGGCTTCGGGACCCTAGGGGCAACGGGTGCTGGGGCAGGAGAGGAGCAAGGCGTTATGGACGATATTGATGTTTACTTTGCCACATTTGCTAAGTCTATGGCAAGCACAGGCGCTTTTATCGCTGGTGACAAGGAAATCATGGACTTCATGAAATACAATATGCGTTCACAAGTATTTGCCAAGTCATTGCAAATGGTATTGGTTAAAGGTGCATTGAAAAGATTAGAGATGTTGCGTACCATGCCTGAGTTAAAAGCCAAGCTTTGGGAAAACGTGAATTCGCTTCAGTCAGGTTTAAAAGAACGCGGATTTGACATTGGCACCACACAAAGTTGTGTTACGCCTGTCTATCTAAAAGGTAGTGTTTTAGAAGCGATGGAATTGGTAAGAGACCTTCGTGAGAATTATGGTATATTTTGTTCTATCGTGGTTTACCCCGTGATCCCCAAAGGATTAATTTTATTACGCCTTATTCCAACGTCTTCACACACACTTGAAGATGTAATTGAAACACTGGAGGCCTTTTCTTCGATTCGTGAAAAGCTAACTTCTGGTGTGTATAAGCGCTTGTCGGAAAACCTTGCAGCTACTGTAGACGCTTAGTCTTCGGCATAGATGGCTACAACAGGACTGCCATCCAGCGAAATATAACCCCTAAACATTCCGGGTGTGTTAAAAGGCATGACTACATAGCCTTGGCTATCTAGCCCAATAACACCTCCTGCACCTCCTTTTTCTTTCAGCTCAGTAATTACTTCTGTTGCTGCTTTATCGATAGTGTGGTCTGCGTATTTTATACGCGCGGCTATGTCGTGTGCCACTACATTTCGAATAAAAAATTCTCCATGCCCCGTAACTGAAATGCCACAAACGCCATTTTCTGCATAGGTACCAGCTCCAATAACGGGTACGTCACCAATGCGACCATAGCGCTTATTGGTCATGCCGCCTGTTGATGTTCCTGCAGCTAAATTCCCATTTGCATCCAGTGCTACAGCACCTACTGTGCCTAATTTTTCTTGATTGGGCATGGTCATGGAAACCTTAACTTCTTTAAGTCTATCATAGTTTTTTTGGGTGAAAAAGTAAGACGGATCAACTTGCTTAAGCCCTTGCTCTATTGCAAATTCTTCTGCACCCGGGCCACTCAAAAACACATGAACGGAATGGTCTAGTACTGCACGTGCAACTTGAATCGGGTTTTTTATTGTAGTTATTCCACTAGCTGCACCCGCGCCTCCAGTGGCACCATCCATGATGGCGCTATCCATTTCATTGGTTTCATTATAGGTAAATACCGAGCCTTTTCCTGCATTGAATAGGGGTGAGTCTTCAAGGTGCTCAATAGTAAGCTGTACGGCATCTAGGCTGCTTCCTCCATTTTTAATAAGCGCCCTTCCTTTGATTAATGCCTCACCAAGTGTTTTGATATACGCCTGTTCCATACTATCAGAAACGCTTTTTTTGGAAATCCAACCTGCTCCACCGTGAATGACAAGTACAGCTTTGGGTGTTTCAGGAATTGGGTTGGTACAACTCAAGAAAATTAGAAATAAAAATAATAGGGATAAAGGACGAAGTATCATGACGATTAATTTTCACTAAAGTAGCAAAAATCAATCTGCTAATTGAATTGTTAAATGCAGTATGTTGATTATCAACCCAAATATGAAAATATAAAATACTTTTTTCACTTATATTTGCTCCAATATTGAACCAAGATATATGGTTAAAACTGCAACATATAAGAGCAATTAGAGCATATCCCAAAAATCAGGGATTCCGTGCAATATAATACACAGCAATAGAGCCAATACAGTCTTGAATAATGATGGTTAAGGAAATGAGTTGGAAGAAACTTCCAGCAAAATAGCAAAGAGCATTGTTAAATGTAATTGTAAGATTTGGGTATCATAAAATTAGTCATTTTTTATGAAAAATTGATAAAGGCTTAAAAACCATCAAATTTTTCTATTTTTGTAAAAATATTTTGGATGAGCCAAAAGCTACTACTTAGTGCCGAAGACCTGCGCATCATCCTTTTTCGTTTAGCTTGTCAACTTAAAGAAACCCACGGAGACTTCTCTAAAACCATCATTGTCGGCCTACAGCCACGTGGGGTTCGATTGGCAGAACGCCTACTGCATATTTTACAACATCATTATAAGGCTGCTGATTTAAAGCTCAGTCAGCTTGACATTACTTTTTTCAGAGACGACTTTAGGAGAAATCATAAGTTGTTAAATGCTAATGTTAACGATATGGAAGTTGGTGTTGAAAACAAGCGCATTGTTTTAATAGATGACGTTTTATACACAGGTCGAAGCATTCGTGCTGCCTTGACCGCTATTGACTCTTATGGACGTCCAGAGGAAGTTCAACTTCTAACCCTAATCGATCGTAGATTTTCAAGACATCTGCCTATACAACCTGATTTTTGTGGTCGGCAAGTTGATGCGATTCAAAATGAGCGTGTTGTGGTTTGTTGGCAAGAAGAAGATAATGAAGACGCAGTTTATCTGGTAAACAAATAGTATGAGCGAATTAAGCGTAAAGCATTTATTGGGCATCAAATATCTCACAGAAGCAGATATCCAGCTTATTTTTGATACCGCTACCCAATTTAAAGAAGTAATCAATCGCCCAATTAAAAAGGTTCCTTCATTACGCGACATAACCATAGCCAATCTTTTCTTTGAAAACAGTACACGCACCAAGCTCTCATTCGAACTGGCGCAGAAAAGATTATCAGCTGATGTAATAAACTTTGCCTCTTCCATGTCATCTTTGAAGAAAGGTGAGACTTTAATAGACACCGTAAATAATATTTTATCTATGAAAGTGGACATCGTGGTGATGCGTCACTCCAGCCCAGGGGCTGCCAGCTTTCTGGCACAACACGTTGACGCAACCATTATCAACGCTGGCGATGGTGCACATGAACATCCTACACAGGCCTTACTCGACACTTTTTCCATAAATGAACGTCTTGGCGATGTTGCAGGAAAAAAAGTAGTTATTATAGGCGATATTCTTCATTCAAGAGTAGCCTTGTCCAATATTTTCGCTTTGCTAAAATTAGGTGCTGAGGTTTGTGTGTGCGGTCCAAAAACATTAATACCTAAGCATATTACTAGTTTGGGCATCAGCGTAGAAACCGATGTCAATAAAGCTCTGAAGTGGTGTGATGTAGCAAATGTTTTAAGAGTCCAATTTGAGCGCATGTCTGCAAGCTATTTCCCCTCCAACCGAGAATATGCGGCTTTTTATGGGATTACTAAACCCATGCTAGATGCATTGGACAAAGAAATTGTCATTATGCACCCAGGACCAATCAACAGGGGAGTCGAACTGTCAAGTGCAGTTGTTGATTCTAACCAAGCCATTATTTTGGATCAAGTAGAAAATGGTGTGGCAATTCGAATGGCTGTATTATATTTACTTGCTGCAAAGAATTAATCATGCAAGTTAATCAACACGATAATACCACTGTTTTTTCTTGGGATAGTTCAGATCCAACATGTATAGATTTTAGAAACCTTGTCAAAGGACACTACAAAAACATCTATCAGCAGAATATTGTTATAGATCTATCTGCGATCAAATCATTGGAGCCAAAACACGTTTTAGAATTTTCCGAACTCGATACGAATAACAAAGAACAAGTGTTAAAATCATTTGTTGTTGTTGTTGGAACGATGTCTGTGAGTAAACTCCCCGGTGATATCGTTACAGCACCAACACTGCAAGAGGCATTTGATATTATTGAGATGGAGGAGATTGAACGCGATTTAGGATATTGATGAAGCTAACAATATTGGGCTGCCATTCGGCTACCCCTCACGAGAATAAAAATTCTACATCCCAGTTATTAGAAATCAAGGGACATCGCTTTCTTATTGACTGTGGCGAGGGAACCCAAGTACAATTGCGAAAGGCTAAGGTTTCTTTTATTCATATCAAGCATATCTTTATTTCTCACTTACATGGAGATCATTTTTATGGTCTTCCAGGTCTTGTATCCTCTTTTCGTTTATTGGGTCGCGAGGCACCACTTCATATTTATGGCCCGAAGGGCATTAAGGAAGCCCTGCTTTTGTTGCTGAAATTATCCAAATCAAATATGAATTACCCCCTTCATTTTCACGAATTGTCCTCTAGCCAATCTGAATGTATTTTTGAAGACGATTGTGTTTTGGTACGCACGATCCCATTAAAGCACCGAGTTTATACTAACGGTTTTTTGTTTGAAGAAAAAATTGGACTTCGAAGAATTGATGCAGACGCAGCCCAAGCAGCAGGTATTGAAAAAAGTCACTACCGCTTGTTGCAGCAAGGAAAAGATGTGGAAAGCAACGATGGTACTTTGGTCGAAAATAAAAAAGTCACGTTTGCTCCTCATCCTGTTATGAAGTATGCATATTGCAGTGACACGGCTTACCACCCTCCTATAATTGACATCATTCACAAAGCAGACTGGTTGTATCATGAGGCCACTTTTTTAAATCAGCATAACGCCCTGGCAGCACAAACCAAGCATAGCACTGCTCAACAGGCAGCTGAGATTGCCAAAAAAGCCGAAGTGGGCCGCTTAATTTTAGGTCATTATTCCTCAAGATATAAAGACTTAGCACTGTTTGTTGATGAGGCAAAAGCTGTGTTTCCAAATGTGATTTTAGCGGCAGATGGTGCTGTGATTTCCTAACGTATTTTTGTACATTTATAAAATGGAAAGAGACTTTGGGCATCTTCGTAAAAACTATGAGGCAAACGTACTTGACGAAGCACAACTTCCTAATTCGCCAACTGTTCTGTTCAATCAATGGTTTGATGAGGTAACACAAGCTGGAGGCGTTGCGGAAGTAAACGCCATGACCCTAAGTTCTATTGATGATACTGGAAAAATCAAGGCTCGTATTGTGTTGTTGAAAGAGTTAACTGCGGAAGGTTTTGTTTTTTATACAAATTACAACAGTGATAAATGTAGGGCGCTCTTTGCCAATCCCAAAGTAAGCTTATCTTTTTTTTGGCCTAATTTAGAACGACAAGTCATTATTTCAGGAATAGCTTCGATAGTAGCACCAGATGTGTCAGACGCTTATTTTGCTTCCCGACCAACAGGAAGCCAACTTGGGGCTCATGTATCCCCTCAAAGCGATATTATAGCTTCTAGAGAAGTTTTAGAAGCACGTCAAGCAGCATTGAGGGAACAGTTTACAGGCAAAGATATTCCACGTCCTTCACACTGGGGCGGTATTGTAGTTGCTCCTTTTGAGATGGAGTTTTGGCAGGGTAGGCCCAATCGATTACACGACCGTATTGTTTACTTAAAGCAAGATGATACTTGGTCGAAACAGCGTAAAGCTCCCTAGTTAATATTAACGCCCCACAACTATTTAAAGATGAAAACATGGATTATGATACGTCATGGAAAGTCTTCTTGGGAACTAAATGTTTCTGATAAAGACCGTCCCCTTAACCAACGGGGGATTGATGATGCCCACAACATGGGTGCCTTTTTGGAAGATCAAAAATGTACTATTGACGCCGTTTTTTCAAGTCCTGCTATACGCGCTGCCCATACTGCACTGATTGTATCTCGCGAAATGAATTTACCAATGCATAAAATATCTTTTAGCGAATCTCTCTATGATTTTTCTGGTGAAGATGTATTGGAGTTTGTCCGATGTCTTGATGATACTATGGATACGGTCATGACTTTTGGCCATAATAATACCTGCACTTCTTTGTCGTATTCTTTAGCGGATTTTACTGGTGATAACATTCCAACGGCTGGTGCTGTCCTTTTTCGCTTTGATGTATCTTTGTGGTCAGAGATTATCAAAGCAAATGCTGAATATTTTTTTCCAAAAACCATAGCCAAGCCGTGACACTTCCATTTGTAAATCGTGAATTGAGCTGGTTAGACTTTAACCGCCGTGTTTTGCAAGAAGCTCAAGACGAAAGCGTGCCTTTGATTGAGCGTGTTCGTTTTATTGGAATTTTTTCAAATAATTTAGATGAATTTTTTAAGGTGCGTTATGCTACTGTAAAACGTATTGCACAGGTGGAGGCTGCTTCTAAATCGTCCGAAACTACCAATGCAGAGGCGTTGCTACAAGAGATTACCCAAAAGACCATTGCACTTCAAGATGAAAGCTTTAAAACTATACAGCAACTAACTGCTGCTTTGGCCGACGAGAACATCTTTATTTTGGATGAAACCGCTCTGGATGAAGAGCAAAGTGAATTTGTTCATGCATTTTTTACTAAAAAAGCAAGTCCAAATCTGCTTACTATACTCATTAACGATAACAGCTTGTTACCTAGCAATAGGGGAAACAACGCTTTTTTAGCTGTCCGTATTGAGCAACAAGATGGTGAATCACAGTTTGCATTGATTCAAATGCCAACAGACCTTGAACGTATAGTAGTCCTGCCTTCCCGTGATGGAAAACAGTTTGTGATGTTATTAGACGATCTTATCCGTCATCAAATGCAGTACATTTTCCAAATACTTTCGCCCACTAAAATTAAGGCGCATATGGTAAAATTTACTCGAGATGCCGAGCTTGATTTTGACGATGATATCAATAAAAGTTATGTTGAAAAAGTAGCTTCAAGTGTCCGAGATAGAGTAGAGGGCGATCCTGTTCGGTTTGTTTATGATAAAAATATTGATGACGATACGCTTGAGATTTTATTGGAAAAATTTCAAATTGGCTCTCGAGACAGTATAATCCCCGGAGGGCGCTACCACAACAGAAGGGACTATATCAGGTTTCCTAGTTTAGGGCGCAATGATTTACTCTACGACAAAAAGCCACCACTACCTATTGCGGGCTTTTCTTTAGGAAAAAGTATTTTATCTCAAATAAGCCAACGCGACTTTCTACAGTTCGCTCCTTACCACAGCTTTGCTTATGTTGTAGGCTTTTTAAGAGAAGCTTCATTAGATCCAAAAGTAAAGAGTATTTCCATTACGATTTATCGGTTGTCAAGTGAATCTCATATAGCAAATGCACTTATTCAAGCCGCACGAAACGGCAAACAGGTGACAGTACAAATTGAGTTACAGGCACGTTTTGATGAGGCGGCTAATATTCGTTATGCAGAAATACTTAAAAATGAAGGCGTACATCTTATTTTTGGAATACCAAGCCTTAAAGTGCACTCCAAAACTTGTTTGGTCCAACGCCAAGAAGGGGATAAGCTCATGCGCTATGGGTTTATAAGTACTGGTAATTTTAACGAGTCAACAGCACGACTGTACACCGATTACACGCTTTTTACTGCCAATCAGCAAATTTTAAAAGAAGTCAAGAAGGTGTTTACCTTTTTAGAAAAAAGCTATAAAATTCCCGTCCACAAACACCTGCTGATTTCTCCATTTTCTACGTCAACCGGATTTAAAGAACGTATTGTACATGAAATGGCATTGGCACAAGCAGGGAAGAATGCACTTATACGCATTAAAATAAACAACATCACCAATTACGAAATGGTTGCTGCCCTTTACGAAGCCAGTCAGGCGGGTGTACAAATACGGATGATTGTTCGTGGAATTTGTTGCTTGGTTCCTGGAGTGCCTGGTATTAGTGATAATATTGAAGTCATCAGCGTAGTAGATCGTTATTTAGAGCATCCACGAATGGTTATTTTTGAAAACAGTGGTGATAGAGAAATATTCATTTCATCAGCCGATTGGATGACTCGTAACCTAGATAATCGTGTCGAGGTGACCTGCCCAATTTATGATAAAGATATACAGCAAGAACTTGTAGATACTTTTGAGTTGAGTTGGAATGACAATGTAAAGGCACGTTGGGTGAATGACTCTGCTAAACCTGTTTACCGCAATAATGGCGCTGCAACACTCCGCTCACAAGAGGCCACCTATTCATATTATCAGAATAAATTAAAATCCTCTTGAGAATCTCTAAATATGCTGCTATTGATATAGGCTCAAACGCTGTGCGTTTGTTGGTCAGTAATGTTATAGAGCGTAAGAATAAACCAACCCTTTTCACCAAGAATACTATGGTTCGTGTTCCCATACGACTGGGTCAGGATACCTTTACACATGGCTCTATAGGAATGCCGAATCAGCAGCGTATGATTGATGCCATGCTTTCTTTCAAGAAGTTAATGGGGGTTCACGGCGTTTCTCATTATATGGCTTGCGCCACTTCTGCGCTACGGGAAGCTAAAAATGGATCGGAACTGATTGAGCGTATTTTAAAAGAAAATGAAGTAGCCATTGATATCATCGATGGAAAACGAGAAGCAGAAATCATTGCCATGACGGATTTATACGATGTCATGAAACCTCATAAATCCTATCTCCTTGTTGATGTTGGTGGCGGAAGTACTGAACTTACGGTAATTGATCGTGGTAAAACCATTGCCTCAAAGTCTTTTAAAATAGGAACAGTTCGATTGCTTAATAAAATGGTAGCGGACAAAGAAATGGCATCCTATCAAAAATGGATTGAAAAACACACACGTAAACTCGAACGCCTCTCTGTTGTGGGTTCGGGTGGTACCATTAACAAGGTATTTAAGCTTTCTGGCGTGAAGATAGGAAAGCCTCTTTCCTATATTTTACTTTCAGAATACTTTGAATACTTAAAAAAACTTACGTATCAAGAGTTAATTGTAGATCTGTGGTTAAATCAAGATCGTGCAGACGTTATCGTACCTGCAGTTCACATCTACCTTTTGGCCATGAAGCAATCGGGTGCCAATAAAATTTATGTTCCCAAAGTTGGTTTGGCAGACGGTATGATTAAGCTTCTGTATAAAGAGCTACACTAGTGATGTCCATCTCTTGGATCAATATTCCAAGTTGAATTTTTTTTTAAACAGTTTTAATGCCGGGTTTTTTTCAGCGAGGGCATGGTATTTATCTTCGTTGGTGTAAACAAATTTCTTTTCTTCTTTCACATCCAAATGTATCTTTAATGTAAGGGCATCATTCGAAAGCTGGTGTCGTAAATACCCCATCAATTCATTGCTGTTTTTTTCAAGTTCAACACTGTTGGTGTGGTTTGGGACTGCGTAGTGAATTTCAACTTTGTTCTTAAGTCTAGGAAGGTCAAGCTGTAATAGCGCTACCATATTCCTTTCTCCATTAACTGTAATAACTTCTGTGAACTTTTTCCAGTGCTCCTCAATACTTTCTTGATTTACTTCGTTGTCACGTACTTCTTTGTCCTCTGTAGCAGAAACGACCTTATTTTTGTGCTCTTTTTGAACTTTTAGACTTGATAGTGACAAGCCTGAGACGCCTTGTGAAGACAAGTCTAACTGTATGGTTTCCTCTTTTTCAGGAGTGTCAGTGGGTATTTCTGTCTGTTGGTTTTTCTCACCGGCTTTTTCTGCAGGATTTTCTACTGTTTCGTTGGGCTGAATAATGGCTTCGGGTGCAGGGGTTAAATCGGCTTCTGCTGAATTTTCTGCTGATATTGAAGATGCTTCTTCCTGTTTTTGTACTGTTGTTTTTGGAGCAACAACACCAATAAAGGGCTTTATGTAGGGTTTACTGTTTTTTTTTTCGCCTTCGTTTAGCGAGGCTACTTGCATCAAGCACAACTCCACTTGTAAGTGTGGGTGAAGGCTGTTTTTGTATTGAAGTGCGTATTTATTGGTTAAATCAAGGGCATCTAGCAAAAAGGTTTTGGAGACTTGTTTTGCTTGGGCCATAAAGGCAGCTTCTGTTTCGGTATCTACTTCCAATAATTGTGTTGTACCTTCATTTTGACACATCATCAAATCTCGGAAGTGTTTTGATAAGCCGTTAATGAAATGATAGCCATCAAAGCCTAGCGCTAACAACTGATTGAATCGTAAGATGCTGTTGTGTAAATCGCCATTATGTAGCAATTCGGTAATGTCCAAATAGCTATTATAGTCCAAAATATTTAAGTTTAGTGAAACATGTTTGGCTGTAAGTTTTTCACCAGCGTAACTGATCATCCTGTCAAATATGGAGAGTGCGTCTCGCATGGCGCCGTCTGCCTTCTGGGCAATGAGGTGTAAGGCTTTATCTTCTGCATCTACCCCTTCACGATCTGCAATCACTTTCAAATAGTCTTGGGCGTCTTTTGGGCTGATACGTTTAAAATCAAAGATTTGACATCTCGACAGTATCGTTGGAATGATTTTTTGTTTTTCTGTAGTGGCAAGTATGAAAATGGCATGTTGTGGCGGTTCCTCTAAAGTCTTTAGAAAGGCATTAAAGGCAGCCGTACTTAGCATATGCACTTCATCAATGATATATACTTTATAACTTCCTTTTTGGGGTGGAATACGTACTTGCTCAATAAGATTTCTTATATCGTCAACAGAATTATTTGATGCCGCATCAAGTTCAAATATATTGAAAGCAAAATCTTCATTTGGGTCAATATCAGCACCAAGACTGTTTATTTTTTTAGCAAAAATACGTGCACAAGTGGTTTTGCCTACCCCTCTAGGTCCACAGAAAAGCATCGCTTTAGCAATTTTGCCTAAATCAATGGCATTTTGCAAGGTTTTTGTGATGGCTTGTTGACCAACTACGTCTGTAAATGTTTGTGGTCTGTATTTTAAAGCCGATACTATAAATTCACCCATGAGGTAAAGATAAACAAACTCACCTTTTTGTCCTATGATAAATTAGACACAAATGGGGGAATAGTGTATTTTTGTCCCGCAGGCCTTCTTATCGCTCCGCCTTGGCGGAGAGGAAAGTCCGGACACCATAGCGCAGTATAGCGGGTAACGCCCGTCGCTTTGATTTATCAGAGTAGGACCAGTGCAACAGAAAGCAAGTACAGTTCGGCTGTAGTGAAACCAGGTAAACTCTATGCGGTGAAACGCCATGTAAACCAACGTTTAGGATAGCGCGTCCAAGTTGGAGGGTAGGCGGATTGAGCGTTGCAGTAATGTATCGCCTAGATTAATGATAAGGCACGACAGAATCCGGCTTATGGCCTGCTTTTTATTTATTTGTGAGCACATGTAGGGTGTCGATAAAATCTTTTTTTGGTTCCCACAGCTCTATTATATTTCTTTAAGGATCGAGAATAAGCACAAACTTGCTGTAATAATAAGTGCTTATTTTATTAATGATGGACGCCAATACTATTTAGTTTTTTTACAAGGCTTCAATTTATTGAACACGGTAATTTATCATAAAGTTTTTTTATATGGTTTGAAGTATGTTGTGTCATTGGGAAAAATATTCCAGTGAATGTATTTTGCTTTTAAAAAAACACCACCAATACCTATTATCTTGGGATCTTTCATTATTTGGGGTTTAAGTATTAAATGTAGCTTTTTTAACTAAACACGCCCTTTTAACAATGTCAAGGTATTTGGCCCTTCATTAAACAACATGTCTACTATGGATAAATTCCGAATAAATCCATTTTTCTCTTCAAATACTTGAGAGTATTTGAGTCCTAAATCAGCAGTGTTGTTCTTCTGTTCTATTTGAGCTCTAATGTCTGTAGCAGCAATACTTGCTTCATAGCTTTGGGTATACACTAGCCTAGGCTTCCAGCCCATCAGCTTTAGTAGTAGCTCAAAATAAGCCTTGTTAAAGGCGTACAATGATGAAAATGAAGTATTGTAAAAAACAGCTAAATCATCTTCGTAAAATTCAAAATAGGGAGAAGAACGATAGGCTGATTGTATGGATTTCCAATGTTGTTTTTGCCAAGCAAAACTATTTTCTATTGCAACGTTATGGTAGTATTGATGTCCTATTTTTCCAAGATGCTTAACAGGGATTGACAGCAATAATTTTCCGTTTGCTCCGTGTATGTACGTTCTGTTTCGAAGAGTTTGTTTTTGATAAAAGTCGTATTGCTCTATGATAAGCGTTTGTGCAGTTGTCATAAGCGTCCACAAGCCAATAGAACCCGTATACGCTAAGGGCGCAACAACTGTACTCATTTATGCTTTTTTAGAACGTCTTCTATACCACACAACCCCTTGCCAAAAAGCTACAAAGGCCACAAAATACCAACGATAAGATACGGGTTTTCCTGACCCACCAACGGTAGTAAAGACCCTATCCCAACGTATGTTCCAATTGCGAAATCCATCCATAAAACCATCAATACTCATCCATATAAAGACTGGTTTTCCAACAATGTGATCTTCTGGTACAAACCCCCAAAAGCGACTGTCTTCAGAACGGTGACGGTTGTCACCCATCATCCAGTAATACCCTTGCTTAAAGGTATAGCTGTCTGCGGGCGATCCATTAATCATTATGGCATCACCATTAATCTCTAAATCATTAAATTCATAATCTGAAATAATCTTTTTATAGAGCGCTATATTTTTTGGGTTTAAGCTTACGGTAACTCCTTTCTCAGGCATGACAAGAGGTCCAAATTGATCCTCGTTCCAGTTATAGCGTACATTATTTGGAAAATAAGTATCGTTGTAGGTTCGTCTGCTATTGATGTTTCGTTTTAGGCTGTCTAACTTCAACTGATTTGGCAACTCCTCTGCTTCTTTTAGTGTTAGAAATAGGCTTTTCTGGGTTTCCAACAACTCCTTGGCCTGAACACGGTATTGCTGAACAATGTTAAGAGGTAAACCTCTAGCTCCAGTAAGCACCTGATAATTATTCGGATCTGCATTGGCGATCATCAATAAATGGGGTCTTAACGCATCAAGTATGAGCTGGGTAATGTTTGTGATTAAGAACTTTCGTGTAAGGTCGTCATAACCTGCATTGATGAGCCTTCTGGCAGAGATTCCCTTTGCGTTGTAAGCCCTGTAGCCGAAAATGGGCTTAGCTCGGTCCGGCATATAAGATTCCGCTCCATTAATGTGTATGATGCCATCTATTATGCTGAGTGTATCTCCGGGAATGGCGACACAACGTTTCACATAATTGGATTTTTTGTCAATAGGCTTTACAACACCTGCTTCTTTCTTAAAAAATTGCCTTACGGTATCTGCAGGCCAACTAAATACGACAATGTCGTTTCGTTTTATTTGCTGCAGCCCTGGAAGTCTTAAATATGGGAGTTGTGGTTTTTTTAAATAGGATCTTGTTTTGACCAATGGAATGGTATCGTGAACCATAGGAAACGAGACCACCGTCTGTGGTGCTCGGGCGCCATAATGGAATTTACTAACCAATAGAAAATCTCCCACCAATAATGATTTTTCTAATGAACCTGTCGGAATGATATAAGGTTGCATAAAATAAGCATGCACAACAGTAGCAACTACCACCGCATATACTGTTGAACCAATAAATTGACCAAATTTTGTTTTCGGCGCAATCGATTGCCCTAAGTTATAGTGTACGTCGCTGGCGTAGTTTATATAAAAGCCGTATAGTCCTAGGGTTGCCCAAGCCAAGAAAGAGTCTATTAGCGAGTCTTTACCAAACTTCCTTGCCGTTTCTACCCAGACTACAGGGAGCATTAACAGATTCACAATAGGAAAATACAACAGGACTACCCACCAAGAGGGCCGTCCAATGATTCGAAGTAGAATAACGGAATTATAGAAGGGAATAGCTGATAAATAGGGTGCATAGCCCGCTTTTTTGTATAATTTCCACAGTTTGACAAACATGAGAGCTTGACAGAGTAACACAAACAGTGCCCATTGTGATAGAGTCATAATTTGGAGGTTTAGGTTATGTTTAACACATCTTTCATTGTAAAAATACCGCTTTTACCATTAATCCACTCGGCAGCAACAACGGCTCCCAAGGCAAAACCATTGCGATTGTGTGCGACATGCTCAAAACTGATTTTATCTGTTGGTGAGTTATAATCTACGGTATGCGTGCCTGGAACGTCTGGCAAGCGCTCTGCCCGTATGGGTAGATCCTTTTCTTTTGCATCTTCTTCCAATGCCCACGTATTTTTATCAATGTATGGTAAAACACCTTCTGCAAGCGTGATGGCTGTGCCACTAGGTGCATCTAGCTTTTGGGTATGATGAATTTCTGTTAGGCTCGCATTGTATTCTTTGTGTTGCCCCATTATTTGTGCGAGCTTTTCATTTATAGCAAAAAATATATTTACTCCTAAACTGAAGTTTGAAGCATACAAAAAGGCTCCTTTTTTTAAAGCACACATTGATTCGATATCCGCACGGCTATCAAGCCAGCCTGTTGTGCCGCAAACCACTCCTATACCTTCGTTTAAGGCATGTGTAATATTAGCTACTGCAGCGGATGGAACACTAAAGTTTATGGCTAATTCAGCACCATTTAAGGAGTCTTTAGGATTATCCTTGTCTATGATGGCAACGATTTCATGGCCTCTTGACTTTGCGATGCTTTCAATGGCCTTACCCATTCTTCCGTATCCTAAAAGGGCTATTTTCATATTAAAAAGTTAATGCGACGCGCATTCCCGCTACCGGTTGTGCACCAACAGGCGCAACATCAAAATAGGGTTTTACCGTTAAATCGCTGTTTACATTGTATTGTTTTAAGTGGGCATCAATATTGGCGTCCAAGATATTAAGAAAATAAAAGCCCAAGATAAAAATCATGGAACGATCTCTGTTACGCTTATAAAAGTCTTGACCGTCTACCAAGCGGTCTGTACTTGCGATAAGGCTTTGAAATTCATCATCGTTATATCCAGCAATTCTTCTTTTGTAGGCGTTTCGATAGCGCAAATAGTTTTTATGATTTTGATTGTATGTGTAGATTGAAGCTCCAATAGCTCCATAAACAAGGGGAATTTTCCAATAGCGTTTGTTGTATGCTTGCCCCAGACCAGGAAGTACTGCTGAGTAAAACGCTGCTTTTGCAGGTCTTAGGGGGTCTTCATTTTCTAATTTTCGTATATCGTCCGCTATAATTTGTTGTCCAAATACGAAACAACCACAGCATGATAAAAGAAGGAAAAGTGCTAAACGCTTCACTAGTTTATTTTTTTACGAATGTTTTCAAATTCCTTTTCAGAAGCGAATGAAATAATGATTTTCCCTGCACCGTTCTTGTCAACAGTAGTTTGTACAGGAGCATCAAAAAAGGTTTTAAATGCATCTAGGTGTTTTACTGTATAATTTTGGGTCGAGGGGGTTTTGGTTTTTTTTGGTTTTACCGCTTGTTCTATTGCTCTTACAGACATTCCGTTAGCGACAATTTTTTTATACAACTTTAATTGTTCTTGCTTGTCTGCTACGCTGAGTAATGCACGTCCGTGCCCCATACTTATAAAACCATCCCTGATGCCTGACTGGATGATGGGGTCTAGATGCAACAAACGCAAGTAATTGGTAACGGTTGATCTCTTTTTTCCGACACGTTTGCTCATTTGCTCTTGTGTAAGCTTAATTTCATTGATAAGCCTTTCATAGCTCAATGCGATTTCAATAGGATCTAAATCATCTCTTTGGATGTTTTCAACCAATGCCATCTCTAACGACTCTTGATCGTTTGCGACGCGAACAAAAGCGGGGATGGATTTTAGATTAATGGACTGAGAAGCCCTGAAGCGTCGCTCCCCAGAAACCAATTGATAGCGGATATCATTTAGTTTTCGCACCGTTATGGGTTGAATAACGCCAAGCTCAGAGATAGACGAAGCCAGTTGTGCTAAAGTATCCGGGTTGAATTGCGTTCGGGGTTGAAAAGGATTGGTTTCGATTTGATAAAGAGGGAGTTCAATAACCTTTCCTTCTATACTGCCTTGAACAAGATTTTCATCTGTTGGGAGTAGCGCTGATAGCCCACGTCCCATGGCTTGCCGTTTTTTTGCTTTTGCCATATTACTTTTTTTTGTTGATTAGTTCTTGCGCTAGCTTCAAATAGCTGGAAGCCCCTTTGCTGGTGGCATCGTAATCAATAATTGTTTCTCCAAAGCTGGGTGCTTCCCCGAGCTTTACATTTCTTTGGATAATGGTGCTAAACACCATATTTCCAAAATGTTTTTTTACTTCATCCACCACTTGGTTCGATAAACGTAGCCTTGAGTCGTACATGGTCAGCAGCATGCCCTCAATACCAAGATCTGCATTGTGGATTTTCTGTATGCTTTTAATGGTATTCAACAATTTGCCTAGGCCCTCTAAAGCAAAGTATTCGCATTGAATGGGAATGATAACCGAATTAGCAGCCGTAAGTGCATTTAATGTAATGAGCCCAAGCGAAGGTGCACAGTCAATAAAAATATAATCGTAATAATCCTTAATTGGTTCCAATGCCTTGCGAAGCATCATTTCCCGATTGGTTTTATCAACCAATTCAATTTCGATTGCAACTAGGTCAATATGTGCTGGTATTAGGTCCAGATTTGGTGAGTTTGTAGCTACAATAGCTTCTTTAGCAGTGACGGTATGCTCTAATACTTGATAAGATCCTTTTTCAACAGCATCCACTTCAATACCTAGTCCAGAAGTAGCATTTGCTTGTGGATCAGCATCAACAAGGAGTACCTTTTTTTCAAGTACGCCAAGTGAAGCCGCAAGATTCACAGAAGTAGTTGTTTTTCCAACCCCTCCTTTCTGATTCGCTATGGCAATAATGTTTCCCATCTCAACTAATGAAGTGTAAAAATACTACTAAAATGCAGTAGTTTGTACCAAATTTATGTTAACTATTTTTCTTCCTAATGGCAAGCTCTAATAAGTCCCACATGGTTTTTTTAACCTGTTCCAAATTGTTAAACTGCCCCGCACCTTTGAGCCATTCGCCTCCGTCTAAGGTGATTACTTCACCGTTGAGGTAGGCACCAAAATCAGACACCATGTAGGCAACTAGATTGGCCAACTCTTGGTGTTCACCGACTCGTCCAATTGGAATGCGTTTTTTTGGATCAAATTTCTTCTTAATTGGCGCAGGCAATAAGCGATCCCATGCGCCTTTGGTCGGGAAGGGTCCGGGGGCAACAGCATTAAAACGCATACCGTATTTAGCCCATTCAACAGCCAATGAACGTGTCATGGCTAAAACTCCTGCTTTGGCACAAGCAGAAGGAACTACATAGCCCGATCCTGTAAATGCATAGGTGGTTACGATATTAAGTACGTTGGTATTTTGTTGCTTGGTTTTTATCCAATGCTTACCAAAAGTTAGCGTACAGTTTTTTGTTCCCTTTAGCACAATATCTAGAATGGTGTCAAAGGCATTTGAAGACAATCGCTCGGTAGGGGCTATAAAGTTGCCTGCTGCATTATTGACCAATACGTCTACGGGACCATATTTTTCTAATACTTGCCGGTGCATGGACTCAACTTCTTCAATGTTGCGAACATCACAAGCCACGGCATAACAATCCCCCCCAGTAGCTTGCATTAATTCCTGTGTGGTAGTTTCCAGTTTTTCGATATTACGAGAAGTTATGGCAACTTTAGCACCAAGTTTTAGAAAATAACGGGTCATTGACTTGCCCAGCCCACTTCCGCCGCCAGTTACGACGATAACCTTTCCAGCTAATGCATCGTCCCGTAACATTTGTTTTGCGTGTTTCATCTTATTTAATTTATTTAATCAATTAATTAATTAATGGTATCTGCATACTCAATGAGATACACATCCTCATTCTTTCTTTTCATCAAATAGCGTTCCCTTGCATATCGTTCCATTTCTATGGAGTCGCTCAATAGCAAGAGTGTTTTTCTGTCTACAGCGATACTTTCTTCTAAGGTGCTATTTTGTCTTTCTAATTCCGATAATTTACGCTCAAGACTAAAGTAGATGAGCAGCGAATTGGAATCTAGAAAAACCATCCAAACAACAAAGAATACCCCAATTAAGGCATACAGGTTTGTAGCTAACTTAAACCATGGGTTTTTAAAAAGCTTTTTCATTTGATAACCGTTTCAATCCACAGATGCATTTGATCTTTTGCAAAATTCAAATCGTTGTTTTTTATAACCATATCTGATGCGCTTAGATGGGGCGCTATAAACTGATTGTGCATGGTGTGCAGCGTGTTTTCAAAACGAGCTAACACCTCCTCTTTTGTTCTGCCTCTCGTACTTACGTCACGCTTTACACGTCTTTCAATACGTTTGTCAATATCAGCATCAATATACACTTTATAGTCAAATAATTCATGAAGTGGGACATGAGCAAACACCAAAATCCCTTCAATTAAAATATATTTTTTTGGGTGAAAAACTTCAATGTCATTCATACGTAAGTGTTGTTCAAACGAATATACAGGGCTTTTTATTGAGTTACCCTTTTGAAGTTGCATAACATGGGCCGCGAGTAAATCCAAATCAAGTGCATCAGGATGATCGAAGTTGATTAGACAACGTTCTTCAAATGACAATGCTGGCAAGTGTTTATAGTACCGATCTTGAGAGAGAATAAGTGTATCGTTTTTACCCAGCAGGTTTGCTGCATAATTGACAAGGGTAGTTTTGCCTGCACCTGTACCGCCACTAATTCCAATTATCACTTATCGATATTTTTGTAAAGATAAGCTTCCATTGTTGATCGTTTGCTTCTTTAAATTGTTAAATGTTAACAGAAACATAAACGATAAAAACCCTATGATATTCTAAATCGCATTGGGATGTACGCCCATTTTTTGTGCTGCAATAAATGCCCCTGTCCAAGCATTTTGAAAATTAAAGCCGCCTGTGACAGCATCAATATTGAGGACTTCACCTGCGAAAAATAAATTTTTATGAATCTTACTCTCAAAGGTTTTGAAGTTAATTTCTTTGAGTGCTACACCTCCAGCTGTGACAAACTCTTCTTTAAAGGTGCTTTTCCCCGTTACCTTAAATACTGCAGAAGTTAGCTGTGCGGCAAGTTTTTGAAGTTGCTTTTGATTCGTTTCTGCCCATTTGATGTCGGTTGGAAAATCAGCTCCAATGACTAGCTGTTCCCACAAGCGTTTTGGCAAGCCAAACAATGCAGATTTACGGACTAATTTTTTTGGGCTTTCATTTTTTTGGTCCTCTAATTCTCGCAAACAAGTTGTGAAATCTTGTGCAATAAAATTAATGGTCAAATCAAAATTATAGTTTCGTTTTGCTAGTTCAATAGCTCCGTAGGCTGATAATTTGAGAACAGAAGGGGCGCTTATACCAGAATGCGTAATTAGCAACGGGCCAGATGAATTTAATGTGCTGTCGTTGACGGCCAGTTCGACGTGTTTAGCCACAACTCCTGGGATTGATTTTAAACGAGGATCTGAAATGGAAAACGTAAACAACGAGGGTACACCAGTTACAACCTGATGCCCCAATTCCTCTAGTAGTGTCCATATTTTTGGGCTACTTCCTGTTGCAATGAGTATTTTTTCGGCCATAAAAGTTCCCTTGGTAGTTGCCAGTTCCCATCTTTTATTAGAGGCAATTATGTCTTGAACAGAATGATTAAGCAATACATCAATATTATATTTATCAGTTTCTGATGTAAAGCAATCAATAATAGTCTGAGCGGAATTAGATTCTGGAAATACGCGCCCATCTGCTTCAATTTTTAAGCGAACACCTCGATCCTCAAACCATTGCATAGTATCACCTGTCATGAAGGCGTGAAAAGGACCTAATAATTCTTTCTGTCCTCTTGGGTAATTTGATGATAGTGGCTTTGGATTAAATTCGGCATGGGTCAGGTTACAACGTCCACCACCAGATATCCTTACTTTAGACAACACGTTGGTTCCGCGCTCTAAAATACCAATGATTAATTCTGGGTTTTTTTGGGCAGTATTGATTGCTGAAAAAAAACCAGCAGCACCTCCGCCTACAATAAGTACATCGTAATTTTTATTGATCATTTGGTGTAGTAAAGCTTACAGGTTAAAAGTATTGAAAATAACGCCGCAATTGACGGATAGCTACTTAGAATTAATGCTTACGCTTTTTGTAGGCTGTTGTTGCGTTAATCTAATCTCGATATGCCAAGGGGAAAGTACACATCACGAGCTGTAAGCCCAATACGATATTTTATTAGAAGGTATTTTAGAAAAAAGTCGGGATGACAGGATTTGAACCTGCGACCCCACGCACCCCATGCGTGTGCGCTACCAGGCTGCGCCACATCCCGAATGATAATCGGTAACATAATTGGGACGCATTGATTTTAACACATAAATCCCAATTTATTTTTGTCGGGGTGGCAGGATTCGAACCTGCGACCTCCTGCTCCCAAAGCAGGCGCGATGACCGGGCTACGCTACACCCCGTTAAACGGATTGCAAATATAGAATATATCGTAAGGTTGCCAAACATATTTTCTTATCATTTTAGATAATAGATTGATAATAACTTTTGATAGTAATATACCCAACCTATCATCTTAAACCAGTAATTTTGAATTTAAAATATTAGCCATGAGTGATGCACTTGAACATATCAAAGCGCTTATTATTGGATCTGGACCTGCTGGTTATACGGCCGCTATTTATGCTGCCCGAGCAGATTTAAAACCGGTTGTTTATACAGGTTTGGAGCCTGGAGGACAACTTACGACCACCACAGAAGTTGATAATTTCCCTGGATATCCAGATGGAGTTGATGGCCCAACCATGATGGTGCAGCTTCAACAGCAAGCGGAACGCTTTGGTACTGACGTGCGTATTGGCATGGCCACTGCAGTAGAATTTTCTAGAGAAGTCGGTGGATTGCATCGCGTTACTATTGATGACAACAAACAAGTATTTGCTGAAACCGTTATAATCTCTACTGGAGCTACTGCCAAATATTTAGGTTTGCCGAGTGAACAACGTTTGCGAGGTGGAGGTGTTTCGGCCTGTGCAGTTTGCGATGGGTTCTTTTATAAAGGGCAGGATGTGGCTATTGTAGGTGGGGGAGATACCGCAGCAGAAGAAGCAACATACTTGGCTAACATTTGTAATAAGGTAACCATGTTGGTCCGTAAAGATCACATGAGAGCTTCTAAAGCCATGCAACACCGTGTTACTTCCACACCAAATATTGATTTGCGCTATGATACCGAAATTGACGAAGTGTTAGGGGATATGGTAGTTGAAGGGCTTCGAATGGTAAATAACCAGACAGGTGAAAAAGAAGAGATTAGCATAACAGGACTTTTTATAGCCATAGGCCACAAGCCCAATACAGATATCTTTAAAGGTCTGCTTGACATGGATGACGCAGGCTATTTACTTACAGACGGAAAATCCACCAAAACCAATATGCCTGGCGTGTTTGCTTCTGGAGACGTTCAAGACAAAGAATACCGTCAGGCCGTAACTGCTGCTGGAACAGGGTGTATGGCTGCTTTAGATGCTGAACGCTATTTGGCCACTATCGAAACTCCCGCATAGATCATGCGCATAACAGCTTCATCTATCAATTTTTTCACGCTCTTTAAGCTACCATCCGCATATTTTACTGGTGTACGCGTAATAAGTATAGACGAAAAACAATGTACTGTCCGTGTGCGCTTGAATTTTTTGAATAAAAACCCTTTTCGTTCGATGTTTTGGGCAGTTCAGGGGATGGGTGCTGAATTAAGTACGGGTGCCCTAATTATGCATGCCTTACACCAAACCAACAAAAAAGCCTCCATGTTAGTTATCGAAAACAAGGCTACGTTTTCAAAAAAAGCCGTCGGACGTATAAATTTTACTTGCCCACAGGGCGAAGCTGTTTTAGTTGCTATTGATGCCGCCAAAGAAACCCATGTGCCCCAACAAATTTGGCTTCATGCCAAAGGTCTTGACGAAGTAGGGGATGAGGTGTCTTCCTTTTCTTTTTTGTGGACTATAAAATTTAAAAATTAACATTTCTACAACACTTTTATTGCTCTCTATTTTCGTATTTATTGTAAAACATTAATCATGTTTCCAAAACCAACAATATCGTATTTTAAAAAGATTATGGTGAATGTTTACGAATACCCTAGCATCTTTTATAAAGAACTAAAAAAAGCCAAATGCCAGCTTGATACGTACGATTATGGAAGACTTACACAATGGGTATCAAAACTTAAAAAGTCGTATCTTAATTTGGACTGATGATTTTAATGTCCTCGTAAACTATAGCCCCCCTAATAATCGCTCTTATTTTATCATGTAAGGCTTCAATAATATGGAGTTTTAGCTTTCTTTGGTGGTAGACCATGCTAACTTCCCTTGCTGGTTCGGGTGCTTCAAATGATTTTAGATTTCCTTGCTTAAGCTCGTTTAGCTTTCGAGCGTACAAATACGGCAATAAGGTTATACCCAAACCTTCTTCTGCTAATTGCACTAGCGTTTCAAAACTGCCGCTTTTTATTTCGAAGGTAAGGGGTATTTCGTGTTTTATCTTACAAATGTTAAGTGCTGAATTTCGAAAACAATGCCCATCTTGTAAGAGTAAGACCTGTTCGGTTTTTAACATATCAGGAGTAATATTTTTTTCTATATTCAATTTCGAATGCTTCGGAACGTAAACCATAAAGGGCTCATAATATAGGGGCTTTTCCAATATGTGCTCATAATCCAATGGAGTAGCTGCAATGCCCGCATCAAGAGTGCCCTTTTCTAAATGCTCAATAATTTGTTTCGTAGGCATTTCTTCAATTTCTAAGACAAGTTTTGGATAAGCTTTTAAGACCGTTTGTAAAAATAAAGGTAGTAGGGAGGACATTACCGTGGGTATAATGCCAAGTTTAAAACTACCGCCTATTAGACCTTTTTCTTGTTGAATGACATCTTGAATCCTATCTGATTCAGCTACGATAAGATGCGCCTGTTGAATGATTTTTTTACCGACTACTGTAAGCCCTATGGGTTTTTGGGTACGATCAAAGATTTTAAGGTCTAGCTCTAGTTCTAATTTTTGAATTTGCATACTCAAAGTTGGCTGGGTTACATGGACGTGTTGCGCAGCAGTAGTAAAATTTCGATGTTCTGCTACTGCAATACAGTACTTAAGTTGGGTTATGGTCATATCACTCAGTTAAAACGGTTACATGCAAACGCATATTAGTTAGCGGCCACTCTCGCTTGTCTGTTGGTAGTGCATTTATAGCATCAACGACTTCCATGCCGCGTACAACCTTTCCAAAAACAGTATAGCTCTCATCCAAATGATAAGCACCTGGAGATTGATGTACAATAAAAAACTCATAGGGTGATGCCAGTTTGTGGGGGTTTTCAATTTCGCTGCTTGGCATAGATATCACACCCCGGTGGTGCTTGTAGCCCTTACGTATATCGGGGGGTAACAAGTATTTTCCAATTTTCCGCCTTTTTTGTCCAGTATCTGCGTTGTCAGAATTCCCTCCTTGAATAATAAAATCTGTAACAACCCTGTGAAAAAAGGTGTTGTCAAAATAGCGTTGTTTTGTCAAAAAAATAAAATTTGCTCTGTGATAGGGTGTGTTTTTGAAAAGTAAAACATCAAAACTACCCAGTGGGGTTTCTATCCGCACTTTGTTTTCAGGGTTTTTTTTTCCAAATGTCTTTAAAAAGGGAATTGCTGTTTCATCACTCAGGGGCAGGTCACTTTTTTTTCTCGGTAATACCTCTTTTAATATCATTGTTTCAGATATAGCTGTATCCATTTTTTTATGTTGCTTGGGCGTAGTTGTAGTATTGCAAGACAACAGCGGACTTGAGAAAATCACGATAAATAGCAAAAGAAAATTACTTTTCATACATTGCAAAGTTACCATTTTTCCTTTCTTGTCAAGAGGTATTTTTATTAGCTACTGCTTTTGTACTTTTGCTTAACAAATCTAATTCGTGTTTAAACGCAATCCTTTCGGACATTTTCTTTTTATTAAGCTTTGGCTCATTCGCCTATTGGGTTTTTTTACGCGTCGTCGCTTTAACAAATTTAATAATTTAAGCATAAGGGGATCAGAAATTATCCGCGATCTTCCAGAAAAAAATGTGCTTTTCATATCAAATCATCAAACGTATTTTGCCGATGTTACCGCTATGTTCCATGTGTTTTTTTCCAGTCTTGCAGGTCGTGATGACAATTTAAATTATTTGAGTTATATATGGCGGCCAAAGTTAAATGTGTATTATATCGCCGCTAAAGAAACCATGAAGGCTGGTTTTTTACCTCGTATTTTGGCTTACACCGGCTCTATTTCCATAGAACGCACATGGCGTGAAAAGGGCAAGTCCATCAACCGACAGGTAAAGATGAGCGATATTTCAAATATTGGCAAAGCTTTAGATGACGGTTGGGTAATTACTTTTCCACAGGGAACTACTAAACCATTTGCTCCTGTGCGCAAGGGAACACTTCATATTATTAAAACCTACAATCCGACAGTTGTACCCATACAAATTGATGGTTTTCGTCGATCGTTTGATAAAAAGGGAATCTTTATTAAGAAAAAGGGGATCAAGCAGACTATGCACATAAAGCCACCCATGAAATTTGATTTTGAAAAATCAACAGACGAACTGATCATGCAGATTTCTGAAGCTATTGGGCAAGTGCCAAAAAAATAATCATTCCACGATTCCAGCACAACTAATGCGTGCGCCTGCAGCGCCTGAAGGCTGTGACGTATAATCATCAGCACCTTGATGTACTATAATGGCTTTTCCTAAAACATTTTTTGTGTTATCATCACAGCCAATACACCATTCGTTAGTCTCAAAATAAACCCTTCCGATGCCATTTTGACCAACCTCAAAGTTTCCTATATCCCCTTTATGATAGCCTTTTTCATCGCCCCAAGCTCCATGTGGAGCAAATGTTGGGTTCCAATGACCACCTGTTGATTTGCCATCATCAGAAGAACAATCGGCCTTTTCGTGAAGATGTATGGCATGCATTCCTGCTGATAGCCCACGGATGGTTGCACTTAGCTTGACCACTCCATCTTGTTCGCTTAATAGGGCAAAGCCCGCTGCATTAGAGCCGCTTTTTGCATCTAAGCCTACTTCGAGTTGGCTGTGTTTACAAGAAGTTATCGTGATTAAAAAAATAAAAAGGACTGCGTAATTTTTCATAATACCAAAATATACAAATTTTTAATACAAAACTTAATCTAAAAATGGAACTAGCGTGTTGTAATAGCGTTCTGCAATAAATGCTGCCCCTGCTTGGTTATAATGTATGTCATCTGCCAACATACCGTCTGTAAATCCAGTGGCCATATCCACAACAACTACTTCAGATGTTGCGGTTGTTTTACTACTTGAAATTTGTTTAATGACCGTCTTCATTTGAGCAAAAAGTACTGTATACTCTTCTGTCATAAACGATGTTTTTCCAGGCGCGAGCTGTTCAATAATGATGGTGATATTTGAATTATTGGCTTGTATTTTGTCTATAATGATGTTAACATTCGCCACGATACCATCAAAATCGGCACCACTTAATGCATCATTTCCGCCTGGTGAACTAAAGAGCACAATATCCACATCTCCAACTGCAGTCAACCAATTTTCGATATTATCATTTATTTGCGCTGCAGTCCAACCGCCACGTCCTTCGTGTTCATTGTCGAAGCAATAATTCTTGTAGGTCGAATATTCCCACAAGTCTTCATTATTACCAACGAAATCAAATTCAAAGCCTCCATCGATTAAGTCTTTCCACAATTCGTAGCGATAGCTTTCAAAAAGACCTGAAAAGCCTTGCACTCGAGATGCTCCTAAAGGCATAATTTTGGTTCCCTTTTCAATAGGGCTGCATTCCTCTGAAATATCTTTTTCATCATCACTTGTACAAGATGATAGTGCGAATAAAACAAAAAATAGGACCAGAAATTTTGAAATAGTTATTTTCATGTTGTAAGATGTTTGGATTTAATTTTTAAATATAAACAAACTTTCACCATAGCTTTAATGTATTTTTGATGTGTATAAATGTAAATATTTGAAAATTGTTTAAATGAGAGTACAGTCATTCTTAATTATTCTCTGCATATCCTTTTTGTTAGGTGCTTGTAAGCTTAGTTACCAGACGGCTTCTTTTTTACCGAGTACGCACGAGATTGATTATGCAGCTTCAAAACTTTGGGCGGTATATGCCGGCATTTCATCCGAAGGAAATGAAATAGGCGCAGCTTTTGATGCTGCCTCCGCAGATGTTTTTTATGTCTATCCAACTCTTTTAACAGATAAGAAAGATATAAATTGGAATGCAGCTATTGATGATGCTAAAGTAAATGCAGACGTCCTAAAATGGATATTGCCTTATCAAGCATCAGCCTGGGCTGACGCGGGGCGTTTATTTGTGCCTTTTTATCGTCAGAACCACTACCGTGCTTTTTTTGAACCTTACAGAAATCAAGGGGGTAATGCAGCCATAGCCTTAGCTTATGCTGATGTAAAAGCCGCATTTGACCACTATATGGCGTATGAAAATAACGGGCGTCCCATTATTTTAGCCGGACATAGCCAAGGAGCATTGCACTTAAAGAAATTACTGCAAGAATATTTTGATGGACAAGAGCTCCAACAGCAGTTGGTAGCTGCCTATTTGATTGGCACTCGTATTCTGGAAGACGATTTTAAGGAGTTAAAACCACTTGTTTCTTCTGACCAAATTGGGGGTTATGTCAGCTGGAACAGCTACAAAAAAGGAAAATACCCTACATATTATGCATGGTATAACAATGCCGTTACCACAAACCCTGTGACTTGGGACGCTAGTAAAAAGAGTCTTATTTCTGATCATAAGGGATTGTTGTATTACGACAACATAATTTATAAAAAGAGCTTGGAAGTTGAAAAAATAAACGGCATGTTGTGGGTGAGTTTACCCAAAGTACCCAAGCGATTTTGGATGTCTTTTGTTAAGGACTACCATCGCTTTGATGTCACTTTATTCTGGGAAGATATTCGGCAAAATGCCCTGGAACGTATTGAAGCCTATGAGCGCAAAAAGCTTATTGCTCCTCGGGAGCGATTTTAACTTTCAACCCATTTAGCTGGGCAGTTATGGGGATTTGACAGCCCAATCGTGAGTTTTCTTCAACGTGATAAGCTTCATCTAGCATGGCCTGTTCATCGGCGTTTCGTTCGCCAAAATGTTCTTCTGTAAGTATGTAAACTTGACAGGAAGCACACATGGCCATACCCCCACATATCCCGGCTACTGGAAGGTCATATCCTTTGCAAACCTCCATAAGGTTAAGATTCATATCTGTTGGAACAGCAAACTCATGTTCCGTACCCTCACGGTCAATAACTGTAATGTTAATATCTAGACTCAAGATGTTATGGTCTGTTTTGGTTGTTCGTCTTCGAATCCTTGCACCCCTTGCACAGTGGTGTATTTGAGGGTAAATTTCTTGTCAGGATTGATGATTTTGTATGCCGTTTGTACGGCAAGCGTGGCTTCGTGAAAGCCACATAAAATGAGTTTTAATTTACCCGGGTAGGTGTTTACATCCCCAATGGCAAATACGCCTGGACGATTGGTCTGATAATCAAAAGTATCAACGACTATGGCGTTTTTATCAATGTCAAGTCCCCAGTCGCCTATGGGTCCAAGTTTTGGCGACAAACCAAATAGGGGAAACCATAGTTCAGTATTAACAGTGGTATTAGCTTCTTTAGTATGAATGACTACAGCTGTTAAATTGTCATCTCCATTTAGTTCTTTAACTTCTGCAAAAGTGTGAAGTTTCATTTTGCCAACAGCAGCCAGCTCTTGTGCTCTTGACACGGAGTCTTTGTGCGCTCTATAGCGGTCGCTTCTGTGAACAAGGTGTACAAAACTTCCTTTTTCTGCAAAGTAGATGGCCCAATCAAGGGCAGAATCACCACCGCCAGAAATGACCATATCTTTTCCTTCAAACTTATCGGGATCCTTAACAATGTATCGGACGCCTTTTTCTTCAAAGTCTCCAATATTGCTGATTAGGGGTTTTCTCGGTTCAAAACTTCCCAAGCCGCCAGCTATCATTACCACGGGTGCATGATGTTGTGTACCTTTGGTTGTGGTTACTGTAAAGGAGCCATCATCTTGTTTTTCAATATTATCGGCACGTTCGCCAAGTGTAAAGCCAGGCTTGAATGGCGCAGCTTGCTCAATGAGCTTATCAACCAATTCTCCTGCTAATAGGCTAGGATATCCAGGTATATCGTAAATGGGTTTTTTTGGATAAATTTCGGATAATTGCCCACCAGGTTGTGGAATGGCATCGATTAAATGACAGCGTAACTTCATTAAACCTGCTTCAAACACCGCAAATAGCCCAACGGGTCCCGCACCAATAATAATAATGTCTGTTTTAATCATCTAGCTCGATTAGTTTTTCTGTTAATTTTATTCATTGCTAAAACTTTTTGCACAAAAATCTCCTTTTAACTTGTTTCGATAGACGTAAATCATATCGAACAATGCAACGGTTTCTTATGACAAAAATGCTTCTAACCACTGTCATAAACGTTTTGCTAAAGTAGGTGATTTTCCGTTTGTGGAAATGGTAATTATAAGGTTTCCTCCCCCAAATAGAAATCCCAGCTTGCCGGTTTGTCTGCCAAATTGACTAAAATGTGCTTTTTTCGACAAAGTTTATTCCCGCGATCATTCACTTTTGGGTTATTTGTTGTGGCGATTACAATCTTTTTGTTTTTAAAAAAATCGGGTAGAGGATGTTCATGCCAATGCAAAAGCTTGGTGGTTGTTCTACATTGAGGTTCTGTCTACAAATGCTGGGCCAACAAATACCGTGGCTGGATTACGTATGCATTCTTTCTTTAAAATATCAGTAATGTTTTCTAGCTTTCTAGTTACCCATTTTTAGTTCTTTAGTGTTCCGTTTTGAACAATGCCTACGGAACAGTTAGTGCCGTTTGTGTTTGCTAAAAATATTCATGATCTTCTCTAAGTGTGTTATGCCTATTAGAATAACAACCTTAGCTGATGATTCAGCTGCATGGCGTATGTTTTCAGAGGGTTTTCCATCGCATGTATAAGCTGTAGTTACCCAAAAACTTTACGTTCAAGCTCCAGTATGTCATGTTCAAATACTGAATATTCAACTTCGTTCCTAAAACTTTTCATGTTGTTTCGATAAATCCAACACCAGCGGTGTTAAAGGTTTGAGTATCTATGAGTATAAATGATCCTAGAGAAGGATTTTCTTTATATGGCTTAGTGAAAAGGGGTTGTGCCAAAGCCAACGCAGCTATTCCAATATCGTTAAGCCCCAATTGATTGGTTTGGCTTTGTTCCAAAGCTTCCAAGTCAATTTTGGAGCGAACACTTTGCACTTTTACCAAGCTGCGCTGAACCCCTTGTTGGAGCCAATATTTGTTCCCGGGCGTTAAGGGGTTGTCTTGCATCCAACAGAAGGTTGCGCTAATGCTTTTACCTTTATTGATATTGGCACGCTTATTTAGAATACTATCTCCTCTAGAGGCGTCTATTTCATCCATCAAAAGCAATGTTGCATTTTCACCGGCTGACACACGATCAACAGCAATACCGTATTTTTCAATTTTTTTGATAAGGGTTTTTCTTCCTGATGGATGGATGCTGATAGCATCTCCAACGCTAAAGCCCCCTGTGCGGACATTTCCTGCAAAACCGCGATAATCGTGAAAGGCTTCTTGTTTTGGGCGAATGACATATTGAATTTGGAATACACCATCATTCGCTTTGTTGTTTTCTAATGGAATTGCATCCATCAAGTCAAGTAAGGCTGCTCCTTCATACCACGCTAGCTTTTTTGAATGGTTCACAACATTATCATTGTAAAGTGCCGAGAGTGGGATATAATGATAACTTACATCCTTATTTCCGTGTTTGTCAACTAGGTCGCTTAGGGTTGCCTTAATTTCTTCATAAACCTTTTGCTTGTAATCAACCAAATCCATCTTGTTTATAGCAAAAATGATATGCTTAATCCCAAGAAGTTGGGTAATAAAAAAGTGTCGTTTGGTTTGTTCAATCATACCTTTTCGCGCGTCAATTAAAATGATGCTCGCTTGTGCTGTAGAGCTACCCGTTACCATGTTTCGAGTATATTCCACATGTCCAGGGGAGTCGGCGATGATAAACCGTCTTTTGGGTGTGGAGAAAAAAATGTGTGACACATCAATGGTAATTCCTTGTTCACGTTCTGTGAGTAGTCCATCGGTCGCTAGGGATAGGTCTAAATATTCAAACCCACGCGCTGCGCTCTTATCTTCAATATGTTGAACCTGATCAGACTTTAATGCACCTGTTTCGTACAATAACCTTCCAATCAAGGTGCTTTTGCCATCGTCAACACTTCCTGCCGTTGCTATTTTGATTAACTCCATCTTAAAAATACCCTACTTTTTTTCGTTCTTCCATAGCACCTTCTGAACGTTTATCGTCCATACGTGCTCCTCGTTCTGAGAAATTGGATCCTCCAATTTCAGCTATAATATTATCTAATTCAGTTGCTTCTGATAAAACAGCTGCCGTACAACTCATGTCACCAACAGTCCGAAAACGCACTGAGGTGTGTTTGCGTTCATCCTTTTCCGCCACTTTTACATAGTCCGATACGGGCATCCATTGATTATCGCGTTTGAATATTTCTCGTTTGTGTGCATAATAGATAGAGGGGATCTCTAAGTTTTCTTGGCGTATGTAGTACCAAACGTCTAATTCTGTCCAGTTGCTAATAGGAAAAACTCTTACGTTCTCTCCGTTGTGTATCAAACCGTTTAGCATGTCAAAAAGTTCTGGCCTTTGTAGTTTTTCATTCCACTGACCAAAGTCATCTCGAACAGAAAAAACACGTTCCTTAGCACGTGCTTTTTCTTCGTCACGGCGTGCGCCACCCATACAGGCATCAAATTTATTTTCTTCAATGGTGTTGAGTAGGGTAGTAGTTTGCAAACTGTTCCTGCTGGCGTGTCTTCCTTTTTCCTCAACTACGTTTCCTGCGTCAATATCGTTCTGAACGCTTCCAACAATTAACCGAAGCCCGTGTTTTGCTACTAGCTTATCGCGAAGTGCAATGGTTTCTGGAAAATTATGCCCTGTGTCAATGTGCACCAATGGAAATGGAATGCTGGCTGGAGCAAATGCCTTTTGGGCCAAGTGTAATAAGGTGATGGAATCTTTTCCCCCAGAGAACAGCAAACAGGGATTGTTAAATTGCCCGGCTACTTCTCTAATTATATAAATGGATTCTTCTTCTAATTGTTTTAGTATAGTCATGATTTCGTTATATGCAGTCCACATTCTTTTTTGCTGGATTCCCACCACCATCTTCCTGCGCGTATGTCTTCACCAGGTGCTATGGCCCTAGTGCAAGGTGCACATCCAATGCTGACAAAGCCTTTTTCATGAAGGCTGTTTTGCGGAACCTTATTATGGTTTAAATATGTTGTAATATCTTCTAATGTCCAGTACAGTAAGGGGTTGAATTTGATGATGTTAAACGCTTCATCATATTCAAAAAATGCTAAGTCAGCTCTGTTTTGAGATTGTTCTTGTCTTAGCCCGGTTATCCAGACAGTATTTCCTTTCAAAGCTCGTTTTAGCGGTTCTATTTTACGAACAGCACAACATTCTTTTCGGTTTTCAATCGATTCGTAAAAGCTATTAGGCCCTTTTATGGTGACCAGTTCCGAAACGGCTTCGTGATTTGGAGTATAAACTTTAATGGGAAGTTTAAATTTTTGTTGGGTTGATGCAAGTACATCGTAGGTTTCTTGAAACAACCGCCCGGTGTCTAGTGTAAAAACTGATATGGGTAATGCATTTGTTCCAATGTGATGTGTCAATACTTGGTCTTCTTGACCTAGAGAAGTGGAAAATACAAGTTGTCCCAATTGTTGTTCAATTAGGAAAGTAAATAGTTCTTCTAGGCTTGTTGTTGCTTCTAGAAGCTTGTTAAGCACTTTTACTTTTTGTGTGCTCACTTTTTCCCCCAGTTTACCTTGTTCCACAGGCGCTCATGGGCTACATAGAGCATCATTTTTGTCACTAATTCAATTCCGCCAATAGAAAGCGCAAAAGAAATCTCTCCTGTGATGACATAACTAATAATAATGGTGTCTAGTGTGCCAATTATACGCCAGCTCATAGACTTGAGTAATGATCTAGACCATCCTTCTTTGGATTTAGATACAGTTCTCTTTTTTTCCGATATAAATAGTTGTTCTACTAACATGTTCCTTAAGATTGGTTGACAAATATAATAAATACTACTAAATAGATAGGATATATATTATTTATTTTTTTAACTTTGAATTATGATTTCAAATAAGTGTAAATATGCGATTCGGGCTTTGGTGCATATCGCTAATAATGAGCAAGATGACAAGCCAGTCATGACATCGGATATTGCACATGAGCAGCAAATACCACGTAAATTTTTGGAAATAATTTTACGAGAATTACGGAACAACTGCATTTTGGAGAGCAAACGGGGCAAGGACGGAGGCTTTAGATTGCTTCGAGCTGCCGAGGATATTAGCCTGACGGAAGTAATGCGAATCATAGACGGGCCTATAGCCATGTTGCCCTGCGTTTCGCTCAATTATTATCGTAAATGTGATGAATGTGAAGAGGAGTCTTGTGAAATCAAAGCGGTGTTTGAACAGGTTCGGGACCGAACACTTGATATACTCAATGGCCAAACGATAAAATCCTTAACTTTGTCCTAATGAACAACTGTTTATGAAAGGTCGCATTGCCCTTTTACTGGCTTTATTCACCCTGTTTCTATCTACAGAAAGTAGCTTTATCCTGCATTTTTGCCACAACCAATTTGTTGAAGCTTCTGTAAATAAGGATATTTCTGCTTGTTGTACGAAAAAAGAGCATCCAGGACACGTGGTCAGTGGCGTTTGTTGTGAATTGTCTTCATTTGACATGCAACTAAACGATACGGTTTTAAACGACAACAGTATAGCAGTTATGTTGCCCACATACTTTGTTGTTATGTGTGATGCAACGGCAACAGCTGTTATTGTAAAAGATCGTCTTCAATCACATATCACTCGGCCACCACCTAAGCGCTCTAAGGGAGACTTACATATATTTTATGCGCAATATTTGATTTGATGTCACAAGCAATTCTTTTGAACTGTTTGTCTCATTAAATTATTTATTATGTTTAAATCTTATTTATTACCCATTTATTTATGTCTTTTAGGTGCAGCCCATGCGCAGCATCAGGTTTCAGGTTATATTTATAAACAAGAAAACAACATTCAATCCCCATTAGCTGGAGCTAGTGTGTATTGGGAGAACTCAACTTCTGGTACCGTTAGTAACGACGATGGCTACTTTACTTTAGTCCACAATCCAGAAAACACAGTTTTAGTGGTTTCCTATTTGGGCTTTAAAACAATTAAATTAACCTCAGGTTTTAACAAGCCCATAGAAGTAATTTTAATTCCAGACGATGCCGCTTCTCTAAATGAGGTAACGGTTTTGCAACGCAGAAAAGCACTGCAACGTGCTGTTTTCACTCCTCGAAACGTAAGCACCATTGGAAGTGCCGAATTGCTCAAAGCAGCCTGTTGCAACCTTTCAGAGAGTTTTGAGACCAATCCTTCTATTGATGTTAATTATGCCGACGCCTTGACGGGAACCAAACAAATTCAAATGTTGGGTCTTACAAGTCCATATATTTTATTTACACAAGAGAACATTCCAAACTTGAGAGGTAGCAACCAAACTTTTGGACTAAGCTTTACGCCCGGTACTTGGGTAGAGAGCATTCAAATTACAAAAGGAGCGGGTGCGGTAAGTAGTGGCTATGAGAGTATATCAGGTCAGATTAACGCTGAACTTATTAAGCCTTTGACGGCTCCACCCTTATTTATTAATGGCTTTCGTTCTGCAAATGGTAGAACAGAATTTAACCTACAAGGCAAATACGACTTGTCTTCTAAATGGGCAACTTCGCTTTTTGTTCATGCCAATAAACGCTCGCAGCTTACAGATAATAATAACGACGGCTTTTTGGATGCGCCACTTTCGGAGCAGCTCAATGTGCTGAGTCGTTTGCAATATATTGATGCTGAAAAGGGTTGGGTTGGTTTTGCCAGTTTTAAGGCTTTATCCGATACGAAGCAAATAGGTCAACTTTCCTATGCGCCAGGATTACATAAATTTAAAAGCCAGTATTGGGGTGGTGAGCTTGATACCGATAAATGGGAGTTTAACCTTAAAACAGGCTATGTAAACCCTGAAATCCCGTACAGGAGTATTGGTTTTCAATCGGCTATTAGCCGCTACAAGCAATCAGCTTATTTTGGCAATAAAAACTATAACGTTAGCTATACCAGTTATTTTCATCATATAGTGTATCAGTCTATTTTAGGGAATACACTTCATAAATTTAAGGCAGGATTGCAATATATGGTAGATGTTTATGACGAAACCATTTTAACCACACATATCAAAAGAAACGAAACTAATTTGGGCGCTTTCTTTGAATACAATTACGATGGCATAGAAGGGTTCAATGCGATTATTGGAGCAAGAGTTGACCATCACAATGTAATGGGCACTTTTGTTACGCCTCGTGTTCACTTGCGCCATGCTTTCTTTGACAACAAATCTATTTTACGTCTGTCAGCAGGTGAGGGAAGACGTATAGCTAGCATATTTGCTGAAAATCAAAAGTTTTTGGGCAGTCAACGGAAATTATTCTTAGCACAGCCAACTGAACCCATGTATGGCTTGCTTCCAGAGCGCGCTTGGAATTTTGGACTGAGTTGGATTCAGAAAGCTACGCTTATGAATAGACCTTTTGATTTTATTTTGGATGTCTATCGAACACAGTTCACCAACAGGGTAGTGGTAGATTGGGAAACGCCGGGTGCGATTTCTTTTTATAACCTTGATGGCAAAAGCCATGCCCAAAGTATGCAGCTCAACGTTAACACCTCTTTAAATGACCGTATAGATCTCCGTTTTGCCTACAAAACGTTTGACATCAAAACGGATTATAGATCTGGGCTTAAACGGGTTCCGTTGCAAGCTGAGAATCGTTGGTTTGCTTTTGTGGGATATGGATCTGTTTTAGAGGATGGTAAGCAATGGCGTGCTGATGCAACACTTCACCGTGTTGGCAGACAACGACGAGTAGCATCTTTTACTACTCCCTCAGATTTCGCGGCAGGATTTTCTCTGCTAAGCATGCAATTAACGCGTCAATTCTCAAATCAGCTCTCTGTATATGCGGGTGCTGAAAACCTACTTGACATCAAACAAACAGATGCTGTTTTGTCTTCTGACGATCCATTTGGCGCAGCTTTTGATAGCAGTCAGCTATATGCCCCTGTCTTTGGTAGGATGCTTTATGCTGGATTTCGTTTTAATCTTTAAATTAGTGGTATGAAAATTAAATTAGTAATCATGTTGTTTTTTGCTACTACTACAGTAGCTCAAACACAAAAAGAAAGTATAGATGTACGCGGTAATTGTGGTATGTGTAAGAAACGTATTGAAAAAGCGGCTGTGGGTACGAAAGGAGTGAAGTATGCCAATTGGACAGCTGAAACCCAACAGCTAACACTCATCTATAATGCTAAGAAAACCAGCACTAAAAGCGTAGCTAAAAATATAGCAGCGGTTGGACATGAGGCTGATAGCATCGATGCCAGTGAAGAAGCTTACAATGCTTTGCCCGCTTGTTGTATGTATAAATCGGTTTCCGCGCACGGAGGTTAGTTATATAGCATGCCTGTTTAATCTTAATTTTATTCATGTATTGTTAAATTATGAACGCTGCAGGAGCGTTTTGGTTTTTTTACTTTCTTTATAGAAATTAAAATTTAAACATTCATGAAAAATATAGTAATTATTATGCTGGCATGCATAGCAACCACCTCATGCCAAAACACAACAACTGAACTTGCTGCAGCACCAGGTTATCTAAATGCTGTTGGCGAACGAGTAAATGCATACGATGGCGATCCTGCAAACCTTGCCTTAGTAGATGCTTATATTGACGCACATAATACAAGAGATTTAGAAGCCATAGCCTCAATGAACATAGATTCTACGGAAATGTTAG
>PKDQ01000022.1 GCA_002862645.1 Flavobacteriaceae bacterium | reverse complement strand
GACAATATACTACAGTGTTTTACCATTATGAATAACACTAAACAAAAAAAAACATCTCCAAAATCTAATAAACAAGATAAAGGGTAGGTAATTTTAACTTCTTTAAAAATATTTTTATGAATTAGTAGTATAAAAAATTATTTCCAAGAATAAATTATTATTCCCGGAAATAATTTGTGGAGTCGGAGGGAATCGAACCCTCGTCCAAACAAGTAAATCCAATGCTTTCTACAAGTATAGTTTTCGTTTAATTTTCGAATAGCTGCTGACCGAAAACCGCCCACAGCTAACTTAGCTTCTTTGTTTTGAGAATATGTCGAAGCTCCATATTCACTATGTTGACTTTGATGGTGCCTTTTGGTGGAACGCCGTCAACAAGGGCTTCCCAAAGACATCTTACCTTCCCGCCTTGCGGGACTGGGCCAGTGACTTACTATAATTCAGTCAATTAGGCTGCAAGAGCGTAGTTATTCTCGCCATTTAAAATGGTGGTACTATGATATTTACGAGCTGTAGTCCAGCGCTCGTCTTGCTTACATTGTCATGAATCTCGCTGTCAATACCAGTCGACCCCATGCTTTCAAAGAACCCCAAAATGTTTGACAAATATACGCTATTTTAAGAAATTTGATTAACTGTAGTTCGAAGAATCGTCAATCGTTCGAGCAAACCTTCTAGAAGATGTAATGGCAGCATATTAGCTCCATCACTCTTGGCAGTACTTGGATCGTGATGTGTTTCCATAAAAAGGCCATCAACTCCGGCTGCTATACCTGCACGTGCTATGGTTTCAATTAGCTCTGGACGACCACCCGTAACCCCACTTGATTGGTTGGGTTGTTGCAAAGAATGCGTTACATCTAGTATCGTAGGTGCGATTGACTTCATCACCGGAATACCCCTAAAGTCTACTACCATATCTTGGTACCCAAACATGGTCCCTCTGTCTGTTATCCATACGTTATCATTTCCTGTATCAATGACCTTTGATACAGCATGTGACATACTTTCTGGACTCATGAATTGTCCTTTCTTTAGGTTGACGTATTTACCCGTATTTGCTGCAGCAAAAACTAAATCGGTTTGGCGAACCAAAAAAGCGGGAATTTGAAGTACATCTACATATTCGGCTGCTTTTTCAGCATCTGATACTTCGTGTATGTCCGTAACAGTAGGTACATTAAAGGTTTTACCTACTTTTTGAAGGATCTTTAGTGCGCTTTCATCTCCAATTCCAGTAAAGCTATCAACACGATTTCTGTTGGCCTTTTTAAAACTTCCCTTAAAAACAAGTGGAATATTCAGCTTAGTTGTAACCTCAACTACATGTTCTGCAATGCTCAATGCCATGTCTTCTCCTTCGATAGCACAAGGACCTGCGAGTAAGAAAAACTGATCGGATTGTGCTTGGCGTTCGGTAAATGTTTTCATCTTGTAAAAATAGGAATTATACAGATGCAATGTACATACAACACCAATGGAAAATAATGTACATTTGTGCCGCCAAAAAAAGCTATGCAAAATATTCGCAACATTGCCATTATCGCCCACGTTGATCATGGTAAAACTACATTAGTAGACAAAATACTTCATCACTGCCAATTGTTTCGTGACAACGAAACCAAAGGAGAGCTCATTTTAGATAATAATGATTTGGAAAGAGAGCGTGGTATTACCATATTGTCTAAGAATGTTTCTGTTCAATACAAAGACACCAAAATTAACATCATCGATACGCCTGGTCACGCCGATTTTGGTGGCGAGGTAGAACGGGTGTTGAATATGGCCGACGGAGTACTACTGCTTGTTGATGCTTTTGAAGGACCTATGCCACAAACACGCTTTGTATTGCATAAAGCGATCAATCTTAAGTTAAAGCCCATTGTGGTCGTTAACAAGGTTGACAAAGAAAACTGTAAGCCCGAAGAAGTATACGAATCTGTTTTTGATCTGATGTTTGAACTTGGAGCAGAGGAATGGCAACTTGATTTTCCTGTATTATACGGATCCGCTAAAAATAATTGGATGTCTGACGATTGGCAAAACCAAACAGATTCTGTTTCCCCATTGTTAGATGCTGTTGTTGCGCATATTCCCGCACCTAAAGTCTCAGACGGGAATACTCAAATGCTGATAACGTCTCTTGATTACTCTTCCTTTACAGGTCGAATCGCAATTGGAAGGTTGCACCGTGGTGTTCTTAAGGCTTCTGATACGGTTTCGCTTGTGAAGCGCGATGGGGCTATAGTTAAGTCAAAGATTAAAGAATTATTGGTTTTTGATGGATTGGGTAGAAAAAAAGTAGATGAGGTAGCCGCAGGAGATTTGTGTGCTGTTGTTGGACTTGAAGATTTTGAAATTGGCGATACTATAGCCGATGTTGAAGCACCAGAAGCGTTGCCCACCATAGCTATAGATGAACCTACCATGAGTATGTTGTTTACCATTAACGATTCCCCATTTTTTGGCAAAGAAGGCAAGTTTGTTACTTCACGACACATCAAGGATCGTTTGGAGCGTGAGTTGGAGCGTAATCTAGCTATGCGACTTGAAGAAACAGATGCAGCAGATAAATTCATGGTGTATGGCCGTGGTGTGCTGCACTTATCTGTTTTGATCGAGACCATGCGCCGAGAGGGCTATGAACTGCAAATTGGTCAGCCACAGGTGATCATTAAAGAAGTAGATGGCAAAAAATGTGAGCCTATAGAAGAGTTGTCGATAGATCTTCCAGAAGAAGTTTCGGGCAAAGCAGTAGAAATGGTGACTATGCGTAAAGGGGAAATGACGGCCATGGAACCAAAGGGGGTACGTATGATGTGTTCCTTTAAGATTCCTTCAAGAGGTATTATTGGTCTTAGAAATCAATTGTTGACTGCTACAGCTGGTGAAGCTATCATGAATCATAGATTTATTGATTATGAACCATATAAAGGTGAAATTCCAGGAAGAATCAACGGATCACTCATTTCTATGGAAAAAGGAACAGCAATTCCCTATTCATTGGATAAGCTCCAAGACAGAGGTAAGTTTTTTGTTCCGCCCGGAGATGAAATCTATACAGGTCAAGTAATTGGTGAAAACTCTCGTGCAGATGACTTAGTGGTAAATGTTACTAAAACCAAAAAGCTTTCAAACGTGCGTGCATCAGGCTCTGATGACAAGGTTAAATTAGCCCCGCCCATCACGTTTAGCCTTGAAGAAGCATTGGAATATATCCAAAAGGATGAGTATGTAGAGGTGACGCCAAACTCACTTCGCTTGCGTAAAATATACCTTGATGAAAATGAGCGTAAGCGTCGTGGAAAGCAACTTGGATAATTAATTTGTTAAATTTGTGGTTTCTCATTTTGCAATATTCATGGCCTAACGCCGTGATTAACATTTTGTTGATTCATAGATTTGTATAAAGTTTTTTCTTTTTCGCTTGTTTCCATAACAATTAAGTTTTTCGTTGGCTTTGTGTTGACAAAGCTATTTGCTATTCTTTTAGGCCCATCTGGAATAGCTGTGCTTGGAAATATGAAAAGTGTCATGCAAATCCTTATGTCTTCTGCTAGTTTTGGGATGCAACGAGGCATTATTAGGTTTACATCGGAGTTTAGAGAGCAACGTCACGCATTTCAAAAGTTACTCGGCACTCTTCATATTATTTATGGATCGATAGCCTTAGTCATTGCTGCTGTGCTTTTTTTCCTTTCTGACTATTTAGCTAATGTTATTTTGCAAGACGATAAATATGCTTGGCTTTTCCAAATCTTGGCTATTATAGTTCCCTTTCAAGGTTTTCATGTTCTTTATTTTTCAATTCTTCAAGGATTAGATAACTATAAAAAAGTAGTGTGGGTAGAACTAGTCATGATATTTTGTAATTTGATATTTGTAGTCGTATCTACATTTAAATATGGCCTTACCGGTGCCTTATTTGCGGTTGCATGCATGCCTGTTTTTTATTTTTTTATAAGTGTTGTTTTTTTGAAATCCGAAATACCAAATTTCAAAATTGCATGGTCTAGCTCAACGGCAAAAAACCTGTTCCTTTACGCTTTAATGACGCTTTTCTCAGGAATTGCCTTTCCTGTACTCTTCATATTAATACGTAATCATATTTCAAGCGTTTTAGGGATATATGAAGTCGGATATTGGGAAGCTATAAACCAATTTTCCTTTTTCTATTTCATTTTACTAAACTCCGTAATGCTAATGTATGTGCTTCCGAAGATTACAGCAAAAACGGGTAATGTATTTTATCGATCGCAAGTGGTAGAATATGTAAAAAAAATCATGCCTTTGTTTGCAGTATTTTTGATTGGACTATTTCTACTGCGTAAGTACGCAATACTTGTTTTATTGTCACCTGAGTTTACTTCAATTGAAACTCTTTTTGGCTGGCAGTTACTAGGTGATTTTTTTCGAGCAATGACATTAATATTTTCTATTTATTTTCATGCGCGCCGTTTGGCAGTTCCATATATAACTATTGATGCACTGCTTTTTGTTTTATTGTTTACACTCACAACGGCATTTGTCGACTCTTACGGATTAATCGGAGCTGTAAAAGCTCATTTTATTTCCTACTTCATATATTTTATTGTTACTGTTTTCTGGCTTAGGAAAACACTTTTTAACACAAACGATGCTGTAAATGCTTAAATTCGTGTAGTAGTTTTTTCTAAACAAATTCAAACTTTCAAACAATGCAACGCTTTTTGTCTACATTTAGATTGTACCTTTTTATGACGGGGTTTTTGGTTGTTGCCTTTCTGTTAGAGTTGTTGTTGAGTGGTTATGAAAAACATCGTTTATACAATGCGTTAGAGAATCTGATTTTAGCAATTGGTTTACTTTCTTTTTGCAGATTAATTTTTCCAAAAAGACGATGGTCATTATTTCAGGTTATAACCTGCATTTTTATCCTATTTATTGTGCTTCTTGAAGGAGCCTATTTTTTGATTTTAGATGCAGTTTTTTCTCCATCTGCTATATTTATAGCAATGGAAACCAATGTCTCCGAGTCACTCGAGTTTGCTCAAGATTATTTTTCATATAGTGTGCTCTTTTATGTATTTGTGATTCTCGTATCCGGATTTTTTATGATTCGCTACGAAGCCTTACGTAGTAGTGAACTTAACTTTAAGTGGCTATACTACGTAGGTGTTTTGGGAGCAATAATTGGGTTGCGTCACCCTTTAATTTATCCTCAAAATTTACCTTTTACTCTCTCAACTGGTATAATAGATTATTGGACTACTTCTTATGAGCTAAATAAACAAAAGACAAATAAATACGGAGGTTTTACAGATGTATCTGCTGATCTTTCTGGTGATGAGCTTTATGTTTTTGTAATTGGAGAATCAACAAATCGAAACCATATGCAAATCTATGGCTATGGTCGAGAAACCACCCCAAAACTTACAGCTGTACAAGACGAATTGACCATATTTAAAGATGTGATTAGTAGTCATGCGTATACCATTGCCTCGCTGACTAGAGCATTGCGATTGACCGATAAAATTAAAGACGGAAATATCATTCAATTATTGAATGCTGCAAGTTTTGATACTTTTTGGCTTTCAAACCAAGCCCCCATTGGACTTTATGAAACTTTGGTGACTAAAATTGGTATGACAGCCCATAACACTAAATTTACATCTTCAGAAACATGGTTATACAAAGCACCTCACGATGATGTTATACTTCCTCATTTTAAAAAAGCTGTAAAAAAAGAAGGTTCAAAGGTAATTTTTGTTCATTTACTTGGAACGCATGGTGCTTATTATATGCGATATCCTGATAATTATAAGAAATTTGACCCTGATCTGCGGCGTTCAAAAAATCCTAAGGTTGATCATTATGATAATGCTGTTCTGTATAACGACTATATTGTTCGTGAAATCATCAATATCAGCAGGGCACGTGACCAAAAAAGTTTTGTGCTTTATTTTTCAGATCATGGTGAGGAAGTGTTTGATGAAATTGATTATGCTGGCCACAGCGTTGATCAAAACATTACCAAAAATATGTTTGAGATACCGTTTGTATTGTGGCAGTCAAAAGCATTTCAAAAAGAGCATAATATTGAGCAAGACACAGATGTTAAATTCTCGCTTGAATACTTAGCACATGCCATTGCAGACTTATGTGGTGTTCAATCCAATAATGTAGACTATTCTAAAAGTTTATTTAATAACAGCTTTAAATCCTCGCCACGAATTATTTTAGATTCAATAGATTATGACTTGAAATTTGTTAAATAATATTTAGCTACCAACGTTTGATTAAATTCAGTCAAAAGTGGTAAGTCGAATCCCTAAATATAAAGCCTGTTTTTTTACAAATCGTATGAGGTTATAAATAGGTTTTGGACTGTGCAGCAAGATTAATTGCCGAAACGTTAACATTTGTTTATTTGTGTTTTTGCGTAATTGATAAAAATGATCGTACTCTCCACTTTGCTTGTACCTCATGGCATACATATATCTTTTGAAATTTAGGTACCTTGCAAAGCTTTTATTTTGAGCATCTCCAGCTTCATACTTGTCTAAATCTGGCAGGAGTTGGTGTGTAAGCTTTACAACTGACATTTGTTCAGACCCTCCGACTCGTACATCAGATAAAGGAGCACAATGATAAGCAGACATGTATTTCAAATTTATTTTTATAAAAAAATCTATATCTTCACTGTACTTTATGTTTTCGTCAAAACCTTCAACCTCCTCTAAGACAGTTTTTTTATAGGCAACACTGCTCATACAATATAAAGGCATTCCTAAGCTGTTTTTAAAAAAATCACGAATTATGAAGCTGCTATTTTCTTTTAAAAAAGGTATTTTAGGTTTTGCCCATATTTTTTTATCGTTTGAGTATATTTCGTTAAACCCAGCACCAAATATTGAGGCTTTCGGAAAATCTACTACCATCTTAGCAATAGAACTTAAAAAATCATAATGCCACCTGTCATCTGCATCAAGCATGGTAATCAACTCACCCTTAGCTTGTTGAGCACCTGTGTTTCTTGTAGCAGATAGTCCTTTATTTGTCTTGTGACAAATGATCCGAATATTTGGAATTTGTAAAGATTTGACCAACTTCAAGCTATTGTCTGTTGAACAGTCGTTCACAACAATAAGTTCAAAATCTTGACAGGACTGATTCATTATACTCCTCAAGGTCTCTACAATATATGCCTCTTTATTGTATAGCGGTACAATAACCGAAAATAAAGGAATCATGTGTTTTTAGGATTTGAAAAATAATATAAACGATACCAATCAAAAAGTATCAAAGGCTTTCCGTAAACTCTTAAAATGTGATACAAACACTTTCCAATTGGTAAAAACGAATTACAAAAAAAGAAATGGAGCTTATATTTTTTTAACTTTTCAAAAACATCAATTAAATTGTTTTGATCTGCTTCAATAATATTGGCTTCATAGAACTTACGAAGCGATACAGAGCTGCTTTTTGCTTTTGACAAAAACAACGTATTGGCATCAATACCATGGTGTTTTGTTTCATTGTCTATGTGAAGTAAAGGAATGCTTGATTTTTTGAGATAGGCACTTAGTAGTATGTCTAGCCCGTAAACATTATCAGAAACTTTTGAAGATTGCGCAAACAGCTTTTTGGATATTGCCATGTTCCCAGAAAAAATAAGTTTGTAGGGGTTTTTATTTCGAAAATCGGCTTTTTTTTGTTCACGCTTTTTTCCATAACGATATCGAAGATTTTTGGTAACAGTTGTGTAGTCATAGCTGTACCCGCCAAAAAAAGCTTGAACATTAGGATGTGAAGCAATATGTTCTATATAAGTTTTGATGTAATTTGGATTTTCGGGAATCATGTCAGCATCTATAAACAACAAATATTGGTATTTGCTCATTTCTGCTAGTTTTTTTCGTGATGTAACCCGACCTAAATTTTCTTTGTTTTCAATGTGTACAAACCCCATGCTGCTACAAATAGTTTTGTTTGATATTTGATTTAAAGTAGATCCATCATCAAAAACGATAATTTCAATGATGGCATCAAGCGATTTTATTTGATTGTTTAATGATTTAAGCAAACCAGTGCAATCAGTATTATATGTTGGTATGCAAATAGATATCAACTTATTGGTTTTTTACAACAACCTCAGTAACCAAGCCCTCTTCACACTTAAAGGTTTTCCCGGGATACTTTTGAATGATCCCAAAATCGTGTGTGGCCATGAGTATTGTGGTGCCTTGTTTGTTTACATTTTGAAGCACATCCATGATTTCCCACCTCGTAATGGGGTCTAGGTTTCCTGTTGGTTCGTCAGCTAGCAATACTTTTGGATGATTGAGTAAAGCTCGACCTATAGAAAGGCGTTGTTGCTCACCGCCTGATAAGGTTTGTGGAAATTTCTTCCCTTTTCCTTCTAAGTTTACTAGTGTCAATATTTCGTTGATACGCGGATCACGTTCTGCTTTGTTTTTCCACCCTGTGGCACGCAATACAAAGGCCAAATTTTGATATACATTACGGTCGGGCAGTAGCTTAAAGTCTTGAAAAACAATACCTAACATGCGCCTCAGCTTATGCACATGTTTGCTTTTAAGTGCTGCCAAAGCCGTGTCACAGATGCTAATTTCACCCGACTTTAATGGAAGTGCGGCATAAAGTGTTCGTATCAAACTACTTTTCCCACTTCCTGTTCTTCCAATAAAATAAACAAACGCCCCAGCCTCGATATCAAGCGATACCTTGTCTAAAACCACAATTTTGTTTTGCTGTATGGCCGCATTTTGTATTGAAATAATTGGAGTTCCCATATGGGGTTAAAAGTAAGCATGTTTTTTAGAAGATTTTAAACAAAAATATCTAATTATTCAATTAAATAAATTGAAACTTAATTAAAAATGACTTATTATGTTTAATAATTAAGTTAAATAATCATATTATGCTTAATAATAAAAATAAATATAGCAAATTTGACATAAAATTAAAACTATGTGTGGAATTGTATGTGCTTTAGATGTTAAGCAATCAACCGAAGAGCTTCGACCAAAGTTGCTCGAGATGTCCAAAAAAATTCGGCATCGCGGACCGGACTGGAGTGGTATATATGCTGACGACCATGCCATATTTGCGCACGAACGCTTGGCGATTGTTGACCCAGCGTCTGGAAAGCAGCCTTTGTTTAGTCCAGACAAACAGCTTGTACTTGCGGCCAATGGCGAGATATATAACCACCGTGTGCTTCGCGCTACCACCCCTAATTATACTTTTCAAACAGGTTCTGACTGTGAAGTGATCTTGGCGTTGTACCAACAAAAAGGCGTTAATTTTATCGATGATCTTAACGGAATTTTTGGTTTTGCACTCTATGATGCTGCCAACAACGATTTTCTAATTGCTAGAGACCATATGGGGATTATTCCACTTTACTACGGTTTTGATCAAGCGGGTACTCGATATGTGGCTTCAGAACTAAAAGCCTTGGAGGGTGTTTGTCACAGCATTGACGTTTTTCCTCCGGGACACTACATGACTTCAAAAGACGAAGCTCCGAAAAAATGGTATACACGTGATTGGGAAGATTATGAAGCTGTTAAAGACAACCCAACAAGTATTGAAGACTTGGGTAAAGCTCTTGAAGATGCGGTTCACCGTCAACTTATGAGTGATGTCCCTTATGGCGTTTTGCTTTCAGGTGGCTTGGATTCGTCCATTACCTCGGCCTTGGCGAAAAAGTTTGCTAAGAATCGTGTTGAGGCAGATGACAAACAAGAAGCCTGGTGGCCACAACTACACTCTTTTTCTATTGGCTTAGAAGGTTCGCCTGATTTGGCTGCTGCAAAAGTCGTTGCAGACCGAATTGGTACGATTCACCACGAAGTTACCTTTACCATACAAGAAGGCTTAGACGCCATTCGAGATGTTATTTACCACTTGGAGACGTATGACATTACTACTGTTCGTGCTTCCACACCGATGTACCTATTGGCTCGTGTAATTAAATCCATGGGCATTAAAATGGTGCTTTCTGGCGAAGGCGCAGACGAAGTATTTGGTGGTTATTTGTATTTCCATAAAGCACCTAGCCCAGAAGAGTTCCACAAAGAGACTATCAGAAAGCTAGAAAAGCTTTATCAATACGATTGCCTGAGAGCCAACAAATCACTGGCAGCTTGGGGTATTGAAGGTCGCGTTCCATTTTTGGACAAAGAATTTATGGATGTTGCCATGCGTATCAATCCAAAAGACAAGATGATTACACCCGAGCGTATGGAAAAATGGGTACTCCGAAAGGCATTTGAAGATGAATTGCCTGAATCTGTTGCTTGGCGTCAAAAAGAGCAGTTTAGCGATGGTGTAGGCTACAACTGGATAGATTCCCTTAAAGAATTGGTAGAGTCTTCTGTAACGGATGCACAAATGGAGCAGGTGAACCATCGTTTTCCAGCCCAGCCGCCTAGAACTAAAGAAGAATATTTCTATCGCAGTATTTTTGAAGAACACTTTCCGTCGCAGGCAGCAGCACTGACGGTACCTTCTGTACCTTCGATAGCTTGCAGTACACCAACTGCTTTGGCATGGGATGCATCCTTTCAAAACATGAATGAACCTTCAGGACGTGCCATAGGTAGTGTCCACATGGACGCTTACGAATAATTTTTGCACAGTTTGTGTTGATAACTTGACTACCGAAACCCCACACTTTTACCATTAAAGTGGGGCTTTTCTCGTAAATTTGTGAGGATAGCTTTTATTCATAATTTAAACATATGAGTGACCAACCAAACCAGAATTATTCAGCAGATAGCATACAGGCATTAGAAGGCATGGAGCACGTGCGTATGCGCCCATCCATGTACATCGGAGATGTAGGCGTACGCGGACTCCACCACCTTGTTTACGAAGTTGTAGATAATTCCATTGATGAGGCCTTAGCCGGTCATTGTGATTTAATCTCTGTACAGATAAACGAGGACAATTCCATCACTGTTGAAGACAACGGGCGTGGTATTCCTGTAGGAATGCACAAAAAAGAAGGCGTTTCTGCACTTGAAGTTGTAATGACTAAAATAGGAGCAGGGGGTAAGTTCGATAAAGATTCCTATAAAGTTTCTGGAGGTTTACACGGGGTAGGGGTGTCTTGTGTGAATGCACTTTCGGACATGCTAAAAGCTACCGTATACCGTGAGGGTAAAGTGTGGGAGCAAGAATATTCAAGAGGTAAGGCGCAGTATCCTGTCAAACACGTAGGTGATACTGATAAGACGGGAACACTTGTTACCTTTTCCCCAGACCCAACGATATTTTCACAAACACGTGAATATAATTACGATACACTTGCAAGTCGTATGCGTGAGCTTGCTTATTTGAATAAAGGGATAAAAATTCAATTAACCGATCATCGCAACAAAGACGAAAAAGGAGCGGTTGTTTCTGAACTATTTCATTCTGAAGAAGGGCTTAAAGAATTTATACGTTTCTTAGACGCCAACAGAGAACCCATTACTACGGACGTAATTTCAATGGAGGGAGAAAAAAATGAAATCCCTGTTGAAGTTGCCATGATTTACAATACTTCGTTTACAGAGAACCTTCAATCTTATGTTAACAATATCAACACTCATGAGGGAGGTACCCACCTTTCAGGATTTAGACGTGGTCTTACCACAACGCTAAAGAAATATGCCGACGCATCTGGGATGTTAGACAAACTAAAATTTGAAATTTCTGGAGACGATTTCCGTGAGGGATTAACCGCCATTGTTTCTGTTAAAGTTGCAGAGCCACAATTTGAAGGACAGACCAAGACGAAGTTGGGTAACAGAGAAGTGAGTGCAGCTGTTTCACAGTCTGTTTCTGAAATGCTAGAGAATTATTTGGAAGAGCACCCCAACGATGCCAAATCCATTGTGCAAAAAGTGATTTTAGCAGCCCAAGCACGTCACGCCGCACGTAAGGCACGTGAAATGGTGCAACGCAAAACGGTGATGAGCGGGGGTGGATTACCCGGTAAACTATCAGATTGCTCTGAGCAAGATCCAAAACTTTGTGAGGTATTCCTTGTTGAGGGTGATTCGGCAGGTGGTACTGCCAAACAAGGTCGTGATCGGAATTTCCAAGCCATACTACCGCTTCGCGGTAAAATATTGAACGTTGAAAAAGCCATGCAACACAAGGTTTTTGAAAATGAAGAAATTCGTAACATTTACACTGCCCTAGGAGTAACCATAGGAACAGAAGAGGATGCCAAGGCATTGAATTTAGATAAGTTGCGCTACCACAAGGTGGTTATTATGTGTGATGCCGATGTCGATGGTAGTCACATTTCAACCCTGATACTGACTTTCTTTTTCCGTTATATGCGTGAGCTTATTGAAAACGGTTATATCTATATTGCAACACCACCGCTTTATTTGGTCAAAAAGGGTCAAAAGAAGCAATATGCTTGGGACGACGATCAGCGTGATCGTTTGATGCAAGATTTTGGCCAAGGGTCTTCTGTACAGCGTTACAAAGGTTTAGGTGAAATGAATGCAGAGCAACTTTGGGACACCACCATGAACCCAGAGTTTAGAACATTACGTCAAGTAACCATAGACAACGGAGGCGAGGCGGATCGTGTTTTCTCCATGCTTATGGGTGACGAAGTTCCACCAAGACGAGAATTTATTGAAAAGAATGCGATTTACGCGAATATCGATGCATAAGCTTTTAGTATTTGCGTTCAAGCCTTACTTTTGCAAAACCAAAATAACAAACACATGAAAGTTACCATAGTTGGCGCCGGAAACGTTGGCGCTACTTGTGCAGATGCTATTGCTACGCAACGCATTGCAAGCGAAGTCGTATTGCTAGACATTAAGGAAGGATTTGCCGAGGGTAAAGCCCTTGATATGATGCAAACCGCTACAGCCCTTGGCTTTAACACTAAAATTGTAGGCACAACCAATGATTATACCAAAACTGCAAACAGCAATGTTGTAGTAATTACATCCGGTATTCCACGTAAGCCTGGTATGACACGTGAAGAATTAATTGGGATCAACGCAGGTATTGTTCAGTCTGTTGCTGAGAATATCTTGGCTCATTCACCGGATGCCATTATTGTGGTGGTTTCCAACCCGATGGATACCATGACCTACCTGACATTAAAGAAAACAGGATTGCCAAAAAACCGCATCATTGGAATGGGTGGCGCTTTGGACAGTTCGAGATTTAAAACCTATTTGTCGCAAGCTCTAGATAAGCCTGCCAATGATATTCATGGGATGGTTATTGGCGGTCATGGCGACACGACCATGATTCCGATGACCCGATTGGCTTCCTACAATGGCATTCCAGTTTCAACCTTACTTGAAGCGGATGCACTTGAGCAAGTTGCTGCTGACACCATGGTTGGTGGTGCAACGCTTACCAAGTTATTAGGAACATCTGCTTGGTATGCGCCAGGTGCCTCAGTAGCTTATTTGGTAAACAGTATCCTCAATGATCAAAAGCGCATAATACCGTGTTCTGTTTATTTAGAGGGAGAATACAACCAAGAAGATATTTGCATAGGCGTTCCCTGCGTTATTGGACGTTCAGGTTTAGAATCCATTGTAGATGTACATTTAACAGCCGAAGAGCAAGCAACTTTTAATAAAAGTGCAGCTGCGGTACGTAATATGAATGCAGCGTTAAACGATATACTTTCATAAAAGTGTACGTAAAATTGTAGCAATTTGTTAATCAGGGCGGATACGCTATATTTGCTCGTCTTATATACGACACAAAAAACTTAATCATGCAGAATAACGGACTTATCAAATTTTTCACCGTTTTGTTTGGCCTTGTCAGCCTCTACCAACTATCATTCACTTTTGTTACTTCAAAAGTTGAATCAGACGCCAATACATATGCCCAAGCTTCCGTCAACACAGATGACGCAGACTATTTCACCCTTGTAGACATAGCTGAACGCAACTACCTCGATTCTATTGCAGAACAAAAGGTGTTTGGTGTTTTTAACTACGCTACAGCAAAAGACCGGGAGTTAAACAAAGGATTAGACCTTAAAGGCGGTATTAATGTTATCCTTCAGGTTTCCGTTAAGGATATCTTAAAGGGCTTGGCTGAAAATAGCCGTAATCCATTGTTCAATAATTCACTAGCAAGAGCAGATGTGCTTCAAAAGTCATCTGATGATACCTATGTGGATAGTTTTTTCTTGGCTTTTGAAGAATTAAAGGGTGATGAAAACCTTTCCAACCCTGATATTTTTGGAAACCGTACCCTAAGCGATGACATTAATTTTAATATGACTGATGATGAGGTGAAGCCTGTTATCCGTAGAAAAATTGACGCTTCTATTGTTTCTGCATTTGAAGTATTGCGCAAGCGTATTGATAAATTTGGGGTAACCCAACCTAACATCCAACGTTTGGGCACTTCAGGTCGTATTTTGGTTGAATTACCAGGTGCTAGAGACGTTGAGCGTGTAAAAAATCTCTTACAAAGCACTGCCCAACTTGAATTTTGGGAGACGGCTTCAAACCAGTCGTTTGGCACTTTTCTAGGTCAAGCAAACGAATTGCTTAAATCTGTTGTGGAAGCCGAAAAAGAAGAAGAAGAAGTTTCAGAAATTGATGATTTACTCTCCGATGTAGCTGCTGCACAAGACTCTATTACAACAGTAGTAAACCCCATATATGATTATGTTAAGGGAGCTGGTTATGCTGGTGGTCCAGTATTGATTCAAGTTGATGTTAAAGACCAACCAACAGTGGAGTCGTATTTAAACCGTGCTGACGTACGTACCTTATTGCCTGCAGACTTGCGTTACACCAAGTTATTATGGGGAATACCTGACGAAAAAACAAATTTGGTTGACTTATATGTAATTAAAGCTAACCGATCTAATGAACCTCCGCTAAGTGGGAGCGTTATTGTAGATGCTGCACAAACCTACGACCAATTGGGTGCTGCTGCCGTTTCCATGCAAATGAATGGCAAGGGCGCACGTATCTGGGAAGAAATGACAGGTAAAGCCTATACCGATAAGAGTAATATTGCTATTGTCTTAGACGATGTCGTTTATTCAGCCCCTGGCGTTTCTAAGGGTGCTATTTCGGGTGGTCGTTCTGAAATATCAGGGCAATTCTCCCTAAATGAAGCCATTGACTTGGCCAACGTATTAAGAGCTGGTAAACTTCCAGCTGCTGCTGAAATTATTCAATCTGAAATCGTAGGCCCATCTCTTGGACAAGAAGCTATTGAAAGTGGTGTTAACTCATTTGTTATTGCATTATTGCTCGTACTTGCCTGGATGATTTTCTATTACGGACGTGCTGGCTTGTATGCAGATATCGCCTTGAGCTTAAACATCATTCTTATCTTCGGAATTCTCGCAGGATTAGGCGCTGTACTTACGCTGCCCGGTATCGCTGGTATCGTACTTACTATTGGTATGTCAGTAGATGCGAACGTACTTATTTTTGAACGTATTCGTGAGGAATTGGCTAAAGGCAAAGGACAAAAGCAAGCAGTTTCTGATGGATTTAGAAATGCCTTGTCTTCTATTTTAGATGCTAACATTACTACAGGGCTAACTGCATTTATTTTGTTTGTTTTCGGTACTGGCCCGATCAAAGGATTTGCAACCACACTACTTATAGGTATTGCAACCTCGTTGTCAACGGCTATTTTTGTAACACGACTACTTGTTGACGGGCGTTTGGCCAATTCAAAGGCTTTGGCATTTACTACTGGTGCAACCAAAAACTTATTCCGAAACTTAGATATTAAATTCCTTAAAAAACGTGGCTTTGCTTATGTTGTTTCAGGAATGCTTATCGCTGCTGGTGTTGCTTCTTTGTTTACGCAAGGACTCAACCAAGGAGTTGATTTTGTAGGTGGGCGTTCATACACGGTTCGCTTTGAACAGGCGGTTAATCCAACAGATGCACAATCACAGTTGGTAAGCCTTCTCGGGAGTGCTGAAGCCAAAACTTTTGGTGAGGACAATCAGCTAAAAATCACCACCAATTATAAAGTAGATGTTGAAGGTACTGAGGTTGATGATGAAATTCATCAAGCCCTATTTAACGGTCTTTCGACTTTCTTACCAGAGCGTTTAAGCTATGACGATTTTGTAAACGGAGCAGAAGATAAGCAAGTGGGTATTATGTCCTCTATCAAAGTTGGGCCAACCATCGCTGATGATATTAAAAAGAACTCGTTATTGGCTGTATTTGGGTCATTAATCGTGGTGTTCTTGTACATCTTACTACGCTTCCGCAAGTGGCAATACTCTTTGGGAGCTGTTGCAGCGGTTTTCCACGACGTACTGCTCGTTTTGGGTGTATTCTCTGTTACTTATACTTTTATGCCTTTTAGCATGGAGATTAACCAAGCGTTTATCGCTGCGGTACTTACCGTAATTGGATATTCTCTTAATGACACGGTAGTGGTGTTTGACCGTATTCGTGAGTTTACACGTCTGCACACTTCATGGGAAGGTCACAAAACGATAAATAGCGCACTGAACAGCACGTTGAGTAGAACGATTAATACCTCTTTAACAACGCTCGTGGTGTTGTTGGCCATCTTTATCTTTGGTGGAGAGGCGATTCGCGGATTTATGTTTGCGCTTATTGTTGGGGTATTGGTAGGAACGTATTCCTCTTTGTTTATTGCAACACCTGTAATGTTTGATACCACAAGCAAGAAAAAGAAAGCCTAAGCTTCTTTTTTTCTAGCAGAAAATACAACCAGCCCTATTCCTAAAAGGATTAGTGGTATGCTAAGCCATTGTCCAGTGGATAAGTATCCAAGCTGTTCTCCGAAGCCGCCCTGACTTTCTTTTACAAATTCAGCTAAAAAGCGCACGCTAAACAGTAGGGCAAAGAATAGACCTAGTAAAAACCCTTCTTGTTTGCTTTTCTGGGTGTTTTTGTAAATCATAAAAAGGATGACAAACACAATAAAATACCCTAGCGATTCATACAGCTGAACAGGATGTCTTGGAAGCGTTTCACCATTGTTTTTGAAAACAACTCCAAAGTTGCTTCCCGTATACTTCCCAACAATCTCGGAATTAAAAAAGTTTCCGATTCGAATGAATATACCTCCCAAAGCAACGGTAATAGCAATGCGATCTAACAGCCACAATAGTGAAGCGTATTTGAACTTACGTATATACAAATAAAGGGCTGTTGTTATACCAATTGCTGCGCCATGGCTCGCAAGGCCTCTGAATCCTACGAACTTCCAACCTTCTTCAGAAATTTTGAATGGTAAAATGATTTCCAATAAGTTATGTTGAAAATAATCCCAATTGTAAAAAAAAACTTCTCCAAGTCGTGCTCCTAATAGAGTCCCCACAACCATATAAAGCAACAAAGGGTCTAGATGTGCCACGGAAACGCCTTCTTTTTTAAACATGTACTTCATTAGGTATAAGCCACATGTGAAAGCAATGACAAACATAAGACTGTAATAGTAGATGCTAATGCTGCCAAGGCTGATGGCTACTGGGTCGGGTGCCCATAAAAATTTGAGTGCTAACATGAATTTTAATTTTGGTTAAATATACTGTAAATATTGTCCTAATCCGGAACAGGGTCGTGCCCTTGCCCGCCCCAAGGGTGACATTGACTGATGCGCTTTACGGCTAGTTGCGCCCCTTTCCATAAGCCGTATTTCTTTAATGCTTCTAAGCTATACTGCGAACAAGTAGGGTAAAACCTGCAGCTTGCTGGTAGTAGTGGTGAAAGAATGGTTTGGTATAAACGGATGAGAAGTACAAATGGAAAGATGAGTAATTTTCTCATGACTTAAGGGTGTAGCTGGTGCCGTCTTTGCCATCTTTTAGCTGAATTCCTTTTGCTAACAAAGCATCGCGGATGCGGTCTGAAGTAACAAAATCTTTGGAAGCCCTAGCTTGATCTCGCATTTCAATGAGTACTTCTAAGGCTTTGTCCAAGAAGGTGTTGTCCTCTTTTTTTGCGACCTCAAGCGTTAGTCCTAGTACTTCGTAAACAAAAGCATTAATGCTTTTTCTTAATTGTTCAATATCGGACGCAGTCAAAGTTTCTTCCCCATCGTTCACACGGTAGATGAGTTTAACAGTTTCGAATAACTCAGCAATCAATACCGGACTATTGAAATCGTCATTCATGGCAGTATGGTATGCTTGAATAACTTCGCTTACATCTAGGCTGCTTTTGCTGCTTTTCGGTAGCTGTGACAGCATCTTAATACCAGTACTGAGGCGGTTGTACCCCTTTTCAGCAGCTTCTAGGGCATCGCTACTTAAATCTAGAACACTTCTATAATGCGCTTGCAGCATAAAAAACTTAGTTACATCTGGGGAGAACGGTTTTGAAAGTAATGGATTTGATCCCTCAAAAAGCTCATTTGGCAATATGTTGTTTCCTGTGGATTTTGCCATTTTTTTGCCATTCAGGGTAAGCATATTCGCGTGCATCCAGGTGTTTACTGGATTTTTTTTATTTGTGGCTTTGGCCTGCGCGATTTCGCACTCATGATGTGGGAATTTTAAATCCATACCCCCTCCATGAATATCAAACTGATCTCCTAAATATTTGGTGCTCATGGCCGTACATTCCAAATGCCACCCTGGAAAACCATCGCCCCAAGGGGAGGGCCAGCGCATAATGTGCTGCGGTTCTGCTTTTTTCCACAAGGCAAAATCTTGTGGTGCTTTTTTCTCACTTTGACCAGAAAGCGCACGGGTATTGTGGATCATGTCTTCAAGTTTACGTCCGCTCAATGCTCCGTAGGTATTGGAAGTATTAAATTTTTCAACGTCAAAATAAACAGACCCGTTAACTTCATAAGCAAATCCAGATGCGATAATTTCTTTGACAATTTCTATTTGCTCAATAATATGCCCAGTTGCTGTGGGTTCTATATTGGGCGCAAGAGTATTAAAAGCTGCAAGGGTTTTGTGAAAGTCAACGGTGTAGCGCTGTACGACTTCCATGGGCTCTATTTGTTCCAAACGCGCTTTTTTAGATATGCGATCCTCGCCTTCATCTGCGTCATGCTCCAAGTGCCCAGCATCGGTAATATTACGCACATAGCGCACCGAATAACCCAAGTACTTGAGATATCGAAACACCAAATCAAAGGAAATAAAGGTGCGGCAATTGCCGAGATGTACATTGCTGTAGACAGTAGGCCCACAAACATACATACCCACATGTTTGTCTTCAATAGGCACAAATGACTCTTTCTTTCCGCTTAGGGAATTAAATATATGCAGCACTGAAGTTGTTTCGCTCATGCGTTAAAAGGAGGTGTCGAGGTTTAGATAACCCAAAAATTCTTTTTTTACGTCTGGATTTTTAAAGGCACCACCAAATTCAGCGGTTACGGTACTGCTGTCTATATCGCGAATCCCACGTGCATTCACACACAGGTGCTTGGCATCAATAACACAAGCAACGTCGTCGGTATTTAGCACCTCTTGTAGCGACTTAACTACTTGTAGTGTTAGGCGTTCTTGAACTTGCGGTCGCTTGGCAAAGTAATCCACTAGGCGATTCATTTTTGATAAGCCCACCACGGTACCATTTGAAATATAGGCCACGTGCGCTTTTCCAACAATAGGGAGCAAATGATGCTCGCAAGTAGAGTAGAGGGTGATGTTTTTTTCCACCAACATCTCTCCGTATTTGTATTTGTTGTCAAAGGTTGAAGCACTGGGTTTGTTGTCTGGGTGTAGGCCAGCAAAAAGTTCGTTTACAAACATTTTAGCTACGCGCTTGGGAGTGCCTCGCATGCTGTCGTCAGTCAGATCCATACCAATTGTTTCCAGAATACGCGTAACGTCTTGCTCGATTTTATTTATTTTTTCTTCATCAGATAACTTAAATGCATCTTCACGCAGTGGCGTGTTGATGTTTCCACTTAAATGGTCATCATGAATATCCTCTATTGTTTCTTTGAGCAATCGGTCAAATTTCATAGCATCTTTCATAAGAGTACAAAGATACTACATTCGTAAAAATAACACTTTTTAGAAGCGAACGTTGTAGGTAAGTGCTACTTGACCTGCATTCTCGTTTACATTAACACTGTCAGTAAGCCCTGTGTAATAGAGTTGTCGTCCATATTTCTGGGTGCTTTTCGTGTAGGCCAAATCGAGAGAGCCACTTCCGAAACGGATACCCATACCTAGTGAAAAACCACTGAAGTCATCCATGACAGCCTTATCTTTGTACGGGCTATCCTCTTGCCAATATCCAGCACGTAGGCTTAGGTCACCAATGCGCCCCTCACCACCAATACGCAAGTAACTAGCGTCGTCAAGCACTGTGCTTATTTCGGTATTTATGGCATTCGAGTCAGCAGCATAGGGCAGCGTAATACTAGAAGAGCCGTAATTTTTCTTGCCATAATCCACACTTAAAAGTCCTTTTTTACCCAAAACAAGCGCTGCACTCCCTTGAACTTTACCCGCGGTTTTGATTTTATATGGGCCATTTAAGTTTACAACGTTGGGGTATATAGCCGCACGTTGAGTTGCATTTGTTGTATCCAAATAATATGTTTCCAAACCTTCAGTGTACTCGTCTTCCAGCTCGTAATAGGTAGGGCTGGTGTAGTTTAATCCAAGTCGGAGTACGTCAGTTGCCTTGTAGATGGCACCAAACTGAAATGAAACCCCCGTACCAAACGTTTTGAGGTCTTGCTGAAAAAATACTTGGCTTAAACTGCTAGCGTTGTCTAAATAAATATCTTCTGTTGCTTTGTACTCAGCATAATCAATAGCATGTAAATTAATATTTAGTCCAAGCGACAGTTTTTCCATATAACGACCACTAAAGTTTAAATTATAGATTTGTTGTCGACCTGAAGTGTTGTATTCAAAAGTTTGTTTGATGCCACCCCTAACAAGGCCATCAGCGATATATGCATTATTAAGGTCGTCATGGGTAATGGTATAGGTATAAAGTCCCATATAAGCCTGCTGTGCCGCATACCCAAACCTACTTCCTAAAAAGCTATATTCATCATCGGCATTGTTGTTAAAATCAAATGTATTGTAGGAAATACCAGTGGCATTTTGCAAAAAATAATCTTCAAGCCCTCTGTTGTAATTTGTTCCTTGAGCAAAAAGATTTTTGTCATAGTTGCTAAGGGTTTGGGTATTAAAACCAAATGCTACCTTGTCCCATTTGCTAGAAGGGTTGGTAAGTACTAGGACAAGTCCAGCTTGTTTGATGTCAAAAGATGACTTTTCAACATTACTACTCTCCCCAAGGTAGTTGGTATCTGTCGAAAACGACTGTATACCAATGCTAGCACCAGCCTCATTGAAAGCAAATACACTTGATCCAGCGGGATTATTAGCAATAGCCGACAAATCTCCACCAAGCGCCCCAAAGGCACCGCCCATCGCTTGATAGCGCGCCGAACCGTTTAGTTGTTCAAAGCCATACCTCACAACCTCGCCAACAGATTGTCCCAGCATCATGTTGCTGCTTAACAGGGCACTAAAAACTAATGTAAATAACCTTATCTTTTTCATTTCTTTATTTTCTAAATTCTTCAAAAATCTATTCAACCTCAACATTAACTTATCTTCTTCTTGATGAACCAGAACTTCGAGAGGAGCTACTTGAAGTTGATTTTGTTGAACTACTAGGCGTTGACCTTTTGTAGCTTGAGTTCGAAGAAGATGAGGAGCTTCTGTAGCTCGAGTTGTTTGATGATGTAGTTCTTTCTGTAGTATACCTTCTCGTCGTTCTCTTTTTTTGACTTGAATTTGTACTGTTGTCTGAGTCATTATAACGCTGTGTACTTCTATTGTTACCCGAAACACTTCTTGTTGTTGTAGTGCCTCGTGTGTTGGTGCGTCGTTGGGTATTGTTGTTGGAAACACCTGCTCGATTGTTTGCGTTGCTATTGGTTCTGTTAGTAAGGTTTGTTCTTGACAACCCTCTACTCCCATTTAGTCTGCTGTATTGAACGGGGGCATAGCTTTGATTTATTCCTGGCCTGTAGTAGCGGTTGTTATATCCCCAATTATTCCAGTAAGATCCGTAATACGGATTTCTATAACCCCATCGGTAAGGATTGTAAAAAGGATAATGGTTAAATGTAAAATACCAAGGATGGTAATTATATCCCCAAAAAGAGGCACGCCCATAATTAAATGGTGCATAATACCAATTCCAGCCAAAGGGTCTATTGTAAATTACATTAATGTTGATTCTATCTACTTGATCTCCCCATGAGCCATGTGATTGGTAATTCCCAGCACTGTTTTGTTGTGGTGTTGCATCTTGAAATTGATCAACATCTGTGAACATATAATCTTCTTGAATGCCTTGAGAAGCTTTATCATCAAAATAACTCTTGAAATAGGAACCGCTGTTTTGTTGGGTGTTATTAGTAGCGGGAGCTGCAACTTGTCTGGATTGCTGTATAACTTCCTCGTAATAAATACCATCACCGTAGTAAGAAACGGACTGATAACCACTACATCCGGCTAGAAATAGTGTCGATACTATGAATAAAAAATGATCAGAACTTCTGTTTAAGCTAGGTGGATTAAAAGTACGCATGACACAAAGTTTAATTTAACACTCAAATTTAAGTAGTTTTGCACTACAACTAATTAAAAAATCAAAAGTTGTGCCAAACTTATGGGTAAACATTTAACAACACGAGCTGAGGACTATTCAAAATGGTATAACGAACTCGTTGTAAAAGCCGATTTAGCAGAAACTTCCGCTGTGAGAGGGTGTATGGTTATAAAGCCTTACGGCTATGCGATTTGGGAGCGCATGCAAGCAATATTGGATAAAAAATTTAAAGAAACGGGCCATAGCAATGCCTACTTTCCCTTGTTTGTTCCTAAGAGTCTGTTTGAAGCAGAGGAGCAAAACGCTGAGGGTTTTGCCAAAGAATGTGCCGTAGTTACACACTATCGCCTTAAAAATGACCCAGACAAGCCTGGAAAACTTCGTGTTGACCCTGAGGCAAAGCTAGAAGAGGAGCTTATTGTACGTCCCACGAGTGAGGCCATTATATGGAACACATACAAGAATTGGATTCAATCCTATCGTGACTTGCCAATATTGCTTAATCAATGGGCCAATGTAGTTCGTTGGGAAATGCGAACCAGATTATTCTTGCGAACGGCTGAGTTTTTGTGGCAAGAGGGGCACACTGCCCATGCTAGCGAAGCAGAAGCACTAGCAGAGGCAAAACAGATGAATCGGGTATACGCTGATTTTGTGGAGCAGCATATGGCTATTCCAGTTATTCAAGGCGTTAAGTCTGAAGCAGAACGCTTTGCCGGTGCGGTTGAAACTTATTGTATTGAAGCTCTAATGCAAGATGGAAAAGCTTTGCAAGCGGGTACTTCGCACTTTTTAGGCCAGAATTTCGCCAAAGCATTTGGTGTAAAATATGCCACAAAGGAAGGTGGTTTGGAACATGTCTGGGCTACTTCCTGGGGTGTATCAACACGATTGATGGGTGCGCTTATTATGACCCACAGCGATGACAATGGACTTGTTTTACCACCTGCACTGGCGCCATATCAAGTGGTAATTGTACCTATTTACAGAAGCGAAGAAGAACAAAAAGCGGTTTCCGAAGCAGTTGCCCCCATAGTGGAAGCCTTACGGAATGAAGATATTCGTGTGCATTTTGACAACCGCGATACCCACAAACCCGGATTTAAGTTTAACGAATATGAGCTTAAAGGAGTTCCGCTGCGTATTGGTATTGGCCCAAGAGACGTTGCAAACGGTACGGTTGAGCTAGCCCGCAGGGACACCCTTTCAAAAAAGAATGTTCTGCAATATGAATTGGTCGGAGAAATCCAATCTACGCTTGAAGAAATTCAGCAGGCTTTATTTGATCGTGCAAAGAATTTTAGGGCAGAGCACATCACTGAAGTTGATGATTTTGATGCTTTTAAGGAAGTTTTAGCTTCAAAAGGCGGATTTGTTGCAGCACACTGGGACGGCACTTCTGAGACCGAATTAGCGATCAAAGAAGCCACTAAAGCAACCATTCGTTGTATCCCAATTGACGTTGAGAAGGAGCAAGGCAGTTGTGTGTACTCTGGGAAACCTTCAAAAAAGCGTGTTTTGTTCGCAAAAGCATACTAATAAAAATATAAGTTGCAAGTTTGTTAGGTATCATATAAATTTGCACCTCGTTAATCCGAAAGGCCCGTTCGTCTATCGGCTAGGACGCCAGGTTTTCATCCTGGTAAGAGGGGTTCGATTCCCCTACGGGCTACTAAATATAAACTATGGCAAATCATAAATCCGCCTTAAAAAGAATTCGTTCAAACGAAACTAAGCGTCAGCGTAACCGTTTTCAGCACAAAACAACACGTAACGCCATTCGCGATTTTAAAGCATTGGAAAAAAAGAAAGAAGCTGAAAAGCAGTTTCCACTTGTTGTTTCCATGATTGATAAGTTGGCTAAGAACAACATCATTCACGACAACAAAGCAGCTAACTTAAAGTCTAAGCTCACCAAACATTTGGGAGTACTTTAAACCAGCGGTACAAATTCTAATAGAAGGCGTCCATATTGGATGCCTTTTTTTGCGCCCCCTATTTTTTTAATTTAGAGGTTTACTAATTTCAAGGCTGTTCTGTAGCACTAATATGTTTTCAGGTTTTTTTTTGGTTTATATGATTTTAAATTTAACTTTCGCTGAAAATTAGCCCCTTACATGGCAATTCCTAAAACGATATATCAGACATACAAAACAACAAAGCTGCCAATTCTTTTTCAGTGGCACATCAAACGGTTGAGAAAAAATAATCCAAGTTATACTTACGAATTCTATGACGACAAACGCGCTTCGGATTTTATTCTTGAAGCATATGGCAACGAAATAAGTACTCTTTTTAATCGGATAAATATTGGGGCTGCAAAAGCAGATTTTTTCAGGTATGCGATATTGTATAAAAAGGGGGGTGTCTATCTGGATATAGACAGCCTTATTATCTCGAAAATTGATGATTTTATCAAGCCTGAAGATGTTGCCGTTATTTCTAATGAAAGTAATTTGAAATTTTTCTTGCAGTATGTCTTGTTTTTTGAGTCTCAACATCCAATATTAAAGAGAACAATGGATTTGATAATTTCAAATCTAAAACAGAACACTTACCCCTATGACACACACAAAATGACTGGTCCAACAGTCTTTACAAAAGCCATTAAAGATTGTATTACAAAAGAACCAAAAGTGGATTACCGTATTTTAGGAATTGATTTTAACAACAAGGTGAAGTTTAGTTTTCGAGGTAGTAAAACGGTTTTGTATGGCCTACAGCGAAAAAAACATTGGAAAAAATTAGGTAATAAGCTTACGGTGATGTCTGACAAATAGATAAATAACTAGTAAAAAAGGCTTCCAGTCGGAAGCCTTTTTTACTTTAAATTACACCATCGTTTTTATGCATTCATAGAAATCAAAAACTCATCATTGTTGAGCGATTTCTTTATACGGTCGCTGATAAACTCCATGGCTTCCACAGGATTCATGTCAGCAAGGTATTTACGCATTATCCACATACGCTGAACGGTTTTTTCATCCAATAAGATGTCGTCACGGCGCGTGCTTGATGATACCAAGTCAATGGCAGGAAAAACACGTCGGTTGGAGATACGGCGGTCGAGCTGTAGCTCCATATTACCGGTTCCCTTAAATTCTTCAAAAATAACCTCGTCCATTTTAGATCCTGTTTCGGTAAGTGCCGTAGCAATAATCGATAGCGAACCGCCATTTTCAATATTACGCGCAGCACCAAAGAACCGCTTGGGCTTGTGCAATGCATTCGCGTCTACACCACCACTCAATATCTTACCAGAGGCAGGCTGTACGGTGTTATACGCACGTGCTAATCTTGTAATGGAATCCAGTAGGATAACCACGTCATGACCACACTCTACCAATCTCTTGGCTTTTTCAAGTACGATGTTGGCCACCTTTACATGGCGGTCAGCTGGCTCATCAAATGTGGAGGCCACAACCTCACCCTTGACGTTTCGTTGCATATCCGTAACTTCTTCTGGACGCTCGTCTATGAGTAAGATGATTTGGTATACTTCTGGGTGGTTAGCTGCTATGGCATTGGCCACGTCTTTTAACAGCATCGTTTTTCCAGTTTTGGGCTGGGATACGATCATACCACGTTGTCCTTTTCCAATTGGACAAAACAAATCCATTACTCTTGTTGAGATAGTGCTTTGCTTGTCTGCCAAGTTAAATTTTTCCTGAGGGAATAGGGGTGTAAGATGTTCAAATGAAACACGGTCACGTACTATATCGGGTGAAAGCCCATTTATCAACGATACCTTTATCAGCGGAAAGTATTTTTCCCCTTCTTTAGGTGGACGAATGTGACCCAATACAGTATCTCCTGTTTTTAGACCAAACAGGCGCACTTGCGATTGTGATACATAAATATCATCAGGAGAAGTAAGGTAGTTGTAGTCAGACGAGCGTAAAAAGCCATAGCCTTCTTGCATCATCTCCAAAACGCCTTCACTTTCTATAATGCCTTCAAACTCATAATCAGGCTGGCGATATCGGTTGCGGTGATCTTTGTTATGATTTCCTTTTTCAGCAGCATCGTTTCCGTTATGGTGGCGATTTCCTTTGTTATTGCCGTTGCCCTTATTGTGCTGTTGTTTTTGTCTTGGCTGATCCGATTTTTTATCGTTTCTATGATTTGGTTTTTTGCCCTTACCCTCTCTGTTGCCTTTGTCGCTTTTGTGGTCTTTATTGTTCTCTTTATTGTTCTCTCTCTCTTCTCTTACAGGCTTTTTAATTTCAGCAGCTTCCGGTTTGGCAGCTGCTTGTTGCGCTTCCTCTTGCTCACCTTCTTCTGGAAGTGTGGACTGGTGATCAATGATGCGATAAGTGAGTTCAATTTTTTTTAGTGCGGTAATTTTTTTTATACCTAGCTCTTTTGCAATTTCTTGCAATTCAACAAGCTTTTTTGCTTTTAACTCTGATAATTCAAACATGTGTGTTATGGTAAATGTATGTTGTATGTCGGCTGAAGTATTTGCCGTTAGGGCAAACATACAACTTTTTTTATTTTTGTCTTTCAATTTTTTAAATCTGAATGAATATTTCCATTGTAGTTCCCGTATTCAACGAAGAAGCTTTTGTAGAACAGTCTCTTACTTCTTTATTAAATCAAACGTATGCGCCCAAGCAATTGGTTGTTGTTGACGATGGGTCAACAGATAACACCGTTTCTATCATCCGCAAACTTGCAGATGCATACCCCAGTGTGAAGCTTATTACGTCTGATGATGCATCTGTTCATGCACCAGGTGAAAAGGTAGTGCGTGCATTTAGGCGTGGTTTTGATGCGCTTTCGGATGATTGGGATATTGTTTGCAAGTTTGACGCTGACATTGTCTTTCCAGACAATTACCTTGAAAAACTCAAAGATGCCTTTAGCAGCAATAACAGCCTTGGTATGTTTGGTGGCCTGCTCACGATCGCGAACGATGACACATGGGTAATTGAGACGATTTCACATAAAAACCACTTGAGAGGGCCTATTAAGGCTTATTCAAGGGCATGCTTTGAAGATATTGATGGTATTCGGGAAGTTCTAGGTTGGGATACCCTAGATGAGTTATTGGCTTTGTACCATGGATATCTGGTTCAGACAAACAAGAAGTTGTGGGTTAAGCACCTACGTCCTACAGGGGCTAGTTATAGCCATTCGGTAGCTGCTGCCAAAGGCCGTTTGTTTTATGAATTGGGTTATGGATTGTTTTTGGGTGTGTTAGCCACAATGAAATGGTCTTTCACCCAGCGGGGTAGTTTGCTTGCAAGTTTAGGTGGGTTTCTAGGTGCTTGGTTTTCTCCTAAGCCCAGGCTTGTTACAGCGAGAGAAGCTCGTTTTATAAGACGATACCGCTGGTCACAAATCTTTTCCCGGTTTATCTCCTAGTTCAATTACAACAAGATTTTGTGCTTTCCCCGCTGCGATTTCAAAGCGTATCATGGTTTGTTTTTTATGAAAGCCATGTTTGCCTGCTGCCCCCGGATTCATAAATAGCAGCTCGTGTTTCTTATCGTAAGCAACTTTGAGAATATGGGAATGACCACAAATAAATAAATCAGGATTTAAATGCGCTAGTTTTTCTTTAATGCCTTTTGCATAACGGGGCGGCTTTCCGCCAATATGGGTCATAAATACACGTAGCCCTTCGATAGTAAAGAACAAGGATTCATCAAATTGACTTCTTATGCGTGCATTGTCAATATTGCCGTACACGACTCTAAGAGGTTTGATTTTTTCTAAGGCATCTGTTACTTCAAATGCGCCAATATCGCCCGCATGCCAAATTTCATCGACGGGCTCGGCATAGCCCAAAACCCGAGGGTCTAAAAAACTGTGCGTATCAGAAAGCAACAATATCTTTTTCATCATCTTTGTACAAAATTACACATTTGCGTTATTTTTTAGAGTTTTCATATAAAGGAAATGCATATCACGGATGGCAACGCCAACCCAATGCTATAACAGTGCAGCAGCAAATGGAAGATGCCTTAAGTACGTTGTTAGGCAAAGAAACAGCTGTGCTAGCAGCCGGTAGAACAGATACAGGCGTACACGCCAATCAGATGTTTGCACATGTTGATTTGTCACTTACTGCTGAGGCGGTCAAACAACTTGCGCATCGGCTAAATAAATTTCTTCCACAGGATATTGCCATTGTAAATATTCATCCTGTAAAGGCAGACGCCCACGCACGTTTTGATGCAATATCACGGAGTTATGCCTACCACTTGGTCCAATTTAAACATCCATTTGCACACGAGTTGGCCTTTACCTTTACGCAACCACTTGACTGGGATGTCATGAATGCTGCAGCCAAATTACTGTTAAGCTATACCAATTTTAAATGTTTTTCTCGTTCTAAAACAGATGTAAAAACCTATGACTGTAAGGTTACGGAGGCTTATTGGACGCAATCAGATTCGGAATGGATTTTTCACATTTCGGCCAACCGATTTTTACGCAATATGGTTCGTGCCATTGTCGGTACGCTGCTGGATGTAGGTACTGGTAAATCTAGCTTGGCAGATTTTCAAGCGATACTAGACAGTGAGGACAGAACCAAAGCAGGAAGTTCAGCACCCGCACAGGGTTTGTTTTTAACGCAAGTTCAATATCCAAACACTATCTTTGAAACAAATGGATAAAAAAGAATCAAACAGCATTTTGGATGTAAGCTTGTTCAAGCGCCTCCTATCTTTTGCAAAGCCTTACCGCATCACATTTATATTGGTATTGGTCTCTGCGGTGCTGTTGTCTGGATTTTCTACCCTAAGTCCCTATTTACTCAAGATTACCATCGACGATTATATTACGTTAAAAGACTATGATGGGATGTTGCTTCTTATAGCGCTTATGGTTCTGACCTTGGTGCTTGAAGTTATTTTTCAGTTTGTGTTTATCTATTATGCCAACTGGCTCGGACAACACGTTATTTACGACTTGCGCAATACACTCTATCGTCACATGATACAGTTTAAAATGGCTTATTATGACAAGTCAGCCGTTGGGCGTTTGGTTACGCGTGTGGTAAGTGATATTGAAACCATCTCTGGAATTTTTAGCCAAGGCTTGTTTATGATTATCGCAGACCTATTAAAGATGGTCGTGGTTATCGTGGTGATGTGGACCGTAAGTTGGAAGCTCTCCATTATTGTCTTTTCCGTGTTACCACTAATTCTGTTTGCAACCAGACAGTTTCAAAAAGCCATGAAGTCGGCTTTTGATGAGGTGCGTACTCAGGTAGCCAACCTGAACAGTTTTGTGCAGGAGCGTATTTCGGGCATGAGCGTCGTGCAACTGTTTTGTCGTGAAAGCCTAGAGTCGGCTGCATTTAAAGACATCAATAACAAACACCGTAAGGCATGGTTGAAAACCGTTTGGTATAACTCTATTTTCTTTCCTATTGCAGAACTTTCCACCTCAATTACCATCGGACTTCTTGTGTGGTTTGGGGGACTCAATGTCATTGCAGGTTCGTCGGGAATAACACTGGGGATTATCTTTTTGTTTATTCAGTTGTCGCAGATGCTGTTTCGTCCACTTCGTCAAATTGCGGATAAGTTTAACACCCTTCAAATGGGTATGGTGGCGGTTCGTCGTGTTATGGCAGTACTTGACACACAGGAATCGATTTCAAATAATGTTAGTATTCCTAACAATGAAATTTCTGGTAATGTTGCTTTTGAAAATGTAACATTTTCTTACAAAGAAGATGAAAAGGTCCTGCACGGAATATCGTTCAATATGGCGCCGGGTGAAACTGTAGCTGTGGTTGGTGCCACGGGTGCTGGTAAGTCCACGCTTATCAATATTCTAAGTCGTTTTTATGAAATTGACGGGGGTAAGGTTACCTTAGATGGGGTAAACATTGAAGACTATGAACGTTCTTGGTTGCGTAAACAAATTGGTGTGGTGCTGCAAGATGTTTTTCTTTTTGCCGATTCCATTTACAACAACATTACCTTGTGGGATGCCTCTATTTCGGAAGATGATGTGATTGCAGCTGCCAAAAAAATAGGGGTTCACAACTTTATTTATAGCCTTCCAGACGGCTATCATTTTAATGTAAAAGAACGCGGAGGGATGCTATCAACAGGACAGCGTCAGCTGATTGCTTTTCTAAGAGCTTATGTTATACAACCCAAGATTTTGGTTTTAGACGAGGCCACTTCTTCAATTGATACGCATGCAGAAAAGCTTATCCAAAAAGCTACTAAGGAAATTACAAAAGGAAAAACCTCTCTTGTAATAGCCCATAGATTGGCCACCATACAGCGTGCAGACAGCATTATAGTATTGGATAAGGGGAGGATAGTTGAGTCGGGAACGCATAGCGAATTGTTGAAAATTTCGGGAGGCCATTATAAGAATCTCTATGAAGTTCAGTTTGTGAATGCTGAACCCATCCTTTAAGCCATGTCTTTGGCTATGATTTCATGCAGCTCCTTATATGAGCCAAAAGAAATTTTTTCTCCATCCTTAAAGTAGCTGATACCACCTGTTTCTTCGGACACCACAAGTACCACCGCATCGGTTTTTTCTGTAATTCCAACTGCGGCTTTGTGTCGCAAGCCGAATTTTTTTGGCAATCCACTTTTGTCGGATACAGGGAGTACAACACGTGTTGTTGTGATGTTGTTGTTTTCTATGATAGCAGCTCCATCGTGTAAAGGAGCGCTTTTATGAAAAATACTTTCAATTACAGGAATGGAAATTTCCATGTTTACTTCTACTCCCGATGATTTGAGGAAGTCTAAGCTGCTGTTCCGCTCGAGAACCAAAAGTGCGCCTGTTTTTTGTTTTTTAAGTGAAGCACAACTTTTCACCAAAGCATCAATATTAAGTGATGATTCCCTTTCATTTGAATTGGTATTAAAAATGCTGAGATAGCGATTGATTGTCTTCCGGTTTGCCAAATTTGAAGACCCCAACATCAATAGTATTTTGCGAATTTCTTGTTGAAAAACCACAATAAGGGCAAATACCCCAACGCTCATAAATCCTCCGAGGATGTTACTGAGCAATTCCATGTTTAGCGCATCAGTGATTTTCCAAATCAAATAGAGTATGACAATGCCCACAAAAATATTGATGGCTGCAGTTCCTTTAACAAGACGGTAAGCGTAGTATAGCAGCATCGCTACCAATACAATATCGATGATGTCCAGTATATTAAAATCTAAAAAATCAAACATCCTATAAAATTACAAATAATTGGTTAAGCGTACGTTAGTTTTTCAATGAGGTGTATGGCCTGTTGGGCTTCTTTGACGTCATGCACACGTAAAATTTGTGTACCCTGTTGCAAGGCAATGGTATTTAATACGGTTGTGCCGTTTAGCGCATCGGCAGCTTCTATTTCTAGTTGTTTGTGTATCATAGACTTACGCGATAGGCCAATCAACATGGGTATGCCTTCCATTTGCATGCTACTTAAATTTTTCAGTAGCGAATAGTTGTGATCTAACGTTTTTCCGAAACCAAACCCTGGATCAATGATAATATCGTGTATCCCAGCCTTGTGCGCTTCGTCAATTTTTGCTGCAAAAAACGACCTCATTTCCACCAATACATTGTCATAACTGGGATTGTCTTGCATGTTTTGCGGTTTCCCTTGCATGTGCATAGCGATATACGGAACACCTCCTAGCGCCCCAACAGTACCCAACATTTTAGCATCTAGGTTACCACCTGAAATATCGTTAACTATGGCTGCACCAGTAGCTACGGCTTGTTGGGCTACAACACTGCGGTATGTATCTATGGAAATGATGGCTTCAGGAAATCTTTTTTGTATTTCTTCAATTATTGGCAACACCCTAGCCAACTCTTCATCAATTGAAATTTCAACTGCACCTGGTTTTGAGCTTGCTCCACCAACGTCTATAAAAGTAGCGCCTTCAAGAAGCATTTTTTCCGTTTGGGCAAGTGCACGATCTGTTTTGTTGAATACGCCACCATCATAAAAGGAGTCTGGGGTTAGGTTGAGAATCCCCATTATTTTAGGTGTTGTCAGGTCTATAAGCTTGCCTTTACACGAGATGTTCATAAATACCGCTTAAATTAGTTGGTTTAAAATGAAAACATTTTCATTTTTGAGGGGAAATTTACAACAAATCAAATCAGGTGTCGCAAACCGAAGCACAATATCTTACTGCAGCAACAACATGTAAGTCGTTGTTTGAGCAAAAAATGAAAGATTACGGCTGTGCGTGGCGCATACTTCGTCCCACTTCTCTCACTGATCAGATTTTTATTAAAGCACAGCGCATTAGAATCTTGCAACAACTTGAAACAAAAAAGGTTGATGAGGGTGAAGTGCCTGAATTTATTGGCATTGTAAATTATTCCATTATGGCGTTAATCCAATTGGAACTCGGTGCCGCAGACCAGCCCGACTTGTCAAGCGAGGAGGTGATGGTTCATTACAACAAACACGCAGCAGCGACCAAAGCTCTTATGGAGCTTAAGAATCATGACTATGGCGAGGCATGGCGCGACATGCGCGTAAGCTCCCTGACTGATTTGATTCTACAAAAGCTATTACGCGTAAAACAAATTGAGAATAACGAAGGCAAAACGCTTGTGAGTGAAGGTTTAGAAGCCAACTTTCAAGACATGATTAATTACGCCTTATTTGCACTGATACACTTTAATAACCAATCATAACCATGAGAAAACAAATTGTAGCCGGTAACTGGAAAATGAACCTCAACGCCGCAGAAAGCCAGGAATTGATAGCTGCTTTAAAAGCACAAACTTTTGATACCAACGTACATGTAGCCATCGCTACACCTTACTTACACCTAGCAGCAGCAGTAGACCAAACGGCTGGTACATCCATAGGAGTGGCTGCCCAAAACATGCACCAAGCCGCTTCTGGCGCCTATACGGGTGAGGTGTCGGCTGCCATGTTAGAAGGCATAGGGGTAAAGACCGTTATTCTTGGTCACTCTGAACGAAGAGCTTATTTCCACGAGACTGACGCCCTTTTGGCTGAAAAAGTAAATGCTGCACTGGAAAACGACATGCATGTTATTTTTTGTTTTGGGGAAGAGTTAGAAGATCGCAAGTCTGAGGCCCACTTTGACCTTGTTACAAGTCAGCTTACAAATGGACTCTTTCATCTACAGCCTTCACAATGGGCAAATATTACACTTGCTTATGAGCCCGTTTGGGCTATTGGAACTGGGGAAACCGCAAGCCCAGCTCAAGCACAAGAAATGCACGCACACATAAGAGCATTATTGGCTGCTAAATATGACGATGCGTTAGCACAGCGCGTTTCTGTGCTTTACGGGGGAAGCGTAAAGCCTGCCAACGCCAAAGAGATTTTCGCCCAAACAGATGTTGATGGCGGATTGATTGGTGGTGCTGCTCTTAATGCTGAAGACTTTGCTGCGATTGTTAACGCTTTTTAAATTTGAAAGCTTACCGTGCTTATCATTTCAGTGTTTATCCAACAAATAAAACAGCTATTTTTTCTGCTTGGCTAACAAGCTTTCCATTTGAAAGTTTTGTCAATACCGAAACAGGAGTGACAGCATATATCTCTTTGGACGAAGTGGCTCAAATTTCTGAGACAGCCTGCCTAGCTGTTCCGTTTGATGGGGTAGTGGCTTCCCTAAACATTCAAGACTTTGAAGGGCAAAACTGGAATGCTATTTGGGAAGAACATTTTCATCCCATTACAGTTGGTGATTGGACCATAAGGGCTTCGTTTCACAAGGCTTCCGCCACCAAGAACGAAATTATCATCGACCCACAGATGTCTTTTGGTACGGGGCACCATGCCACCACACAGCTCATGCTAGAACAGCTTCTAGACATAGATGTTGCTGATAAATCAGTTTTAGATATGGGTACGGGAACGGGTGTTTTGGCAATTGCTGCAAAAATGCAAGGCGCTGAAAAGGTTGCTGGCGTTGATATTGAAAGTTGGTGTGTGGATAATGCCATAGAAAATGCGGCTAAGAATGACATATGCGGTATTGCCTTTAGTACCAAAACCCTTGGTGATTTCACAGCCTTTAAACCGGATTTGATTTTGGCTAACATCAACAGAAATGTGTTGTTGGCCCATTTGCCTAGCTATGCTCAAATGCTTTCGCCAGACGGCAGCTTACTGTTTTCTGGGTTTCATCAAGAAGATGTAGCTGCGCTACAGGCTTTGGCTCAAGAAAACGGACTCAAACCCCTAGGGAAAACAGAAAAAGAAGGTTGGATTTGCTTAAAATTTATACTTTAGTAAAGATGATTTACTTTAAAAAAACAAAAGAACAAGAGCAAGCACAGCAAGAAGTAGCCGTTCAATCCTCTCGTTTGCACGAAATCATACTGTATAACGACGATGTCAATACCTTTGATCATGTCATCAGTACTCTGATTGAAGTGTGTGAGCACACACCAGAGCAGGCTGAGCAATGTTCGCTTATAGTACACTACAAAGGCAAATGTTCTGTTAAACGTGGTTCTTACGATGAGTTGGAACCCAAATGTATTCGACTACACGCTGCAGGACTGAGTGCTGAAATCGTTTAGACCGTTATTTTTCTCAATTGCTTACCTTAGCTTAAAAATTTTCCTATGCGCATTATGTATATATTACTGCTTGTCGCATGTTTTAGTTATGCTCAACCTACTGCTATGAAAAATTCAATTCACACGTTTACTGTTGAGGACATAAACGGCAAGTCTTTTTCGCTTGAATCACTCAAGGGAAAGAAAATCATGATTGTAAATACGGCCTCCAAATGCGGCCTGACGCCCCAGTATAAAAAACTTGAAGCCCTTTATCAAGAATACAAAGACCAAAATTTTGTTATTGTAGGCTTCCCAGCAAATAATTTCATGTGGCAAGAACCCGGAAGTAATGAAGATATCAAAGCCTTTTGTGAGAAAAATTACGGCGTTTCTTTTCCAATGATGGCCAAGATCAGTGTTAAAGGAAAAAGCCAACACCCCCTCTATGCTTTTCTTACTAAAAAAGATAAAAACGGCGTAAAGGACAGTTCGGTTAAATGGAATTTTCAAAAGTATCTCATCGATGAAAATGGCCATTTGGTAGCGGTGATTTCCCCGAGTACACAACCCGATGACCCCGTTGTGTTAGATTGGATAAAAAGCTAAAAATGAAAATAGATATCCTTGCCATAGGGGCACACCCTGATGATGTAGAGCTTTCTTGTGCTGGAACCCTGGCCAAAGAAATGGCCAATGGTAAGCAGGTAGCCATTCTCGATCTTACGCAAGGAGAACTTGGAACCAGAGGGACGGCTGAAATCCGTGTACGTGAAGCTAAAGCGGCAGCTAGAATTTTAGGTGCTAAAGCTCGATATAACCTCAATTTTGCCGATGGTTTTTTTAAAAATGACAAGGCACATCAATTGCAATTGGCTGCATATATTCGTTTTTTAAAACCTGACATGGTGCTTTGCAACGCTGTTTCTGACCGTCATCCCGATCACGGCCGCGCAGCTGCATTGGTGGTAGAAAGTTGTTTTTTGTGCGGATTACAGCAAGTAAAGACCACGTATGATGGACAACCACAGGAAGCATGGCGCCCAAAGCAAGTGTATCACTATATCCAATGGAATGAAGCTCGTCCTGACTTTGTGGTGGATATAAGCGCCCATATGGACACCAAACTTAAGGCGGTTAACGCCTATGCCTCACAATTTTTTAACCCAAAAACGTCAGCACCCGAAACACTCATTAGCAGTCAAAACTTTATGGATAGTGTTAAATACCGCGCTGCCAATATGGGAAGACTTATTGGAGTTGATCATGCAGAAGGATTTACAGCTACTCGTTTATTGGCTGTTGACCGTATAAACGATTTGATTTAAAAGCTGTTTTGGATTCTCTAAAAACGTAGTACATTTGTATAACAGAAAAATGGTGGTTGTAGCTCAGTTGGTTAGAGCGCTAGATTGTGGTTCTAGAGGTCGCCGGTTCGA
>PKDQ01000002.1 GCA_002862645.1 Flavobacteriaceae bacterium | reverse complement strand
CTGTTACTAACAGCGCTACAGATTTTAATTTAGACAACACAGCCTTTGTAATAGGAAATGGAGCAGATGCAAACAACAAAAGCGATGCACTAACTGTACTATTTGATGGTACTACAAACATTGCAGGTTCTGTTACAGCAACATCATTTATAGGAGACGGTTCACAGCTTACTAATCTTTCTGTAAGTTCTCCATTTAGTCTTAATGATACAAGTGGTAACGGTATACAATCAGAAACCAATACAGCAAGTGGAGATTATTCTACAGCTACAGGTTCTTTAACAGAAGCAAGTGGAGATAATTCTACAGCTATGGGAGGTGGGACAACAGCAAGTGGAGATAATTCAACAGCTATGGGTTATGAAACAACAGCAAGTGGACTTGGTTCTACTGCTATGGGAAGAAGAACAATAGCAAGTGGAGTGTATTCTACAGCTATTGGTTCAGGAACAGAAGCAAGTAATTATGATTCTACTGCTATGGGTTTTTACACAACAGCAAGTGGACTTGGTTCTACTGCTATGGGTTCGTACACAACAGCAAGTGATTATGGCTCAACAGTAATTGGACAATACAATTCTTCAGGTTCTTCAGCAACAAGTGCAGATTCATTTTCTGCATCCGCTCCCGCTTTTGTAATTGGAAACGGGACTGCTTCTGATGCAACATCTGATGCTTTTAAAGTAATGTTTAATGGAGACACTACAGTTAGTAACGACTTAACAGTAAATGGCGATGTAGTGGTGTCATCTGCGAGTGCAATATCTTTAAGAACTAATTTTGGTACAAATGAAACAATCACAGTAACCAATTCACAAGGTGCTAGCTCTAACGCAATAGCATTGAATGCAATTGCTGGTGGTGTGAATATTGATGCATATGATAATATAAAATTACAATCATTTGCAGGAAAAGTAGAAATAGGAAATGACTTAGAAGTAAGTGGAGATTTAAGTATTAAATCTGATGCAAGACTAAAAGCTAATATCATTTCACTTGGGAGTACTCTTGCCAAACTATTACAAATAGATGGTAAGACATACACTATGAAAAAGGATGAGAATAAGAAACAAAAAATAGGTGTTCTAGCACAAGACATAGAGAAAGTGTTTCCTGAACTTGTTTCAGAAGGTAATGGTGTTAAATCAGTAAACTATCAAGGGCTTGTTCCTGTTCTAATTAATGCACTTAAAGAGCAACAAGCAGAAATTGACAGACTAAAAACCCAAGAGAAAAGATTGGATAGATTAGAAAGATTGGTTGCTGCAATGGATTAGAAGTAGCAGAACTTAAAGAGGAAGTTATGCCTATGGTTTAAAAGACGAGGATACTCAAGACAACTCATCCTAGAAGTTTAGATTTTTTAATCCCTAACAAAACGCACTGAAAAGCCGTTCTGCTTGTTGTTTTCATTTCTGTAGAGGTAATTGTAATCAGAGTACAGGTAGCGGCGCCATACGTTATTTGAATCTCTCTCTGTGGAACTCCAAATATAAGCATTGCTCCCACTATATTTGAAGACGCCATTACTGCTCCTGAGACCCTCAGGGAAAGTGTTGAAGCCGCTGCTGTTGTTTAAACTCTGGTCGTTGCCTACTGCTCCTGCGGTTGTTGAGGCGTCCCACCCTGTGGTAGATGCCATTGATTTTGCTATTTTGTTTCCTGTGGTGGTGTCGTCATAATTATAGCCATTAGCTATGAGATAGTTTTCAAGTATTGTCCACTCGGTATCAGTGGGTACGTGCCAACCCTCTGGTGCAAATTCTTTATTAGGAGTATTTGGGTCTGTATCGTGGATACCCATTACGGCATACCAGTTATATAGTTTGCCCTTAGACGAATCATTGTTATAGTAACACCAAGCACCTGTGGTGAGGTTTCCCCACTCGGTGGTATCTGTAACTTCTGGAATCGGAGTGCCGTCTCTATATGTTACCATTTCTGAGTTCTCTACCGTCCAGACTTGTATGCCATAGTTAATCCATTCAAAGGAGTTTCCGTCTTGGTCTGATGCAGAGCCATCAGCATAGCGCTGCTCTCCTTGAGCAAAAACAAATAGGGGAGCTAATAGTAGATATAATAGAATTCTCATATTCAAATATAATATTATCTTATTATATGCACCTCGAATTGTTGTGGGTAGTTTTCATCGACTTGCTCGTGCTTTACTTTTGGTATTGTATATGACGTTAGTATACGCAGTAATGCAATACGCTCTGACTGACTTAAACTTTCTATGTCTATAGTGTCTATAAGTTCGTCTGTAAGCTCGCTTAATTTTGCTCTTAGTTCACTAGAGTGTTTGGCCTTTCCTCGTTTGCTTATCCTTCCAGCTTCTGTCGCTGTTTCGCTTGTAAATCCCATACGCTATAAATCGTTACTTTAACATATAACGTATGAAAAAATAAACGGTCAGAAATGCCCTACTCGGGGTTGATAAATACGCGTCTTTGTTAAATACTTTCTCTTGATATCGGGCTATTAACCTTGTAACTTTGGTGGGCTAGTGGGATATAGCGTAACGGGGGTTGGGCGTAGCGCTGTTACTGCGTTTCCTTGTTTAGAAGGTTCCTATATCATACCAAACGCCATTATAGAGACTTCGATATAGTAGCGTTAGTATCCTAATATTTAAAAACTCGCCCCTATCGAGCTGCGTTTCCTTGTAGTGGGGATGGGTATATCTTATCGCGATCCTCTAGGTCGGCTGCCAAATGACTGCCTAATTTTAGCTAACTTTATGTCGTAACTACTAAAAGAAAACCCCCTCCGTAAAGAAGGGGCGTGTTGGTGGTCCCACCTGGGCTCGAACCAGGGACCAACTGATTATGAGTCAGCTACTCTAACCAACTGAGCTATAGGACCCGATGGGCAAAAATACACAATAATTTATCAGTTCATCATCTGTTGTAAAACATTTTTCTGTACTCTTAAATAAACCTAAACCGTTGGAAATCCTATCCCTCTGGCGCTGAAAAAGGAATATTAGAATCAAAAAGGGCTTGCACGAGTTGATCAAAAACAACCGCTGCTTTCTGCATATGTGAAGCCTCAAGTGTTGGCAATACCTTACCTCGGGGCGATGCCTTTTCTCCTACATAAAGCACGCCTTTTTTATACTGCTTAAGGGCGATTATGCCCGCTTGTGCGGCTGGATTATCCGGGTTATGCGTGTTCCAAAGCATCGCATACAAAAGCAACTGACGAGCCTGGCCGCGTTCCGAGTCATAAGCCAAATCCGTCCAATCCATAATGCCTAAATCTTGTGTCTGCCCTGTTTTATAGTCCAAAACACGAACGTTTCCATTGTGCCTATCCACCCGATCAACCGTTCCTTTAAACGTAACGGGGGCGTCAATCCCCGCGACCGTTAGCGTCATGGCTAGTTTTTGCTCCAAGGCTATAATTTCAATTTCATCCCCCGCCTGAATATCTCCCTGCTCTTGAGTAATCAAGTTTTGAATATTTCGTTTTATGGCGGCTAAGGCAAGCACATTCTTTCCTGATATCTTTTGAGGGTGTTCGCGTTTAACCATCTCATCAACAACACGGTCCACACGGTCAATCATTTCCTTGCAATCCGCTTGGGTGAGTTGCTTGCCCACATGAGGCGTATAAAGACCTTCCAAAGCGTTGTGAATTAGTGTGCCGTAGGTTTTATGCGAAAAAAAAGTTTCAAGCTCGTCTTCTTCTCGTAGTCCCAACAAATAGCGCTTGTAAAAAGCATATCCGTCTTTTACGAATACATTTAATCCCGAAGGTGAAAAGCCAACCTTGGCAAGCTCCGCTAGCTTTTCCATCACTGCAGCTGTTTTTGGAACACTTTTATGGCTGCTTGGTGGAGGAACGAAAGGCACTTCTTGAGTGTGCTCTTGCCAGTTATGCGCTTCTGGACAATCAAATGCCCATTGTCTTATAAACCTACTGCGCTCGCCGACTTGGATACCATCTGTAGTACCGTTATAAAACAGCTTGACATTTGAAGCGCGATACATAAGGCGATAAAAATGATAGGTAAAAATGGCATCCTGCTCATCTTGCGTAGGCAATCCAAATGCCTTTTTAACTTCATAAGGAATCCAGGAAGGCTGTTCGCTTTGTCCCGGCAGCAGGCCCTCATTAACACCTGCCATCAATACGTTTTCAAAATCAATTGCTCTTGTTTCCAAAACGCCCAATATTTGTAACCCTTCTAATGGTGCGCCAACGAAATTTAATTTTTGTCCAGCACTCAATTGGCTGTACAGATTGCGGAGTAAGGAAAAGGAAAATACTTGATTTAACGTTGCTACTGATTCTTTAATTTGACTCAATAACACCATTAACTTCTCTACGGCTAGACTGTATGCTTGTTTTATCGCTTGACTTTGTTGAACGTCATAAAACAACGGCAATACTTCTAACATGTCGGCTACCCATTGGTCTGCTGTTCCGTTTAATCTAAATAATGTATCAATTCTTGCGTGAGCAGCCTTGGGAACTATGGCTTTTATAAAGGCAGTATCTACATATCCCCGATGGTCTTTTTTTGCCTGTTCCAATACGGCGTCTAAACTTGCCGCTGAAGATGTAAATAGGGCCTTGGTTTCTGGCATAGAAAGAACACTTTCCACATCTGCAAAATAAAAGCCTTTAGCTGTTTGACGAAGTGCCATTTTTAAAAGCGCATTTACAAATATGGCTGTAGGGTGCTGGTCAAGAGGAAACCCCATGGTAATATTCAGTTTTTCATTTGATGAAGGAAGGGCATATAGCAACGGCATAAGTAAAGACTCGTCAGCGAGGACAACTGCTGTTTTAGACCAGTCCTGCTGTTCATCCATCTTAGCCAATATGGCTCCTATTTCTTTGGCCTGCCCCACCTGTTGCTGTACTTCTATTACCGCTATGTTTTTAGGTGCATGAAAAAGCGTGTGAGCTTGATCAAAAGGCTGTTGTTTATACTCTGGCCAGCTTGAAATATAGCCACGAATAAAACGCCCTGCTTGATGTAATTCGTCATCAAGGATCCGCTTGTCAATATCCCAAAAAACCTGTGCGCGCCCTTGTGTAAGTAGCTCGCGAACTATAAAAATTTCACTTGGGCTTAAAGCATTGAACCCACAAAACACAAATTGAGTTTTTGAGTTGTGTTGTTGAAAGGTTTCCAAGAGTTCTGTTGACATGCGATAGCACATCCCAGGCGTTGTTTGTCCACTTTCTTCAAGGCGATACATAAATTCGTAATAAATGTCTGGAAGACATTTCCAAAATGCCCTATAATCTTGAATTATTTTGTCTTGTGCTTGCCCCCATGCCCTAATTTCGTGTAAAGATGACATATATGAGAAAAAACCCTTCCGGTCCACCAAGTATTGATCTATGGTGTTTAGGTCTTTTAGCAAAGGGGTAGACCATCCTAAAAAGGTTTCAAAGCTGTTGGGGGTGTCCTTTTTATCAATTGATGTGCAGTAACTCTGATAAAGCGCCTGTTGCTGCTCTAGATCCGTGGCGGGTTTTAGCGTACTTATGGCCACCACAAAATCATCTATACTAAAGGACTGTGGAAGAATAAGAGGGCCTTCAAGAGCTGCTGTGAGTTCTTTTTGAAGAAAGAGTTGTGCCCTCCGGTTTGGCAAAACGAAACACATGTTTTTCCAATCGGGTTGTTGTGTTTTTAGCGTTTGTACAACGTTTGCTAAAAAAGAATTCACCATGCCCTAAAATAAAAAAACGCGGTGATTTCACCGCGTTTTATTTATGATAATGTGTAATTATGTTTAGTACATTACTTTGAACTCTACACGGCGGTTAATTGCACGACCTTCTTCAGTGTCGTTGCTGGCTTTTGGCTTAGCTTCTCCGAATGCTTTTATGCTTAAACGGTCTGCGTCAATGCCTACGTTAACCAAGTAGTCTTTAATAGAGTTCGCGCGGTTTTTAGATAATGGGTTGTTGAATGACTCTTCCCCTGAGTTATCTGCGTGACCTTCAATGCTAATTTTTGAATTGTTGTTAGCCAGCAATACTTTAATTATCGTTGAAAGGCGTTGAACATCTGCAGAGTCAATATTGTACTTTTCTAGGTCAAAATTAATATCGTAATCTCCTAGAATAGAAAGTGGGTACTCAGGACATCCGTTATTTGAAGCAGGGCCAGCTACTGTGGGACACTTATCATATTTGTCAGCAACACTGTCGCCGTCTGCATCTGGACATCCGCTCATAGCTTTACTTCCTGCTACATTAGGACATGCGTCATTTGCATCTGTAATTCCGTCGCCATCCGCATCAGGACAACCATTTAAGGCTGCAACACCAGCTACAGTAGGGCATGCGTCGTCTGAATCCTTGATGCCATCGCCGTCTGCGTCTGGGCAACCGTTAAGGGCGGCCAAACCAGCTGTAGTTGGACAATCGTCATCTCTATTTTTAATACCATCGCCGTCATCGTCTGGACATCCGTTAAGACTTTCTAAACCGGGAACTTCAGGACACTCATCTTCCGTGTCTTTAACGCCATCTCCATCAGCATCTCCATCGCCAAAAGCAAAAGTAAAACCTGCAAAGTGTTGAAAGTGATTATCACCACTAAATCCATCATCAATTAAGTTGTCAAATTCTTTAGCGTATACTTTGTATGTTGATTTAACTGAGAGTGCAAATGAGTCATTAAACCAGTATTTAAGACCAATCCCAGTGTTGATTGTAAAAAAGTCTTGCTCGCTACCAGCAAAAGTTAAACCATTGATGTACCCTAAAGCTAAGCTAATAGATGGCTCAAGGTTTCCTAAATCAATTACTTCGTTTGCTGAAAGTGTTGTTCCTAAATCAATTGAGTAGTATAAATCTTCACCGCCTAAATCACGATCAATATTATTGATTGTTCCGCCTAGGTCTAACGAAAATCCTGAACCCAGATAACGAGAGACATTTAAATATGAAAAGTTTGGAGAAAGACTTATGTTATCCTTAAATGCCGTGTCTTGGGATAAATCAACTGCGTTGGTGCCCACAGTAATACTCCAAGGGTTGGCGTCATTTTGTGCCATAATACTAGTTGTGAAACCAGCTATTGTAAACATTGTTAATACAAGATTTTTCATATTTGGATTTTAATTAGTTTACAAAAATACTAAACTTCTTTGAAAATTAGGTTTTTTCTGCAGTAAACCAGTAGTTTTTGTTTAACGTTAAGAAATTGCTCACTCAAACATTTAGCATATTCATCTAGCTGATTCGCATGGCTCTCAGAGTACTTACCCGTTTTAAAATCTAACAAAAAAACTTTTTTATCTGGAGTAATGACAAAGCGGTCAGGGCGCAATAATTCTCCTTTTGTTGCAAAAAGAGCGCGTTCTTTGTAGGGAGTGTTGGCCGGATCAAAAAAAGCCGTGAGGTGTTCATGAGCTACTATCTCCTGTGCGCTTTTAAGTAATTGTTCATATTGTGTTATTCCTAACCGCTCTTTTGCATTAGACTGGCTAAGGGCGCGATCCAAATCTTGTGGAACATCTACTAGTCCCATAACCTCGTGGAGTACGGTCCCAAATAGCGCTTCTGCTGATTGAACAGACCTTTCTGCAACAACACTTGTCGCTTGGGCTAGATTAAAAGTAAACGCAGTTGTTGTCGCAATTAAATCTGATGTCTTAGGTGCTTGTTTTGTCCGAGTGCCATAAATAACCCCTTGATTGTTTAGCTCTGGGATAATCCTTGCAAAAATATCCGGCAGCCCTTTTGGTGGAGCTGCTATATTCCCTTTTTGCGTAATAATGTGTAGTTCTTCTACAGGCCTTGTCATCCCTACATAAAGCGTATTTAAGGTGTCCATAAATGATTGGGCGTAGTAGGTTTCGTAGGTTTGCTTTGCCCCTACGCCAAGCTTTGTAAGGTTTTGAGATATGGGAAGTAGCATTTCTTTAAAGGGTGTATAGGCGCCTTCAGGAAGAGGAAACCAGGCCAAGTTGTTGTTTCCTTCAATCCATTTGCTGTCTGAAAAGGGCAAAATGACTATTGGAAATGCCAACCCTTTAGCCTTATGCGTGGTCATGATTTTGACCGCATTTCTATTTTCGGGCGGTCGGACGGTCCAATGCGATTTGTTTAACTCCCAATGTGAAATAAGCTCTATTGGTGTGCCTTCTCTGTTGCCTTGCCATTTTAATACTTCATCTAAAAAGGCTTGAATATGTGCTGTTAATTGTGTTGTCAGCGAAAGCGCCCATACCGCATATTCTAAAGCAGCATAGATGGGTAGCTGGTTAAATGTTCTCAAATCAAATTTTTGATTCGACAATGACAAAAGCACCTGTCTTAAGGAGTGTCGCATTTGTTGTGTTGTCCATTCAAAAGAGTTGGGCTGCAAAAGGGCAAAATGTTCTAGAACAGCATAGCGGTTTATCTTGCTTTTGGGCGCTACACGCAATTTTACAAGGTTCATTAAAAACTGAACCGCTGGACTTTGTGATACAAGCAAAGACTCCGATGATGTAATTTGAATTCCTGCCTCTGTGAGTGCTTTGGCAATCTGTACGCCTTGCTTGTTTTTTCTTACTAAAACGCAAATGTCTTCAAAACCATAACCTTGTTCTAAGCAGTCTTTGACACGGGCAAGTACTTGGGCTTGATACGCCACTATACGCTCTTCATTGTTTTTACCTTCTACCGTTGCAATCGTAACATAGCCCCCGCTTTTACTGTTTGCTTCTTGATTACACGACTTTGCATAAAGCTCCTGCTGAGAGGGCAGAGGCAAAAACGTAGATGCTTTGGAAAAAAAATCATTATTAAAAGAAACGATTTTAGGCAAGCTTCTGAAGTTTTTTGGGAGACTTTCTACTTCGGGGGCTATGGTAAAAGGTACTTCTTTATTGGCTAAGGCCATAAACTGCTCTGGGTGCCCACCGCGCCATCTATATATAGATTGCTTTGCATCGCCCACAAGAACCAAAGATCCTACTCGTTCGCTGTCTTCCAAGGCGTGTGAAAACAAGGGGTGGAGGTTGGCCCACTGTAGTGAAGATGTGTCTTGGAATTCGTCTACAAAAAAATGTTGGAAACGCACACCAAGTCGTTCGTACATAAAGTGGGTATCCGTATCTTTAATTGCGTCTGATATCAACTTATTAAAAAACCCTAACAGCTGGTTGTTTCGCTCATCTTGTAAGGCTGATACTCCCTGGCCAATATGCTGCATAAGCGATAGTGGAACCACATTCCTGCGCAGTAAGTTTAACAAAACTAGCTGTCGCCAATATTGAGTGTATGTTTCCAGAAGTGCCGTAACCTGTTCTTGAATGCTACCAAAAGAGTCTCGCGCTTGGTCCGTAGCGTTCTTTTTTAAAAATATTCCTGTTTCAAGACCTCTAGAAACGGTGGTGTTGAGCATTTCCTTGGGCCATTGGCCATCTGCCAATAGCTTTAGCAGCTTTGGTAAGGATTCATAAGGAAAAAGCGTTGTCGGGATTTGCAAATCCTCAAATGCTATGAGTATTGCTTTTGAGGCTGCCTGAATGGGTTTCTGTATGGTTTCTGTTTGGGTTTTTAACTTCTGATTCAAATCAACAAAGGCTTTCATAGGCACTGCCTCCAGGTCTGCCAGCGACTGCATATGATTTTCGTTTAAATACATTTGAGCAATCGTATTCAGCTCCTCAGTTACATCCCAAGACTTTAAATCGTCAGATTTTTGCAATACGTAATTGACCAAAACTCTTGTGAGCGCTTTATCTTCTCCTGCTTTGCTAAGCACTTGCTCCACGACTTCTGTCATAAAAGACTTGCCGTCTAAGGCGACTTCAAAACGCGCATTGATTCCTAAATCGCGGGCAAAGGTTCGGATGATTTTATGTGTTAACTTATCAATAGTAGCTACCTGAAGCTGTCCAAAGTGATGTAAAATATAACGGTACGCTTTTTTTGATCGCTGATGTAACTGGTCGTCTGTAATCCCGCACATTGTTGCCACTTCCAAAAACATACTGTCTTCCCTGTCTGGCTTTGTTTTTGATGCAAAAGAAGCTAGGTAAAATAATATGCGGGATTTCATTTCTTGTGCGGCCTTGTTGGTAAAGGTAATGGCAAGCAAGCGTCTTACTTGTTCTGGTTGGTTGCTGTTAAGCAACCGAAAGAGAAAAGAACGAACAAGCGTATGGGTCTTTCCAGATCCTGCCGAAGCATTATATATAACAAATGGAGGTGCAGCTATGCTTGACAAGGCAATTGGTCTTTATCAGAACTAAATATAGGAATATATGCGTAACTTTGTGTGATATAAATTATAAACTATGGCTTTTAAACTTCCTTCTCTTCCTTACGCGGCTGATGCGTTGGAACCCCACATTGATGCAAAAACAATGGAAATCCACCACGGAAAACACCATAATGGTTATACCTCCAAACTAAATGCGGCCGTTGAAGGCACAACACTTGAGGGCAAATCAATTGAAGAAATTTTAGGTGGCCTTGATATGAATAACGCTGCCGTTCGCAATAATGGCGGGGGTTACTACAACCATTGCTTATTTTGGGAGGTCATTGGTCCTGATTCAGGGCAAATGTCTTCTGAACTAAGTAGTGCAATTGATGCAGCTTTTGGTTCTTTCAATATATTCAAAGATGCTTTTTCAAAAGCAGCTGCCACACAATTTGGCTCAGGATGGGCGTGGTTATGTGTGCATAGTGATGGCAAATTAGAAGTCTGTTCAACGCCTAATCAAGACAATCCGCTGATGAAAAGCGTGGGTTGTGAAGGAACTCCCATACTTGGATTGGACGTTTGGGAACACGCTTATTACCTAAATTACCAAAATAGGCGCCCAGATTATATTGAAGCTTTTTTTAATGTTGTTAACTGGACTGAAGTTAGCAAACGCTATGCAGCGTACTAAAAACAAAATGTTATGAAATTGAAAAGGGGCTATTTATGGCCTCTTTTTTTTATAAATAAAAGGTGGAAAGAATCCACCTTTTTTGCCCCAAATCTTACCATGAACTTAACCTACTTATGTTATGGCATTGCTAATATACAAACAGAATTTACAAATCAAAGGAAATTCTTTTTTTTTTTTTTTATTAATAGGCGCGAACCTTATTCCCTTCATAAAAATTGATGTAAGCTTGGTTGACAACCTTGTTTCCGCCATCTGTAGGATAATTGCCTGTGAAATACCAATCCCCTTTGTTTTTAGGACAGGCTTCGTGCAAATTTGCAACAGACTGAAAAATAACATCTATTTCCGCATTGATGTTTTTGGTGCGTAGCATAAAAGAAATTTGTTTTGAAATCTCCTCGTCTGTAAATTGATCATACAGCGGCTTAACATGGTTTTGAATATCAGCTGCCTTATCGTTTATTGTAGCTTTTGCCTTCTCGTATACCGTTTTAAGCTGTGCTGTTTTGTTGTGTTTTTCCAGTAATGCCAGCATCGCCCTAAATGCAATTAAGTCCTCTAACCGTGCCATGTCAATCCCATAGCAGTCTGGATATCGAATCTGTGGGGCGCTGGAAACCACAACAATCTTTTTTGGTCCCAAGCGGTCTAATATTTTTAATATGCTCTTTTGCAAGGTTGTGCCGCGAACAATACTATCGTCAATAATCACAAGATTATCGTCTTTGTTTACGGCACCGTACGTAATGTCATAAACGTGAGCAACCAAGTCGTCCCTGCTGCTGTCTTCAGTGATAAACGTGCGTAGCTTGACATCTTTAAGTATAACCTTCTCTATTCTTGGTCTTGGGGATAACAACGCCTTTAAGCGGTCTGGAGATAGGTTGTCTTCCTTAAGTATGGCAGCCTCTGATTGTTCAAGCATAAAATCTTGTGCCCGTTGAACAAGTCCGTAAAACGACGTTTCGGCCGTATTTGGTATATATGAAAAAACGGTGTTCTTCAAGTCGCCATTTAGAGATTCGTATATTTTTGGAAACAAGAGGCGTCCAAGCGCCTTTCGCTCGTTGTAAATGTCCGCATCGTTTCCTCGAGAAAAGTAAATTCTTTCAAAAGAACAAGCCAGTCGTGAGGTTGGGGTGTTAATTTTCGTGTGAGAAACCGTTCCTGCCTTCTTTATGATTATGGCGTGTCCCGGATGTATTTCTTTAATGGAACCGCTGGGCGCATTGAAAACCGTCTGGATGGCTGGGCGTTCCGATGCTACCACCACAACTTCATCGTCTTTGTAATAAAATGCAGGGCGAATCCCTGCTGGGTCTCGCAATACAAAAGAATCCCCATGGCCAAGTAATCCGCCGATGACATAGCCACCATCCCAGTTTTTTGATGCTTTGCGTAAAATTTTGGCAATATTCAATCGCTTGGCAATTTCAGGAGAAGCCGCTTGCTTGTCAAAACCTTCTGTTTTAAGTTTTTTATAGAGTTTGGCGACAGAGTCGTCCAAAAAGTGCCCTATTTTTTCCATAACGGTAACTGTGTCGGCTTTTTCTTTCGGGTGTTGTCCTAAAGTAACCAAGTTTTCAAACAACTCGTTAACATTGGTTAAATTAAAATTCCCTGCTACAATAAGATTCCTGTGCATCCAATTGTTTTGTCTCAAAAAAGGGTGTACACTTTCTATGGTGTTCTTGCCAAAAGTTCCGTAACGCAAATGCCCTAACATAACCTCGCCTACATAAGGGAAGGCGGATTTTAATGCTTCTGAAGACAAGTCTTTAGTGGGCAAGCTTTCCTCAACATTATTGATGCGAGCGTTGATGGTATTGAAAATGTCTTTAATGGGTTGAGGGTCAGAAGACCGAACACGGCTCATGAAGCGCTCACCTGGTGCCATGTCGAGTTTAATACTTGCAAAACCGGCACCGTCCTGACCGCGATTATGCTGTTTTTCCAGCATCAAATACATTTTCTGAAGGCCGTAAAAAGAGCTGCCGTACTTTTCTTTGTAGTAGTCTAGGGGCTTAAGTAGCCTAACCAGGGCTATTCCACACTCGTGCTTGATGGCATCACTCATTAGGCAAAATTAACTAAAATTATCATAGTCAGCTTTTAAATTACGACACTGTTCGTAGGCGCTCCAAGTCTTGAAGCTGCGCTAAAAATTCTTCTTTTTGGGCGGAGACCAATCCTTCAGTTCCCATAGCCCCTACACAAAGAGATGCGGCCGCCGTGCCGTTTAAAATTCCTTGTTTGATCGCAGCTGCTGTAAGCTGATCTTGTGCGGCTAGGTGTCCTGATAATCCCCCTGCGAAACTGTCGCCTGCACCTGTTGGGTCTATCACTTGTTGTAAGGGAAGGGCTGGTGCGTAAAAAGGCTGGTCTTTATAAAACAGCAAGGCTCCGTGTTCTCCCTTCTTGATAATAACATAGGGTGGCCCTAGTTTGTGTATACCTTTTGCGGCTGAAACCATATTTGACTCTCCGCTTAATTGCATGGCTTCTTCGTCATTTATGGTGATCACATCGACCTGCTTGATAACCGCTAACAACTCTTCCATTGCCACATCCATCCAAAAATTCATAGTATCTAGCAACACCAAGCGAGAAGGGTTGGGTTCAAGTTGGTTCAATACACTTTGTTGTACACTTGGAGCGAGATTACCTAACATTACTACAGATGAATCATTGTAGCGAGCGGGTACAACTGGATCAAAATCAGCCAGTACATTGAGTTGAGTCTCGAGTGTATCTCGCTTGTTCATATTGTCGTGATAGTTGCCCTTCCAATAAAAAGACTTTTGCCCAGCAACCTTAGTTACGCCCGAAAGATCTATCCCGCGGTCGGTAAGCAAAGAGGTGTATTCGCTTGTAAAATCGTCGCCAATTACAGAGACAATTCCAATATCTGCCGTTGCATACGACGCTGCCAAACCAATATATGTCCCTGCGCCACCTAAAATTTTTCCTGAGGCCTGTGTGGGGGTGATGATTTCGTCAAATGCCATTGTGCCTACGATAAGGAGCTTGTTGTTTTTCATGTGGTTTTTAGTTTATATCCCGTGTCTTCTTTTTGGTGTTTTTGTTTGGATGCTGCTACTGCAAGGGCATCGCATCTTTCATTTTGTGGGTGCTGATTGTGGCCTTTGATCCATTTAATCTGTACATTATGCTTTCTAAACACGATTAAAAAACGTTTCCACAAATCTTGGTTTTTTTGCTTTTTAAATCCCTCCTTCTCCCAACGAAAAATCCATTTTTTTTTAACAGCGTCACAAACGTATTTGGAATCCGTAAAAATGGTAATCTTAACAGGCGCGTTTTTTAACAATTCCAAGCCGATAATAGCCGCCATAAGTTCCATACGGTTGTTAGTCGTGTGCAGAAAGCCTTCTGCGTGCTCTTTTTTATAGTTGGTCCCTGGAAGTTCTAAAATGAGCCCGTATCCGCCAGGACCTGGATTTCCTCGAGCGGCCCCATCTGTATAAAGGTGAACTTCTTTCATTGTAGGTCTAGCAATTGATGTATTTGTAGGGCAAAATGTGCATGCTCCAGTTGATGTGTTTTGGCGGCTACTTCTGCTGCACAGTCTGTCTTAGCTATGGCAGTATTCGCTTGAAAAATAACGGTCCCTTCGTCATAATGTTCGTTGACATAGTGAATTGTAATACCTGTTTCTGTTTCGTTATTGGAAACAATCGCATCAAAAACGTGTTGCCCGTACATGCCTTTTCCTCCATATTTGGGAAGCAATGCAGGATGTATATTAATAATTTTGTTGGGAAATGCTTCAATATAGCTTTTGGGTATCTTCCACAAAAAACCTGCCAGAACAATAAGGTTGGGCTTAGCTGATAAGAGCTCTTCTAAGATTTCTTGTTGGTATTCGAGTCGATTGAAGACCCTGGTGGACACCCCGAGGCGTGCAGCAAGATCAATTACACCAGCATTTGGGTTGTTGCAATAAATACGTATTACGGCAGCAGTTTTAACGGTGTCGAAGTACGTGATTATTTTTGTAGCATTAGTGCCTGAACCGGAGGCAAAAACAACTATTGTTTTCAAAATATAGAATGCCTTTCTGCAAACTTACGCAATAAAAGTTGCTTAGCTGCAACAGTTTAAAATGTGTATTATTTAGAAAAAACATTTGTGTGCGTAAAAGTTTTTCTATTTTTGTCCGAAATAATAAAACCAAAATTATGTCTGATATTGCATCACGTGTAAAAGCCATCATTGTAGATAAACTAGGCGTTGACGAAAATGAAGTAGTTACCGAAGCTAGCTTTACGAATGACTTAGGCGCAGACTCTTTAGATACAGTAGAACTTATAATGGAGTTCGAAAAAGAATTTGATATTCAAATTCCAGATGACCAAGCAGAAAACATTGCCACTGTTGGTCAAGCTATTCAGTATATAGAAGGAAGTAAATAATCATTTTTCATGCATAGGCGGCGAGTTGTCGTTACAGGGATTGGGGCTTTAACCCCAATTGGAAACACAAAAGACGCGTTCTGGAACGGCCTTGTGTCTGGAGCCAGCGGGGCAGCGCCTATCACCTATTTTGATGCTTCAAAGTTTAAAACACAATTTGCTTGTGAGATAAAAAACTTTGATCCCCTGGCGCATTTTGACCGTAAAGAGGCCCGTAAAATGGACCGCTTTACACAATATGCTTTGGTGGCTTCAGATGAAGCAGTACATGACGCAGGCCTGGACCTTGAAAAAATAGACAAAGCTAGAGTTGGTGTTATTTGGGGCTCTGGAATTGGCGGTTTAGAAACGTTTCAAAACGAGGTGCTAAACTTCGCTGACGGAGACGGTACGCCGCGATTCAATCCCTTCTTTATACCCAAGATGATTGCTGACATTGCGCCTGGTATGATTTCGATTAAGTATGGCTTCCGCGGACCAAATTTTGCTACGGTTTCTGCCTGTGCTTCTTCTGCTAATGCTATTATAGATGCTTTAAACTATATCCGTTTGGGCTACGCTGATGTCATGGTCACGGGTGGCTCTGAAGCAGGGGTTGCCAAGGCCAGTATCGGAGGGTTTAATGCTATGCATGCCTTGTCTGTTCGAAATGATGATCCAAAAACAGCTTCTCGTCCTTTTGACAAAGACCGTGATGGTTTCGTAATGGGCGAAGGCGCTGGAGCGTTGGTTTTAGAAAGCCTAGAGCACGCACAAGCACGAGGTGCGGCCATATATGCTGAAGTTGCTGGTGGTGGTCTTTCCGCAGATGCACACCACATAACGGCTCCGCACCCCGAAGGACTTGGGGCTACAAGCGTTATGGAAAACTGTATTGCTGATGCGGGTGTTGTCATTACAGGCGTAGATGCCGTTAATATGCATGGAACTTCCACGCCTCTAGGAGATGTTGCGGAAACCAAAGCATTGAAAGAAGTCTTTGGCGAGAGTTTATATGCTATGAATATCAACTCCACAAAATCCATGACGGGTCACCTGCTGGGTGCTGCTGGCGCTGTTGAGGCCATCTCCTCTATTCTGAGCATCAAACACAACATTGTCCCTCCAACCATCAACCACCAAACGGCTGATGAAAACATAGACCCAAAAATTAATTTCACCTTCAATACTGCACAAGAGCGAGATGTGTCGGTTGCCATGAGCAATACCTTTGGCTTTGGCGGGCACAACGCTTGTATTATGTTCAAAACGGTGAACTAATATGGGGTTTCAACGGTTTTTGCGAATGAACTCCTCCAATAAGCAAGATCCTTTATTTCACCTTGTGAAAAGCATTATTGGTTTTTCGCCTGTTGATTTGTCGCTATACAAGCGCGTTTTTACGCACACCACTATGGAAAAGACAGCCGAAAATGGTCAGAAAATAAACTATGAACGCCTTGAGTTTTTAGGCGATGCTGTCCTCAACACCATTGTTGCTGCGCATCTGTTTGAATCTTTGCCACAAAATAACGAAGGATCCCTTACGCTTATGCGTTCAAAAATTGTGCGTCGTGATTTCTTAAACATGGTTGGTGAGCAGCTAGGGCTTATAGATCACTTGTCTTCAAACGTACCAACAAAAAACCACAGTCTACATGTTCATGGAAACCTGTTTGAAGCGTTGGTGGGCGCTATTTATATAGACCTTGGGTTTGAACGCTGTTCCTCGTTTGTGTTCCATAAAATGATTCTCCCTTTTGTAGATTTAAACAAGCTTGAATATATGGTCTTGAGTTATAAAAGCTTGTTGGTAGATTGGTTTCAAAAAAAACGGATAAAATATGCTTTCGAAGTTGAATTGGACCACGGAGCAGAACTAGCAAACCACTATAAAGCAACCCTTTTAGTAGGTGGGAAAGCAGTTGCTAAAGCTAGGGCCAAAAACAAAAAAAGAGCCATGGAAAAAGTAGCAAAACGCGCCTATTTTAAGTTCCAAGACAACATAAAATCAATTCGACACAAACATTAGGACTGCATTTAGATAGGTGTTGTTTTTTTTTGTCCTTATCTTCGCTAATAATATGGTAACACATACTCTTAACTTGGAGTCCACAACACTCGACCAAGATGTCCTTTGCGTGACAACCGTATTGCCATCCTATCTTTTTGTTTTTCACTTAAATCGGCTGTTAGGGCTATCGCTTGTTAGAAGCAAAGAAGACCTTAAGGCTGAAAACACCGCAGATCGTTTTGCTGTATACGAATACAATTGTGAAGTCATGCAGCAGTCGTGGCACTTGGTAGAAAATCAAATCGTTTCAACAACGACCAGTAGCCAAATAGGATTGTTTAAAGAAACAGACCGGCGAAGTCTTTTATTTGCTGATTTATCTCAGACGGATTTTTTGGTTTGTGTCAATGGCATAACAAAAAACCTCGTAAAAAGAGTACAATCTATACGTCGTGTTATGTCGTGTTCCCTGCTACCAACAAAACATGACAAAATCAAAGAAAAACTGACCTTTTAAGCATGCGAAAAATTAAAAAAACTAAAATTGTAGCCACCCTCGGCCCAGCTTCATCTTCAAAAGAAGTCATAAGGGCCATGATGGAAAGTGGTGTAAATGTCTTCCGGATAAACTTTTCCCATGCAGACCATAATGATGTTTTGGAACGGATAAAAACAATTCGCGAGCTCAATATTTCGCTCGGCTTTCATGTGGCCATCCTTGCCGATTTACAAGGGCCCAAGCTTCGAGTAGGCAAAATGACTGAGGGAACTTTTGTCGAAGAAGGGCAAGAAGTGCTGTTCACTACGGATAAGGTGGAGCTTGGTACAGCAGGTGCAATCTATATGAACTATAAACAATTCCCAAAAGACGTCAGCGCTGGGGAGCGCGTTCTTTTAGACGATGGCAAGCTGATTTTTGAAGTTCTTGAAACAGACAATAAAGCACGCGTTAAAGCGCGTGTAATCCAAGGTGGTGAATTAAAATCAAATAAAGGAGTAAACCTTCCTAATACCAACATTTCTTTACCAGCACTCACTGAAAAAGATGTAGAAGATGCCATCTTTGCCATAAAGCAAGACGTAGATTGGATTGCGCTCTCTTTTGTGCGACATAAAAAAGATGTGGAAGATTTGAGAAAGTTGATTCAAAAGCACGGCAAATACGACATTCCGATTGTTTCTAAGATTGAAAAACCTGAGGCCCTTGTTAACATAAAAGAAATTGTAAAAGCAAGTAATGCTTTGATGGTGGCAAGAGGAGATTTAGGGGTAGAAGTGCCTGCCGAAGAAGTGCCTATCTTTCAAAAAGAATTAGTGCAATATGCTAAGTTGGCGCGCATCCCTGTTATCGTAGCCACACAAATGATGGAGTCTATGATCGACGGCCTAACACCAACGCGCGCAGAGGTGAATGACGTCGCAAACTCTGTAATGGACGGAGCAGATGCTGTGATGCTGTCGGGAGAAACTTCAGTTGGGAAATACCCTGTTGAGGTGATTCAAACTATGAGGCGCATTGTGGTGAGCGTGGAAAACTCTCCGTTAATCCAAGTGCCACACAAAGCACCTAAAAAGAAAAACCCCAGGTTTATAACTAAATCTATTTGTTATCACGCAGCCACTATGGCTGATGAAATAGAGGCGAAAGCTATTTGTACGCTAACCAATAGCGGATATACTGCCTATCAAATCTCTGCGTGGCGACCAAGCGCATCTGTTTTGGTGTTTACTTCAAATCCACGTATTCTTGCCCAACTCAATTTGCTTTGGGGTGTTAAAGGGCGGCTTTACAAAGGCAGTGGTTCAACAGACGACACGGTGAAAGAAGTCAATGAAATTGCCAAGAAAAAAGAATATGTTCAAGAAGGTGATTTAATCATCAACTTAGTTGCCATGCCGCTTGCAGATCGGGGTAAAGTAAACACGCTTCGTGTTTCTAGGGCTTAAAAGCTAAGCTTTAACTGCTCTTCTATTGGTTCTTGTTTTTTTTCTGATTTGAAATTAGAAAGTGAAATTCCCAACAAACGCACAGACTCTTGTAATGTTTCTTGATAAAGCAGCTTTTTGGCTTCCTCTAGAATCAAGCTAGGGTCCGAGATATAAAACGGAAGGGTTTTACTTCTTGTTTGAACGACAAAGTCTGAATATTTGATTTTGAGCGTAACAGTTTTGCCAGCAACCTTTTTTTTGCCCATTCGCTTTTGAAGGGATTTAACTATTTCCTCTAACCGTTCCTGCATATAAACTTCGCTAGATAAATTCTTAGTAAAGGTGCGCTCTGCACCAACGGACTTGGCTATGCGAACAGGCTTTACTTCACTGATGTGTATCCCTCTTACAACGTTGAAATAATACTGTCCTGACTTGCCAAATCTAGAGCTGAGGTCTTCCAGAGATCGGGCTTTTAAATCTGCGCCCGTATAAATTCCTTGACGATACATTTTATCGGCGGTCACCTTTCCTATGCCGTGAAACTTTCTAATGTCCAAAACTTCCATAAAACCCAAAACTTTTTCGGGGGGAATGGTTTTTTGGCCGTTTGGCTTATTGTAATCACTCGCAACCTTGGCCAAAAACTTATTAATAGATATGCCTGCTGAAGCAGTAAGTTTTGTTCTTTTCTCAATCTTTTCGCGAATTTCCTCCGCGATCTGCGTGGCAGAGGCCATCCCCTTTTTGTTTTGAGTAACATCCAAATAAGCCTCATCTAATGATAAGGGCTCTAATAGGTCGGTATACTCGTGAAATATCTCCCGTATTTGTTCCGAAACTTCTCTATATCGAGCGCTGTTAGAGGAAACAAAAATCAGTTCAGGACAAAGCTTCTTCGCTTGTCGGCCTGACATGGCGCTGCGCACTCCATACTTCCGTGCTTCGTAACTTGCTGCTGCCACCACACCTCGCTCAGATCCGCCACCAACAGCTATAGGCTTTCCCCTCAATTCGGGATTGTCCAATTGTTCTACAGAAGCAAAAAAAGCGTCCATATCAATGTGTACAATTTTTCGAATAGGAAAATCCATGCGTAAAAATACAGGTTTGGCTACGTTATTAGTACTTTTGATTTATGGAAACACAACGACAGAAGAAAATTAATGCGCTACTACAACAAGAAATTACATCTTTGCTACAGGGCGCCATTCGCACACAAGGAGTTAAGAACTTAGTGCTGTCTGTTTCAAAAGTTGCCATTACGGTTGACTTGAGCTTGGCAAAAGTTTACCTGTCTGTATTTCCCGCCAACAAAGCCAAAGAAACGCTGGAAGGGATTAAAGGAAACAAGACTGTATTAAAGCACGACTTGGCCAAACGCCTCCGGAACGATTTGCGCAAAGTTCCTGACCTTGCTTTTTATCTTGACGATTCCTTGGAATATATTAATGAGATTGAAAACTCGCTGATGCGTAAAAACAACCCGTTGAAATAAACACATGCGCTTCACCCGCCTCCTTGCTTTGCGCTATACCTTTGGTCTTAGAAAAAAGGTTGCTGTTACCCTAATCAGTAGGTTTGCTGCCTTTGTTATTGGAGTTGCTGTATTTGCTTTTTTTGTGGTTTTATCTGTTTTTGGGGGGCTTCGTGAATTTGGGCTTCAATTCACACATGCATTTGATCCGGATATCCGCATTTCCTCTGCAACAAGCAGTTTGTTTCACATGAATAAGGATGTTTTTGTGCGTGTTCAGAACCATCCCGAAGTTGCCTTAATTTCCGCAACGCTTTCACAAGAAATGATGTTGCGTTTCGAAGACCGAACCGCATTTGCCAATGTCATTGGAGTAGACAGCCTGTTTTCTGCTGTTATTGAAGGTGAAACCATGGTCGGAGACTGGGGGCAGCCTGACGCTTACGAGTTGGTGTTGGGAATTGGTGTGTTGTCTCAGCTTGATGGTGCTGCCTACGACCACCCAGAAGGCATAAGGCTTCTTGTGCCCGACAAGCGTGATGCTGGAGTACTTAACCAACAGCCTTTCCGTGCACAATCTGCTGTTGTAAGAGGCGTTTTTCAAATTGGTGCCCCTATAGACGAAAACACAGCTTATGCGCCTATTGCTATGGTGCGAGAAATTTTACGCACTGGAGAAAACCACGCTAATGCGTTGTATGTAAAGCTAATCGACGGCGCTGAAGCGCGTGCCGTACAACAAGACCTAGAGAAAATCTTAGGCACTGCTTACGAAATTAAAACCAAAGCTGAATTAAACCCTGCGCTGTATAAAATGCTGCAAACAGAACGTGTTGCCGTGATTGCAATACTCACTCTAGTCGTGCTTATTGCCCTTTTTAATGTGGTGGGGGCCATCATCATGACGCTTTTAGAAAAGAAAGGCAGCCTAAAAACATTGCGCCAGCTGGGCGCAACAGTACCGTCGCTGCGGAGGGTGTTTTTTTCACAAGGCTTGTTGCTTAGTGGTTTAGGCAGCAGCGTTGGGCTATTGCTGGCCATTCTTGTTGTTTGGCTGCAAAAAGTGTTTGCTTTTTTTAGTATTCCTGGGTCTGGTTTACCTTACCCTGTGGCGCTTGAATGGTCTTCCTTATGGACGGTTGTGCTGTTGGTAGGCGGGTTGACGACTGCTGTATCGTGGTTGGCCTCTGGTGTAGTAAAAAATGCTATAAGGCAATAGCCCCAAAGAATTCCTCAATTTCATCTAAAACAGCAAAAACATCTGCTGAGTGATCTTCCGTTACCAAACGTTGGCGGTAGGGTTTAAAATCAGGTATTCCCTTGAAATAATTGGTATAGTGGCGCCTCGTTTCGAAAACGCCTAGCTTTTCACCTTTCCAATCAATGGCCATTTGTAAGTGCCGCCGCGCCATAGTTGCGCGTTCTGCTAGACTAGGTGGTGCTGCATGAGTGCCGTGCTTAAAAAAATGTTTTACTTCATTGAAAAACCAAGGATTGCCAATGCTTGCTCTACCAATCATAGCGCCGTCTAAACCGTATTGATCGCGCATTTCTATAGCTTGTTCTGGTGAGTTTACATCGCCGTTGCCAAACACGGGGATGTGCATACGAGAATTGTTTTTCACTGCTGCAATTTGTGTCCAGTCGGCCTCACCCTTGTACATTTGAGCGCGCGTTCTTCCGTGTATGGAAATAGCCTTAGCGCCCACGTCTTGAAGACGTTCGGCAACCTCCACAATCTGAATGCTCTCGTGGTCCCAGCCCAAGCGTGTTTTCACGGTCACTGGTAGGTTGGTCCGCTTGACCATTTCTGCAGTAAGGGTAACCATCAAAGGAATGTCTTTTAAAATCCCTGCGCCTGCTCCTTTAGAAACTACTTTTTTCACTGGACAGCCGAAGTTTATGTCAATAATATCGGGATTGGTCTTTTCAACAATGTCTACCGATTGCAACATGGAGTCGAGATTGGCACCAAAAATCTGTATTCCCACAGGTCGTTCTGCCTCATAAATATCCAGTTTCATGACGCTTTTGGCTGCATCGCGAATTAGGCCTTCACTAGATATAAACTCGGTATATACCACGTCTGCGCCTTGCTCTTTACAAAGGGCGCGAAAAGGCGGGTCGCTTACGTCCTCCATGGGTGCAAGCAAAAGCGGAAAATTGCTTAATTCTATGTCGCCAATTTTAACCATCAAGGCGAAAAGGTAGTTAGAAAGTCTTGTCCAAGCGTTTCATCCCAGTACTGTTTTACTTGCCCGTCCACAATCCAATAAATTCTCGGCGGTGCGCTGCCTATCAAATCAAAGAAGGTATTTACGTCTATCATCTGGTAGGGGAAGTTAGATCCAGTTATGGTATTAAAGTCCGCTACCGTGGTGTCGCCTTCCGCAAAAAAAAGAGCCGCTACTCGTGGTAGGTCAACGCCGTTGTTTTGCCATGCGACTATTTGCTGGGCTGCCTCTTGACAGTGCTCACAACCCAAATTGAGTATAGCAACCAAGAAGGAGCCGTCGGCAAAATCTATCCCGGTCTCTGCTTCGAACGCGGGGAGTTTTTCTACCACCTCGTCGGGCTGGGTTTGTACCGGCCAAATGAGCGTTGCTGCTGCAAACAACAAAGGGAGGAATAGCCAAGTGATTCGTGGTTTTTTATTGCCCCTGAATTTATAGCAAAGCAAAAAGCCGTTTACGGCCAGCAGTACTATATTCTTTCCTAAGGAGGCCAAAGGAGACATGCTTATCATTTCTCCAAAACAACCGCAATTACCCGTTTCTCCTATGGCTATTAAATAGCCCAGATGAACAGAAAAGGCAACAAGCAAAAGAAAGCTAAAACGAAGTATAAATCGGGCATATAAAGACAACAGCAAACACAGCCCTAACCATGTTTCAAGGGCTATAATAAACCGTGTTGCCCAGGCGCCATACAAACGGCTTGGGACAAGCCCCTGTTGTTCTAGTAAAACTTCAAAAAAACCAGGGAAAACGGCTTTCGTATAGGCCGAAAACAAAAAGGTTGTCGCTAAAAAAATCTGTAGTATAATGCGTAGGTTGGACATCTGTTCGTTTTTTACAAAATTAGTTTTTTTGTTGGTAGCAGCACGCGCCTATGATCGCTTGGTGTATCTTTGTAATCTAACACGTTTATTTCAGCTATGAAACACATTCGTAATTTCTGCATCATTGCGCATATAGACCACGGCAAAAGTACACTTGCCGACAGGCTATTGGATGCCACAGGTGCCGTAACAGATCGTGAGAAACAAGACCAGCTGCTCGACAATATGGACTTGGAGCGCGAGCGTGGTATTACCATCAAATCACACGCCATACAAATGGAAGTTTCTTTGGGTGGAGAACACTATGTGTTTAATTTGATTGATACGCCCGGACACGTTGATTTCTCTTACGAAGTTTCGCGGTCTATTGCTGCTTGCGAAGGGGCCTTATTGGTTGTGGATGCGGCGCAAAGCATTCAGGCACAAACCATTTCAAATTTATATCTGGCACTAGAAAACGATTTGGAGATCATTCCTGTGCTAAACAAGGTAGACCTTCCCTCTGCCAACCCAGATGAAGTTACAGATGACATCGTTAATCTTTTAAGTTGTAAGCCCGACGAAATCATTCGTGCCTCTGCCAAAACAGGGTTGGGAATTGAAAACATACTACTGGCCATTGTTGATCGTGTTCCTTCGCCCAAAGGCGATGTTGACGCACCACTCCAAGCGCTAATTTTTGACTCTGTCTACAATCCGTTTCGAGGGGTAGAAACCTATTTTAGAATTTTGAATGGGAAAATCAACAACGGTGAGCAAGTACAATTCATGGCTACGGGCAATACCTATGGCGCCGATGAAATTGGCGTCCTTAAGCTAAAACAAGAGCCTAGAAAGCAAATGCTTGCTGGCGATGTGGGCTATATTATAACAGGAGTAAAAGAAGCTAAAGAAGTTAAGGTAGGTGATACAATTACGTCTGTTAATCGACCAACTGATATTGCGATTGAAGGGTTTGAGGAGGTTAAACCCATGGTTTTTGCTGGAATTTACCCAGTAGATACAGAGGAATACGAAGAGCTTCGTGCCTCTATGGAAAAACTGCAATTAAACGATGCTTCGCTAGTGTTTGCTCCAGAGAGTTCGGCGGCGCTTGGTTTTGGTTTTCGATGTGGGTTTTTGGGAATGCTTCACCTAGAAATTATTCAAGAACGTTTGGAGCGTGAGTTTAATATGACGGTAATTACTACCGTTCCCAACGTATCCTATCACGCTTACACTAGAAAAGACCCAAACAATATTCTTATTGTCAACAACCCCTCAGATTTGCCAGACCCATCTGTTGTAGATCGTGTGGAAGAGCCCTTTATAAAAGCAACTATAATCACCAAAGCTGATTTTGTGGGTAATGTGATGAGCCTGTGTATTGAAAAACGCGGCATAATCACCAACCAAACCTACCTAACGACCGAACGTGTCGAATTGACCTTTGATTTGCCGCTAGCAGAAATTGTTTTTGATTTTTACGACCGCCTAAAGTCTGTCTCTAAAGGCTATGCTTCGTTTGATTATAGCCCGATAGAGATGCGTACCTCTAAATTGGTGCGTGTTGATGTGCTGCTTAATGGAAACGTAGTAGATGCTTTGTCTGCCTTGGTACATGCCGATAATGCTTATGAGTTAGGTAAAAAAATATGTGAAAAACTTCAAAAGATGATTCCCCGCCAACAGTTTGACATTCCAATTCAAGCCGCTATTGGCGCAAAAATCATATCTAGAGAAACCGTTAAGGCGGTGCGAAAAGACGTTACCGCAAAATGTTATGGTGGTGATATTACCCGAAAGCGCAAGCTGCTTGAGCGTCAGAAAAAAGGGAAGAAGAAAATGCGCCAAATTGGAAATGTAGAAATTCCGCAACAAGCGTTTATGGCGGTGCTTAAGCTGAATGAATAGGCATTAAACCCTTGTTTTTTTATTGGCTTTCTTTTTTTAAGTTCTCTATAGGGGTGTTTTGTTTTCTTTATTCTAAAATTTTAATATATTTAAAGTTATGCAACAAAAGCAATATAACACGGTGGTCGTGGGGGTGGCGTTTTCACCCAACATTCAGGCGAATGTGTTTGAGGCTTTGCGTATGAGCAAAATGTTTAATGCTTCCCTTGTTATGGTCCATGTGGGAGAGAAAACAAACGAAAAAGAGACTGCCCTAGATAAAATCATCTCTAGCTTTGATGTTGCGATTCCTGATTATCGCGTGCTTTGGAAAGCAGGCAACCCCGCAGAGGTTTTGCTTGGTGCTTGTGCCGGTGAAAATGCCGATTTATTGATTCTAGGGGCAATTAAAAGAGAGGGGTTGCTCAAATATTATTTAGGTTCTGTTGCAAGGAAACTGACCCGAAAAGCGCCTTGTGATGTCTTGTTGCTTATCAAGCCTTCTATTGATCGTGTTGCTTGTTCCTCTGGTGTTGTAAACGGTTTAGCACATCCCAAAACAGAAGAAGCTATTGACCGTGCGTTTTATGTGCTTTCAAGCCTTGGGGCGCAGAAACTAACCATAGTAGAAGAAATTCCCGAGGACAGTGTTGCAATTAAAGTAGATGATGATCGAAGCCTTCGAAAATCTACCATTGCCAAAGAACGTATCAAGCTACGCGAAAATTCTAGAGTACAACGGCTGCTGAACGACATCCCCGAGCAAGTAAAAGAAAATTTAGAGCTTATTGTACAGCCTATTTTTGGCCGCCGCGGATACTCCATTGGGCATTATGCTCGTGTGAGTCGTGCTGACCTCCTGGTGATGAATGCGCCTAGCAAGCTAACCCTTTGGGATCGTCTGTTCCCTCACGATCTAGAATATATTTTGTCTGATTTGCCCACCGATGTTTTAATTGTTAGATAATGAATACGCGCGCTGTATTTTCTGGTATGCGCAGCAATATTTTTGCTGGATTCGTGGTTTCGCTTATTGCAATGCCTCTTGCTTTAGGTTTGGCTATTGCTTCCGGCTTTCCTCCAATTGCAGGGATTATTGCTTCCGTTGTAGGTGGGGTGGTTGTAGCGATTTTAGGTGGTTCTCATGTTACCATAACGGGGCCTGGAAACGGATTGGTCGTTGTACTGTTGGGCGCTGTCACAGTACTTGGCGAAGGAGACATGCAGGCAGGTTACTTATATGCATTGGCTGCCGTTATACTTTCTGGTGTGCTGCTCCTTTTGTTTGGTTTTTTGCGCTTTGGTTCTTTGAGTGATTTTTTTCCTGCAACAGCAATACAAGGAATGCTCTCAGCAATTGGAATTACTATTTTGCTTAAGCAGTTTTATGTAATGTTTGGGGATTTGGAAACTAAAGGTATTGCGCTAGAATTATTTTTAGGTGTGCCGGCTTTAATAACCTCCCTTTTTACAGAAGGGACTACCGGTCAGTGGTATGCCGCAGGAATAGGCGTAGTAAGCTTATTGATAATGGTCTTTTACAGTAAAATTAGAAGCCGTTTTTTTCACCTTGTGCCCGCGCCCATGTGGGTCGTTTTGCTTGCCCTAGGCTTTGACGCTTATTCCTCTTTTGTTGGTGGCGGAAACCCCATTAGTAAGGCCCTGCTAATTTCACTTCCTGAAAATTTGCTTGGTGGGGTGCCTACACCGAATTTTTCAAAATGGACCCAGCCGGCTTTTTGGGGAGTAGTCGTTTCTATTACGCTTATTTCAAGTATAGAGTCGCTGCTGAGCATTAAGGCTGTTGACAAGCTTGATCCGCAAAAAAGAAGATCCAATACCAACAAAGACATGAAGGCACTTGGCCTGGCAACTATTGTAAGTGGTTTCTTGGGGGGTATGAATGTTGTTACGGTAATTGCGCGCAGTTCTGTCAATGTAAACAACCAAGCAAATAACAGAAGTGCCAACTTTTTCCATGCTGCTTTTTTGTTTATAATGGTATTGGTTTTCCAAGACCAGCTAAGACGCATTCCGCTGACATCCTTGGCGGCAATCTTGGTGTATACGGGCTATAAACTGGCGGCACCTGCTGTTTTTGTGCGCATGTATCAAATTGGAAAAGAGCAACTGCTTGTGTTTTTGACAACGCTTATTTCTACACTTCTCACGGACTTGATGACGGGGATTTTAATTGGTTTATTCGCCACTTTTATCGTTCATGTATTGCTCAACAAGGCCTTTTGGCTGTTTTCAAGAAATTTATTGAAACCTAATGTTTTGATGTACAAAGAAAATGAAACTCAAAACTACTACGTCGGTATCATTCATTTCTGTACATTCCTTAATTTTTACAAGCTTAAATCAAAGCTTGATAAAATTCCTCAAAACGAACGGGCTGTTGTCGATTTTTCTTTGTGCTCTTTTGTAGACCACACGGTTCAAGAAAGCTTACAGAACTATGAAGAGTTGTTTGAGCGCAAAGGGGGGGCGTTGGAAATAATAGGTTTGGATATTCACGAAACCGACTCAAGTCATCCGTTTGCGGTGCGTACGCTTCGCCCTTTAAAGAAACTTCGTGTCTTTGGCGGTGGGCGCACGAAAAGACAACTACAGCTAGAAGCTTTGGCGCATGAAAAAGGATGGGTCTATAAGGAAACGGCTGCTACCCAAAAACGCATGTTGCGTGACCACCCTGTTTATCAAACCACTTCTGTGGAGCGTGTGTATAACCTAATTGAAGGGCCAAATAAACGGCTGTCCTTGTTTGATATAAACTATAGCGAAGGGGCTTTTATTGCTAAAGAAAACATCCAAACAACCTTATTGCGTGTTCAATTGGAGAGGGAAATCCCCGTGTTTTCGTTCGACAGGGAGTTGTTGCTTGAAAAACTCTCTCACTTGGCAGGAATACACGATATTGATTTTCCAGATTATCCTGAATTCTCACGTGACTTTTACGTTCAAGGGAATAACCCCAAAAAAATTCGTGCTCTCTTTGATGCTAAAATGGTGTCTTTCTTTTCTGCTTATGGGTTCTATCACATCATGAGCAATGGAAGAGAATTAATTGTGCGTCAGTTTTTACGCCCCGCAACACCTGCCGAAGCGGCTGCCATGATAGAGTTTGGGCTTGCGCTTAAGGAAAAAATAGACGGATAAATCTTTTGTACATTCGTTGTTGATGAAACTCCATATAATAGAAACAGGGTACTTTAAACTTGATGGCGGCGCTATGTTTGGTGTTGTGCCCAAAACCTTATGGAGTCGTACCAACCCAGCAGACAGCCTGAACCGCATTGATCTTGCTGCGCGTTCATTACTTATTGAAGATGGTAATCGTCTTATATTGATAGATGCTGGTATGGGCAACAAACAGGAGGACCGCTTTTTTAGACACTTTGGGTTATATGGAAATGACTCCCTCGATGAATCTATAAAAAAGGCAGGGTTCGCTAGAACAGATATCACAGATGTTTTTTTGACACACTTACACTTCGATCACTGTGGTGGGGCGGTGCGCTGGAACGAAAACAAAACGGCTTATGAACTCTCTTTTCCTAATGCGCGCTATTGGAGCAATAAACAGCATTGGGAGTGGGCTGTCAATCCAAATGAAAGAGAAAGTGCTTCCTTTTTGTCCGAAAACCTGATGCCTATTCAAGAAAGTGGGCGGTTGTGTTTTATTGAAACACCTAAAACTTCTTTTGATTCAGATTGTGGTCTGGGTTTTGGTGTTTTGTTTGTAAACGGACACACTGAAAAACAAATGATTCCGCATATTTCTTATCGTGGAAAAACCCTTGTTTTTATGGCGGACCTATTGCCCACTGCTGGACATCTGCCCTTGCCGTACATTATGGGTTATGATGTTAGACCGCTGCAAACCCTAGAAGAAAAAAAACGCTTTTTGAGTCGTGCTGCAGAAGAAAATTTTGTTTTATTTATGCAGCACGATGCTAACAACACCTTGATAACCGTGCAACACACGGATAGAGGTGTTCGTTTACACGAAAGCCTTGCGACCGAAACACTAAATGCCTTTTAAACACATGAGAACACTGCTTTTATTACTTATTTCCGCTGTTGCTTTTGGGCAATCACAGCCTGGATATTGGCAACAACACGTTGATTACACTATGGAGGTGAATATAGATGTGAAAACGTTTCGCTATTCAGGAACACAAGAATTGGTCTACACCAACAAATCTCCCGACACTCTTCGTCGGGTATTTTATCATTTATACTTTAATGCCTTTCAGCCAGGAAGCGAAATGGATATCCGTTCCCTTTCGCTAAGAGACCCAGATGCTAGGGTAGGTTCTCGAATTGGGGGATTAAACGAAAAAGAAATTGGGTATTTACATCCCTCCACTGTCTTACAAGACGGAAAACCACTCGCTTTTAAAGAAGAAGAAACTATTCTTGTTGTGCCCTTAGCCGAGCCTTTACCTCCAAATGCCAGCACCACCCTGTCTATGGTTTTCGAGGGGCAAGTGCCCAAACAAATTCGTCGTAGTGGACGAGACAGCAAAGAGGGCGTCTCGTTATCAATGACACAATGGTATCCAAAACTAGCTGAGTATGACCATGAGGGTTGGCACACCAACCCATATATTGGAAGAGAATTTCACGGGGTTTGGGGAAATTTTGATGTTAAATTAACCCTTGATAAAGACTATATTGTTGGCGGTACTGGTTATTTACAAAACCCCGAAGAGATTGGGCATGGGTATGCTAAAAAAACGGCCAAAGCACGTGGTAAAAACCTCACCTGGCATTTTGTAGCCCCTATGGTTCATGATTTTGCCTGGGCTGCAGATCCTGATTATATACACGATGTTTTAGAAACAAAAGAAGGGGTAACGCTTCATTTTTTCTATCAAAATGACAAAGAAATAATTGAAAACTGGAAAAAGCTTCAGGGTGAAACCTCGGCGCTTTTAACTTTTTTTAACAGCGCTGTTGGGCCTTATCCTTATAAGCAGTACAGCATTCTTCAAGGGGGAGATGGCGGTATGGAATATGCTATGTGCACACTTATCACGGGTGAGCGAAGCTATACTAGCTTATATGGGGTTACTTCGCACGAACTAGCACATTCTTGGTTTCAGCATGTTTTGGCTTTTAATGAATCGAAGTACGCTTGGATGGACGAAGGGTTCACCTCTTTTTTAGATGCGCTTGGGGAACAGGTGTTGAAAGAAAACCTTGAGGCTTTTGATCGTTCTTATGAAGACTATCGCAGGCTGGTAGATTTTGATCTGGAAGAGTCGCTTACCACGCATGCAGATCGCTTTGATACCAATCTAGCTTATGGAACTGCTAGTTATGACAAGGGGTCTATTTTTCTTACACAACTCGGGTATATTATTGGGCCAGATGCGTTGCTAAAAACGCTGCAGGATTTTTATAGTGCGTTTGCTTTCACGCACCCAACACCCAATGATTTTAAGCGCGTCGCCGAAAAGGTGTCTGGAATTCAGTTAGAATGGTATTTAAACGACTGGACGCGGACAACGAAAACAATTGATTACGCTATAGAATCTGTCAGCCAAAAAGAAGGAAAAACAATTGTTGAATTGAAGCGAGTCGGTGCAATGGGAATGCCTATAGATTTTGGTGTGCTTTACAAAAACGGAACGCGGAAAATGCACTACATCCCTTTGCAAATGATGTTTGGTGAAAAGCCTGGTTGTGAAGGCGATTGTAAAACCGAAAAAGACTGGGCTTGGGCAAGGCCAACATACACCTTGACTATAGATGCCCCGTTGAGTGAAATAGAACAAATGCGCATAGACCCATCCGGTTTTATGGCAGATATAGATTTAAGTAATAATGTTTTCGAAACAACGAACTGAAATAAAGCGCCTTAAAAGCAAACGGACTATTGAACGTCTTTTTTCGGAAGGAACACACTTCGGAAAAAGACCGTTAAAATTGGTTTGTGATAAGCAGAAAGGGAATGGGTTGGCTTTGGGGTTTGGGGTTTCTAAGCGCTTATTTCCTAGGGCTGTTGACCGTAACAAAATTAAACGGTTGTTGCGAGAGCAGTACCGTATTATTTGTGCTGACCCTTCGTACGTACCCTTAGGAGGAAATGGTTTTTTTGTTTATACATCGCGTGATCTGCCTTCGTTAGAAACCATTGAAAAAACAATGTTGCCGCTGATTACGAAATGGGTTGAAATGGAAGAATAGCCATCGGTATGTGAGGGATTCCGTCTTCTAAATAACCGCTTCCGATTTGTGAAAAACCAAGAGACTCGTAAAACGTTTTTAAGTGTTCTTGTGCAGAAATATTGACCGGTATATTGGGCGGTGCTTGTGCTATGCTTTTTTGCATAATGAGCTTACCATAACCTAATCCTCTGAACAAAGGGTGTACAAGCACACGTCCAATAACAGTCGTTTTAGTGGAAATAAATACACGAGCGTATGTAATTAATACTTCTTGTTCGTACCCAAGGATGTGTATTGCTTTTTCGTCTTTGCCGTCTAGGTCTTGGTAAACACAGTTTTGTTCAACCACAAAAACAGTTGAACGAAGTGCTAAAACATCATAAAGTTTTTTTTTGCTTATGGTTTCCCAAATATGTATGTCCCATGTTACCGGCATTGTGATATTTTATCTACCCTGTTTTGGTGACGATCTCCCTCAAAATCAGTTTCTATAAAAGTTTTTACCATTTCTTTTGCTACTTCTGTTGTTACAAAACGGGCGGGGATACTTAATATATTAGCGTTATTATGTTGGCGCGCAAGAGCACTTAATGTTGGGCTCCAACACAACGCTGATCTAATTTCGGGATATTTGTTTGCTGTCATGTTAGCACCGTTTCCACTTCCGCATATAATTATACCAAGGCTTGATTTACCTTCTCTTACATCCACCGCCACAGGATGAATAAAATCAGGGTAATCAACACTGTCATTAGTATCTGTTCCGTGGTTGGTGTATGTGTGTCCTAAAGAAGTTAATAATGTAAAAATCTTTTTTTTTAAATCTGGACCAGCGTGGTCGTTTCCAATGGAAATATGCATTGCTTTTGTTTTTTATAAAATTACACTTTTATTATTGTTAATATCCTTTTCCTTCTATCTGTATGTTTTTTGTGTTTATTAAAGTTGTTTGTTTATTTCTTTTAATAAATTTTAACAAACATAATATGAAAGAAGACTTGAAAAAAAAAGGAATTATTAAACTTGTTTTATTAGTACTTACTTTTAATGTATTAACAAATTCTACTACTTTACTAACATATATTTAGGTTGTTTTTTAATATGTATGTCTTTTAGTATAAGATAATTATAAAAAATAAAACATATTTATTGTGGTTATTAACACACAATAATAAACACCATATATTAAAAAATTAAAAAGATAAAAGATGTTATCTAATATTTATTTGTTGATAAACTTCAAAGACAAATTATAAGGCATACCTTTGTATGATATGGGTAAAAAAAACAACGTTTTATCAATTCAAAAAAACATACTTCAGGTTTTAGATCAATCCCCGAACAAAACGTTCAACTACAAACAAATAGCCAGCCGTCTTGGTGTTAAAGACCCAAGTGGTCGCAACCACATTATAAAGAATCTAAAAAAGCTCGCTGCACTCAATCAAATTAATAACTCAACCAAAGGTACTTATCAAGCAAAGAAACAAGAAAAGTACCTCCGGGGTGTTCTTGATGTATCCACAAACGGCATGGGTTATATTATATCTGAGGACTTTGAAGAAGATGTAAAGGTTTCGCCTACGCTTCACCACAAAGCCTTTGGTGGTGATGAGGTGCTTTTTTATGCTTTTCCTTCAAAGGGAAAACGGAAAAGAGAAGCAAAAATAATAGATATAGTAGAACGTAAGAGAGAACGTTTTGTTGGAACCCTTCACAAACAAAACGGAACCATGTTTGTTCGCGTTAGTCCAAGAATATCATCTGTAGATTTTTATATTGAGTCTGTCCCCGAAATGAAAACCAATGATGGTGATAGGGTATTAATTTCTTTTAAGAGCTGGGAGCAAACAAAATCACCTCAAGCAAAAATTATAGAAGTACTTGGTGTTCCTGGTGATGCAGAAACGGAAATACACACTATATTAGCAGAATACGGATTACCCTATACTTTTGATCATCAAATAGAACAGAAAGCGAACGCTATTGATGAAAAAATACCCTCCAGCGAAATAAAAAAAAGAATGGATTATCGTGATGTTCTAACATTCACAATAGATCCTACAGATGCTAAAGATTTTGACGACGCCCTATCTTTCCAAGTAAAAGAAAATGGTTATTTCGAGGTGGGAATCCATATAGCAGATGTTTCTTATTATGTAAAAGAAGGAAGTGTTTTAGACAACGAAGCATATCAACGCGCAACCTCTGTTTACCTTGTCGATCGAGTTGTTTCTATGTTACCAGAACAATTATCCAATAAAGTTTGTTCTTTAAGACCCAATGAAGAAAAATTAACTTTTGCGGCCATTTTCACATTAGACACAAAAGGGAATATCAAAGCGCAAAAATTTGGAAGAACCGTTATTAACTCCAATTATAGATTTGCTTATCATGAAGCCCAACATATTATAGAGACACAAGAGGCAACGATTCCAGCAGAACTGTCCCTTACATCAAAAACCTATACGGTTGATAAAATAGTAAAAGAAGCTATACTGCAACTAAATACAACAGCAAAACACTTGCGTAAAAAAAGAATGGAAAAGGGCGCTATATCTTTTGATAAAGAAGAGGTTCGTTTTACGCTAGATAAAGATAAGAACCCTAAAGATGTGTTTATTAAAACAAGCAAAGAAGCAAATAAACTCATTGAAGAATATATGCTTTTGGCTAATAAAAAAGTCTCGGAATTTATTGTAAAAAAGGACCCAAAAAAAACATTTGTTTTTAGGGTACACGATGAACCAAACGAAGAAAAATTAGATCAATTAAAAAACGTAATCAATGGGTTTGGTTACACCTTAAATTTAGCATCCGGTGAAACAACCGCACACTCAATAAATAAGCTTCTTAAAGACATTGCTAATAAACCTGAGCAAAACCTTATTGACACCCTAACAATAAGAAGCATGAGTAAGGCCAAGTACACTACCCAAAATATAGGACACTATGGTTTAGCATTTGATTACTATTCTCATTTTACTTCCCCTATTAGAAGGTACCCTGATGTCGTAGCGCACCGCCTCCTACAACATTACTTAGATGAAAAAAAATCACCTAAACCTGAACCGTATGAAGCAATAATGAAGCACTGCTCATCTATGGAAGTTTTAGCCACAAAAGCAGAACGTGACTCTATTAAATTTATGCAAGTAAAATATATGCAAGAGTTTATAGGTGAAACGTTTACAGGTGTTATTTCAGGAGTTGTAGAGCGTGGCCTTTATGTTGAATTGGTAGGCAACAAATGTGAAGGGATGGCACGACCTCAAGACATACCTGGCGATTTTTATATTTTCGATGAACGAAATTATGCTTTTGTAGGAAAAAAAACAAAGAAAAGCATACAACTTGGTGACCGCGTCATGATAAAAGTGATAGCAGCAGATCCCATAAAAAGACACTTAGATTTTAACATACTGGGACACGTAGAATAATATGTATCTTTGAGTAAAGAACGACCATGCGTATTTTTTTATTTTTTTTCATCATTTCTACTCTTTCACAAGCCCAAGCAATAAAACTCGGCCAGTTTTATGAAATTAAGGTATTTGACGGTATTCGTTTAACCATTATTCCCTCTGATGCGGACTCTTTGGTGGTAGAAGGAAAAAACAAATCTTTTTTATCAATAAAAAACAAAAATGGCCGTTTATTCATCCGGATGGATTTAAAAAAACGACTAAGGGGTTTTAATACCAATGTTGCGCTGTTTTCTTCCAACATTTTAGAAGTTATTGATGCAAACGAAGGCTCTTTTGTTTCATGCCAAGATGTACTCTTTCAACCAAGTATTACACTCAAAGCACAAGAAGGTGCAGAAATTGACGCGACTCTAGATGTACAAAAAGTAAAAACAAAAACAAACTCTGGCGGTATTATTACACTTAAAGGCGCTGCCGTTGTACAAAACCACAAAGTGGCTACAGGGGGTGTGTTAGAGGCCGCTTCGTTAACATCCGAACAAGTAGAGGTTAAAATTAAGGCGGGAGGTAGAGCGGCGGTTTACGCAACAGAATTTGCAGAAGTAAAGGTTTCATTAGGCGGTTCTGTTCGTGTGCACGGACAGCCCAAAAAACTTATTAAATCTATCGCTGTTGGCGGTAGTATAGAACAAATCAGCCCTACAATCGAAAACCCTGATAATGAGTGAATTTTTAGCTGCAATCCCCCTGGCGTTGTTGCTTGTTTTTTCTACTGGCCCCGTTTTCTTTGTAATTGTTGAAACAAGTATTACCAAAGGAGCAAAACACGCTTTTTGTGTTGATTTAGGTGCCGTTCTTGCCGATGTTGTTTTTATATTAGCAGCTCTTTTTAGCACACAATCACTCCGTAGTAGCCTAGCAGAAAACCCCCGATGGTTTATCATTGGCGGTATTGTTTTGTCTGCTTTTGGTTTGGGTTCTTTAATAGCATCAAGCAGACAAAAAAAAAGGATGTCATTTCACGCGAAGACGTTACCAAAAGGGAATTATTTTTTTTATGTAGCAAAAGGGTTTGTGTTAAACATTATAAATATCGGCACTTTTTTATTCTGGGTTGGCCTAGTAGTTTTTGGCGCAGACTTTTGGTTTTTCGTATACGTCTTGTTGATTTATTTGCTGTTTGATATTGTTAAAATTTACCTTGCCAAACAACTCAAACCCCTTTTAACCCCTTTAGTTATTTATAAGGTTAAACAACTGGTACATGTTATCATTTTGGGATTTGGCTTATTCTTTGTTTTTCAGGGGAGTTTTCCAGAGCAAAAGGAACAACTAAAAACAATTATAGAGGCCCAAATAAAGTAGAGGCACCGAGCGGATTCGAACCGCTGTACAAGCTTTTGCAGAGCTCTGCCTAGCCACTCGGCCACGGTGCCATTGAGGATGCAAAAGTAACATTTTTTATGCTACACCCTCTTTATTTCTTTGTCTCACATAACGCAACAGCCACAGCCGCTACATGCCCACCAATTGGCGGATTAATCTTAGTGACTTTTACATTAACCTTATCAACCATAGCGCTTATTTTGAAAATACGATTTATAATGCGTTTCGCTACGTGCTCTAACAATTTGGAGGGCGTTGCCATTTCTTCTTGAACACAAGCGCAAATGCTTACATAATCAATAGTGTCCTCCAGCTTGTCAGAAACTTCTGAGACAGCCAAGTCTCCCGACACCCAAACATCTACTCGATAGTCGCTACCAATGCGCGTTTCTTCAGGTAAACACCCATGATAAGCATAGACCCGAATGTTTTCTACATATACTTTTCCCATAATGTGTCAAATATAAAAACTTAAACAACGGAGTTGGTCTAAATAATTACCTTTGCCGCAAACAATTTCGATTCACAGGAAAATGGCGAAACACTTTATTGAACACATCATCGATGAAGATCTGACTTCTGGACTAAACCCCTCCTCGTTGCGCTTTCGTTTCCCGCCAGAACCTAACGGTTACCTGCACATTGGCCACGTAAAAGCCATTTGCTTAAATTTCGAACTTGGTAAAACATACAACGCACCTGTCAACCTTCGCTTTGATGACACCAATCCCGCCAAAGAAGAACAGCATTTTGTAGATGCCATAAAAGGCGATATTGCTTGGCTAGGTTATTCATGGGATAAAGAGTGTTATGCGTCCGATTATTTTGATCAGCTTTATAATTGGGCCATTCAGCTCATTAAAGAAGGCCATGCTTATGTAGACGCACAAAAACCTGAAGAAATTGCCACACAAAAAGGAACGCCCACCTCCCCTGGTAGCGCCAGCCCTTATCGCAACCAAAACCCAAAAGAAGCACTTCGCTTTTTTGAGGAAATGAAAGCAGGCAAACACCAAGAAGGCACTTACACGCTTCGTTTTAAAGGCGACATGGCATCGCCCAACATGTTGTTACGCGACCCTATTTTATATCGCATTTTGCACAAACCCCACCACAGAACAAAAGACGTTTGGTCTATTTATCCCATGTATGACTGGGCCCACGGCCAGTCAGACTATATCGAACAAATTTCACACTCCCTGTGTACGCTAGAGTTTAAACCACACCGTGACTTATACGATGCGTTTTTAAACCATTTGGTTGATGCAGGTTTGCGCCCCAAACAACGCGAGTTTGCCCGGCTCAACTTGAATTATACAATTACCAGCAAGCGCAAGCTACAACGCTTGGTTGTAGACGGAAAAGTAGACGGCTGGGATGATCCACGTATGCCCACCATAAGCGGCTTGCGACGCCGGGGCTATACCCCCACTTCTTTACGAAAGTTTGCCGAAACCGTTGGTATTGCAAAACGTGAAAATGTTATTGATGCTTCTTTGTTGGAGTTTTGCGTACGTGAGGATTTAAACAAGACAGCTACCCGCGCCATGGCGGTTTTAAACCCCATAA
>PKDQ01000005.1 GCA_002862645.1 Flavobacteriaceae bacterium | reverse complement strand
GAAAGTAATGGTGTTAAATCAGTAAACTATCAAGGGCTTGTCCCTGTGCTTATAAATGCTTTAAAAGAGCAAGACACAAAACTCAATAAACAACAAGCTGAAATAAATAGATTAAAAGAGCAAGAGGCAAAACTCAATAAACAACAAGCTGAAATAGACGAACTAAAAGCAATAGTAAATAAACTAATTACCCCATAACTTACCTATAATAGAACTATTTAGACAAATGGCATACGGAATAAAGACAGGTGGGCGCACTAAAGGTGTGCCAAATAAGGTTACCACAGAAGTAAAGAACAAACTTGTTGATTTAATAGATGGTACAATAAGTGAATTATCTACTGCTAATTTAAATGTTGCTAACAAGATTAAGCTTTTAGAAATAGCTTTAAACTACTGCATCCCCAAGCTATCTCACAGCTACAAAGAAACCAACAATGAACAGAAAAGTTTTAGGGTTGAATATGTACCAAGCCTTGAGGAAAAAGACAATAGCTAAAAATAGCTAAAAACACCATTTACTTGCCAAACAGTTCGTTTAAAGTTCGTTTACAATATTTTTATGATGGTGTATTGGAGATGTAAGTTACTGATTATCAGTAGAGCCAATGAGCAGATTTGAACTGCCGACCTCTTCCTTACCAAGGAAACGCTCTACCCCTGAGCTACATCGGCGTTGGTTATAAAATTAAGAGCGGGAGACCGGGTTCGAACCGGCGACATTCAGCTTGGAAGGCTGACGCTCTACCAACTGAGCTACTCCCGCGTTTTAATTTTCAGTGTGGGGAGAGCAGGATTCGAACCTGCGAAGTTAAAAAACAACAGATTTACAGTCTGTCCTCGTTGGCCGCTTGAGTATCTCCCCTATTACAAAGATCGTTCACCACAAAAAGGTGAAAAATTTAAAGAGCCGATGGAGGGACTCGAACCCACGACCTGCTGATTACAAATCAGCTGCTCTAGCCAGCTGAGCTACATCGGCTTTTGCTCTTATTTCAATAGCGATTGCAAATGTAACAATTAATTTAGATGGCTTCAAAAAAATTAAACGCCCTTTTTAATAAGAAAGTAATTGCTTTTCTTTATGACGAATAAGCAGGCGCTCAACAGCCTTAGAAGCCGCATCAATAGCTTGTTCAAAAGTGTTGCTTTCTTTCTTAACAATCAAAGTTTCGCCTGGTATTTTTACTTTAATCTCAACTTGCTTACTTCGTCTGTGAGCAGACTTTTCTAGCTTCATGTACAAGTCAGTGGATAAAATTTTTCCATAATAGTGTTTGTATTTATCGACACGCTTGGATATAAAGCAGTTGAGTTTTGACTTAATTGAAAAGTTGATAGCTTGAATTGTTAATTGCATTTAAAAGACTTTAAAATGTTAAAAAAGTTGAGCTTGGTCGATGCTTACTTTTTTGCTCTTGGATGTGCCGCGCGATAGGCGTCTTGCAACTTTGGGAGCTGAACTTTCGTGTATTCTTGAGTAGCAGCCAAGCTTTCATGACCAAGTATTTCCTTAACCACGTTTATATCTGCACCTGCATCTAGCATATGGGTTGCAAAACTGTGTCGCAACACATGTGGAGAGGTACTTATCTTATTAGATATCCCTCTAAAATACGTTTTTATTAACCGATATACAAATGCTGGGTAGATTTTGTTACCACTATTAGTAACCATTAGGAAGGAGTGCGATGACGTTCCTGTATAGGCCTTACGCTGCTCTACATACCGTTTTAATGCGGTAGCTAGCGCAGGTATAAGCGGAACAAGGCGCTCTTTGTTGCGTTTGCCCAAAACACGTATTTGACTCCGTGCCCAATCAATATCGGAAGTTTCCAATCCAATGAGCTCGGCTTGACGGATGCCCGTACCATACAAAAGCTCAATGGCTGTAGCGTCACGTAAGCCTGCGAAATCTGATCGGTCAATTTGCTCAAGTATCGTATTGAGCTCTGCCACGCTAAAAGGAGTAATAAATGCCTTCTTTCCCTTAACAGCCTTGTGTTGGGCAAAAGGATGCACCTCAATGATACCTACTTTCTGGAAATACGCATACAGTGATTTAAGTGCAGAGCACTTACGGTTGATGCTTCGCATGGTCAAACCACGCTTAGACAACACGATAACATAGTCACGTAGCATGGAGTAATGCACTTTCTCAAGATTGTGCAAACCATAGTTGTCGGAACAGTGCATAGCAAAACCTTCTATGTCTTTGCTGTAGGCACGTACCGTATGTGCGGAATAATTTTTCTCAGAATTTAAATAGCGGAGAAAAGCAGCGACGTTGTCCATTAGGACAAGTTACAAAAAGATATTAAACGTCTTCTTGGTCGCGTAGGTTCTGGATATATGCAGCTTTTTGAATTTCAGCGCGACGCGAAATTGAAGGTTTCGAGAATGTCTGGCGCTTACGGAGCTGACGCATGGTTCCTGTTTTATCAAACTTACGTTTGAATCGCTTTAGTGCGCGATCGATATTTTCACCTTCTTTGATTGGAATTATTAGCATGAATCTACCCTCCTTTCTTTAAAATTAGTTGGTAAATATAGTAGTATTTATAAGAACCTACTACCCTATTTTAAAATTTGTTTTGCAATAACCACTTTTTGAATTTCAGAAGTGCCCTCGCCAATGGTACAAAGTTTGGAATCACGAAGGTATTTTTCAACAGGATAATCTTTAGAATAACCATAACCACCAAAAATCTGCACAGCTTCATTTGCAACACTTACACAGGTTTCAGAAGCAAAAAGCTTACACATGGCGCTTATTTTCGTCATGCGCCTGCCCATATTCTTTTCATAACAAGCTTTGTGCATCAGCAATTCAGAAGCTTCAATGTCTGTGGCCATCTGGGCTAACTTAAATGAAATGCCCTGAAATGCGTTGATGGGTTTTCCAAACTGTACTCGTTCGGACGAGTATTTTAACGAAGCCTCATAAGCACCTCTTGCAATTCCCAAGGACAATGCGGCTATAGAAATTCTTCCGCCGTCTAATATTTTCATGGATTGAATGAATCCATCGCCGACAGGGCCCAAACGGTTGGCGTCTGGAATACGACATTCATCAAAAACAAGCTCTGCTGTCTCCGATGCGCGCATTCCAAGTTTATTTTCTTTTTTACCCGAACAAAAGCCTGGGGTACTACGCTCAACAACAAAGGCAGTCATCCCGCGACTATCGCCTTTTTCGCCTGTACGCACCACTATAACAGCTATGTCTCCGCTGCTACCATGGGTAATAAAGTTTTTAGTGCCATTGATAATCCAGTCGTCTCCATCCTGAACAGCAGTAGCATTCATACCGCCAGCATCAGAACCAGTGTTGTGCTCGGTCAAGCCCCATGCACCTATCCATTCGCCAGTAGCAAGCTTGGGCAACCATCGTTGTTTTTGAGACTCATCCCCAAAAGTCAAAATGTGATTTGTACACAAAGAGTTGTGTGCTGCAATGGAAAGTCCAATGGAAGGATCAACCTTTGAAATTTCTTCAATGATAGCTGTGTACTCAAAATATCCGAGACCAGCACCGCCATACGTTTCAGGAACAAGTATACCCATAAAGCCCATTTCGCCAGCTTGACGCAAAAGTTCTTTAGGAAAAAATTGGTGTTCGTCCCAGTCCATTACGTAAGGGGCAATGTACTGTCTTGCAAAATCACGAGCTGAGGCTGAAATCAGCCTGTGTATTTCGCCCAATTCAAAGGATGGACCTGTTTGTAATTCAGTATTCATAGCTAATTAAACGACAAATATAAAAATAATCTTGCTTTTTTAACAGAGTCTATTTGTGTAATAATAGCCAAGCAATACCATAGTGGTTAGGGGATCTATTAAATTATAGACTTGGTTGCTTTTTAACCAAAAATTTTGTGCCACTGGGACTTGTTTATCAATTAACAAATTAACCAAGTGAACAACAAGGAATAAAAAGAAAGTCTACAACACACCTCTACGCTGTGCTTTATTTAGTTTGTAGAAAGGACCTGGGGTTTTACATATTTAGATCATGATTTGGTTCGTATGGCAGTAAGATATCTGTTTAGTTCTTTTTTCACCACTGGGAACAAAAAATAAAGCCCAATCATATTGGGGAATACCATAGCAAATATCATGGCATCAGAGAAGGCCCAAATAGAGTCCATACTAGCTGCAGATCCAATTATGATAAAAATCAAAAATAACAACTTATAGGTTATGTCTGCACGCCTACCCCTGCCAAACAAAAACTTCCAAGACTGAATCCCATAGTAAGACCATGAAATCATGGTTGATATTGCAAATAAGAAAACTGCTATGGTTAAGAACAAATCCGAAAATGGTATATATTGCTCAAATGCTTTAGAAGTAATTCCAGCACCCTCGTAAAGGATGCCATCTATCAAAACCTTTCCGCTAACATCTTCATAATTAACCCCGTCAATTACAAGACTGTAACTACCATCCGTTTGTTCAATAGCATTGTCGTATTTAGACAAATCTCCATAGGTAAACTTATTTTGACTATTAAAAGTTATAATGACTAAAGCTGTCATCGTACAAATTACCACGGTATCAATAAATGGTTCTAATAATGCGACTAAACCTTCAGAAGCTGGGTACTTTGTTTTTACGGCAGAATGGGCAATTGAGGCTGAACCTGCTCCTGCTTCGTTTGAAAAAGCAGCACGTTTAAAACCTACCATTAAAACGCCAATGACACCCCCGACACCAATTGCCTTTGGATTGAATGCTTCTGAAACAATAAGCAAAATAGCATCATCCAAAAAACTAAAATTAACAGATAAAATATAAATACATGCCAATACGTATAGCACAGCCATAAAAGGAACAATACGTTCTGTAACAGAAGCGATACGCTTAATCCCGCCAATGATTATTAACCCAACAAGGATTGCCATCAACACGCCAATAACAGCCCCAGCACTGGTGCTTTCTAGCCCCATAAGCTGCTTTAATACTACTGTCGCTTGGTTCGATTGGGCAGCATTGCCTCCACCAAAAGAACCTCCAATACAACATACTGCAAAAATCACTGCTGTAATCTTTCCCAGCTTAGCAAAACCTTTTTCACTTAAACCTTTTTTCAAATAATACATAGGACCCCCATAAATCGTTCCGTCATGTCCTACATCACGATATTTTACTCCAAGCGTACATTCCACAAACTTTGTAGACATACCAATAAGCCCGCAAACAATCATCCAAAAGGTAGCGCCAGGGCCGCCAAGTGCAATTGCAAGGGCAACCCCAGCGATATTTCCATTTCCAACAGTACCGGAAACAGCCGTTGCCAATGCTTGAAAATGACTCACTTCACCATCTTGACTTTCATCTTTTATAGTGTCAACTATATCGCTGCCAGCTAAATTTACAGCTGCTTTTTCTGAAGCGGAATGATGATCAATATCGTCATACTCCCCGCGTACAACATTTATAGCCAATGAAAATCTGCGAACATTGATAAATCCAAAGTAAATAGTAAAAAATAATGCGCTTCCGACCAGTAAATAAATTACAAACGGATTGCCCCCAACTTGAAAAAAAACAACCTCAGAGAAAAAGTCAGAAACAGGTTTAAATGCTTCATTAATACGGTCATCTAGTCCCTTTTCGGTGGTTTGAGCGTTAACCGGCAGACACAAAATGGCCGTTATTAGGGTGATAAAGTATTTCATAAATTGGTTTGGATTATAAATCAAAAACTGATGAGCGTTTAGCAAATAAAAAATCTTTCATTCTAAGCCAGAAGGCAAAAACCAAATATAATGCAAAGCCAGCTCCCAATGAAAAAAAACTCAGATATATAAAGAAAATACGCACGTGTTTTGCTTTCATACCTAGGCGTTCTGCCAATCGTGAGCATACTTCAAAGCCACGTTTTTCTAGAAAATATCGTAATTCATGCATAGTGCTCATGTTGCAAAAGTAATAAAGATTTAAAAGCTTGTATCCAAAGCTACATGATAAGCATCCGCGTGAATTACAATAATTATTTTTTATTTGAATATTGACCTGACTTTCCAGAGTATTTTCAATGGTGCAACCAAGTTACTTAAACTTTAAACTGTAATTGTTTTATCAGGATTAGTTGACGCAACCAGTCTACTATTTAATAGACAAGCCTATCAACAGTGTATTTACAGTAATTAAGTAGAAAAGAAAAAAATAGTATTTAAAAGAAGTAGCTGTATAGATTACTTAGTCAGTTTGCATTGGCGTTGTTTTACAGTTATGTCAAATTGATAGTGTGATTTTCAAAAGGAGGTCGTCTTTCCTTGTTTCAAAGCACACAAAGTGTCTACGTTGTGTGCAGACTGATTATGGGATAAAAATTGAAGCTCAATTTTCCTACCCAAAGAGATTGTTTAGTTGGATATGTACATTAAAAAATTAGGTCTCTAATTTGGGTTTTATTATCTAGGTTTGGCCAAAACAAAATTTTCGGTGTCATTTGTTTTTAACTATTTACGACAAAAATGTTGTGCTTTCGATAAATAGGCGAGCAGTTCTTCGCGCACCTTGTTTTGAGATTACTCCTCCAAATCGCCCTCCCAAGCAAGGACGCCGCCTTCAAGATTATATACAGCGCTAAAACCCATTTGACTCATAAGCTGACAAGCCTGTCCACTTCTTGCGCCAGAGCGACAATACACAAAATAGGATTTCGATTTATCCAACTTTTCTATAGAAGCGAGAAAGTCTGCTCCTCCACGAATATCCAGATGCATAGCTCCCTTAATATATCCAGATTCAAACTCCTCGGTTGTCCGAACATCAAGGATTACTGAGGCTAACGTTTGCTCTTGTAGTTCAGCCCATGCATGGGACGCTAATTCATTCATTTGTGCTTGTTTTTTGGGCGAAGATACACAAGCAGTCGCTATCAATAAAAAAATGAGAAACTTGTGCATCTTTTAATTTTTATCAAATATAATTTAAATTTTTATATATATTTGTAAGTACAATATTTGTTAGTACAATGATAAATAAAGACGTGGTAGTGCACGTGATGAAAAGAGGAAATGTATTTGCTGAGCACATCGGAAATACACTCCAGCCATTTGGACTAAGCTTACAACAGTTTAACGTCTTGCGTATTTTACGAGGTCGTAATGGATCAGTTGCATCTTTGGAGAGTATAACAGATGACATGATTCACAGCATGAGCAATACCTCTAGGATAGTCGACAAGCTCTTGGAAAAAGAGTGTGTAGAGCGTACTGTCTGCCCAGAAAATCGGCGTAAGGTGAATATTTTTATAACCCAAAGAGGATTAAAATTACTCAAAAAAATAGATACGGCTATAGATCATACTGAGAAAACACTCACCTCGCCCCTTTCTAAAAATGAAATGGAACAATTTTTGAAATTATTAAATAAGTTAACATCAAAATAACGTAAAAAAAACAAAATGAATACAAGAACAATAACAGCTTTTTTGGCAATTACTTTTTTAAACTTTGGATTAAATGCACAAACAAAAGCTATTACTAATGGAGTCATCAATTGGGAGGGATCGAAAATCACAACCGAATCGCATGTTGGAACCATTAACATTAGTACAGGAGCGCTAAAATTTAAAGCTGATTCGCTTAGGGGTGGTAACTTCACTGTTGATATGAACTCTATCGTGTGTACAGATTTATCTGAAAAATATGGTGCAAGGCTAGTTGGCCACCTTGAATCAGATGATTTTTTCGGGGTTGCAGAGCATCCTGAAGCCACACTAGTTTTTACTTCTGTTACTCCCTCTGACGAGGGTTACCAAATTACAGGTGATTTTTCCATACGAGGCATTACCCATTCAGAATCGTTTGAACTCAAAATAGACAACAACACAGCCACAGCTGACTTTGAGATTGATCGATCGAAATACAATGTAAAATTTAGATCTGGGTCCTTTTTTGAAAACCTAGGGGACAAGCTTATTAACGACGAATTGAAGCTTCGTGTGAGCTTTACCTACTAGCCCTTGTTTTTTTATCGCTGAATTGTATATATTTGGGCAGATGAAAAAACGCATTTTTAATACGCTTTGGTGGAACTCCTAATTGGAGATGATAAGCGTATTATATAAAATTAAAAGGCTTGTCATATAATGACAGGCCTTTTTTTATTTTTAATTAATGAAGTTTAAACTACAAACTGATACTTGTGAGCTCTTGACCGATACCATGACACCGGTCAATATGTATCTTAAAATTAGAGACGCATACCCAGAAAGTGTGTTGCTCGAAAGTTCTGACTATGGTGCCAATGACAACAGTGTGGCCTACATATGCTTTAACCCCATTGCCTCTTTTAAGGTGCGCAACCAAAACATAACAGAGCGCTTTCCAGACAGCACTACTTCCCAAACAATTGTTACCCCAAACATTTCGGTAGTTGATAAGCTTGAGGCGTTTGCCGCTCAATTTGATACAGACGAACTTGAAAATCGCTTTTTAAGCAATGGCTTGTTTGGCTACACATCTTACGAGGCCGTACAGTATTTTGAAGATATTGAGCTAACAAAAAAAGGAGGAGATGCAGATATACCCGAGATATATTATGCACTTTATCAAAATATTATCGCAATCAATGTTTTTAACAACCAAGCCAAGCTTTTTGCCCATTGTTATCAAAGCGAAAGCAACCTAGCTGAGGTTGTCCAATTACTCAAGGCTCCTGCACGTGATTCGTATTCATTTAAAAAAGAAGGGGAAGCATCGTCTAATATGCGAGATGAAGCATTTGTAGACTTGGTCAAAAAAGGCATAAAGCATTGCATGCGTGGCGACGTTTTTCAAATTGTACTTTCCCGTCGCTTTTCACAAGCCTACAGCGGAGATGACTTCAGTTTGTATCGCGTACTGCGCTCTATAAATCCATCGCCATATATTTTCTATTTTGACTTTGGAGGTTTTAAAATCTTTGGCAGTTCGCCAGAAGCACAACTGGTGGTACAAGATGGTGTAGCGGAAATTCACCCAATAGCAGGTACATTTATCCGAACGGGAAATGATGTACAGGACGAAGCTAGAGCAAAAGAATTGGCAAAAGACTTGAAAGAAAATGCCGAACACATGATGCTGGTAGATTTGGCAAGAAACGATTTGAGCCGTCATGGACAGGAAGTGACCGTTGAAAAAGACAGAGAAGTGCAATTTTACTCGCACGTTATCCACTTAGTATCTAAGGTCACAGGGCGAAAAAAGAAGGAAACGGCTACCATGCAAATTGTAGCAGACACCTTTCCTGCTGGAACATTAAGTGGTGCGCCCAAACACCGCGCTATGCAACTTATCGAATCCTATGAAACCACAGACCGCTCCTTCTACGGAGGTGCTATTGGATTTTTGGATTTCAAAGGCAACTATAACCACGCCATCATCATCAGATCCTTTTTGAGTAAAAATAATGTACTGCACTACCATGCAGGCGCAGGTGTTGTTTCAAAATCAGACCCCAAAAGCGAATTGCAAGAAGTTTACAATAAATTACGTGCGCTTAACACCGCCATGGACAAAGCAGAAAAACAATTTCCATGAATATTTTAGTCATTGATAATTACGATTCTTTCACCTTTAATTTGGTGCACTACTTAGAGGAACTAGGCTGTACCGTTACCGTAAAACGAAACGATCAGTTTACACTTGAAGAAGTGGCTGGTTATGATAAAATCGTGCTTTCTCCGGGACCTGGGATTCCAGATGAGGCTGGCCTACTTAAAGCCACTATTAAAGCATACGCAACTAGTATTCCCATGCTTGGCGTTTGCTTAGGGCATCAAGCAATTGCAGAGGTTTTCGGTGGTTCATTAACCAATCTTTCAACCGTATTTCACGGGGTAGCGAGTAAAATGACCATAACGCAAGACGATGCCCTGTTTGCGGGACTCCCAAGTACATTTGATGTTGGGCGCTATCACTCTTGGGTAGTCAACAAACCACTGCCCGACGGATTTATCTTGTTGGCCGAGGAAGAAAATGGTCAGGTGATGGCCTTCAAGCACAAAACACACCCCATTTATGGTGTACAGTTTCACCCTGAGTCGGTGCTTACACCCAATGGAAAACAGCTATTAAAAAACTGGGTTGCACTATGAAAGAGATTCTAACACGTCTTACACAACACGAAAAGCTATCGCAGCAAGAAGCCAAGGATGCGCTACTCTTTATTGGCAGCGGTGCAGCAGACCCTTATCAAGTTACCGCCTTTTTAAGCGTATACATGATGCGTAGCATTGATGTTGCCGAATTGGCCGGATTTAGAGATGCGCTACTTGAACTTTGTATAGCCGTTGATCTGGCTGCTTACAACCCTATTGACTTGTGCGGTACCGGCGGGGACGGCAAAGACACCTTTAACATCTCCACATTAGCTTCATTTGTAACAGCTGGTGCAGGCGTCCACGTTGCAAAACACGGTAACTATGGTGTTTCCTCTTCTTGTGGATCAAGTAATGTAATGGAATATTTGGGCATTCGTTTTTCTAACGATGCCGACTTTTTGGAACGCTGTATAGCCCAAGCAGGTATCTGTGTATTGCATGCGCCTTTGTTTCATCCAGCGATGAAACATGTAGCACCTATCAGGCGTGCGCTCCAACTCAAAACCTTTTTTAATATGCTAGGGCCCTTGGTCAATCCGTGTATGCCCAAGCGCCAAATCGTAGGGGTGTTTAATTTGGCGCTAATGCGTTTATACGGATACTTATTTCAGCGATCAGATAAGCAGTTTTGTGTGTTGCATGCCCTTGACGGCTATGATGAAATTTCCTTAACGGGTGCAACCAACATTATTTCCAATGCTGGAGAACGCCTTATTCGCCCTGCAGACTTTGGGCTAAAGCCACTTACGCCTGAAGCTATTGGTGGCGGAAATACGGTTGAAGATGCAGTAGCAATTTTTACAGCAGTCCTCCATGACAAGGGTACGGCCGCACAAAAACAAGTCGTATGTGCCAACGCAGGTACCGCTATTGCAACAGCACTGGATATTTCGATACCAGAGGGCTATGCCAAAGCACAAGAATCTATTGAATCAAAAAAGGCATTAGGTGCCTTAACCAAATTATTAGCACTGAGTAAAGCATGAGCATTTTAGCACAAATCGTCATAGATCAACGCAAGGAAATCGCTCTGAAAAAGAAGATGATGTCCCAAGCGCAGTTACAATCCATGCCCCACTACAACAGGAAAACAATCTCCTTTGCTGAAGGGATTAGGCAGACCTCAATGGGAATTGTGGCCGAACATAAACGCCGTTCACCCTCTAAGCCTCAAATAAAATTACACTCCCGAGCTGCAGCGGTAGCAACAGGATATGAGCAAGCTGGCGTAGCAGCCATGTCAGTACTTACCAATGGACAATATTTTGGTGGTTCTTTAGAAGATTTGCTCTTGGCGCGTGCTGCGTGTAATCTGCCTCTATTGCGAAAAGAATTTATTGTGGATGACTATCAAATTCACGAGGCCAAAGCCTATGGCGCTGATGCCATATTGCTTATTAAGGCTTGTCTTAACGCAGAAGAAACCGGTCAACTTACCAAAACCGCAAAAGAAATAGGACTTGACGTGCTACTGGAAGTGCATAACCTAGAAGAGCTTACACAAGCTCCCTTGACCTATGTTGATGTAGTTGGAGTGAACAACCGAAACCTCAAGGACTTTTCTGTAGACCTAAACACCAGTCTCGCCTTAGCCAAGCACATACCTAACGATAAAGTAAAAATTTCAGAAAGTGGCATTTCGTCTTACGATGCTATTGAAAAACTTTCCAAAGCTGGTTTTGATGGCTTCTTGATGGGAGAACATTTTATGCTTCAAGACAACCCTGGTGAAGCTGCACAAAACTTCATTCAAAGCTACAGCTCATGAAGTGGAAAGTATGTGGCATGCGCGAAGCAAACAATATTTTAGAAGTAGCTGTTCTACAACCTGACTATATGGGATTTATCATTTGGGCTGGCTCAAAAAGGCATTGTTCAAAACCACAATATGTACCTGCAGGCATTACAAAAGTAGGGGTGTTTATTGATGCCGCTGTTGGGGAAATCGAAGATGCGATTGAAAACCACAAGCTCGGTGCTGTGCAATTGCACGGCAATGAGTCACCCGTACTATGCCGAGAACTACAAGGAAAAGTACAGGTTATCAAAGCATTTGGAGTGGGTGAGGCCTTTGATTTTGATACACTACTTGACTATCTACCTTACTGTGATTTTTTCTTATTTGATACCAAAGGACCTATGCCAGGAGGAAATGGAACTACTTTTGACTGGTCTATTTTAGAAAAGTATCCCTTTGATTTGCCTTTTTTTATAAGTGGCGGCATCGGGCTGGCACAAATAGATAAGATTAACGAACTTCGCAACACAGACTTGCCTGTTTATGCGATTGACATCAACAGCAAGTTTGAAACTGCTCCAGCACTTAAAGATGCTGAGCAATTGAAGAAGTTTAAAGAAAAATTAGTTCTATGAGTACATACAATGTAAACGAAAAAGGCTACTACGGAGATTTTGGTGGTGCCTACATCCCTGAAATGCTCTACCCAAATGTTGAGGAATTGCGTCAGAACTACCTTGAAATTACCTCCAAAGACGAATTCAAAAAAGAATTTGATCAGCTACTAAAAGATTATGTAGGTCGCCCTACTCCATTGTATTTTGCGGAACGCTTATCTAAAAAATACAACACAAAAATCTATTTAAAACGAGAAGATTTGTGTCATACAGGTGCACATAAGATCAACAACACCATTGGACAAATTCTATTGGCTAAACGACTGGGGAAAACCCGTATTATAGCTGAAACAGGAGCAGGACAACACGGGGTTGCCACAGCAACTGTTTGTGCGCTTATGGGTATCACGTGTATTGTATATATGGGTGAATTGGACATCAAACGCCAGGCGCCCAACGTAGCCCGTATGAAAATGTTAGGCGCAGAGGTTAGGCCGGCACAATCGGGAAGCAAAACGCTTAAAGATGCTACAAACGAGGCCATTCGTGATTGGATCAACAACCCTGTAGATACACACTACATTATTGGTTCTGTTGTAGGACCACACCCCTACCCTGATATGGTGGCGCGTTTTCAATCCGTTATTAGTGAAGAATGTAAAACACAACTACAAGAAGCTGAAGGACGTGATTACCCAGACCATGTGATTGCCTGTGTAGGTGGAGGAAGCAATGCCGCTGGCATCTATTACCATTATTTAGATGACCCAAGGGTTAATATTATTGCTGTGGAAGCTGCTGGAAAAGGGATTGATTCTGGCGAAAGTGCCGCTACCTCCGCATTGGGAAAAGAAGGCATCATTCACGGCAGTAAAACCCTGCTCATGCAAAACCCCGATGGACAAATCACCGAACCCTATTCCATATCTGCTGGTCTAGATTACCCAGGTGTTGGTCCCATGCATGCACATTTGTATCGCAGCCAACGCGCAGAATTTGTTTCTATTCCAGACCAAGAGGCCATGGATTGGGGACTAAGTCTATCGCAAATGGAAGGGATCATTCCAGCTATTGAAACGGCTCATGCTTTTGCTATTTTGGATGAGCGAAAATTTGAACCCAATGACATCTTGTTGTTCAACTGTTCTGGTCGCGGTGACAAAGATCTTGAAACCTACATTGATTATTTTAAGTTATAACATTCAAAAAAAGCGTAATTTAGTATTTGAATATGCCCCAATCTTATTCAAAAAAGTGCGTTAAATATTGGTTTGCTTTATGAAGTTGAAATGGGTGTTAAATACACCATTCGTGAAAGAGTTTAAAAAATTTATTAGTAAAGGCAACGTTATTGAGTTAGCCGTTGGTCTTATTATGGGCACTTATTTTGGCGCTATTGTAAAATCATTGGTCAATGACATCATCATGCCACTAGTGGGAAAACTCATCGGAGGGGTTGACTTCGTCTCATTCAAATATGTAATTCAACCTGCTGTTGAAGCAGAAGGAACTGCGGAAATTGCTATCCGCTATGGTATGTTTATAAATACCATTATCACATTCCTTATTGTAGCCTTCGCCATTTTTTTAGTGGTGAAATTCTACAACAAAATAAAATATACGTTTGAAACGGAGGAAGAAAAAGCACCAGCTCCTCCAGCTAAACCATCTAAAGAAGAAGTATTACTGACAGAAATCAGAGACTTGCTTAAAAAAAAGTAGGTCAGAACTTTTTGTTGCTTGTCCTTTGGTAAAAGAGTATTTTTGGCCTTTGAAATAAAGTGAGCTTTTATCATATGAACCGTATTCAATCCTTACTCGAGCAAGACCACAAACTACTCTCCATTTATTTTACAGCTGGTTTTCCACAACTAGAAGACACTGTTAGTATTCTTAAACAATTGGAAGCTTCGGGGGTAGACATGATTGAATTGGGATTGCCTTTTTCAGACCCCTTGGCAGACGGACCAACCATCCAAGAAAGCTCTACACAAGCTCTAAAAAACGGCATGACAACCGACAAGCTATTTGATCAGTTAAAGGACGTGCGAAATCATATCAGTGTACCGCTAATAGTCATGGGATATTTTAATCCTATGATGCAATATGGCGTGGAACGCTTTTGTCAACGCTGTAAAGAAGTGGGTATCGATGGACTTATTATACCAGACCTTCCCGTAAATGTGTATCACGAGCAATACCAAGCCTTGTTTCAACAGTACGGACTGCTAAATATGTTTTTAATTACACCACAAACACCAGAAGCACGCATCCGCTTTATAGATGAGGTTTCAGAAGGCTTTATATATATGGTAAGTAGTGCAGCCACAACAGGTGCACAAAACAGTTTTGGCGATACTCAAGCCGAATACTTTAAACGCATTGGTGCGATGAAACTAAACGCCAAACTCTTGGTTGGATTTGGAATCAGCAACGCAGAAACCTATCAAGCGGCTACCGCCCATAGCAAAGGCGCCATCATTGGCTCTGCATTTATAAAACACATGGAATCAAATGGAGTAGCTAGTGTTAAAGATTTTATAAATCAGATACGTTAATACTGATAAAATTTGTAATTTTATATTAGAATTATTTTCCAAATCAATTCTACTTATCAGTCTATTTGACTGCCGACATATTTGTATTGTTTTTTTGAGGAAGTTCTAAACCAAGAGTTGTTTAATCAAAATTCTCAACAATGCAAACCCAAATACTTAAATCCCTATTAACCCTTTTTATATCAACACCTTTTTTCTTCGGCTTTTCGCAAGAAAAAAAGACACAGGAAATAACCCTTGCTTATGGAAATTACACAAGCAATGAACTGTTAAGTGTAATTGAAGACTTTAGCTTGATTTTTTTAACAAATGGCAAGGCAACTTCGGATAATTATAGGTTTTCTGGTGCTTCTTCCATTAATTACAGCTACGCCATTAAAGATAATTTAATGCTTGGAGTAGAAGAAGCTTATGAACGTATCAAAAAAGATCTCTTTGTAGGAAAAACAAAAGTAGCAGAGCAGACGGATAATGCATTAAGTATAGGTGCGCATGCAAAGTATAGCTATATCGCAAATCCAAAATTTAGGATGTTCAGGTTTGGCAGCCGGATATGTAACCATCCAATGAACATCAAAACATGAAAGTGGAACAAGTTACAAAGCTTCCAAAGGAAACACGGGGAGATTTGGCTATCACCAAACAGGGTTTGGTTTTCGCTATGGAAAAAAATCGCTGTTGTAGCCGAGCTGGGTTTTGGGTACAAAGGAATTCTTAATGTTGGCTTTGATTATCGTTTTTAACCAAAAAAATCAAATTCAAAATGGGAAAAGGAGACAAAAAAAAGGAAACTCAGCGCACAAAAACAGGCGCAGTAGGGTCTTCGGTTTCGGATTCACTATAGGCATACCCATCAGCTTCAAAAGCGAGCACATCTCCTATGGTAGTTGTATTTTTTTCTAACAGCTGTCTGGTCATCAGCCCTCTAGCCTTTTTGGCAAAGAAGGAGATAATTTTAAGCTTGCCGTTATTAAAATCCTTAAAAACTGGGCTGATTACAGGGTTATCTAATGCTTTAAAATCTACGGCTTTGGCGTATTCTTTACTGGCTAAATTAACAACCAGTTCGGATGTTTTTAGCTCATTTTTTAAGTGGGCAGTCAGTTTGTCTTTCCAAAATGCATAAAGGCTGTTGTTTCCATTGACACCAAATGAGGTGCCCATTTCTAAACGATAAGGCTGCATCAAATCTAAAGGCTTTAAAAGACCGTAGAGTCCCGATAAGATACGGAGACTGTTTTGTGCCACTCCAAGAGTGTTTTCATCTAGTGTATATGCATCCAACCCAGTATAAACATCGCCATTAAACGCAAACACAGCTGGGCGTGCATTGTTGACATTAAAAGGAGTTTCAAAATCTTGATTTCGTTCCCAGTTTAAGGAAGCTAATTTTTCTGAAATACCCATAAGTACCTGCAAATCTGTTGGTTTTTTTAATCGGAGTGCAGAATTCAACACATTAGCGTCATCTAAAAATACAGGCTGGCTGCTTTTAGCAGTTGGAAGGGGGCTTTTGTAGTCAAGTGACTTGGCTGGAGAAATAAGAATTTTCATCACTAATTTTTTTTAAAAGTACAATACTATATTCAAGTTTTCAACTCAGCCCTATAAAACAAGCTGATAGCGCAATTAGGAATTGCCCAAGTGTTGGTGTTGGGCATAGTTACGCCACTTTTCAATTGCACCCTCAAAGTCATCAGGTAAAGGCGCCATAAAAGACATTTTTTTCTTTGTTTCGGGGTGTACAAACCCAAGGGTTTGGGCGTGTAGCGCCTGGCGTGGCAACTGCTTAAAACTATTGTCGACAAACTGCTTATACTTGGTAAAGGTAGTACCCTTTAGAATTTTATTTCCACCATAACGTCCATCATTGAATAAGGTATGACCTATGTGCTTCATATGTGCTCTAATCTGGTGTGTTCGCCCTGTTTCGAGGACACATTTTATTAAAGTAACATATCCAAAGCGCTCCACAACTTCATAATGGGTAATGGCAGGCTTACCCTGATCACCATCGGGAAATACGGACATCAGCAGCCTATTTTTTGGATCACGACCCAAATGACCATTTACTGTTCCTTGTTCGTTTGTAACGTCACCCCAAACTAGTGCCAAATATTGACGTTCAGAAGTTTTATCGTGAAATTGCTGTGCCAGAAAAGCCATAGCATTATCTGTTTTAGCCACAACCAAAATTCCAGAAGTATCCTTATCAATACGATGAACCAGTCCAGGTCTATTGTTACTGTTTTTAGGGAGCTGATCGAAATGATAAATAAGACCGTTAATTAGAGTCCCTGTATAATTCCCATGCCCTGGGTGCACCACCCTACCAGCATCTTTATTAACCACCAAAAGGCTATCATCTTCGTAAACAATATCAAGGGGCATCTTTTCTGGAACAAGCAAATCTTCATGCGGCGGATGTGCCAGAAAAACACGAACAACATCTCCGGCCTTCACACGATAATTAGATTTAACTGCTTGTTCATTTACTTGAATATAACCTGCTGTTGCTGCCTGTTGTATTTTATTACGTGTGGCATTTTCAATGCGATTCATTAAAAACTTATCTACGCGCAAGGGGTCTTGACCAGGGTCTGCAACAAAAGAATAATGCTCGTGAAGGATGTCTAAATTATTTTCTTGATTCATCATTATTCTACAGGATTCTTACCGTTGCCCAATACCAAATCTACCCGGGATGTTTTGGGAAGTTTATCGCCAGGTGCAATAGGAGCTTGATCATAACGCATTTGCAAGACCATGTCCTTTCCAATATTATCCTGATATAAAATTTCACCTATTTCCAAACCAACTGCACGAAGGGTTGATTCGGCAGATCGGCGTGTAATTTGAATAACGTCGGGTAGTATTACTTCGTTAAAGTTTGCTGGATTCAGAGTTAAATATATTTTTCTATTTTTTTTGACCAATTCACCAGCAAGAGGTGTTTGTTCAATTACAGCAAAAGGGGCGTAGACAGTATTAAATCTTGCAGAATCAATGACTTCATAATTGAGGGCTTGGTCTTGCAAGAGATCTTTTGCATCAGTGATGGTCAGGCTATTTAAGTCGGGTACTTCAATGAAATCTCCCTGTCGGGTGTGCCAATTGAGTCCATAAAAAGTCAATAGCAACAGTGCTGTAATAGCGAATAACACCAAAAGCAAGTTCCAAAAAAAAGCCCTGCTAAATAAAAAACGTAAGAAGTGAAGCATAATATGTTTCAATGAAGTCCAAAAATAATGATATTTGCCGTATGAAAAAGCACATTGCTGTAGTAATGGGCGGAACTACATCCGAGCATGCTATTTCGATTAAGAGTGGAACGGTTGTTATCGACAACATTCCTAATGATATTTTCGATGTAAAACCCGTCATTATATCCGCTGAAAGCTGGAATGTAATGCATAAGGGTAACGAACTGGTGGTAAATCAAACTGATTTTTCTTATCAATATGAAGGTCGGAAATATGTTTTTGATGCTGTTTTTATTGCCGTTCATGGAGCGCCAGGCGAAAATGGCGTGCTTCAGAAAGTTTTAGACAGGGCAAAAGTGCCTTACACAGGCTGTTCCGCAGCGGTATCTGAACTGACTTACAACAAGCATAAAACTTTAGAAAAACTTCGGCCACACGGGATCGCTATGGCTAAAAACACCATTATTGATTCCATTTCGGATTGGAACAGCAAATCACAAGCTTCAAGTATAGGACTACCCTGCTTTGTAAAGGCCAATAAGGCCGGCAGCAGCTTTGGCGTTGTCAAAGTCAATAAACTGGAAGAAATGTCAGCAGCCATAAAAACGGCACTGGCGGAAGACAATGAAGTATTGATTGAAAGTTACTTATCTGGAACTGAAGTTTCTATTGGCGTAATCGAATATAAAGGAAACGTTCAGGTTTTGGCCCCTACTGAAATTATTACGCACAGCGATTTCTTTGACTATGCTGCCAAATATGAGGGTAAATCTGAGGAAATCACACCTGCAAGGATAACGCCTGTACAATTGCAAAACCTTAATGCAGCAGCTAAAAAAATATACAACATCTTGGGGGTAAAGGGTATCACCAGAAGTGATTTTATTTTTAAGGGTGACACACCTTACTTTCTCGAACTCAACAGCATTCCTGGCTTGACAGCACAGAGCTTACTGCCTATGCAAGCCAAACATGCAGGTATCGCATTGGGGGATTTGATTATGGACATGATCAACAGCTGTCTAAAAAATAATACCTTTAAAGCATGAAACGTGCATTATTTCCTGGGTCTTTTGATCCTTTTACTGTTGGACACCTTGACATTGTTGAGCGCGGGGTTAAGATTTTCGATGAGATTGTAATTGGGATTGGAAAAAACAGTGAAAAGAAATATATGTTTTCATTAGAACAACGCCTTGCTTTTATCAATACCTGCTTCGTGGACAACACACGCATAACAGTTGCTGCTTACGATGGACTAACAATTGATTTTTGTCGTGAAATTGAAGCGGAATTTATTTTACGTGGTGTGCGAAACAATGGTGATTTTGAATTTGAAAAAGCCATCGCTAGAACAAATAGACATTTGTCAGACATTGAAACTGTTTTTCTACTAACCTCCGCTGAGAACTCATATATAAGTAGTAGTATTGTTCGTGAACTTATTCGCAATAACGGGGATTACAGCACGTTTATTCCGCCCCAAATAACGCTTCCATAAGCTTCGATTTGTCGAATAAATCCTCAATGTTTGGGTACGTCTTTTTGATTGCTTTGGCTGTTTTGCTTTTATTTTTCCAACTTGCCTTGGTAATATCCTCTTTGACCTCTGGTGTTAAAACTCCTTTATAACTAGTCTTCATAAAAAACCAATGGGTTTCTTTTAACTGATAGCGGTTGTTTCGTTTAAAAACGTGATAAGTGACACCTGCCAGTTTGCCTACTTTGATTTTTTTAACTCCTGTTTCTTCTTTAACCTCACGCTTGGCAGCATCCTCAAGAGTTTCTCCCTTATCGACTCTTCCCTTCGGGAGGTCCCATCTTTTTTTGCGATAAATAAATAACAGTTTTCCTTCTTCATGTTGTACTACACCACCTGCAGCAATGGTAACGGGTAGCTTTTTTTTAAATCCACTCAAAAATTTTTTGGGATTGTCATGCGTTAGGTAGAGTCGCTTGACACGTGTTGTGCGAATGATACGTATAATATTTTTGAAGGGGGTGGATTTTAAGGGCAAGACTTTTACTCCTATACCTTTTGGGGCAGTTGAACTGAGGATTATCTCCTTTTGATTGACAAAAACTTTATACATTTGCGCCATGTCTAAGGAACCCTCTACCGCTAAAAAAGTAGCCGAATACCTGTTACAAATTAAAGCAATAAAGCTTGAACCCAAAAATCCATTTACTTGGGCCAGTGGTTGGCAGTCGCCAATCTATTGCGATAATCGAATAACTCTCTCATATCCAGATATAAGAAGATTTTTGAGCCAAGCTATAGCAAACGAAATCAAAGCAAAATACCCACAAACAAAAGCCATCGCTGGTGTGGCAACAGGTGCCATTGGCATTGGCATGTTGGTAGCAGAAGCCCTTGATTTGCCCTTTATGTACGTGCGTCCTCAACCCAAAAAGCACGGAAGGCAAAATCAAATTGAAGGGCAATACATTATTGATGTGCCTACCGTAGTTGTCGAAGATTTAATAAGTACGGGCAAGAGCAGCCTTCAAGCAGTTGATGCGCTTCGTAAGGCCAATATCAATGTCCTTGGTATGTTAGCGCTATTCAGCTACGAATTTGACGTTGCGGAAGCAAATATGAACGAAGCAGCGGTTGAACTGACCACCCTATCAGGCTACAACACATTGATAGAAACCGCAGTTACTGCTGGTTATATTGAGTCCGAGCAAGAAGCAATATTAAAAGAGTGGCGTAAGGCACCTGCAATTTGGTCCCCTAAATAAACGGCAAAATGAAACTAGAAAGCAGTACTGCTACTGTACCAAGACCCATTGAAAAAGTTTTTGGAAAACTTACGCAAGCAAACACCTATGAGCTGCTTATGCCCGAAGAAGCGAGTTTCCAAATAAAAGACGAGAAGCACTTTAGTTTTAAGTTGGGTGGTATGCCTGTGATTCCACTGAAACTAGCACGCCAAACACCAAACACGCAGATTGTCATGGCTGCAGACGGAGGAAGCGTTCCTTTTGAGTTACACGCAAACCTTGAGGAGTTTAATGGAGAAACAAAAATACAATTAGTCTTTGAAGGTAATATCAATCCGATGATGCAGATGATGGTAAAAAAACCGCTCACGAAATTTCTAGAGGCCCTTATTGCTAATGCTGGAAAGCTGTAAATACTAGCGTTTTTTCTTTATAAAGCTTACGATCACCATTATCATGTGTGACAATCAATTTTCCACCTGTTGATACACCAGAAATTTTCCCTTGAAAGGAAGTGCCATCTTTTGTTTTAAAAGAACACAATTCATTCTTTTTATACAATACATCTAAATAACGCTCGTGGTCAACTTGCTCCAAACGAACGGCAGTGGCAACATTTTTTGCAAGTGATTCAAATAAAGGCTCTATTTCGAGGTTTTGCTTTGTGATTGACTTGATAGAAGTGGCAAAGGGCAATGAGGCATCGAATTTTTCTTGATTTACATTAATTCCACAGCCGACAACCACGCCTGTCATTTGTGTTCCACGAATGATGGGTTCAATCAAAACACCTCCTATTTTTTTATTGGCTGACAAAATGTCGTTTGGCCATTTGATGCGGAGTTCAGGAATTTTTAGGGGTTCAAGTGTGTCCATAATGGCGAGGCACACCTGCTTGTTTAAGTTAAATATATTATTTTGGTGATGGGCTGAATTCCCGATATAAACAGATCCTGTCAGATTAAAATTAGCTTTGGAAAGCCATTTTGTTCCCATTCTACCTCGACCTTCGGTTTGGTGTTCAGCCCAAACCGCTATGCTTTCATGCGCTTTACTTTCCTGCACCCATTGCTTTAAAAAGCTATTGGTTGAGGGGGTGGCACTAAGTTTGATAATTAGCATACACAAAAGTATATGTTTTGTGAAGTAATTTTGCAAATATCAATTACTTTTACGCGGACAAATATTGCATGACAAAGAAAAAAAATACAGATACTCTTCTAACTCACATAATTGAAGGCATTGAAGAGGTTAAGGGAGAAGACATCAACGTTCTAGATTTACGTGAAATAGAAAACAACGTATGCAAGTACTTTGTAGTATGTTCAGGAAACTCAAACACTCAGGTACGTGCCATTTCTGGTGCTGTCCAAAAATTGGTGAGCAAGGCCATTCATGAAAAACCTTGGCACGTTGAAGGGCTTGAAACAAGTGAATGGATACTGATGGACTTTGTGGACATTGTTGTACATATTTTTCAAAAACAAACCCGTTCTCACTATGACATCGAATCGCTTTGGGGTGATGCCAAGCAAACGCTAATTGAGTCTAAATACTAAATAATGGCTAAAAAAGAAAAAACACCACCTAAAAAACCAGCCATAAGTTCTTATTGGTTATATGCGAGTATCATAATTTTCTTTATTGGTATGTCACTTTTTGGCGGTAGCGACAGCATGTCTAGCGATCAAAAGATTAACATTTCCACTTTTGAAAACTACCTAAACGGTGGTGAAGTAAGCAAAGTTGTCGTTGTCAACAAAAAAACCGCACAAATCACCTTAACGGAAACGGCGCTTTCTGAAAACAAACACAGCAAGGCCAATAAGACAGACCTGTTGGGACGCAAAAACAGCAATGGCCCACACTATCAATTTGAAGTCGGGAACCTTGAACTTTTTCAAAAGAAATTAGAAGCTGCAGAAGAAAAGGGAGTTTCTTTTAGCTATGAGTTTGAAACAGTAGAAAGTCGTTGGTTAGATGTATTGATTGGCTTTTTACCACTTATTTTGATCATTGGCGTATGGTTGTTTATCATGCGACGTATGTCAGGAGGCGGTACAGGAGGTGGTGGCGCCCAAATATTTAATATTGGGAAATCGAAAGCCAAGCTATTTGATGAAAAAACCGATATTAAAATAACATTCAAAGATGTTGCGGGATTAGAAGGAGCCAAAGAAGAAGTGCAAGAAATTGTTGACTTTCTAAAAAACCCAAGCAAATACACGGTGTTGGGTGGTAAAATTCCCAAAGGCGCTTTATTAGTAGGCCCTCCAGGGACAGGAAAGACCTTGTTGGCTAAAGCGGTAGCCGGTGAAGCCAAAGTACCTTTTTTCTCCTTGTCTGGATCAGACTTTGTGGAAATGTTTGTGGGTGTAGGTGCATCACGTGTGCGCGATTTGTTCAAGCAAGCAAAAGACAAGTCACCTGCTATTATATTTATTGATGAAATTGATGCCATTGGACGTGCAAGAGGCAAAAACAATATCACAGGCTCGAACGACGAGCGTGAAAATACGCTGAACCAGTTGCTTACTGAAATGGATGGCTTTGGGACTAACACCAATGTAATAGTTATTGCAGCTACCAACCGCGCCGACGTGTTGGACAAGGCATTAATGCGTGCAGGGCGTTTTGATCGCCAAATATATGTTGACCTTCCTGACTTGAAGGAGCGTAAAGAAATTTTCAAGGTGCATCTCAAGCCACTCAAGGCAGACACAAAGCTTGATGTTGACTTTTTGGCCAAACAAACACCTGGATTTTCAGGAGCTGATATTGCAAACGTGTGTAATGAATCGGCATTGATTGCAGCCAGAAAAAACAAGAAAAAGGTAGGTCGTCAAGATTTCTTAGATGCCGTAGACCGAATTGTTGGTGGACTTGAAAAGAAAAGTAAAATCATTACCCCTGAAGAAAAGAAAACCATTGCTTTTCACGAAGCAGGTCACGCTACGGTAAGCTGGATGCTAGAGCATGCTGCGCCACTTGTTAAGGTAACCATTGTTCCTAGAGGTCAATCTTTAGGCGCAGCCTGGTATCTGCCTGAAGAAAGACAAATTGTTCGCGCCGAACAAATGTTAGATGAGATGTGTGCTACACTTGCAGGTAGAGCTGCCGAGAGCATTATTTTTAATAAAATTTCTACGGGCGCACTAAGCGATCTGGTAAAAGTAACCCAACAAGCAAGAGCCATGGTAACCATTTACGGCCTAAACGACAAGGTTGGAAATATTACGTATTATCAGACCAACGAAAGCGAGTATGGCTTTACCAAACCTTATTCGGAAGAAACAGCCAAGACCATTGACGCTGAGATTTCGGCTATCGTTAAAAAAGAGTACAAACGCGCCATGCAAATTCTTAAAAAACACAAAGACAAGCTCACACAGCTTGCAGAGCATTTGCTTGAAAAAGAAGTTATTTTTAAGCACGACCTAGAACGCATTTTTGGGAAGCGACCATTCGAAAAACCAGAAGCTGAAGCACCGAAAACCAAAGCAAAAGCCAAGGCCAAGCCGGCTCCAATAAAGAAAGTAAAAACGATCGAGGAATAAGATTCTACGGGGACAAATGATGCCAAGTAATTTGCGATTTGTTACCTTTGTGTAACAACCCTAATGTGTGAGTAAATTCTGGTCAAATATTTTTGGAAAAAAAACGACTCCCAAGGAAGAGATCGTTGTGGAAGAGCGTGGCCCACATATGCCAGCCAAAGAACTTCCAATTGAGCAAACCTTTGCCGGAAAATTTACAGCTTTTGGTGGAAAATTTGTTTATTGTGAATCCTTGCAAGACGCAAAAGATGCCTTTTTATCCATTGTAAGAGAATATCCCTCTGAAATACGAGAGTTGTTTTGTCTAGATCCTGTCCTAGCCAAAAAATTAGACGTTGGCATTACCCTAACCAAAACCAATCTCAATGCCAAAATCATGCTGTGTAGCTGTGAGGCTATAGTTGCTTATGACGGAAGTATTGTGGTGTGCGAGCGTCAGTTGGGTTCTAATAAATTGGCAGACTTGCCAGAAACATTGGTGGTAATAGCTGGCACCCGACAGTTTTCAAAAACCGTTTCAGAAGGGTTAAAAAGCATCAAGAACCGCTATGCTGAAAATATCCCCCTTAATATTACTTCCATAAAACAGTTTAAAACAGACGTAATGAGCGATGAAAACTACATGAACTATGGCAGCAGTGTCAAAGAAGTGTACTTGCTTTTACTTGAAGATTTTTCATGAATTTTTTAATTCGGTCCTTAACTTCATTACTCTATGTTGGATTGCTCCTAGGCAGCCTTTACATTGATGGTACTTTGTTTTCTGTAGTTCTTTTCATGATGACAGTTATAGCACAATGGGAGCTTCAAAGGATTAACAATAAAAAAATCATTTTAAGCTATCTATTCTTTCCTGCAGGGTATATGATAGCTCAATTCACTCCGGAAAGCGTTCCTTACCTAATGGGTTTAGGAGTTCTTGGGAGTGTGATTATGTTAAGCTTTTTTAGCAGTTCAAATACATCGAGCTACAGCCTTACATTTGTATATTTTTTAAGCTTGTTTCAAATAAGCATCCCCCTGATTTTACTCGCCTTGTTAGGAGAATCAAACCCCCTCTATGTTTTGTATTTTTTTGGCATTATTTGGCTAAGCGATACTGGCGCATATGTAATTGGCTCATTGTTTGGAAAACGAAAACTAGCACCTACTATTTCTCCCAATAAAACAATTGAAGGGAGCCTTGGCGGAATAGTGGTTGCTACCCTAGCCCTGCTTTATGCTGCTGACATAGACAATGTCCGATACAGTTGGATTTTGATTCTTATGGTGACGGCCATATTAGGCGCATTAGGCGATTTGGTACAATCCAAAATAAAACGCGTTTGTGGCGTTAAGGATAGCGGGAGTATTTTGCCGGGGCACGGCGGAATTTACGATCGTATCGACAGTTCCATACTGGCAGCGCCCATTTATATATTACTACTGAATTTATTCGCTTATGTTTCATAAAGAAGGTTTTACCATTATCATTGTAAGTTTTGTGCTCATTGCTGTGACTGCAATGTTGACAGAGCAGTTTATTGGCCTTAAGTGGTTACGTATTACACTCCAAATTGCACTACTTGTTTTGCTGGTTTTGATACTTCAATTTTTCAGAAACCCCGACCGACCCCCACTGGCACTTGAAGACGCTGTGGTATCTCCTGTTGACGGGAAGGTGGTTATTGTAAAAGAAGTTGAAGAACCCGAATATTTTAAAGGCAGAAGACTGCAAGTATCCATTTTTATGTCTCCCTTAAATGTGCATGTAACCCGCTATCCTGTTTCAGGCGAAGTTGTGTTTAGCAAATACCATCCGGGGAAGTATCTCGTTGCATGGCACCCAAAATCATCGACATTGAATGAAAGAACCACTATCGTGGTAGACAATCCAACCTATGGAGAGGTGCTATACCGCCAAATTGCAGGTGCAGTAGCCAGACGAATTGTGAACTATGCTGAAGAAGGTCAAACGGTCGCGCAAGGAACAGATGCTGGTTTTATCAAATTTGGGTCGAGAGTAGATGTATTCTTGCCCGTAGAAACTTCGGTGCTTGTTAAAGAAGGGCAAATTGTAAAAGGTGGTGTGACGCTTATTACATCGAAAAACTAAAGCGCCGAAAGTCTGGCTTTAAGTGCTGTTATTTTTGTTTGCGCATCAGCAGCTTTTTTTCGCTCTATTGCTACAACTTGTTCTGGTGCATTTGAAACAAAACGTTCGTTAGACAGCTTTTTTTCTACTGAACTTAAGAACCCTTCTTGATAAGCTAGTTCTTCTTCCATCTTTTTTCGTTCTTCTTCAATATTAGATGCACCTACAGGTACAAAATATTCACGCGCGTTTACCCTAAATGAAATTGCTTGATCAGGTGCTTGTTCCTTCCTAGTCCATGATTGGATATTTACCAACTTCTCAACAATAGGTCTGAGTGAAATATTGTCTTGGCTGGTCTCAACCAAGTCCAAGGGCGCTTTAAACGAAATATTTTGCTCTTTACGAACGATTCGCAATTGTGCAACTAAGGTCGCTGTGTGCTCAAATTGGTTTAAAATATCCGTATCAATATCTTTTTGTTTTGGCCATTCAGAAATAATTAAGGCTTCCGCTTTTGCGCGCCTTTTAAGGGCGTGCCAGAGTTCTTCTGAAAGAAAGGGCATAAAGGGGTGCAACAGGCGTAAATTATCTTCAAAAAGCACGCATACTTTTGCATAGGTCTCACGATCTATCCCCGTATTGTAAGCCGGCTTAACGATTTCCAAAAGCCAAGAGCAGAAGTCGTCCCATATGAGCTTGTATGTTGACATCAAGGCATCAGAGATGCGATATTTACTAAAGTGGTCGTCGATAGTTGCCAATTTCTGTTGGAATTTGGCTGAATACCAATCAATACCCGCAGTTGCCGTAGCACAGGTTTTCAAGGTTTCATCTACCTCCCAGCTTTGAATCAAACGGAAAGCATTCCAGATTTTATTAGCAAAGTTTTTTCCTTGTTGACATAAATTTTCGTCAAACAACAAGTCGTTCCCTGCTACTGCGCTCAATAGCAACCCTACACGAACACCATCCGCGCCGTAGGTTTCCATAAGCTTAATGGCATCGGGAGAATTGCCAAGTTGCTTGGACATTTTTCTTCCTTGCCCATCACGAACAAGGCCCGTGAGATAAACATGGGAAAATGGTTTTTCGTTGCGCAAAGTATAACCAGACATTATCATTCTTGCTACCCAAAAGAAAAGGATATCGGGGCCTGTAACCAGTTCTTGTGTAGGATAGTAATAGGAGACTTCTTTATTATCCGGTTCCAAAACACCATTAAAAACCGATATGGGCCATAACCATGAAGAAAACCAAGTATCAAGGACATCTGGGTCTTGGCGCAAGTCGTCAAGCGTCAGAGCCATATTACCACTTTCGGCCTTTGCTTTTTCAAGGGCAGCTGATTTACTTTCTGCTACTACAACATCTGCGCTATTAGACCCATAGTAATAGGCCGGTATTTGGTGTCCCCACCAAAGTTGTCTTGAAATATTCCAATCACGGATATTTTGCATCCAGTGCCGGTAAGTATTGATAAACTTTTTAGGTACCAGTTGTACGTCGCCGTTCTCAACTGCATTAATGGCTGGTTTGGCCAAATCTGCCATTTTTAAGAACCATTGATCTAACAAACGAGGCTCTATAACTGCCTTTGTCCGTTCTGAGGTGCCTACCTTGTGCATATGAGGCGTTACTTTCACAAGTGCACCTGCTGCCTCTAACTCTTTTACCAAGGCTTTGCGTACCTCAAATCTGTCTTTTCCTTCATAATGCAAGCCCTGATGGTTGAGTGTAGCATCAGCATTGAAAATGTCAACAATATCCAATTTGTGTTTCTCACCTAAAACTTTATCATTTTCGTCATGTGCAGGGGTAACCTTCAAACAGCCAGTTCCCAAATCCAAACTTACATAAGTATCTTTGATGATGGGCACTAACCTATTGACAATGGGTACTATGGCTTTTTTGCCATGCAGGGCAAGATAGCGCTCGTCTTCTGGGTGAATGGCAACCGCAGTATCTCCAAAAAGTGTTTCAGGTCTTGTAGTGGCCACAACGACTTTTTCGTCGCTGCCTTCAATGGCATAAGCAATATGGTATAAGTTTCCTTGTCGTTCTTCATAAACAACCTCCTCGTCTGAAAGTGTAGTTTGTGCCTCAGGATCCCAATGCACCATACGAAAACCACGGTAAATCATTCCATTACTATACAGATCAACAAATACCTTTATCACCGATGCAGACATTTCGGGGTCTAGGGTAAATTTGGTTCGGTCCCAATCACACGTACAACCTAATTTTTTTAATTGTTCGAGGATAATACCTCCGTGTTCGTGAGTCCATTCCCAAGCGTGCTCTAAAAAAGCTTCACGCCCAATCTCATTTTTATCTATGCCTTGACTTTTCAACTTGTTTACCACTTTTGCTTCTGTAGCAATAGAGGCGTGATCAGTACCTGGCACCCAGCAAGCGTTGTAGCCCCGCATACGCGCACGTCGAATCAACACATCTTGGAGTGTATTGTTCATTAAATGCCCCATATGCAGTACACCTGTTACATTTGGGGGTGGAATCACTATGGTGTAAGGTTTTCTGGAGTCTGGTGTGGAATGAAAATATTTATTCGCTGTCCAGTAGTCATACCACTTCTGCTCGACGACTTTTGGTGTGAATTTTGATGGTATGGACATGCGTTAGTACTTATTATGTACAAATGTAGGCATCGAGTATTGAAATTGAAAGCCCTAATTTTGCACAATTGACACTTATGCTTACTTTAGTAAAAGCAAATTTATCGTCATGAAGCGCATATTTTTATTTTTTTTCACTGTTGTACTAAGTTTAGCAGCTGCTGGACAAGACATTGCAGTCATTACATTTGACTCTCTCACCATTGATTACGGTACCATTGTCAAAGGTACTGATGGCATCCGTCAGTTTAAATTTACCAATACAGGAAATTCAGAACTACAAATTACGCAAGTACGTTCTTCTTGTGGCTGTACCATCCCTAAAAAACCAGATTCGCCCATTGCACCTGGCGCATCGGATATTATTGAAGTAAAATATGACACCAAACGAGTTGGACCCATTCGAAAAACTATCACAGTTGCTTCCAATGCTTCAGTTCCTATGGTAGCCCTTAAGATTAAAGGAGAAGTCATAGAAGAAGTTCCCGAAGAATAATTCTCATTTAAAACATTGATTTTTCGCATCTTTGTAGGTAAACTATTTTAATGCCGATTATTTCAAAGAAAGGTGCAAACTTACCCACCTCACCCATTCGAAAGCTAGCCAAGCAAGCCAATTTGGCTAAAGAACGTGGTATCGAAGTATTTCACCTAAATATTGGGCAACCTGATTTGGCTAGTCCCAAAAGTGCATTAAACGCCATTAGAAATTTCTCCGAGAACGTTGTCGCATACGGACCTTCTGAGGGGACTGTATCCTTTCGCAACAAGCTGGTTTCTTATTACCAACAGCACCAAATAGAAATTGATGCCGAAGATATACTGGTAACCACAGGGGCTAGTGAGGCTATTATTATGGCACTAGACTGCATCACCAACGAGGGTGATGAGCTTATCATACCAGAGCCATTTTATGCCAACTATGAAACATTTGCTGCAGCCTGCGGTGTTAAGGTTGTGGGTATCCCATCATCGTTTGAGAGTCAGTTTTCACTACCCCATATTAAAACTATTGAAGCGGCAATAACTCCAAAAACAAGAGCGCTTTTTATCTGCAATCCAAACAATCCGTCTGGCTATGTTTACAGCAAAGAAGAACTTGAATCGCTGGGGCAACTGGCTGTAACCCACGATTTGTTCTTTATTGTTGATGAAGTATACCGAGAGTTTGTTTACGACGGCCACGAACATATCTCCGTAATGCATCTCGAAAAGCTTTCCGAGCATGCTATACTCATTGACTCCATGTCTAAGCGCTACAGCATGTGCGGAGCTAGAATAGGCTGCCTTATTACAAAAAACAAAGAAGTAACACAAGCTGCACTAAAGTTTGCCCAGTCAAGATTATGCCCACCCACCATTGCACTTCACGCCTGTGAGGCTGCACTTGACGAACCGCAAAAATATTTGGATGATGCCATCGAAGAATACCAAAAGCGAAGAAAAACCGCAATTGAGCATTTAACTAAAATTGAAGGCGTAACGGTATACTTACCCAAAGGCGCATTTTACTGTTTGGTCAAGCTTCCCGTTACGGATAGTGATCATTTTGCCAAGTGGATGCTTGAGTCGTTCGAAGACAAGGGTGAAACGCTTATGGTAGCTCCCGCAAATGGATTTTTCTCTGGAGAAACAGCAGGAAAAGACATGATACGAATTGCGTTTGTGTTAAATTCAACAAAACTAATTCGTGCCATTATCCTTTTAAAACTTGGATTAGACGCTTATCAAAAGTAAGCCCATGAAAAAAAATAATACGGTTTCACTACAAGAATACAATACGTTTGGTGTAGCGGTATCAACACCTCTTTTTGTTGAAATCAAATCAAGTTTGGCCTTACAAGAAAAGCTAAAAGACGAGGCCTTTAAAGATGCGCTTATTCTTGGTGGCGGAAGTAATATTTTATTCTTAGCGGATCTTTCAAAACCTGTTATTAAAATTTCGATCCCTGGAATTCGAATCATGAACGAAACCGAACAAATAGCCGTAGTTTCTGCTGGAGCAGGAGTAGTTTGGCACGATTTGGTCATGTGGTGTGTTGCCAATAACCTGGGAGGTATTGAGAATTTAAGCCTCATCCCTGGCTTGGTCGGTGCAGCACCCATTCAAAACATAGGCGCCTATGGCGTTGAATTAAGCGATGTTTTCTACGATGCGGTGTGCATCAATCGCAAAACAGGAGAATCTAGAATTTTCAATGCCGAAGATTGTGATTTTGGGTACAGAGATTCCGCATTTAAAAATGATTTAAAAGACGCTTACGTAGTCACCGCAGTAAGGTTGGCTTTGACTAAAAAAAATCACAGACTAAAAACAGACTATGGAAATGTAAACGAAACGTTGGTACAAATGGGGGTGACTAAACCCAATATTGAAGATGTTGCCAAGGCAGTTGTCCAAATTCGAACGAGTAAGTTACCCGATCCAAAAAAATTAGGAAATGCGGGGAGTTTCTTTAAAAACTCCATTGTGCCAAAAGGCAAATGCGCACGTCTACTTTTAAAATATCCCAATATGCCTCACTACCACATAGATGGTGCTTTTGATAAAATCCCTGCGGGTTGGCTTATTGAACAGGCCGGTTTTAAAGGACTCAAAAAGGGGAAAGTAGGCATGCACGACAAACAAGCTTTAGTATTGGTCAATTATGGAACCTCATCTGGAAAATTGCTGTGGAAACACGCCAAATTAGTAATGGAAGGGGTTGAAAAAAAGTTTGGTATTTCGCTCGAACCAGAAGTCAATCTCATAAGTTAATTTTTTAGCTACTTTTAAAACATGGAACTTTTTATAATTACCTTGATTCTTTTGAGCCTTGCTTTTGCAGGAATTGCTATAAAAATTTGGGCTAAGAAGGGAGGCGAATTTGCTGGAACTTGCGCAAGCCAAAGTCCCTTTTTAAATAAAGAAGGTGAACCCTGTAGCCTCTGTGGAAAGTTACCCAATCAGCAAACGGACTGCGAACTTCCCGACCCAAAAAACAATTAATTAGGTGGTAGAAGCAGCTGTGCTTATCGAAAAAATCAAGTTGGCACAAGAGGGCGATCAGCATGCCTTTCGCTATTTGTTGGAGTTTTTTTGGAACGATGTATATGGCTTTATGTTACAACGTACACAAAATGAAAATGAAGCCGAAGACCTCACCATACGCTGTTTTGGAAAGGCATTTGAAAAAATATTGACATATAACGAAGTTTATGGGTTTAAAACATGGCTTACAACCATTGCCAAAAACTTGCACATTGACCAAATAAGAAAAAAAACAAATTCCAATATTACTACAGAATCAAGCCAAGAAGTGGCACAGAAAATTGCAGACAGTGCGCCTGATCCAGAAGACGATTTGATTCGCAAACAGCGGCTAGAAACACTCCTCAATACCATCAAAAACCTAAAGCCACGCTATCGTGAAGTGATACAATTGAAGTACCTCCAAGAGTTGAGCATCAAACAGATGGCTGAAAAACTCAACAGCAGTGAAAGTACCGTCAAAGTCAAACTGATGCGTGCCCGAAAATTACTGGCTGAAATTCTTGCAACTCAACACAACTAAGGTGATTTCTATATTTAAAAAGCTAGGTCCTGGATTGCTTTTTGCTGGTGCTGCTATTGGCGTATCCCACCTAGTTCAATCCACCCGAGCAGGTGCTGATTTTGGTTATGGTCTAATATGGGCGTTGCTTTTAGTGAATATCGTCAAATACCCATTCTTTCAATTTGGACCACGCTATGCCATGGCTACAGGTGAAAGCCTTTTAGAAGGCTATAAACGCTTGGGGAAAGGGGTTCTAGCAGCCTGCTATATACTGAATTTGGGAACCATGTTTACCATACAAGCTGCCGTAACTTCGGTAACAGCGAGTATAGCTGCAAGGCTATTGGGCTTAGATACCAATATGTGGGTATCGGTTGTTGTCGCCCTTTTTTGCTTTGCTGTATTGTGGCGTGGTCGCTATGGATGGTTGGACAAAAGCATGAAAATCATTGTTTTAGTTTTAAGTATTAGCACCTTAGTTGCCGTGATATTTGCTTTGGGTCAAAACACGGAACTTCCCATCGGACAACGCCTCCCAGAGAACACACTAGAATGGACATTTCTCATTGCCTTCATGGGTTGGATGCCTGGACCTATGGACATTTCGGTTTGGCATTCGCTTTGGGTAATCGAGAAGAAAAAAATAAACCCTGAAACGAGTTTAAAATCTTCGCTCTTTGATTTTAATATCGGCTATTTGGTTACCCTTATTTTAGGTCTGTGTTTTATTGTTCTTGGTGCAACGGTAATGTATGATGCAGGTATTTCTTTTTCTCCAAATGGTGCCTCATTTGCAGGTCAGCTGATTGGGCTTTACACCTCGCTTATGGGCAGTGGTTGGTTTGTGGTTATCGCATTAGCTGCCCTTACCACCATGATCAGCACCACTCTCACCACACTAGATGCTTCGCCAAGAGTAATGGCACATACCTCAAAGTTGTTAAAAATACCTGTTTTGCAAAAACAACAAAGCTGGCTGTTGATTTTAACACTAGGTACTTGTTTGATTTTTGTATTCTTAGCCTCTGAAATGGGACTATTGGTTAAGATTGCCACCATACTCTCCTTCATAACGGCCCCCTTTTATGCAGCTTTAAACTTGCGGTTGGTCACCAGTAAACACATCCCTTTAGCACACCAACCAAAAAGGTGGCTCCAAGTGGCTAGCGTATTGGGTATTTTGTTCCTTTTGGGCTTTAGTGGAGTTTACTTGTCCGTAATTTTTTGATTAGTGAAACTGTTTCGTAATTTTGTATTCTAAATTGCTATATGTCAGAAACTACCACTACCCAAACGACCGCAAGAGCTCCAAAGCCAAAATGGCTAAGAGTTAAACTTCCTACTGGAAAGAAATATACGGAATTACGCGGATTGGTAGACAAATACGAGCTGCATACCATTTGTACTTCGGGAAGTTGTCCCAATATGGGTGAATGTTGGGGCGAAGGCACAGCAACATTTATGATATTAGGAAACATCTGCACGCGTTCTTGCGGTTTTTGTGGTGTTCAAACAGGAAGACCCGATACCGTGGATTGGGCAGAACCAGAAAAAGTAGCGCGTTCCATCAAGATTATGAGCATCAAGCATGCTGTTATTACTTCTGTTGACCGTGACGATTTGCCAGATCAAGGGACCATCATTTGGACCGAAACGGTAAAAGCCATTAGAAGGATGAACCCCAACACTACGCTTGAAACCTTAATTCCCGATTTTCAGGGTAGAGAGGATTTACTAGATCGTATTGTTGAAGTTGCACCAGAAGTAGTGTCACATAATATGGAAACCGTTCGCAGACTTACACGCGAAGTGCGTATACAAGCAAAATACGACAGAAGCTTAGAGGCACTCAAATATTTCAAAGAACAAGGCGTACACCGCACAAAATCTGGATTGATGCTAGGTCTTGGTGAAACTGAAGAAGAGGTCATTGCCTCTATGGAAGATTTAAGCAATGCAAAGGTTGACATCATTACCCTTGGGCAGTATTTGCAACCGTCCAAAAAACACTTGCCCGTTGCTGATTTTATTACCCCAGAACAGTTTAAGAAATACGAGGTATTGGGCAAAGAAATGGGCTTTCGCCACGTAGAAAGCGGCGCATTGGTACGTTCTTCTTACAAGGCGCACAAGCATATTGAGTAGTTAATTTTCAATTGCAGATTGAACTAGCTCTAAAAATGCGCCCTCCTTATCTAAGAATCCAACACCTATTGCAATAGTATGGCATTGCGCTAGTGTATAAGTAGCCAAGCGCACTGCATCTTTTTCGGTCGTTAATATCGGTTGCTGCATGGACTTTATGGATGCGATTTCTTTTTTACTAAAATCATGATGATCGGGATAGTACAAATGTGTGAAGTCTGCGCCTTGGCGCTTTAAAAACTCAACCAAGGGGCTTGGGTTAGCAATCCCCGTAAGCAATACAAAAGGAGTTTTGATAAATTCATATATAGGTATTTCTGCTGCACCGCGAACATGCGTGCCGTATTCCAAGGTGGTAAAAAAGAGTTTTTGGTGTGGTGCTATGCCTAATTTCGTTTTGTAGGCGTTTTTGGTTTCTTCGTCAAGTGATGTGGGACATTTTGTTACGATCACCACATCGGCTTGCTGGGCTGCTGTGGCAGGTTCTCGCAAATTTCCAACAGGAATTAAGGCGTCAGAAAACCAAGGTCTAGTATAGGTCGTTAATACTATTTTAAAAGTCGGTTGCAGTGCCAGGTGTTGAAACGCATCGTCTAAAAAAATGGCTTCGAGTGAAGGTTTTTGGGCAAGCATTTTTACAATTCCCTTTGGACGGCTTTCACATACAGCTACAAATACATTTGGGTGCTTTTGAGCCAACATCAACGGCTCATCACCAACATCAGAAGAAGGGGCAGTTGAACGAACAGCCAAAAATCCTTTGGACTTGCGTCCATAGCCACGGCTCAACACGCCCAATTCCTTTTTTTGAGAGAAATGGCGTAGCAAGAAGTCGACCATAGGCGTTTTTCCTGTGCCTCCAGTAGCTAGATTCCCAACCACAATTGTAGGAATGGGTGCCACATAGCGTGAAATAACCCCCGTAGCATAAAGCTTTTTACGAAGCACAACGGCTCCTGCAAATAAAATTTGAAAGGGAAACAACGCTTTTTTCCAAATTGCCATGAAAACAAAAATAGAACTTTTATCTTTGGAAGAATGACAGTAGGCGAAATAACATCTTGTTTGGAAACATGGGCACCACTTGCCTATGCAGAAGACTTCGACAATGTGGGGCTTTTGGTAGGCAGCCATGCCCAGAAAGTTAAAAAAGTACTGGTAACCCACGATGCACTTGAAGAAGTGATTGATGAGGCCATTGCTGAAAATTGTGAACTCGTGGTATGCTTCCACCCTATTATTTTTAAAGGGATGAAAAAACTTACGGATGCCTCTTATGTTTCTCGAGCTGTCACCAAAGCTATTAAGCACGACATAAGCATATACGCCATACACACTGCTCTAGATGTACAACTCAACGGCGTTAACGCAGGTTTGGCCAATGCATTGGGACTGATGGATAGAGCTGTTATTCAACCTGCTAAAGGGACCATACAAAAACTCACCACCTATGTGCCCAACAAACAACTAGATGCGGTGCAAGAAGCCTTATTTGCTGCAGGAGCAGGAGCTCTGGGACATTATGATGAATGTAGCTTTACCGTTGTGGGGGAAGGTGGCTTTAAGCCACTTGAAGAGAGTAAACCTTTTGTTGGCACAAACGGAACCCGCCACACTGCAGAGGAAACTCAATTACACATGATTTTCCCCAAGCACCTACACAGAAAGGTCATCAATGCATTGTTAGAGGCGCACCCCTTCGAAACAGTTGCCTATGAAATTACATTACTGGAAAACAGCAGATCTGATTTGGGAATGGGTTGTATTGGCGACCTACCTACAGGCATGCAGGAGTCAGATTTTTTAAAAGATCTAAAAGCGATTTTAGGCACACCAGTTTTAAGACATAGTGCACTTTTGGGGAAACACATTAAGCGTGTGGCCATACTAGGCGGCTCAGGAAGTTTTGCTATTGAAAGTGCTATGGCACAGGGCGCAGATGCCTACATCACCGCTGACCTTAAATACCACGATTTTTTCAGTGCTGAAGCAAGCTGTTTGTTGATTGATGTTGGGCACTATGAAAGTGAGCAATTCACCAAAACAACAATTATGGAGCATCTTAACAAAAATTTTCCTAGTTTTGCGTTCATTTCATCAAAAACGGACACCAATCCTGTTCATTACTTCTAAACTATGGCAAAAAAGAAAGTTGAAACAACTATCGAAGAAAAACTAAGAGCACTTTACAACCTACAACTGGTTGATACACGTATAGACGAAATACGAAATGTACGTGGTGAATTGCCATTAGAGGTAGAAGATTTGGATGCAGAAGTTGCAGGTCTTGATAAAAGATTAAGCAATCTGGGTATTGAGGTTACTGCCTATGAAGACGAAATCAAAGCTAAAAAGTTGGGTATTGAAACTTCAAAAGAACTCATCAAAAAATATAACGAGCAACAAAAGAATGTACGAAACAACCGTGCCTATGAGTCGTTGACAAAAGAGATTGAATATCAAGAACTTGAAATTCAACTAGCTGAAAAGCAAATCAAGCAACTAAAAGCCTTGATTGAACAAAAAAACGAGTCCGTATCCGAAACAACAACCAAACTGGAAGAGCGTAAAAACCATCTACAGCACAAAAAAGATGAACTTGACGCCATCCTAGCGGAAACGCAAAAGGAAGAAGAGTTGTTACTCGAAAAATCCAAGGAGTACGAAAAGAAAGCAGACGAAAGACTTGTAAATGCTTACCAACGCATCCGCACGTCTGTTAAAAATGGCTTAGCGATTGTTTCCGTTGAGCGTGGTGCTTCAGGTGGTTCATTCTTTACCATTCCACCGCAAATTCAAATGGAGATTGCAGCACGTAAAAAAATCATCACTGACGAACACAGTGGTCGTATCTTGGTGGATAAAGAACTTGCGGAAGAGCAAGAGACCTTTATGCAAGGAGTTATCGCTTCTATCTAAGTTTTTTAGCAAAATCCAAATACCAGCTTAAAGCGCTGGGATTTCTCAATGCGTCTGATGAAACCAACGATTCAGGCTTCTCTCCCATCAAAATTCTTTTGATTGGAATCTCTACCTTTTTTCCACTAATCGTGTATGGAATCTCAGGGATCACATAAACAGCATCAGGCACATGCCTAGGCGAACAACTTTTTCGGATATGCTGCTTTACTGCATCGGTGTCTATCACTTCTGATGCTTGTACAAAAAGGAGCAACTGATCCTGATGCGCGTTTTGTACATGTACCACCAAAGCATCTTCAACGGCCTTAAGATGCGAAAGTGCGTTATACAACTCAGAAGTGCCAATACGTACACCTGAACGGTTTAGTGTAGCATCCGAACGTCCATAAATAATAATACCTCCATTTTTTGCTTCCATTGCCCAGTCGCCATGATGCCAAACCGATTTAAATTTGGAAAAATAACTGGTAGCATACCGTTTATATTCAGGGTCATTGAGCAAATAAATAGGCATTGATAAAAAAGCTTGAGTAAGCACCAACTCACCTGCCTTTTCAGTTACTGCGTTCCCCTCAGCATTCCACACCTCAACGGCAGCACCTAACATTTTGCATTGAATTTCTCCTGGGATAACGGGCAAGTCGGGATGACCGCCCACAAAAGCTGTGCATACATCTGTACCTCCACTGAGAGAAATCACCTGCGCTGAGGGAAAAAGCACTTGTAATTCTTGACATACGGCTGCTGACATAGGAGAGCCAGTTGAACCAATTGTCTTGAGAAAAGAAAAAGTTGTTTGCTGAACGAATGTGCTTGGAGAAGCCACTTGATCTTGAAAATAGACCGCGCCCCCACCAAAGTGATTAATTTTAGCTTGATGTGCAAACTGCCATAACCTGTCTTTCGTGGGAAAGCTAGGTGCACCCGAATATAAACATAGCGTTGCGCCACAAAGCAAACTGCCCAATGCGTAATTCCACATCATCCAGCCAGTGGTAGAATACCAAAAATACCGATCCCCTTTGGATACGTTTTGGTGCAATGCCAATGCCTTTAGATGCTCCAAAAGCATATGTCCTGCACCGTGAACAATGGCTTTAGGTTTTCCTGTAGTTCCAGATGAAAACAAAACCCACATGGGGTCTGAAAAAGAAACCGTCTCAAGATGTATCTGATCAATGGCTACGAAGTCATCGTTAAAATCTTTATGGTCATCCAATAACAAAGTGTTTTCAATAGAGCCTATGGAATCGCAGATGGTTTTGATTTTTGCTTCAACATCAAAAGCTTTTCCGCCATAGCTGTATTGCTTATGGGCAAACAAAACTTTAGGAGCTAACTGAGCAAAGCGATCACAAACGGCATCGGTGCCAAAGTCGGGAGAACAGGAAGACCATACTGCGCCTAAGGTATTAGCAGCTAAGAAAGCGGCAAGCGTTTCTGGGCTGTTGATGCCATAACATACGACAACATCCCCATTGGTAACACCAAAAGCTATAAGCTGCTGTTGTAGAGTGTAGGTCTTCGCAATAAGTTGCGCCCAGCTGATTTCAACTGTGTCAGTGGTCTCGCTTTGATAGATGATAGCGGGCTGCTTGGGTGTGGCATTACGAAACACATGGTGGGCATAGCTAAGTTTTGCACCCCTGAACCATTTTGTCTTCCAAAATGGGATCGCTGGAACATAAATCTCTTCATAGGGGGTGTCAAAATCTACGTTGAAAAAATGAGCAATACTTTCCCAAAAAGCAGTTTGATTTTCAATACTCCATTGATGAAGACGGGTATAATCTTCAAAAGTCAATCCATAGGATTGCTGTAAAAAAGCAGTGTATACAGAAAATTGAGAAGGTGTTTTAAGTTGCATAGGGGTAATATACAATGTTATGAAAGAATATGTAATTTTAGGCTGTGGATTTACCCAAACCTTCTGTACTTAATCTTTGGAATCGCTTTGTTCGGCAGTATCGCCAATACAAGAATAGCTCAATCCCAAATCACTTTTATTTTTGTGACAATGAACACGATGCCAATACGTGTGCTGAGTTGGTGGCACAGAACATAAAACAAGCTACTGCGCCCTCTGTGTGGTGGTACGAATATCACAATGAACCTATGCCCAAAGTTGGCACTTTATTTATCGTAAACGATTGGCATGGTGATGCAAAAGCCATTATTGAGGTTACAAAATTAGAGCATATACGCTTTAAAGATGTTGGAGAAGCATTTGCCTATGCTGAAGGTGAAGGAGATAGAAGTCTAGCATACTGGAGAAAAGTACACAGAGCTTATTTCACCCGAGAGATGGAAAAAGCGGGAGCTCATTTTAATGAAAACATGCTGATTTCGTGCGCGTATTTTAAGCTGATATTCTCTTAAATAGTTACTACTCTACCGTGAGGGAATAATTCTGTGGGGTGGTTATTCTTACCTATTAAACTTTTCTTACATCAACTTTCAAGAAAAAATAAATCATCTACTCGACAATCCAATTCTTTTGAAAGTTTCAGACATAATAATATTGAGGGATGAAATCTGTTATTTTCAATTGAGTTTATTGTTTGTCTAGAAACACCAATTTTTTTTGAAATATCTTCTTGTGTATATCCAGACTTTGTTCGATATAACTTTAAATTATTTTTCATGAGTTATAGTGTTTGAATAGTCTGAATTTAAATATTAAATTAAATAAGAGAATTATTAAAAATAAGTTGAACACCAATACATACATATAGTTAATATTAAAAACTAAAAATGTAGATATAATTATTAATCCA
>PKDQ01000031.1 GCA_002862645.1 Flavobacteriaceae bacterium | reverse complement strand
CTAGGTGATTTTTCAACATAGCACCTACTTCAGATAGTAAGTTACGAGCTGTGTCCGTTGGTTGTGCTCCGTTTTGAAGCCAATTAACAGCGCTGTCAACGTCGATTTTTAATGTTGCTGGGTTGGTGTTGGGGTTGTAAGTACCTAATTTTTCAAGGAAGCGACCATCTCGCTTTGAACGTGCATCTGCTGCAACTATCCAATAGAAGGGCTTTCCTTTTTTACCGTGTCTTTGAAGGCGAATTTTTACTGACATATCAAATTAAATTTTAGGGTGCAAAACCCTGATTATTAATGCGTGGCAAATCTACACTATTTTTTGATTTTACCAAACGTTAATAACTTCATATTCATTAAGGTATATTTTACATACTAACTTCACTAAATTAGTTGGCTAATCCGTTACCATGTTTTTAGTCTTCGACACCGAAACCACTGGCTTGCCTAAACGTTGGGATGCGGCTATTTCAGACCATGAAAATTGGCCACGATGTATTCAGATTGCATGGCAACTTCATGATGACTCCGGGAATTGCTTAGAACACAAAGATTTTGTTGTTTCTCCTGAAGGCTTCGATATACCATTTGAGTCAGAGCAAATACACGGGATTAGCACAGATCTGGCGATAAAAGAAGGAAGTGCCATAGACACAATCTTAGCTGATTTTAAGTCTGCATTGGCAAAATCAAAATACATCGTTGGCCATAATGTCAAATTTGATATTAATATTGTTGGAGCGGAGCTAGATCGCCTTGCCATGGATACTTCCATTACTACAACGCCTATTTTGGATACTTGTACAGAGCATACCGCTACACTATGTCAAATTCCAGGTGGTAGAGGAGGAAAATTTAAACTTCCAACACTTTCAGAGCTTTATAAAAATCTATTTGATGATAGCTTTGATCAGGCGCACAATGCCACAGCAGATGTGGAGGCTACAGCGCGTACTTTTTTTGAATTGCTACGTCTAAATAAATTTCCTGTAGATCAAATTACGGGTGGCCAACTGCTGGTTTCACGCTTAAATGAAACTTTCAAGGAAACCATACCATTAATCGGATTGTCGCACACCGATCTTAAGGCAGCATCAGCAAAACTAATTCAAGAGAACCAAGCGCCTGTTTCTACGCCAGCTGTCTTAGCCAAAACAGCGCTAAGCACTCCTTTTGCACACTTGCACACCCTTTCGCAATTTACGGTCTTGCAGTCTACCATAAGGGTAAAAGAACTAGCGGAAACAGCAGACCAAATGGGGATGCCAGCCGTGGCATTAACAGACTTGGGTAATTTGATGGGCGCATTCCATTTTGTAAAATCTGTCAAACAAGTCAATGCCAAGCGCGCTGAAGATGACGATAGGCCGCCGCTTAAACCCATAGTAGGTATCACACTCAACGTGTGTGGAGACCACTTAGACCGCAGTCGAAGGGATAATGGTTATCAGATGGTTTTTCTTGCCAAAAACAAAGCAGGTTACCAAAACCTATCCAAGCTATCTTCCCTGGCGTACACCAAAGGCTTCTATTATGTGCCTCGAGTTGATAGAAAATTAATACAGCAATACAAAGACAACCTCATTGTGCTGACCGGGAATGTTTACGGCGAAGTGCCTTCTAAATTACTCAACGTAGGCGAAAAGCAGGCAGAGGAGGCGCTGTTGTGGTGGAAAGAACAGTTTCATGACGATCTCTACATTGAAATCATGCGGCACCAACAGGAGGATGAAAACCGCATCAACCCTGTGCTTATTCAGTTTTCACAAAGGCATAATGTAAAACTTGTCGCTACTAACTCTGTGTTTTATCTAAAGCAAGAAGAAGCCAATGCACATGATATATTGTTGTGTGTTAAGGACGGAGAAAAACAGGCGACACCTATTGGCCGTGGCCGTGGTTATAGATATGGCCTTCCAAACCAAGAATATTATTTCAAGACGCCAACACAGATGCAAGAGTTGTTTGCTGATGTGCCACAAGCATTGGAGAGTATACCGGAGATACTCGATAAAATAACGGCATTTGATTTGGCTAGAGAAGTATTGCTGCCAAAATTTGATATTCCTGATGCATTTCAGTCTGCTGAAGATGAAGCTGATGGCGGAAAGCGGGGCGAAAATGCCTATTTGCGTAACATTACTTATGAAGGTGCTAAGTCCCGTTATGGAACCTTGAATGATGAACTTAAAGAACGCATTGATTTTGAGTTAAGTGTCATTGAAAATACAGGGTATCCAGGGTACTTTTTAATTGTACAAGATTTTATTGCTGCTGCAAGAGAAATGGATGTATCGGTTGGCCCAGGGCGCGGATCTGCAGCAGGCTCTGTGGTGGCGTATTGTTTAAAGATTACCAATATAAATCCTATTGCGTACGATTTACTTTTTGAGCGATTCCTAAATCCCGACCGAGTAAGTTTACCTGATATAGATATTGATTTTGACGACGAAGGAAGATCAAAAGTCATCGATTACGTGATTGAAAAGTACGGCTCAAATCAAGTAGCGCAAATCATAACTTATGGCACCATGGCAGCCAAATCGTCCATTCGTGATACTGCACGGGTTTTGGACCTGTCGTTGGGTGATGCAGATAGGGTAGCCAAGCTGGTGCCAAACATGAAGTTGAAGAAAATTTTCAACCTTGATGCCAAAGCCCTTAAAGAATCCTTACGCGCTGACGACTTTGCTCGTGTTGCTCAATTGAAGTTTATTGCTGAGGGAAATGATCTTGAGGCTGAGACACTTAAACAAGCCCAAATTTTAGAAGGCTCTTTACGCAACACTGGAACTCATGCATGTGGTGTAATCATTACACCCGATGATATTACTGAATTTGTTCCAATTGCAACTGCCAAGGACTCCGATTTATATGTTACTCAGTTTGACAATTCTGTTGTGGAGGATGCGGGGCTCTTAAAAATGGATTTTTTGGGGTTGAAGACACTCACTCTCATAAAAGACACTGTAAAAATTGTCAAATACCAGCGTAATATTGAGCTGAATCCAGATGAATTTTCTCTTGATGACGCACCTACCTACGCCTTGTTTCAACGCGGCGAGACTGTCGGGGTTTTTCAGTATGAAAGTGCGGGTATGCAAAAATACCTTCGGGACTTAAAGCCTAATGTATTTGAAGATCTTATTGCCATGAATGCCCTATACCGCCCAGGGCCACTAGAGTATATTACGAGTTTTGTTCGCAGAAAAAATGGTCAGGAGGAAATCTCTTACGATTTGCCAGCTATGGAGCAGTTCCTGAAACAAACATATGGCATTACAGTTTACCAAGAGCAAGTGATGCAGTTGTCTCAAGCACTAGCTGGCTTCACTAAAGGCGAAGCCGACGTGCTGCGTAAGGCAATGGGTAAAAAGATTTTTGCTTTACTTGAACAGCTAAAGCCTAAGTTTTTAAATGGCGGAGAAGAGCGTGGTCACCCGCGTGAAGTACTTGAAAAGATTTGGAAAGATTGGGAAGCGTTTGCTTCGTATGCTTTCAACAAATCACATTCTACTTGCTACGCTTGGATTGCCTATCAAACGGCTTACTTAAAAGCAAACTATCCGGCAGAATATATGGCGGCGGTATTATCCAACAATATGAACGATATAAAGCAGGTTAGCTTTTTTATGGAAGAGTGTCGTCGGATGGGCATACTGGTTCTAGGTCCCGATGTAAATGAATCATTCTACAAGTTTACAGTAAACGACAAGGGAGCCATTCGCTTTGGTATGGGCGCTGTTAAGGGTGTCGGTCGTGCTGCAGTTGAGACCATAGTAGCACACCGTCAAGAGCAAACGTATACATCTATTTTTGATCTGACACAACGCATAGACCTTCGAGCGGCGAATAAAAAATCATTTGAAAGTTTGATACTTGCGGGTGGGCTAGACTCATTATCTGATGCACATCGATCGCAATATTTTCATCATAACGGAGACGGGGTGACTTTTGTTGAAAAATCTCTTAAATACGGTGCTCAACACCAAGAAAACGAACAATCTTCCCAAGTGAGTTTGTTTGGAGCCGGCGCTGCGGTGACAATTGCAACACCCGAGCTTCCCATTTGTGAGCCTTGGACTGCTTTAAAGGAACTGAAGCAAGAAAAAGAAGTAGTAGGTATTTATATTTCAGCCCATCCTCTTGATGATTTTGCGCCCGCCATGAAACATTTTTGTAATGCCAAGCTCGGGGTTTTCAATGATATGGACGCATTGGTTAATAAAGAACTAAGTTTTGGTGGCATGGTTGGAGAAGTTGATCATCGCGTTTCTAAGAATGGGAAAGGTTGGGCTATGTTTATGTTAGAAGATTTTGAGGAGTCTTATCAATTTAAAATCTTTGGAGAGGAGTACCTCAAATATCGCCACTTTTTGGTTGAGGATAATTTTATACACGTCAAGGCTTCTATTCGAGAAGGTTGGTTGAATCGTGAGACAGGCAAAAGAGGCGCACCCAGAATGCAATTCAATGCTTTTCAACTGCTTCAAGATACTTTGACGTCGAGTACAAATAAAATAACGCTTAAACTCGATGTGGCTCATGCTGACGAAAAGTTGGCTTCCTTTTTAGATAAGTTGTTTAAAAAACACAAGGGAGATCACAAATTAGATATGACATTCTATGAAAAGAAAGATGAGATTAAGTTACACACCATGAGCCGTAAATTAAAAGTACATGTTGGTGGGGAGCTGCTAGAAGCCTTGGACGCATACCCCGTGGCGTATAAGCTTAATTAGCTATTGAAAATGCAAATATCTCAATAGCGACTAACGATTCATAATTGCGTTGATTTGTAAAAAAACAATGTACATTTGAAAATCAAAAAATATATAAGTTATGGCACTAGAAATTACAGATGCAAACTTTGATGAAGTTGTTTTAAAATCCAATCAGCCTGTGATGGTTGATTTCTGGGCAGAGTGGTGTGGTCCTTGCAGAATGGTAGGCCCCATTATTGATGAGCTAAGTAATGAATACGAAGGCAAAGCCGTTGTTGGAAAAGTAGACGTTGACAACAATCAAGAGTTCGCTGCTAAATTTGGGGTACGAAATATTCCAACAGTGCTTTTGTTCAAAAATGGTGAGCTAGTTGACCGCAAGGTTGGTGTTTCGCCAAAGGCTGTTTATGCTACTGCAATTGACCAGCAGCTATAGTCAATATTTTTTTTGCTTTTGTGTATCCGAAAATGCGTGTATATTTGCAGGCACCTAATTCAAATGGTCTGGTAGTTCAGCTGGTTAGAATACATGCCTGTCACGCATGGGGTCGCGGGTTCGAGTCCCGTCCAGACCGCAAAGCTTAAATGCTTTAGATATTAAATGCGTTGTGTTGCTTGCAAACAGTGTTTGCAAGAGGTTCGTAGATGAACCCATGAGAAGCTTTCCTTTATTGGAGGGCTTTTTTGTTTTAGGTATTCTTGTGAAAACTATTTAATAGCTGCTATCTGTTCAAACTCAAATACCTTGAGTTGAAAAAAAGATGCGGAGGCCAAAATATGGTCAAAAATATCCGCCGATATACCCTCGTGGTTTTTCCACACTTTATCATATGTAAAGGCATAAACCTCCAGTGGTATTCCGTGTGGGGTCGGTGCTAACTGGCGACACATTACCGTGAGCTTTTGATTAATATTGGGATGTTGAGACAAATATGTTTGAATATAGGACCTGAATAGACCTAAATTGGTTAGGTTTCTTCCGTTTAGCGGAATTGAAGTATTTGCTTCAGTCGCTTTGTTATGGGCTTCAATTTCATTTTTTTTACTTTCAACAAAATTTTTAAAATGATCTAGCTGAGAAACACTTTCCAACTCTTTAGTATTTAAAAATCGAACAGTGGAGGATCTTATAAATATGGGGCGTTTTATACGACGTCCATCCGATTCGCTCATTCCGCGCCAATTTTTTACGGAACTTGACAAAAGTTTATAGGTGGGTACTGTGGTAATGGTGTTGTCAAAATTCCGTACTTTAACGGTAGAAAGATTGATTTCAATTACGTCTCCATCTGCCCCGTAAGATGCCATCGTAATCCAATCTCCAATACGTACCAAGTCATTTGCACTAATCTGAATACTGGCAACAAAGCCTAAAATAGTATCCTTGAAAACTAATAGAATAACTGCCGAAATAGCCCCTAATCCTGTGAAGAAATACACTAGCTCTTTGCCCGAAAGTATAGAAAGTGCCAGCAAGATACCGATGCTCCACAAGAAAATCATAATGACTTGAATGTAGCTATCGATGGGCTTGTCTTTAAATTGTTTTTGCTTTTGTAACTGTTGTCTAAAAGCTCCCAAAAGACTTCTTATGATAAGTACAGCAATCAGTACTGCATAGACGTCAACAATAGCTGTAATCCATGTGCGAACTGTTTCATTTCCATTACTCCAGAACGGTATGGTAGCGTGGAGGAAGAAGTACGGTATGAAGCGCGAAACGTTTTTGGGTAACTTATGATCGATAAGCGCATCATCAATAGTTGTTTTTGTAGCAGCTGATATCCTATGAGAAGAATTAATAAGAATAAAACGCGAAATAATGCGTAATACCCACGAAATAAAAAGAAGAACTAATGTCGTAGCTGTAAAATCAGCCCACCAAGCCCATATTTCTGGCCAATTGTTAACTTTAAGAAAATTGTATAATGAATGCATTATGCTAAATTATAGATAAATTCATAAACAAAAGTTATATTTAATAATCTAACAAAAAAACCCGCACTTCGAAAAGTGCGGGAGTCAAAACAATAACCAATAAAAAATGTTACGACATTACATTTATATTTAATCACGAACCGTGCCAAACTAGCATTCCTCCTTTTTTTACAGCATTATTTTTAATGCTTTGAATGGTATGCAAAGTGCTATGGTATTAGTGGGTAAAAAGAGTTTAACTCATACATATCCGCTTTTCTAAACTTTTCCACGAGGCCATGTATATATTACCATTGCAGTTGAGATTTCTGTAGTAGATCAAATAAAATATATCACCAAGCATGTTAAACAACAAGGCCATATAATTTACGAACAAATTGATTTGGAAATACACTTTGACCCAAAAATTAATTAAAAGGAGGTTTATCTGCCTTGAATTATGATAGAGCCCATTTTAGAAAATACCATTGTTCATGGTATATTACCAAAACAAGACATGGGTAAAATAGAAATTGAATTTGCAGTTCAAGATAGAATATTTTTATATCTGGATTACAGATAATTGTATTGGTCGTGAAGCATAAGCTGCGCAAAAGAAAAAACACACCAAATACAAACCTTCTTACAAACAATTTATGCTGGAAAGGATTGATATTTTTAATTACTACAATAAACAAAAACTAGCATTCAGTATTGAGGACTTGTTTGATGATGATGGAGCTGTATGTGGAAAAAAAAGTTACTATAAAGGTTCTGATTGAATTGAAAACACGTATTTAGATATCTATCAAGGATTGGTAAGTTAAACAAGTTTTATAACCTTTGATTGCAAAGTAATCTGCTGTATCCGCAGCCCCGCAAGCCAAAATGAAATCACCCCCCCAAGCACCTAAACTCTTGATAGCACCAGGGTAATCATCAAACAATCTTTTTTGAATGGGTATAGTGTTAATCAAAGCGCCAATAAACCTCTCGTGCCTAACCACTTGTTCTTTAAAGTGATCAAGTGTTAAATTTGCTAAAAAGGTTCTAGTGAGTTTATTAACGGTTTCTATTTTATTAGGTTTAAGTACATTGCTATCAAACGCAGCAACTGCCTGCTGACTGTCCTTTTTTTTATTTAGATGTATAAAAAACAATTGGTCTTTGAACGATGGGTTGAAATCAACCGGAGTAACATTTGGATGAATCCCATTTGTACGTTCATACAAAAGAGCACCTTCTGCCGTTGCACAAGCAATATCATAACCACTCCCGCCAAATATGTTTTGAAGTAGTACATAAGGATTTACTTTTGACCACTGGGCCAATAGTGAAACTAGAGTTGAAGAACTCCCGAGCCCCCAGTCGCGTTCAAACTCAAGCTCACTCACAAACATCAGACCATTAATTTCTGAAAATAGCCTTGTGTTTTCCGTACTGATTGTTTGAAAGAGTTTTTGTAATCGCCGTCCAATTACATCGTTCTGTATATATGCGCTGAAGGTGGTTTTATTAAAGATATTTTCATACCATACTTTTCCATTAACATCTATGCTTTTCCATTCAATTTTACCTGTGGAGGTTTTAATGACTTCTAAAGATTGTCCAAGCTTAGTAGGAAGGGCAAGGGCTTTTGCTCCACCCAACACGGCATATTCAGCAGTTAGTAATATTTTTCCTTTGGCATAAAACTTCATACGCTGCGGAGTTTTGCAAGAAAGTCAGCAACTGTATGGTGCGAAACGTTACAGTCTTTAAAGTGTGCTATTGCAGATTTTTTTTCTACTTCCGTTGCTTGGTGCTGATTGAGGATATTTAAGAGATGCATTTTCATATGCCCTTGTTGGATGCCAGTAGTAACCAAGCTTTTTACAGCTGCAAAGTTCTGTGCCAAACCTGCAACAGCTACGATTTGCATGAGTTCTTGTGCATTGGGTGTTCCCATGAGTTCATGACACCAACACACCAAGGGATGAAGTTTGGTTAACCCGCCAACAGTACCTAAAGCCAACGGAACACTAAGTGAAAATTTAAAAACCCCATCTTTAATTTCAGCCTTAGAAATACTTTGGTACTGACCACTTGCAGCTGCATGGGCGTGTATGCCTGCGGACACTGCCCTCAAGTCATTTCCACTAGCCATAATAACGGCGTCTATACCATTCATGATTCCTTTGTTGTGGGTCACTGCTCGGAAGGGTTCAACTGCTGCTATATTTACCGCTTGTACAAACTTATCGGCAAAAAGACTACTGTCTTTGGGATTTGCTAATAGTTCATTCACAGGACAGCTAACAACTGCCTCAACCATACAGTTGGGCACATAGTTTGACAATATGCTCATGACTACCTCAATGGCTTTTTCTTTCTCAGAAAAATCAGCGTGTTTTGCCGCCAATGCCTTCAATGTGGTACCCAATTGCTCTAAACAAGAATTGATGAAGTTTGCTCCCATTGCATCTTGGGTTTCAAAACGTACATCTAGCTGGTAATAATCTGGTATTGCATCACTTTTGTTAACTAAGCTAAGTGCTGTAATTCCCCCACCTCGACTACGCATATTGCGTGTGATCTCATCTGTTGAAGCCAAAAGGACAGCCCGACACTGCTCAAAAAATATGTTAAGTTTTTGGGTGTCCCCATGATACATAAAATGTACGTGTCCAACTTTTTCGGTGCCTATTATAGTTGCGTTAAACCCCCCTTTGGTACTCCAAAACTTAGCAGCGTTCGATGCTGCTGCGACTACTGAACTTTCTTCAATAGCCATGGGTATGGTAAGTGTTTTTCCGTTTATGATAAAGTTTGGCGCTACTCCCAATGGCATATAAAAATTGGTTAAAGCGTTTTCAATAAACTCATCGTGGAGCGTTTGCAATGCCTGGTCATTATGGTTGTATTTGTGCAGTACTTCCAATGCCTGACTGGGATTGTGAAACTGTTGACTAATCCAATCTAGTTTTTCAGCCTTGGTTTTTTTGGAAAATCCTGAAACGAATGTAACTTGTCCTTTGCCATTTGTCATATTGCAAAGATACGACTGTTGGGGAAAGTGTAACTTTATATAAAAAACCTATATTAGCTTATTAGCAACTTAGTTTATGGCAGCACAATTTGGCGGTTCCGCCCTTAACCAAAAGACCATTTTAAATCACCCTGTTGGGTTATTTGTTTTATTTTTTACCGAGATGTGGGAGCGTTTTAGTTACTACGGTATGCGTGCCATCTTGGTGTTGTTTCTCACATCCTCCATCATGAATGACGGCTGGGCGTGGTCTAACGAAGATGCCTTGCAGCTTTATGGGCTATACACAGGATTGGTATATCTTACACCTATCTTAGGCGGATTCCTCGCCGATAAATATCTGGGCTATCGAAATGCAACGGTTATGGGGGCTTTGATTATGACCTTAGGGCATGCCTCCATGGCATTGGAAACCTTTACGAATACCTTTTTCTACCTTGGATTAGTTTTGCTGATCATCGGAAATGGTTTTTTCAAACCCAATATTTCTTCCATCGTTGGGCAATTATATAAAGATGGCGACAAACGCAAAGACGGTGGCTATACCATCTTTTATATGGGAATTAATGCCGGCGCCTTCTTGGGAATATTACTCTGCGGCTATATAGGCGAAAAAGTCGGCTGGCATCTCGGTTTTGGTTTGGCAGGTATTTTTATGTTTTTTGGCATGTTGCAGTTTTGGTTTGCCCAAAAAATATTTGGCAATATTGGATTATCCCCTAAAAAGCTGGCGGAAGTACAACCAACCAATAAAGACCTAAACGCAAAGAGCGGCTTTACAAATGTTGAGATAGACCGCTTGATAGTGATTGTTGTCTTTTCAATATTCACGATCTTTTTCTGGTGGGCATTTGAACAAGCTGGCGGATCCATGACCATATTTGCAAAAGATTTTACCCAACGAACCCTGGTTGGTGATGCTTCCAATATTTTCAATCTAGTCAATACCATTATTACCCTAGTGCCCATGATTGTTTTGACAGTAGTACTTTATGGTTTGTTTAGTAAAATGCTCAGCAGCTTTATGCTGTCTAATTTATTCTTGGGCGCAAGCTTTGCGATTATTTGGGGTATTGTTATTTGGATGATTGTACGTGAGTTTTCAGAAACAGCTACTGAAATACCCGCCTCTTGGTTTTCCGTATTAAATTCACTTTATATTATTTTATTGGCACCATTGTTTTCCAAAATATGGTCTTCTAAATACAACCCTAGCGGACCCGTGAAATTTGCTATTGGCCTTATTCTCTTAGGAGCGGGGTTTGCTTTCTTGGCTTTTGGTGCTTGGGGTATTCCGTTGGGTGCAGAGCAAGCCAGTGTTAGCATTGTTTGGCTCATTTTGGCGTACTTATTCCACACCATGGGAGAACTGTGTATTTCACCCGTAGGCTTGTCTTACGTGAGTAAGTTGGCACCAATAAAGCTAGTTGGTCTTATGTTTGGCTTCTGGTTTGTTTGTAGTGCTGTTGCAAATTATTTGGGAGGAAAAACGGGAAGCTATATCGATAAAATTTCCGAAGCTTATGGCCTGTCGAATTTTTTCCTAATTTTCTTTGTGATCCCTGTTTTGGCAGGAATTTTGATGATAGTTTTAAAACCTATTCTAATTAAAAAAATGCATGGAATTGATTAAAAATAGTATTGCCCTAGTTCTTTTGATGCATTCATTTGGTGTAACCGCCCAAGTCAATTGGTATACTTTTGAAGAAGCTTTTGAAGCTCAGAAAGCAGACCCAAAACCTATTATGGTTGACACCTATACCGTTTGGTGTGGCCCTTGTAAGTTGTTGGATAAAATCACCTTCGCTAATAAAGACGTTAGCGAATACCTAAACGCCAACTTTTATCCCGTAAAATTTAATGCTGAAGGCAATGAAGTTGTACGCTTCCAAGGCAAAGTCTATGACAACCCAGATTATGACCCCCAGCGGGCCAAGAGTCGCAACAGCGCACATAGCCTCACTCGATACTTGGGCGTTTCTGGTTACCCTACGCTTGTTTTTTTCGATAAAGACGGGAACTATGTCACCCCTGTAGTTGGTTATATAAACTCAAAACAAATAGAAATCTACCTCAAACTGATATATCAACAGGATTATGTAGACTTTAAGAACGCCGACGACTTCACGGCCTATATCAAATCCTTTAAAAATCAATTTAGGGGATAGATGCATTCCGATACAGTGTTGTGAAAGGCGATTTTTTTGGCTTTAAAAGTTGCTTCCCAGTATCAAGAAGTAATAAAACATACTTAACAAGAAGGTAACGTGCCAACGCCTTGTTTGACAAATAATAAGTGCTATGCCAAATCCAATTGGATATAAATATCCGAAGCTAGTTTGAAAAAATTTTTGTGAAAGTATCTCCAAACCAAATGCAAATCCAATGAGGGCAAAAGGGGTACTTGAATGGAACATATTACAAAGTATTTAGTGTTCTACTTTTTAAGCAACCTTCGAGTTTGCGCGTATTTTTTTTTCCAGTAAGTATTATCCAGTGTTGAGATGATTACACCTTGTGAAGAGGAGGCGTGAATAAATTGGGGAACTCCCCGTTTCGTTCCCACCACTATGCCCGCGTGGGTAAGCTTGCGCTTTCTAGAAGTCCTAAAAAAAACAAGATCTCCTTTTTTAGCTCTGTCAATAGAAATGCGCTTGCCTTTTTTTCGCAATGCATCCACAGTTCTAGGTATTTTAACTCCTTGTTGGCGGTAGGCATTGTAAATAAGGCCGGAGCAATCAATACCATATTTGGTGTTTCCACCCAAAGCATAAGGAGTACCTAAATATCCCTTGGCGTAGTACACAACCCTATCGCTGGGTTTCATTTTACTGCCTTTTCGAAAGCTGCCACATGAAGCCACACTAAAGACCAACAGTAAGAGGAATATCTTACGCATGTGTTCGTTGTGAAATTAGTTTGGCCGTTTGGTCACTAGCGCCACTTCCGCCTAGTTTTGTTTTTAGTGCTTTGTAGGCCTCAAGCTGAGCTGTCCCTACGGATCCATGTAAAATTTCAGATAGATCAGATGACAACTGATTTGGATTGCAATTGCGCTGTAAGCGTTCGGGCACTACCATTTGGTTTAAAATTAAATTGACAAGTGAGATGTAAGGAAGTTTTACAACTTGTTTTCCAATGGCGTAACTCAAAGCACTGGTTTTGTAACATACAATTTGTGGTACTTCGAATAGTGCTGTTTCTAGGGTTGCTGTTCCGCTGGTAACCAAAGCGGCATGGGCGTGCGACAATAATGTATAGGTATCATTTTTGACAATATGCAAGCCTAGGTTTTCGAAGAGTGTTTCATTTAGGTGTGGTGCTGCTCCAATCACAAAGCAATACTCGGGGAATTCTTTGGCCGTATCCGACATGATGCGCACCATTTTACTAACTTCTTGCGCCCTGCTACCAGGTAATAAAGCCACAATGGGCTTGTCTTTTGGGAGTTTGTGTGTTGTTCTGAAAATTTCAGCATCTCCAGCGTCAAATTGTGCAATTTCGTCCAGTAGCGGATGTCCTACAAAATCAACAGCCAGTTGATGTTTGTTTTCAAAAAAGGTCTTTTCAAAAGGGAGGATGACATATAAATAGTCAATAACCTTTTTCATAAGCGCTACTCTGTTTTCTTTCCATGCCCAAACTTGTGGGCTGATATAATAGTGAACAGGGATTTTTTGGGCTTTTGCCCATTTGGCAATGCGGAGGTTAAACCCAGGATAGTCAATAAGGATAACTGCATCTGGTTGAAATGCCAAAATATCCTCTTTGCAAAAGCGTATGTTTTTGAAGATAGTACGGAGGTTTTTGGCGACTTCCCAAAACCCCATAAAAGCCAAGTCACGATAGTGTTTTACGATGGTTGCGCCTTGTGTTTTCATGCGGCCTCCGCCCCAAGCACGAATGCTAGTATTTGCATCTTCTTTTTTGAGCGATTTTATAAGGTTGGCAGCGTGTAAATCTCCAGATGCTTCCCCGGCAATGATGTAGTACTTCATCCAAAAAGCTTTAATCCAAAGGTAAGCAAAGCCCACAAGATGGAGCTTGCAAGGACTCCATAGGCAAATGGTTCGTTATTTTTTCGGAGAGATCCAAAAAACAACAACAAATTGGGAAGCACACAAAGTGATGCGATCCCCGCAAAAGTATCAGCTTCGTTAAGCTCAAAATTTAGATTTACAGTTGCAATACCAAGAATAAACATAGGCACGCCCAAGCCCATCAGCAGCCCCCAGCACAGCTGTTTTGTTAAAAGCCCCATGTATTTAGTTTCTGAATGCTGTGATGTGCTGTCATGTCGTAGTGGACAGGAACAACGCTTACATAACCATTTTCGAGCGCCCATTCGTCGGTATCTTCGCCCTTGTCTTCATTGATAAATTTTCCCGTAAGCCAGTAGTATTCTTTGCCAGTTGGATCCTCTCTTTTGTCAAACTCTTCAACCCAGTATGCCATAGCTTGTCTGCATATACGTATTCCTTTGATGTCTTTTTCTTCCAATTTGGGTAGGTTAACGTTCAGCACGACCCCTTCTGGAATACCATTTGATAGGGCAGACAGGGTAATGCGCTTAACAAAGGGGTTTATTTGTTCAAAATCAGCATCCCATGCATAGTCTAAAAGTGAAAACCCAATGGCAGGAATACCTTCTATGCCTGCTTCAACAGCAGCACTCATGGTACCTGAATATATTACATTAATTGACGAATTGGAGCCGTGATTGATACCAGAAACACAGAGATCTGGTTTGCGCTTTAGTATTTCATGTACCCCCATTTTAACGCAATCAGCTGGTGTACCAGAACAGGCATATTCTTCTTGTGGTCCATCGTCTATGGTAACCTTAGTGCATCGAAGGGTGTTGTTTAATGTAATGGCATGGCCCATACCCGATTGTGGACTGTCGGGAGCAACTACCACGACCTCACCAATGCTGCTCATCACGTGAATTAGATTCCGTAGCCCTGGAGCACTAATTCCATCATCATTGGTTACAAGAATTAAAGGCTTTTTCATAAATTAGTTTTGAAAGATAAAAATACGTAATGACTGTATCATATTTGCTTTTTTTGGCACGGTTATGGAATAGTTGTTTAAAAAGTTACGAAAAAAAGCTGTATTTTTAACCTTGCTTCCTAAGAAAAATATGAAAAAAAAGTTATTCCTCCCCCTATTCTTTGTTGTTTTAATGCTCGTGGCATGGACTCGCTTTAATACCTCGACAACGCATCAATTTTCTGAAGACACCTCAAAAGACAAACTCCTTATGGAGCTAATTGCATATTTTATGCAACGTGGACACTTCGACCCTAAGGATATAAGCAACGACTTTTCTGAAGCTTTGTACGATGCCTTTCTGGAAATGCTAGACGGACAAAAACGGTATTTTCTTAAAAAGGATATTGCTCAATTTGATCGATATAAATATGTATTAGATGACGAGTTTAGGGATTTGCAAACAAATTTTTTTGATTTGGTTTACATCCGTTATTTGGAGCGTAGGGATGAAACCAAATCATTTTATCTCGAGATTTTAGAAAAGCCTTTTGATTTTAATAAAAAAGAGGAGATCAATGTGAATTATGAAAACCAACAACATCCTGGCACTTTACGACAAAAAACAGAAAAGTGGCGTAAGCAACTTAAGCTTTCTACACTTAACATTTTACATAACAAACTCGAAGTTGAAGAAAAGCTTGCTGCAAAGGATGAAAGATATGTGCCTAAGACATTTGAAGTTTTAGAAGAAGAGGCCCGAGGGATTACCCGTGAAAACATGGAAAACTATTTTTCACTGATGGAAGACGTTCGCGAGGAGGATTGGTTCGGAAGCTATCTCAATGCTTTTGTAACCCAGTTTGACCCTCATTCTGTCTATTTCGCTCCCGTGGACAAAGACCGTTTTGATGCATCTATGTCTGGAAAGTATGAAGGAATAGGTGCTCGACTTACCAAGCGAAACCAAGTCATCAAGATTGTTGATGTGATTTCAGGAGGGCCCATATGGCGCGACCAGTCAATTGAAGTTGGTGACCAAATTATGATGGTACGTCAAGAAGAAGGCGACCCAGTTGATGTACAGTCCATGCGTTTAGATGATGCTATAAAATTAATTAAGGGGCCGGCTGAAACAACGGTTTATCTCACCATAAAGCGGGTAGATGGCACCATAGAAGAAATAGCTATCAAACGCGATACTGTTGAGTTAGAAGAATCGTATTTGAAGTCGTCATTAATAAGAAAAGGAGGCAAAATATTTGGGCTGATACACCTGCCTAAATTTTATGTTGATTTCAAGGATTACAAAGAACGTAATGCTGCAAAGGACATGGAGCAAGAGATAATTCGACTCAAACAACAAGGGGTTCAGGGCTTGGTTATTGATTTGCGAAATAATGGAGGTGGTTCCCTTCAAACAGTAGTGGATATGGCCGGTTTCTTTATTGACGAAGGTCCTGTTGTTCAGGTAAAGACTAGTGATGCTGGGAGTAAGGTTTTAAAAGATCGTGATGGTAAGACACTTTGGGATGGTCCACTAGTAATTATGGTGAATGAGCTTTCGGCTTCTGCTTCTGAGATTTTAGCGGCTGCCATGCAAGACTATGAAAGAGCTGTTGTTTTGGGGAGCAAGCAAACTTTTGGTAAAGGGACTGTTCAGAATATAATAGAGCTGAATCGTTTTGTTTCTAAGAGCACCTATGGCGATTTAGGCGCGTTGAAATTTACTACTGAAAAGTTCTATCGCATTACGGGCAAGTCAACCCAGCTAGAAGGCGTTTATAGTGATGTGGTAGCACCAGACCAATATGCTTATGTTGATATTGGCGAAAAAGACGAAGAAAACCCTTTAGTGTGGGATCAGATTGCCTCAGCTTCATTTAGCAAATGGAATGGTTATCATAACTATCAGCAGGTTATTGAAGATAGCGCTGCTCGCGTGGCTCGTGACTCCTTGTTTCAGCTTATTGATAAGAATGCCAAATGGGTGCGAACACAACAAGACAAAAACGATTTTTCATTGAACTACAAGCTGTTTTCTGATGAAATAGCAAAAGACGAATCTTTTGCAAATCAATTTGAAACACTGAACGAATATTCCAATTCGCTGACATTTGAATCGCTGCCTTATGAGTTAGCAAAAATGAAAACCGACACTCTGCTAGCTGAAAAGCGTAAGCGTTGGAAAAAGTCTTTGAATAAGGATATGTATGTAAATGAGGCAATTTCTATTTTAGAAGCCTTGGACTTAAACTTTATTGGCAAAAAACCCCTTGCCATGCAGCGTTAATCTATTGTATTCTTTGATAATATACACGTAAATAGATTCCCATAAATATACTAAAAGCCAATAGGCTAGACCCCCCGTAACTCATCAGGGGAAGTGGAATACCAATTGTAGGCACCAGTCCGACCACCATGCCTAAATTAACACCCACGTGAATGAGTAGTATACAGGCAAATCCAAGGCAAAACACCCGACTAAAAGTAGTTTTTTGCTTGTATGCTGTTTTGACAATTTGGTTGATTAGCATCATAAAAAGACCCAAAACTAAAGCAGTGCCTAAAAACCCCCATTCTTCAGCCACAGTTGTAAAGATATAATCGGTTTGTTGTTCTGGGACAAAGCCTCCTTTGGTTTGTGTTCCTTGTAGGTAGCCCTTACCCAAACCGCCGCCGGAACCGATCGCTATTTGAGACTGATTTATATTATAGCCAACTCCTTGAACATCAACTTCTTTTCCTAATAAAATATTAAACCGATCCCTGTGTCGCTGTTCAAAAATATTATCAAAAATATAGGATACAGAAAGCGTAAAGGCAGCACCCATAATGCCAATTAACAGTACGAACCTGAGTGCTTTTTTTACCTTGCGCCAACGCCTGTAGATATAGGTAAACAGCAATAAAACGCCAATTGTAATAAGGGTAAAATTAGCGCCTATTAAAAGCGTGAGAATGAATAGTCCAAACAAAAGCAGTAGGGTGTATATAAAGTAAGAGGGGAGCCCTTCGGCATGGAGTACAAATAAAAAGCCAAGAAGTACAATGGCTGTTCCAGGATCGGGTTGTGCTATAGTTAATATTGAGGGAATGACTATGATGACAAGGGCACCTACATAATCTTTCACTCTGTCAATGCGCGTATTAAAGCCGCCTAGGTACTTGGCAATTGCGAGTGCAACTGCAACTTTTGCAAACTCTGAAGGTTGTAAGCTAAATCCGCCAATGGCATACCACGAACTTGCACCGGACACCTCTCTTCCAAATATCCATAAACCCAATAAACTTAGGATTGACAGCATAAACAAGATGCTAGCATAACGCTCAAAAAACTTGATATCAATGAATTGAAATAAGAAAATCAGGACTATACCAATTCCCAAAGCAATCAACTGTTTTTGCATAAACCCAGTGGATATTGCCGTGTTATCGACATCGTATACAGCAGAATATATATTGACTAAACCGATGCCCACCAACAACAGATAGATGGATAAGGTATACCAGTCAAATCGTAAAAACTTATTCATTTATGGTAAATGGTTTGTTACTTGTTACTTTTTCGTATTCCGCTTCAAGGCTTCCGTTGAGCATGCGGTTCTCCAGCCATCTTCGCTTGACTTCACCCTTAAGGTATTTTTCAATGACTAAACTGGCAATGGGAGCAGCCCAACGTGCCCCCCAATAACCATTTTCTACGATAACAGCAAGCGCGATTTTAGGATTGTCTTTTGGCGCAAAAGCAATAAAAACAGAATGGTCTGTTAGTTGTGTTCTGACGCCATCCATTTTCGTAAAGTTTTCAATGGTACCTGTTTTACCACAGACCTCAATTCCTCTAATAGCAGCTACTCGGGCCGTTCCTTTGCTTACTACATCTGCCATCCCTTCAATGACATTTGTAAAATGTTTTTTTGAAATGGAGGTTACGCGTTTTGTTTTGTATTTGGGGTCAATAAAATCTCCTTGTATCTCTTTTACAAAATGGGGTGTGTAGAAAAACCCTCGGTTTGCAATGGTTGTAGCTAGATTCGCCAATTGAATGGGTGTCATAAGTATCTCCCCTTGGCCAATAGCATTAGAAACTATAGTAGACCCGCGCCACCGCTGATTTGGGTACCAAAGATTATAAAAGTTGGCGTTGGGAATAAATCCAGGTTGTCCCACTGGGTGATCATAACCTAAATAATTGCCCAAACCAAAGCTGTTCAGGTGCTTGTACCAAGTATTGATATTTTCTTCTACCTTGTTGCCCTTATCAATAATACGACGGTAAATGTTAGAAAAATAGGTATTACACGACTTGTAAATACCCCTGTTTAGATTATTTTTTGTGCCTGACGGACACATACATGCCATAAATTGATTTCTAGCATAGTAGTGTCCGCTATAACAAGTGAACTTTGTATTGGAATCTACCACACCTTCTTCTAGTGCTACAAGTGCATTTAACACTTTAAAAGGAGATCCTGGCGCATACTGTCCTTGTAGCGAGCGGTCAAATAAATACCTGTTAAGGGTATCTTGTTTTAATTCTTCAAAAAAGGCAGAACGATCTCTACCCACAAGTGCGTTGGGATCAAAGGTTGGTGTGCTTACGCTCATCAAAATCTCTCCTGTATTTGGTTCAATTGCCAAAATACCACCTCGCTTATTTTCCAGTAGTCTAGTACCGTATTCTTGAAGCTCAATATCAATTGACAGCGTTATGTCTTGGGCGGGTATTGGAAGGGTATCGAGTGTACCATCTTTGTAGGGGCCAATAATTCTGTTAAACTTATCTCTTTGCAGGTAAGAAATGCCTTTGGTCCCTCGTAGTATTTTTTCATAGGTTTTCTCAATTCCTTGACGTCCTATTAGCTCACCTTTAACGTAGTAGGGGTTGTTACGGATATCGAAATTATTAACTTCACTTATGTAGCCCAAGAGATTGGATGCTACTTTGGTTTGGTAGTTTCTAACAGATTTCCGCTGAATGTACATGCCAGGAAACTTCCACATCTTTTCTTGTAAAATGGCATAATCTTGTTTCGAAATTTGGTTTAAAAGAACCGATGGAGCACGCAGTGAATAACGTTGCGCTTTGTTTATAATTTCAACTAATTTTGATTTAGGTAAACGCAGCATATCGCAAAGGTCCAAGGTGTCAAATGCCTTAAGGTTTTTGGGAATCAACATTAAGTCATACATAGGTTGATTGGAAACCAACAGGGTTCCGTTTCTGTCAAAAACATACCCTCTCTCTGGGTATACATATTGCTTTAATACCGAGTTTTTTAAGGAAAGATCATCGTATTGATCTGAAAGTATTTGAAGGAAAAATAACCTGATAAATAGCACACTACCTACAAATGCAGTCGCTGTAGTAAAAAAGCGGGTTCTCATCACCTTGTTTTTTGGGTTAAAACAAGCAGTAAAAAACAGGCCATAATGGTTAAAATACTGTTTGCCATTCCTGCTCCTAACAACCAGCCAAACTTAGACCAGCTTCCTGTCATGGCAGTAAAAAGAAAAAAGTGATGAACCAATATGATAAGTGTGGTGTAGAGACAAAGTCTTCCGAATGATTCGTTTTCAATCTTCAGGTCTCTTAAGGATATGGTGTCTCGATATGCAGCGCGCATTAGCAGTGGCCTTGTGAAGCACGTAATCAGACTTGCGACGGTGTGAATACCCCCAGACAAGAAAAGCAAGTCCACCGTAAGCCCAACAAAAAATCCGACCAATAATACTACCCACGCTTCCCATTGGTGAGGTAACAGCACTAATAAAAGCACATAGATTAAGGGTGCATATGGAATACCTAGCATGGTAGGGTCAAGCATAAAAACCTGTGCAAAGACAAGTGCCAAAAACCAGATCAGTAAGCTTATCGGTTTACTCATTATCAATGATCATTTCTTTTATTGTTTCAGCTTTAGGTACCATAACGCCATAGACATAATCCAGATTGGTCATGTCTTGAAAAAGGGATATGTGGAGTTGGTAATAGTTGTCGTTTGTAGGAACAATGACATCACGAATAACGCCGAGGTCAATATGTTTTGGAAAAATAGCTGACATTCCTCCTGTGACAATAGTGTCTCCCACTTGCACATTAGCAGCTAAGGGGACGTCAGATAATATCATATTTTTTGGCGAATCACCTTTCCAATGGAGACTACCAAAATGATTACTTTTTTTAAGTTTCGCGTTAATACTAAGCGCCTTATTTAGCAAGGAAATAACACTGCTGGTTTCTTCATTGATGCTATAAACAATCCCAACAACTCCTTTTGCAGAAATAATCCCCATTTCCTTGTGGATGCCGCTTTTTTTTCCAGCGTTGAGTGTAATATGGTTGTAGTTGAGCTGAATACTATTGCGAATAACTTGAGCAGGAATTACTTCAAATGGAATGCTGTCAAAAATAAGCGCTTGATTCTGCTCATTTATAAGCTTTGCTAACAGATACATGTTGTCTTCAATAAGCTGTTGGTTATTCTGGTTAAGCTTAAAGTAAGAAAAAATCCGATGGCGAGCCTCAAAAAAAGGAGCTAGGGTAGCATTGTTAAGTGCTTGAAAATTTTTGCGCTGGTAGTAGTGATTGCGTGCCATATACCGAAGGGATAGCGCTAGCAACAAAATAAACAGCAGTAGCGTTCTGTTTCGCAGTATGCCGTTCAGTAATTTTCGCATTTGTTACACTACTTTATCAAAACAGACTTGTATCGCTCAATATTTTTAAGCACGGTGCCTGTTCCTCGAACTACAGCTCTAAGTGGATCTTCTGCAATAAAAATGGGGAGTTCAGTTTTTTGAGACAGTCTTTTGTCTAGACCCCGAAGCATAGAACCACCACCAGCTAGGTATACACCAGTGTTGTAGATGTCTGCTGCTAGCTCGGGAGGCGTTTTAGCAAGTGTTTCCATAACAGAATCTTCTATTCGTATTATGGATTTATCTAATGCATTGTAGATTTCTCGGGATGAAATAAGAATTTCTTTAGGTTTTCCTGTCAATAAATCACGTCCCTGAACCGACATATCTTCTGGAGGGTTTTCTAATTCCTCAGTTGCAGAGCCAATACTAATTTTTACACGTTCTGCTGTGCGTTCACCAATAAACAAGTTGTGCTGGGTGCGCATATAATAGATGATATCGTTTGTGAATACGTCACCAGCAATTTTAACGGATTTATCACATACAATTCCTGAAAGGGCAATGACCGCAATTTCAGTAGTACCACCCCCAATATCAACAATCATATTTCCCTTTGGTTGCATGATGTCAACGCCAATACCAATAGCTGCTGCCATAGGTTCGTGAATCAAATAGACTTCTTTTCCGTTAACACGTTCTGCAGATTCTCTAACGGCACGCATCTCCACTTCTGTAATTCCAGAAGGTATACAGATAACCATACGAAGTGATGGCGTAAAAAAGCGTTTTTTGAGTGAAGGAATATTCTTAATAAACAAGCTAATCATTTGCTCAGAAGCATTAAAATCAGCAATAACGCCGTCTTTTAGCGGACGTATCGTTTTGATGTTTTCGTGGGTTTTGCCTTGCATCAGGTTGGCTTCTTGACCAACAGCAATAATTTTGCTGGTCCTTCTGTCCATAGCTACTATAGATGGACTGTCAACCACTACCTTATCATTGTGAATAATAAGCGTGTTAGCAGTACCTAAGTCGATAGCTATTTCTTCGGACAAAAAGTCAAAAAACCCCATGAAATTGGTATTGATATGTAATAATACGAATTAATGTTTAAAATGCCTTACACCAGACATAACCATTGCCAAATTATTTCCATTGCAATAGTCTATGCTCAATTGATCTTTGATAGACCCTCCAGGTTGAATTACGGCTACAATGCCAGCATTATTTGCAATTTCAACACAATCTGGAAAAGGAAAGAAAGCATCACTAGCCATAACTGCTCCCGCCAAATCAAAACCAAAATGTTTTGCTTTTTCAATAGATTGATTTAACGCATCTACTCTTGAAGTTTGGCCTGTTCCAGCGGCAAATAACTGTCCGTTTTTAGCTAAAACAATGGTGTTGGATTTGGTGTGTTTTGCAATTTTAGAAGCAAACAACAAATCGCTAATTTCCTGTGTGGTGGCTTTTCTTTCTGTGACGTCACGTAGTATAGACTGGTCATCTGTTATCCCGTCACGTTCTTGCACCAAATGCCCATTGAGGCAAGAGCGAACCAAAGAAGATGGCTGTGGATAGCTTTTTAAATCCAACAAAATTCTATTCTTTTTTTGTTTTAATACTTCCAAAGCACTTGCTTCAAAAGCAGGGGCAATAACAATCTCACAAAAAAGCGTATTGATTTTTTCGGCTGTGGGAAGGTCAATAGTGGTATTGGCAATTAGCACGCCACCAAAAGCAGATACTGGATCACCGGCAAGTGCGTCTGTGTAGGCTTGTGAAATATTATCACGGGTAGCCAATCCACAAGCATTGTTGTGTTTAAGGATAGCAAAAGTGGGTGCATCGTCTTTAAATTCTGCCATCAATTGTACTGCAGCATCAACATCGAGGAGATTATTGTAAGAAAGTGCTTTACCGTGATGCTTAAAAAATACCTCTTCGAAATTGCCAAAGAAAGTTCCTTTTTGATGTGGATTCTCGCCATATCTTAATAGTTTACCTTCGTTATAGCTTAGCTTTAAAGTATCGTTATCTTCTTCAAAGAAATTGAAAATATGAGTATCGTAATTCGAAGAAACACGGAACGCATTTGCAGCAAATTGTTTACGATCTGCCAATGCTGTTTTTCCATTTTTACTTTCTAGTAATGCTAGAAAGTCATCGTAATCACTAACAGATGATACGCACAAGACGTCTTTGTAATTTTTGGCAGCAGCACGTATGAGTGAAATCCCACCAATGTCTATTTTTTCAATGATTTCTGATTCTAATGCACCAGATTTAACGGTATCTTCAAATGGATACAAATCTACCAATACAATATCAAGATGTGGTATGCTGTATGCTACCAACTCTTCTTGATCATTTTTATTTGACCTGCGGTTCAGAATTCCACCAAAAACTTTGGGGTGTAAGGTTTTAACACGCCCCCCTAAAATGGAAGGGTATGAGGTTAAATCCTCCACTTGAAGTACGGGAACTCCTTGCGCCTCAATAAAGGCTGCAGTTCCACCTGTTGAATAGAGTGTAATGCCCAACTCGTGCATTTTGGTAACGATGGGGGCAAGCCCCTCTTTGTTGAATACAGAAATAAGGGCGGATTTGGCTTGAATAGCGTCTTGCATGAAATAAAAATTGAAAGAACAAAAGTAGGAATTTTATGCCACTAAAAGTTCATTTTTGAACGCAATAAATAAGTCGCAACACGTTGGTTTACTTCTGCCAAAAATACCTCGTCATTTTTATCAAAAGCACGGGTTGTATTGGAGTCTATATCAATTTGCCCTACGTTCTTTCCCTCCATAAATAGCGGCACCACAATTTCAGACTTTACGTCTATACTACAAGCAATATAGTTGTCTTGCTCAGATACGTCGTCTACCACAAATTTTTGATTGCTCAAAGCTACCTGGCCACAGATCCCTTTTCCGAATGGAATTACGATATGGTCTGTTGGCTTTCCAGCAAATGCTTTTAGGTGGAGTTCTTTTTTTTCAATTTTGTGAAAGTAGAAGCCTACCCAATCATAACTTGGGAGTTTTTGTTGAATTTCAGCACAAACCCATTCCAATGCTGTTTGGGGGTCTTGACTTTGATTCAAATATTTGGCAATATGTTTGAGAAGGGATTCATACATAAAAAAACTGCCCCATAGAGGGGCAGTAAATAATGAATTGTTTACATCATGCCTGGCATGCCTCCACCACCCATAGGCGGCATAGCGGCAGCTGGGGCGTCTTCTTTAATATCGACTAAGGCACATTCGGTAGTTAGAATCATCCCAGCTACAGAAGCAGCATTTTCAAGTGCAATTCGCGTAACTTTCTTAGGGTCAATGATTCCTTTTTCTTGCATGTTGCCATAGGTGTCAGTTTTGGCATCATATCCAAAATTGTTTTCACCTTCTATAACCTTTGCAACTACCACAGAGCCTTCACCACCTGCATTTCCAACAATGGTACGTAGGGGTGACTCAATCGCTTTTGAGACGATTTGAATACCAGTTAGCTCGTCTGCATTTGTGCTTTTGAGCTTTCTTAAACTCGGCAATGCTTGTAGCAGTGCTACACCACCACCAGAAACGATACCTTCTTCAACTGCAGCTCTTGTCGCGTGTAAAGCATCGTCAACACGGTCTTTCTTTTCTTTCATCTCAACTTCAGAAGCGGCACCGACATAAAGTACTGCAACACCACCAGAAAGCTTGGCGAGTCGTTCTTGAAGCTTTTCTTTGTCATAGTCAGACGTAGATGCCTCAATTTGAGATTTGATTTGATTTACACGTGCTTTTATGTCGTCTGAGTTGCCTGCACCATTTACGACTGTAGTATTGTCTTTGTCAATGGTTACTTTTTCCGCAGTACCCAACATGTCGAGGGTTGTATTTTCAAGAGTAAATCCACGGTCTTCAGAAATAACGGTTCCTCCAGTTAAAATTGCAATATCTTCCAACATAGCTTTTCTTCTGTCGCCAAACCCAGGTGCCTTAACAGCGACTATTTTAAGCGAACCGCGAAGTTTGTTGACAACAAGTGTTGCCAAAGCCTCTCCGTCTACGTCTTCTGCGATTACCACTAAAGGCTTGCCACTTTGGGCTACAGGCTCTAGTACAGGAAGCAAATCCTTCATGGTAGAAATTTTCTTGTCATACAATAGAATGTATGGCGATTCCATATCTGCTTCCATTTTGTCTGAATTGGTAACAAAGTATGGCGATATATAACCGCGGTCAAATTGCATACCTTCAACAATATCAACCGTAGTATCAGTTCCTTTAGCCTCTTCTACAGTGATAACACCTTCCTTTCCTACTTTTTCAAAAGCTGCCGTAATCAACTCACCTATAGTGGCGTCGTTATTAGCTGAAATGGATGCTACTTGTTTGATTTTTTCAGATGAGTTACCTACTTCAACAGCTTGCTTGTTAAGGTCAGCAACTATGGTTTCAACAGCTTTTTCAATACCTCGCTTGAGATCCATAGGGTTAGCTCCTGCGGCAACATTCTTAAGCCCTTCTTTAACAATTGCTTGTGCAAGTATGGTTGCTGTTGTTGTCCCATCACCAGCTAGGTCGTTGGTTTTGGAAGCTACTTCTTTTACCATTTGTGCACCCATATTTTCAAGGGCGTCTTCAAGCTCTACTTCTTTAGCAACACTTACACCGTCCTTAGTTACTTGAGGGCCACCAAAAGACTTACCTATGATTACGTTTCGGCCTTTGGGCCCAAGGGTTACTTTAACTGCGTCTGCAAGTGCGTCAACGCCACGCTTTAGTCCATCGCGTGCTTCTATGTCAAATTGAATTTTCTTTGCCATGATAATGTTTTATGAAATTATTCCTAGAATATCGCTTTCGCGCATAATGATGTAATCGCCACCATCTAATTTTAGTTCTGTGCCGGCATATTTGCCATATAATACAGTGTCACCCACTTTAATAGTGATGGCATCGTCTTTGGTTCCAGGTCCTGTAGCAACTACTGTTCCTTTTTGCGGTTTTTCTTTCGCTGTATCTGGAATGATAATTCCTGATGCGGTAGTCGTTTCTGCCGCTAATGGGGCAATCACGACACGATCAGCCAAGGGTTTGATATTGATCTTACTCATGTGTAAAAGTTTATTTTATAAAGTTACTAGCATCAATTGTGCCATTACAAAAATTAAGAAAAAAGCAATCAAAAGCTGACAACTTGACATTATTAATCCGCGCCGTCTGTTTGTGGCAACTCAGGAAGTTCTTCTGGAATTTCTTCTGGAATAGTTTCAGGAATACTCTCCTCAATTGCTGCTTCGTCGATAAGAGTAGACTCACTTGTATTAGAAGGCATGCTAATCATGGAATTGGAAATCAGAATAAGAACCAATAATAAGGCAGCTAGTACCCAAGTGCTTTTGTCTAAAAAGTCGGTTGTTTTTTGAACACCCCCAAGCTGTTGAGAGCTACCGCCAAATGCAGATGAAAGACCCCCGCCTTTTGGATTCTGAACCATTACGACCAGAATGAGCAAAAAGCAAACGATAATGGTTAGTACTAGAAAAATGGAAAATGTACTCATATTAACTTTGGTTTTATTCTTTCTTAATTTTTTTGATTTGATCTGCAAATAAACTACTTTTTTCTGGATATTTCAATGCCAATATCTCATAGGCGTTTATTGCATTTTTAAATTTACCTTGCTTGACATAAATCTGTGCCAAGGTCTCTGTCATCAGCGATTTGTCGTCAAATTGTTGCTTTTGCGTGAGATCGACTGTTTTCTTTTCCGTTTTAATTAAATCAATTTTAGGAGTATCAGCAATAAATTTATCAATGAGTCGCTCTTGATTTGTTTCTTTTGGCAAGGAATCATCTACTTGGTGCAGCCAATCTACAAACGACATGACTTGGTCAGCTGCACGACTTTGTCGGGCAAGTGTGACTCGTTCTGCTTCACCTGTAGGAGATTTGATAAGGTGCAATCTGTTTTTAGTGTGTACCGCACAGGATGCTAAAAAAGAAGGGGCCTGCTTTTGGGCATGCTTTTCAGCAATTTGCCAACCCAAGTGTTGTAAGGCTTGAAAATAAGGATATTGTTGTATAAGTGTTTCTATACGACTTAGGGTCGCTGATGGGTCCACCTGTCCCTGCTCACGTAATTTTGTCAAATATGTACGTTCGCAGTTTACCATTTCGCCAAAGATTCGTTAAATATATCTTGGGTTATACGTTCGAACAGAATTTCATGCGCTTCTGTTTGTATGGATTGAACTTGAGTGGCAGCATCAAAATCAAAGAAGAAACTAAATTTTTTATCAAAGTCGTCGTCCTCATTAAGGGTGTTAAAGTAACGCACATTAACGCTCATGGTTAGCCTGTTTTGGGCTGCGGTTTCCTGAGCGGTTGCAGTCATGGGAGTCACCCGATAGTTAACAATCTCACCTTCATAAATCAAATGCCCGTTAACATTAGTCAGATCTAAGTTAGTTTGATTTAGTAACATTTCTTGAACTGCATTTGTAAAATCTCGATCAAGCCCTGGTTCAAAAACGGAACCCACTTCATTAGCAGCATTGTTTACAAAAAAGTTGACTTGCACTGTTTCTGCCCCTTGTGGAATAGAAGCTCCCGTAAATGAATAATACTTACATCCCAACAGCAAAACAAAAATCAACACAATAACTATTCTCATACTATTTGTCTAAATCAAATTGTTTAATCTTTCGGTAGAGTGTTCGCTCCGAAATACCTAATTCTGCTGCAGCAGCCTTTCTTTTGCCCTTGTTACGTTCCAATGCTTTGACGATAAGCTCTAGTTCTTTGTCCTGTAAAGATAGGGTTTCTGCTTCTTCAATTTCTTCAGCATACTCGTATCGGTCATTAAAGGCTTGTTGATCCGTTGTGGCTGTAGTAGGGGATTGTAATTGGTAGGGTTCTTCTTCAGTGGATTTTTCCCCGTATATTTTTTCAATTAATCCCTCATGTTGTGCTTTCGCTTGATCCATACTTGAGGTGTTCATGAGCTCGTGTGTCAGTTTTTTTAGATCGTTGAGGTCGGCTTTCATATCAAAAAGTACTTTGTATAAAATTTCACGTTCTGAAGAAAAATCACCACCAATTTCTTTTTGATTAATAATTGCGGGCAGGTTTGCTTTTGTCGCAGGAAGGTATTGCTTTAAAATATGCACATCAATGTTTCTTTCTTGTTCCAAAACGGATAGTTGCTCAGCAATGTTACGCAGTTGGCGGATATTTCCTGCCCATGGTTGTTGCTCGAGTAAAGCCTGCGCCTTCTCATCTAAACGTACGGTTGGCATGCGGTATTTTTGTGCAAAATCGGCAGCAAACTTGCGGAACAAAAGGTGAATATCACCCTTTCTGTCTCGAAGTGGTGGCAGGTTGATTTCAACCGTACTTAGCCTGTAGTATAAATCTTCTCTAAATTTCCCTTTGTGAATAGCTTCAAGCATGTGCACATTGGTTGCTGCTACGATACGTACATCTGTTTTTTGGACTTTAGAAGACCCAACTTTTAAAAATTCGCCGTTTTCCAAGACTCGAAGTAGTCTTACTTGAGTCGACAGGGGTAATTCACCAACTTCATCTAAAAATATGGTACCACCATCAGCTACTTCAAAGTAACCACTACGTGTTTGTGTAGCTCCTGTAAAGGCGCCTTTTTCATGCCCAAATAACTCCGAATCTATAGTTCCTTCTGGAATAGCGCCGCAGTTTACAGCTATAAACTTACCGTGTTTGCGTTTGGATAGTTGATGAATGATGCGTGGAAAAATTTCTTTCCCCACCCCAGATTCTCCTGTCACCAATACCGAGATTTCAGTGGGCGCAACGCGGAGTGCTTTACCAATTGCAAAATTGAGTTGAGGATCATTGCCAATGATGCCAAAACGTTGTTTTGTATTTTGAACATTATCCATGATATTTTTTTTGAGTTGGGCCATAACCTACAGCAATACCAATAAGCGTTGCTGAGGTACAAGTGTCAATTTTGACCGATACAAAATCACCTATTTTGTAGTGGTCTTTTGGAAAAACGACCACGGTATTTTGTGGTGCCCTTCCGCTCCATTGCTGTTCAGATCGTTTAGATGTTTTTTCTATAAGGACTTCTACCGTTTTTCCTAATTGTTGATCATTTCGGATACGACCATGTTTTTGTTGCATATCCACAATTTCCTGAAGTCTTCTTTTCTTGACATCCTCTGGAACAGAATCTTCTAATTTTTTTGCAGCGGGGGTGCCTGGTCGTTCAGAGTACATGAACATAAACCCAAAATTGTAGGTTACATATTCCATGAGACTCAGGGTGTCTTTGTGGTCTTGCTCTGTTTCATTGGGAAAGCCTGCAATTATATCTTGGGAAATGCCACAATCGGGCAATAGCTGCTTAATATCGTCGATTAATTGCATGTATTCTTCACGTGTGTGTTGACGGTTCATGGCTTTAAGGACATTATTGCTTCCAGATTGAACAGGAAGGTGTATGTAGTTGCATATGTTGGGTTGCTTCGCCATGATATGAAGCACGTCTCGTGTCATGTCTTGTGGATTGGACGTAGAAAAGCGTATGCGAATTCCAGGGTGTGCTTGTGCTACCAAATCCAATAAGTGATGAAAGTGAACGGCGGTCTTTTGTTGAATTGAGCTGGCTTTTTTAAAGTCTTTTTTTGGGCCACCGCCATACCAAAGGTAGCTATCGACATTTTGCCCCAAAAGTGTAACTTCTTTAAAGCCATTTTCGACAAGATTACTTACTTCGGCTAAAATACTTTTTGGGTCTCTGCTTCGCTCACGTCCACGGGTGAAAGGGACTACACAAAATGTGCACATATTGTCACAGCCACGTGTTATGGAAACAAAAGCGGTTACCCCATTGGATTGCAAACGCACCGGTTGCACATCGCCGTATGTTTCTTCTTTTGAAAGAATAACATTGACAGCATCCCTGCCTGATTCAACTTCTGCAACAAGATTAGGAAGGTCCTTGTAGGCATCGGGTCCTACTACTAAATCCACAATTTTTTCTTCTTCTAAAAAAGCACTTTTAAGTCGTTCGGCCATACAACCCAATACACCTACTTTTAGTTTGGGGTTGGATTTTTTTGCTTTTTGAAAAGTGGCAAGCCGTTTGCGAACGGTCTGTTCTGCTTTGTCTCTTATGGAACAAGTGTTGACCAGAATTAGTTCTGCTTCGTTAAGCTCATTTGTTGTTTGATATCCTGCCTCTCCCAAAATGGAAGCTACAATTTCACTGTCTGAAAAATTCATTTGACAGCCGTAAGATTCTATATACATCTTTTTCGTGCCCTTGTTGTTTGATTCGTTAGCAACGGACAGTACCTCGCCATTAAAGGCATTTGGATTTTTGGTATCGACAACAGGCGTGTTAGACATGCATTTATTTTTTGAGCATACAAAAGTACAAAAATATCATCCAAATTGACATTTTGTCAGGTTGTTGAGTTTTAATGCTTTTAGTGGGTCAGTCTAGGATTTAGCAATCTATAGCAATATGTGCCCAGAAGTGCAAAAACAAAAACCACAATTAGCGACAGATAGCCTGCGCTAATCAGCACATAAATAGGACCAGGACAGGCGCCTGTAAGTGCCAAGCCCAAGCCAAAAATAATTCCGCCATAAAGTGATGCCTTTATGTATTTGGGCTTAGTTACGATCTGAATTTCAGTTCTAAAAAAGGAGCACATTTCATTCCGCTTTATCAGTTGTGTGATAACAACTCCCAGCGCTACAGCAGCACCTATGATTCCAAACATATGGAAAGACTTAAACTGATACATTTCATAGATCTGGAACCAGCAAGCGGCTTCAGATTTAATAACGGTGATGCCAAATAGAATGTCAATTATGTAGCACGCACAAAAATATTTTGCTGGGCAACAACGAAGAAATTTAAGGTTTTTTTTATCGCTTAGGCACCTCACTATTTTCACAAAACATAAATTCGCCTACTTTTGTTCTATTAAAATTTACACATGTCCAAGAATCTAGTCATTGTTGAATCACCCGCAAAAGCCAAAACAATAGAAAAGTTTTTGGGGGATAAATTCAAAGTGGTGTCTAGCTATGGTCATATCTCGGACCTTCCTGCCAAGGAACTTGGGGTAGATGTCACAGGCGACTTTAGCCCAAACTATATTGTAAACGACGACAAGAAAAAAGTCGTGCGAGAACTACGCTCACTAGCCAAAAAAGCGGAAACCATTTGGCTTGCCAGTGATGAAGACCGAGAAGGAGAAGCTATTGCTTGGCATTTGTCACAACAACTTAATTTAAATCAACAGAACACCAAACGCATTGTATTTCACGAAATCACAAAAGACGCCATTAAGAATGCGGTCCAACACCCAAGGTCTATAAATCAACATTTGGTAGATGCGCAACAAGCACGTCGTGTCTTAGACCGTTTGGTGGGTTACGAACTTTCTCCCATACTTTGGCGTAAGGTAAAGGGAGGTCTTTCTGCAGGTCGTGTACAATCAGTTTCCGTACGCATCATTGTGGAACGCGAGCGTGAAATTGAAGCTTTCACGCCTAAAGCATCATATAAAATTCAAGCTGTTTTCTTGACAGATTCAGGGAAAGTCATAAAAACATCATCTGCAGCTACTTACGAAACTGTGGAGGAAGCAAATGCCTTTTTATCCCAAAACATAGGCGCTGCTTTTACAGTTTCAAATTTGGAAAAAAAGCCAGCACGCAAATCTCCAACGGCTCCTTTTACCACTTCGACCTTACAACAAGAAGCTTCTCGTAAACTTGGTTTTTCAGTAAGCAGAACCATGTCGAATGCACAGCGTTTGTATGAAGCAGGGCATATTACTTATATGCGAACTGACAGTGTTAACCTTTCTAAGCAGGCGCTGAACGAAGCATGTGAGGTCATCACCAATTCCTATGGTCCCGATTTTGCACAAACACGTGTGTTTAAAACGAAAAACAAAGGTGCCCAAGAAGCCCACGAAGCCATACGTCCAACCAAACTAGCTAAGATGCGTGTTGATGCTGCACCAGATGAGCAGCGCCTGTATGAGTTGGTATGGAAAAGAACCATAGCCTCTCAAATGAGCGATGCCAAATTGGAGCGCACAGTTATTCAGATAAATGCTGATAAGCATGATAAGAAATTTACTGCTCGTGGTGAGGTGGTTACTTTTGAAGGCTTTCTTAAAGTATATTTTGAAGGAAAAGACGAAGAGGATGATGCACAAGAAGGCTTATTGCCCATAGTTATTCAAAATGAGCAGTTAGCAGCTAAAACCATCACGGCCATAGAAAGATTTACCAGACCCCCTGCTCGGTACACTGAAGCCTCTCTTGTAAAGCGCCTTGAAGAACTCGGTATTGGACGTCCCTCGACTTACGCTCCTACAATTACAACAATTATCAATCGTAAATACATTGAAAAGGGAATTGTTGAGGGTGATGAAAGAAAATACACCCAAATGGTTTTAATGCAAAATGACATTAAAAAAGAAATACTCACTGAACGTGTTGGCTCTGAAAAAGGCAAGTTGGTTCCTACTGATGTAGGCATGCTGGTCAATGACTTTTTAGTAAAAAACTTTCCACGTGTTGTAGACTATAATTTTACAGCTAAAGTGGAGCAAAGCTTTGATTCTATTGCACTTGGCAATGAAGATTGGAAAAGCATAATGAAAGCATTTTACAAAGATTTTCATCCTGTTGTTAAATATGTTAAAGAAAACGCCCAGCGTGAAATTGGCGAGCGTATTTTAGGCGTCGATCCTAAAACGGGACGTCAACTTAGTGTTCGATTAGGTAAGTTTGGCGCCATGGCTCAAATAGGAACTGCTGAAGAGGAAGAAAAACCTTTGTTTGCCAGTTTGCACCCCGACCAACATTTGACAAAAATTACTTTTGAGGAAGCATTGGACTTGTTTAAACTCCCCTTGCATTTGGGCGAATTTGACGCTGAAGCGGTTGAAGTTAACAATGGACGTTATGGACCTTATGTGCGTCACGGAAAAACATTTATATCGTTGCCAAAAGGGAAAAATCCCTTGTCAACTACTTTAGAAGAAGCTGTAGAATATATTAAGGAGAAGCGCATCGCTGATGCGCCCATTGCTACTTACGAAGAACTCCCAGTTACCAGAGGGGTTGGCCGCTTTGGTCCTTTTATCAAATGGAATGGCTGGTTTGTCAATGTTTCAAATAAATACGATTACGATAATTTGACAGATGCAGATATTGCCCAATTAATCGAAAGTAAAAAGAAAAAAGAAACAGAACGCGTTGTCCATAATTGGGAAGATGAAGGCGTAAGAGTTGAAAAAGCACGTTGGGGCAGACATAACATCATCAAAGGCAAACAAAAATTCGAACTTCAAAAAACGATTGATGTATCAGAAATGACGCTTACACAAGCGATGTCTTATCTTGAGAAGCATAAGCCCAAGAAGAAAAAGCGTACCAAAAAGAAATAAAAGTGGATTTTGACTTTTTAAATCCGATTGACGATCGACTATTGGCACACAACCTGATGCTGCCTGATCAAGTTATAGGCCGCAAACTTCTTATTCATACCCAAAAAGACGGAATCCCCGAACTGACCGATGTTGGTGTTGCCGTGGTAACCTTAGAGCCGCGTTTGATTAAAGGAGAACCACTTCATTTGCGTTTCCGACAACAATTTTATCAACTTTTTAATGGGAATTGGGATTTTATATGCGCCGATCTTGGTGTTTTGCACAGTGGAGACCATCCCAAGGACACCTTATTTGCATTAAAATCGTTGATTAAAGAATTACATCAGCGTAACATACTTACTATTGTTGTTGGAGGTGATCAGGAAAATACTCTTGGTATGTTTAGGGGATTGAGCGGCATGAATACGTATGTCAATTTAACTTCTATTGATGCGCGTTTTGATTTTGGAGAACCTGGCGTTTTGGTTTCAGACGACAGCTATATGTCAAAAATAATTAGCGATAAACCAAATAATTTAAAACAATTTACCAATCTAGGATATCAATCATATTATATTTCACAGGAAGAGCTTGATCTTATGCAAAAACTCTTTTTTGATGCTTATCGGTTAGGGGATATATCGGCTGACATTCACGAGTCTGAACCAATTTTAAGAGACACCGACATATTATCTGTTGATTTGAATACTATTAAAGCAAGCGAATTAGACAATCCCAAGGGCTTGCCCAACGGCTTTGATGGCTCACAAATCTGCATGCTTATGCGTTATGCGGGCTTGAGTGATAGGCTTAGTGTTTTGGGTGTATTTAACATATCTGATAGCCAAAGAACGGATCAGTTACTCGCACAAATGATATGGTATGTGCTTGAAGGATATTGTCATCGTGTGAATGAATATCCATTTTCAACACACGAAGTTTGTACAAAATTCGTTGTTCCACAAGACCAAACAGAGCTCATTTTTTACAGAAGTGAGAAAAGTAAGCGTTGGTGGATTGAAGTTCCAAAAGGAGGAAAAAATAATAATAATGATCAAGTTACGTTATTACCATGTTCTGAAAAAGATTACCGATTGGCGCAAAAAGGAGAAATTCCTAGCCGTTGGTGGAAATCAGTTAAGCGAAGTATGCATTAAATTCCATATTTTTGAAGAATTCCATTTATATGTAAACTGAATAATACTTAAAATTGAATGAGAAAGTTACTGTTATTTTATGTTGCCACATTTACCTTAATTGGTTGTGGTAAATCAAATCAAGGTGAGCTTGTCGGGGTAAAGCAAAAAAAGTTTTACCCACAAAAACCTCACGGAATGGTTTTAATTCCTGGCGGCTCATTCATCATGGGTTCCTCTGATGAAGATGTTCTAGCTGCTAACGATAACTCAACCCAAACAGTCAGTTTGCGATCTTTTTGGATGGATGATACAGAAATCACCAACGCAGAATACCGACAATTTGTAGAATGGGTAAAAGATTCTATTATTCGTACCGAATTGGCAAAAGCCGCCCTGTCAAGTGGTGGATATTTTTCTGTTTCTGAATTTCCCACAACTGATGATGAAATTGATGAGAACCCTATTTTAGCTTATTTACCTAAATACGATATGGGTGAATTACAAGAAACTGAAGACGAGGATAAAAGCGGATATCAGCAATTCTTGGAAGAAAGCTTTTCAGACGCAGTTTCAAATTATTATGAAACAGAAGATGCTCCTGATTCCTTATTTCATTTTAGCCTTCCTCTTAACAGAGATGTTGATGTTGTCAAAGACCGTGAAGAATATCCAAATGCAGAATATGCTCGTGTTATAGAAGAGATTATCTATTTGCCAGAAAGTGAGTGGTTTGCTGGAGACCCTGTATTCAACACTAAATTTTTAAAATATCGTTTTGCTAGTGTAAATTTTGAAAAAGCAATTCAGAACCCTGACAGCGCACGATCTGAATATGTTCACTATCAAGCACCTGAAATATACCCAGACACCACGGTTTGGATAAAAGATTTCAAATACAGTTACAATGAGCCTATGCACAACGATTATTTTTGGCATCAAGCGTATGCATCGTATCCAGTTGTAGGAATTAACTGGTATCAAGCGCGCGCATTTGCACATTGGCGCACAAAAATCAGAAACGATTATCTAAAAAGTAGAAAAAAGCGAAAGTCTAACTCAGCGAAGTTTAGGCTTCCAACCGAAGCGGAGTGGGAATATGCTGCCCGTGGTGGTATAGAATCCGCCACTTATCCTTGGGGAGGTCCATACTTGACAGACGACAGAGGATGCTTTATGGCCAACTTTAAGCCCAAACGTGGTAACTATGTTGCAGACGAGGCTCTCTATACGGTTGAAGCAAACTCTTTTGACCCTAATGATTATGGTCTCTATAATATGGCTGGTAATGTGTCGGAATGGACAAACTCAACATATTCTAAAACTACATATGATTTTCTTACCTCTGCAAATCCTAATTATGATAATTTTGAGGATAAACAAAAAGTTGTTCGAGGAGGTTCTTGGAAAGATGTTGCTTATTATCTGCGTGTAGCTTCAAGAGACTATGAGTACGCAGACAGCTCAAGGAGTTATACTGGATTCCGCTTGGTACGAAATTATTTAGGAACAAATAAAATTCAACAATAACATAATATGAAAAAAAATAAATTTCCAATTCCAGAAAATATTTTAGAACTCCTTTTTGGAGCAGGTGCATCAATTGTTATTATTGGTGCATTACTAAAAATAACACACAATGACTTTATTTTTTCAGGAAACACATGGCTTACAGCAGGTTTAGTTACAGAAGCTGTGATTTTCCTTATTGCAGGTTTAAGGGGTTATTATACAGCAAGTGAATCCTCATCCACAGATCCTGAGGAAGCAACAGATTTATCTGATATTTCTGCTGAGGCACAAGCCCTTAAGGCTGCTTATCAGCGCGCTACAGTACAGCTTGAAACTTTAGGCACTAACATAACATCTGCGGTTAGCGCAACAGGATCTTTAGAAGTTCCTACTGATTTTTCTGAAAACATGATTAGTTTGAATAATAACGTTACTCAAACAAATGTAGCATTAGATCAGCTTGCATCGGCCTACAGCGCTACGAAAGATGCTGTCGCTACAGAGCCAAAAGCTCACATAGATGTAGTAGATAGCATGAATGCTTTACATGTTGAATTGGCTACTATGAAAAGCACAGTTGCTGACCTTAATGCAAAATATGCCGAGATTTTAGGGGCAATGAAAAAATAAAGATGGCTGCAGGAAAACAGGATACTAGGCAAAAAATGATCAATATGATGTACTTGGTATTCATCGCCATGTTGGCCTTGAATATTAGTAAGGAAGTACTGGCCACCTTAGGTTTAATTAACGATGATATTGCTACTGCAACTCAAGACTTGGTTATGGATAGTAATGAGAAATACAGCTTGTTTAGTAATAATAGTAACAATGATTATTATAAAGTTGCTGCCCAAAGCGCACCTAAAGTTCAGCTCATAGTTGATGGATACTTTAACTACATTGATACGCTTAAAAACCGCTTGATTGGTACAGGTGAAAATGGCTATCGTATTGCACGTGAGGATGTTGAAACAGGAATAACGGATAGTATTATAGACTATCAAGTAATGGATAAGTCTCAATATCTTGATGAACTTTTTTTTATTGGTAATGTTTATTCCGATTCAGGACAAGAATTTGTAGATCGTTTTGCAAATTTTCCTGCTAAAATACAACAAGTGCTAGATACTTTTTTATCATCTGATATTGAAAAGGACCCCCCATTAGAAGGTTCTCCTGAGGGTGAATATGCCGATTTTGATTTTTCTTTTCTTGATGATCTATTTTCGCGTTTCGAATATTCGGAAATGGTTTTGAATAGAGATGGGAAACAACAACCTTTCTTAGACTACCATTATAAAGGATTTCCATTAATAGCATCTTTATCTAAACTCACTAAAATTCAATCTGATATTCGATTTGTTGAAAATAAAATATTGGAAAATATGTTGAGTACCATTAATGCACACGAGGGTGGGCTTAACAAATACCAAACTCTTTTGGAAACGTCAAAGTCGTCTTATTACACAACTGAATTAGTTGATGCCTCTATTGTTATGGGTAAAAAAGACTCTAACTTTAAGCCCGACAGAGTTGAGTTATCGCTCAACGATAGACCTATGCGTCAAGGCAGAGATTTCGAAATTGCTGCAGGTGGTGTTCAACTAAATAAACGCTTTAGTATACCAGGTTCTTATAAGTTGACAGGTAAACTATTTTTCGAGCGTAATAATAAGGAACAGTCTGTTGATGTAGCACAAGTAATTTCTGTGATTGACAAACCCAATGACGCTGTTATTTCTGCTGATCAAATGAAGGTTGTATATCGCGGATTGCCCAACGATTTATCTATTTCAATTCCTGGTATTCCGAACAATAAATTAAGCGTTCGTGCTACAAATGGTAAAGTACGCCGTAGTGGATTAAAATTTGAGGCTATTCCAGATGGAGATAAAGTAGGTGAGAGCATGCGTATTTTTGTTTCTGGAGAAATTAACGGATCGACTATTAACGCCCCTGGACAAGACTTTAGGATTAAACCATTACCGCCTGCCTTAGGTTCTATTGATTTGGGTGAGCGTCTTGGTAAATTCAACAGTGGTGAAATCATCAGAGAATATGTTCCGGCTGGTACCATTGCAGCTAAATTTCCTGATGACTTTGACTACAATCTGAATGTGACTGTAAAGCGCTTTAACATTAAAGTGGGTAGTAGAGCGGCAATACCCATTAATTCTAATAAAATTAAAGACTCTCGCGTTATTCGTTCTTATTTGGATAATGCATCACGTGGAGATATAATTTTTGTTTATAATATTGAAGCTCAGGTAAAAACGGAAACCCAAGTTATAGATGATATTAAAGTAACAGACTTTGCCCTAACAATTAAATAATGAAAAATCTAATTGCTTTTTTGACAATCCTAATCTGCAGTGTTTTTCTGCATGCCCAAATTAATATACTTAACGCTGATAAGCCTTCCGAAATAGGTGTTTTATCTGAAGAACAAATCAAACAGCTTTCAGAAAAAAAAATTCTTTCGTATCCCTTTTTAGATCAGAAAGATATCATGTGGAGTAAGATTGTTTATGAGGAGGTTGATCTAAGCGAAAAATTCAATCATCCTTTACTTTTTCCAAAAGATGGACTTTACACTAACGAACGTAAATCCCTTTGGCGCACTATAAAGGAGGCAATTCTTGATGGGCAGATTCAAGATATTTATAATGATGCAAATCCCAACTTCACGGAGCTATTTGACAAAGAAACATACCTAAAACGGCTTGAAAACCGTGACGGACCAGAAGTAGTTCCCCTAAGATCTATGGATATTGTTTCGTACAAACTCAAAGGAATATGGTATGTAGATAAACGTATCGGTGAATTACGCTTTAGACTACTTGGTATTATGCCTCGGGGGAAGGACATGAATAACCTCGACAACAATGACGCTGTTGATTTATTCTGGTTGTGGTACAAAGACTTGCGGCCAATTCTACATAAGCAACTTGTTTTTGATAATAAAAATAATGCCAGTCGTATTTCATTTGACCAGCTTTTGTCTTCTAGGCGCTTTACGGCACGTATTTACGCAATTGATAATGTTTTCAACGACCGCCCTATTGATCAGTATGTTGATGATCCGTTTATGCAACTTATTGAATCCGAAAGGCTTAAGAACATTATTCGAGATTTTGAGCAAGATCTTTGGTCTAACTAATCAATCAAAACCCACAGCTGTGGGTTTTTTTACGCAACGTGATGTACTTATTGTAGGTTTTGGTCTCGCTGGTTGTGCGATGACTGAGGTTTTGAAACAACAGGGGAAGTCTTTTGTTGTTTTTGCTGCAGAGAATAAATCAAGTTTTAGTGTATCTACAGGTATTTACAACCCTATTATCTTAAAACGATTTACAGCCGTTTTATGAGCCTATAACAACACACCTTATTAACAATAATGCATCTTTTTGATTAATAATTATTTGTTAATGTGGTTTACTTTAATTTCTTATGTAACAAAATGGATTTTTTAATTATTTAATAACTAACACATTATGAATAAGTTAAAAATAAAAAAAAATATGCATGATAAAATTCTGATTTAAATCTCATTAAATTATAGAATATGTGAATAAAACATGCGCTTTTATGTCATTTACAGGTTAGATGTATTTTTTTTTTATTAACTTTATAAAAATTTAATAAATATGGCATACTCATTTGAAAACAGTAAGGGTAAAACTTATTACCTGCACACTAAAGATGTAACTCTTAAAGGAGGAAGAAATCAAACAATTTATTATTTTGCTAAAGATCAGCGCGACAACGCTTGTGATTTGCCAGCAGGTAAGAAAGTTGTTGAAAACGAGCGTACCGGCCTTCCTTTTGTTAAAAAGGCTTAATAATTTAAGCTGTTAATACAATCAAAACCTCACCTCTTGGTGGGGTTTTTTTATACTTTATTTTTATTAGGTTTAGATTTATCAGATTTTTTTTTTACATAAAAACCGTTATGTTTAATTAAAAATTCTTCAAACAAGTTGAAATAAAATACATATTAATTGCGTTTTAATAATAACTGTTTACATATACTGTCAAAAAAAAATTATAAATAATAAGTAACTATATTTGTATAAGGTTGATTTTAAATAAAATAACCAATTGAAATTGAAATATATATTACATTTTGTAGTGCTTTTTTTTTCTAGTTTTCTTTACGGGAATACACTTGAATTTCTACACGGCACTACATCATCTGAAAACTTAAAGATAAATAGCTTTAGCAGAGCACCAATTTTAAAAGAAACTTTGGATAATGAAGCTCCTGTTATAACCCTTGTGGGCGGGAGTAATTTTTCAATTAACAATAATGAAACATATACTGATCCTGGATATACAGTAACAGATAATATTGATAATAATTTAGTTGCGAATGTAACTATTTCTGGAACTGTAGATACATCTATCCCAGGGACTTACACGCTTACATATGACGTTACTGACACTGCAGGAAATCCAGCTATTCAAAAAACTAGAACAGTCACAGTTGTAGATACTGTAGCTCCAATTATAACACTACTTGGTGACGATCCTCTCTTAATAAATCAAGGAGGTACTTACACTGAACCTAATGCAACTGCTGTTGATCATCCAGGGATCAGTTATACTAGCGTAATAGTCATAGCGGGCTCTGTAAATGTAAATGTTGCAGGAACTTATTTCATAACATACAATGTTAATGACTCATCTGGAAATTCTGCAACACAAAAAGTAAGGACAGTAAATGTATTAGATACAGAAGCTCCAGTTATTACACTATCGGGTACATCACCAGTCTCAGTAAACCAAGGCGCTACATACACAGATGCTGGTGCAACAGCTTCAGACAATGTAGACGGTAATATATCGGCTAATATTACAGCCACAAGTACAGTTGACACAAGCGCAGCCGGAACATACACAGTTACTTACAATGTTGCAGATGCAGCTGGCAATACTGCCTCGGCACTTATAAGAATAGTTAATGTTTTAGATACAGAAGCTCCGGTAATAACTCGAAATGGTCTTACTACAGTCTCCGTAAACCAAGGTGCTACATACACAGATGCTGGCGCTACGGCTACAGACAACTTTGATGGTAATATATCGGCTAATATTACAGCCACAAGTACAGTTGATTCAACTACAGCAGGA
>PKDQ01000016.1 GCA_002862645.1 Flavobacteriaceae bacterium | reverse complement strand
TGAACCTTGTTTTAAGCGTTGCGCTTTTGTTTCCATTCAAAATAGCATAGGTGCTTATTTCACTATCATCAGTTATTGTAACAGGCGATTCATATTTTATAAAGGCTTCACCTAAACTGTAATAGATGGTTGCTTCGGGCTGTATGCTTTTCAATACAATCGTAGTTTCGTTTACAAAGGCGGCATTTCCTTTTTCAATAAATGGTGGAGTCGTAATGATATAATCCTCAATTTTTGTTTCAGGGATATTTTCATCTGAAGTGCCCCAATCACTTTTTCTTCTACTCATCTCATAGGTCAGGCTACCGCCATTCACAATGTCACCATGTGTTAAGTAAGACTGTTGGTGCTCCATGCCATTGAGCAACATATTTTTAATATATGGCTTACCCTTTTTGTTGTTTGATGCGTTGATTTGAAATATTTTTCCATTCTCTAGATTAATATTAGCAGATTTAACAATGGGTGATCCGATAATATATACGTTTGCTCCAGGTGTAACAGGATAAAAACCAAGCGCACTGAATATATACCAAGCACTCATTTGCCCACAATCTTCGTTTCCTGAAATGCCGTCAGGCGAATTTGCATACTGCTCTTCAAGAATTTTTCGAATCATGGCTTGGGTCTTATAAGGCTTATTGACAAAATTGTACAGATATGCCATGTGATGACTTGGTTCGTTTCCTTGTGCATATTGTCCAATGAGTCCTGTAATGTCCGATTGGTCACGCCCAGAAGTTTTAGTTTTGGCAGTGAAAAGATTATCAAGCATTTGCTCGTATTGGGCTTTTCCGCCCATAAGCTGTATATGTCCCGAAACATCCTGTGGAACATAAAAGCTGTATTGCCATGAGTTCGCTTCGGTATAATTGAAGTTTACTTCATAGGGGTCAAAAGGCGCAAACCATTTGTTGTTAAGTCGACCACGCATAAATTTGGTTTCGGGATCATAAACATTTTTATAATGTTGAGCCCGCTGGATAAACGTCTTGTAATCTTCCTCATTTCCAAGGGCCTTTGCCATGGTGGCGATGGTCCAATCGTCATATGCGTATTCTAATGTTTTGGATACAGATTCAGGCTCGGTTTCTACGGCAACATATCCTGTACTTTTATAGCTGTCTAAGCCTAATTTATCTTGAACAGCGGAATGTTTCATCGCTTTAAATGCTTTGTTAACATCATACCCACGAATGCCTTTTAAATACGCGTCTGCAATAACCGGCACTGCATGGTATCCGATCATACAGCCAGTGTAATTTGCCGATAAATCCCAGATGGGCATTATGCCGCCTTCGTCGTATTTGTTTAGGAAGGTATTGATGAAATCATTGGTGCGTTCTTGTTCTATGATAGTATATAGTGGGTGGGCTGCTCTATAGGTGTCCCACAACGAAAAAACGGTGTAATAGTCATTGTCCAAGTCTTCGTGTATTTCCATGTCCATACCACGGTAGCGCCCGTCTACATCTTGGTATAAGTTGGGAGCAATCATGGTATGATACAAGGCTGAGTAGAAGTTGTACATATCAGATTCATTGTAGGTCTCAACAACTATCTTATTTAATTGCTTCTCCCAAATAGCATCTGCTTCTTCTCTTAGTTGATCAAAAGACTTGTCTTTTAATTCAGCAATTCTGTTTTTATACGCACCTGCTTTGTCCACTGCAGATATGCCCACTTCAACCTCTAATATGTTGGTTGTACTTTCGTCAAACTCAAAGGCAGCTTTTACATTTCCACCTGTTGTTTTTTCATCAAGTAAGGTAATATTGTTGAAAGGTCTTGAAAAGGCAATATTAAAAAATAGCCGCTGATCATTAGCCCATGCTCTTGAAAAGCGACGCCCTGAAACAAATTGATTTTTTTCGATAAAAACTTCAGCATCCAGCACTTTGTCCCGATGAGAAAGATCAAGTATAACAACTTGTTTGGCGCCTTTTGGAAACACATACTGATGCATGCCGCTGCGCTGTGAAACGCTAAGAGAAACATCTATGTTAGTATCATCCAGGTGAACGGCGTAATAGCCAGGGGTGGCAACTTCGTTGTCGTGTGAAAAGGAAGATTTGTAGCCTTTTTCGCCATCTGAACCATTGCTAAAAACAATTTCGTTTGTAGGCATCAAGAGTATGTCTCCATAATCGGATATTCCTGTTCCCGAAAGGTGGGTGTGTGAAAAACCATAAATATGGTTGTCTGAATAATGATAACCCGAGCAGCCATCCCAACCATCTAGTCGGGTGTCTGGACTAAGTTGCATCAATCCGTAAGGCAATGTAGCCCCAGGGTAGGTGTGTCCGTGTCCGCCAGTACCGATAAAGGTATTGACGTAGTAAGTTAGTTTTTTAACCCCATCATTATCGTAAGAACCGTTTTGACATCCGATTAATAATAGTGTTGTGTAGGTAAAAATAATAGACCTCATCACTGTTTGATTAATTTGATTTTAATTACACAATTTTAACCAATTAATTTCGTTTTTTGCTGTTTTTTGCTGTTTTTTTCATATTTATTCTTAAGTTTACTAATTAGGTAATTGACATGACAAATGAATTATTTAAAAAACAATATACTGCATTAAAAAATATATCAGCAATTCACAACCAGCTAAAAATTTAAATTTTCACTTGAACGTTAAAAAAATATTTTATTTTTAACACATGAAATCAGCACAACCCAATAAAACTGCTATTGCCATTATCGCAGGATTGTTTTTTATTTTCGGCTTTATCACTTGGGTGAACGGGGCATTGATCCCGTTTATGAAAACCATTAATGAGTTAAGCGAAGCCCAGTCTTATTTGGTAGCCTCCGCCTCCTATATATCCTTTGTGGTTATGGCATTGCCAGCATCTTATTTATTACAGAAAATAGGATACAGAAAAGGCATGTCCATCGGTTTATTTCTTATGGCTGCTGGCGCTTTGATTTTTATACCTGCTGCCGAAGCTAGAACCTATTGGATGTTTTTGGTGGGTATATTTATTCAAGGAACCGGTATGACTGTATTGCAAACTGCTGCTAATCCATATATTACGATTTTGGGACCTATTGAAAGTGGTGCAAAACGCATTGCCATTATGGGAATAGCCAACAAGGTTGCTGGGGCATTGGGTTCTGTTATTTTTGGCGCTATTCTCTTAAATGGAATAGACGAGGTCAAAGACGTTATAAGTCAAGTTTCTGCTGAGGAAAAAGCAACGCTTTTAGACCAAATGGCCGATAGTGTTTTTGTTCCTTACATGGTCATGGCAGCCGTTTTATTTGCATTGGGATTGTTGATGCGCCGTGCGCCTCTTCCTCATGTGGAAGCGGAAGCCAGAAATGATGAGGAGACTCAATCTGGAGGAAGTAAAACCATTTTTCAATACCCACACCTTTGGTTTGGGATGCTTACTCTCTTTGTGTATGTAGGTGCTGAGGTGATAGCCGGCGACACCATTATCGCTTATGGGCTTGCTCTAGGCATATCGGCAGCAAAAGCCAAATTCTTTACCACTTTTACGCTGATGGCGATGGTGGCTACTTACGCATTAGGCGTTGTGCTAATCCCAAAATATTTAAGTCAAACGAAGGCTTTGCAAATCAGTGCTGTGATTGGACTTGTTTTGAGCTTTTTTATAATTAGTACTACTGGATTTACATCAGTTCTTTTTGTAGCAGCATTAGGTCTTGCCAATGCACTGGTGTGGCCTGCGGTGTGGCCGTTGACTTTAGGCGGTCTTGGCAAACACACCAAAACGGCTTCTGCCTTGCTTATCATGGCCATTTCGGGCGGCGCCATTATTCCACCATTATATGGGCGACTCGTCGATAGTGGAAAAAAAGTACTTATCGATTCAGGGCTTGGAGCTGCAGATGCATTGGCTCTGGCAGCAAAGGAGAGTTATTATATCCTTATTCCCTGTTATGCCATTATTTTTGTATTTGCCGTATTGGGACAACGGCTTAAGAAATAAGTTTTAGAAAAATATTTTAACTTCAACACATGAAAAATAACACTTACTGGAAAAAAAATATCCAGTACATAAGCATTTTACTCTCAATTTGGTTTATTGTTTCTTTTGGCTGCGGAATCTTATTTGTAGAACAATTAAATATGATAAAAATAGGCGGTTTTAAACTCGGGTTTTGGTTTGCGCAACAAGGTTCCATTTTTGGGTTTGTGTTAATTATATTTACCTATATCTACCTTATGAATCGTTTGGATAATAAATTAAATAAAGAAAACTAGATGGAACTTCAATATTGGATTTGGATTGCTGTTGGCCTTAGTTTTTCACTATATATAGGTATAGCTATTTGGTCTCGCGCTGGCTCAACAAAAGAATTTTATGTAGCAGGGGGTGGGGTGCATCCCATAGCCAACGGTATGGCAACTGCAGCCGACTGGATGTCTGCTGCCTCGTTTATTTCTATGGCGGGCATTATATCATTTAGCGGATATGATGGCTCTGTATACCTTATGGGCTGGACAGGTGGCTATGTTTTACTGGCATTACTCCTAGCACCTTACCTGCGTAAATTTGGCAAGTTTACTGTGCCAGATTTTATCGGAGATCGGTATTATTCAAACACCGCACGCTCGGTAGCTGTGTTTTGTGCCCTAATTGTATCTTTTACCTATATCGCTGGACAAATGCGAGGTGTAGGGGTTGTGTTTTCTAGATACTTAGAAGTAGATATTGTTACGGGTGTACTTATCGGTATGGGCATTGTTTTGTTCTATGCTGTCTTAGGTGGCATGAAAGGTATCACCTACACCCAAGTAGCGCAGTACTGTGTATTGATATTTGCCTTTATGGTACCTGCTGTGTTCATATCTTTTTTGGTAACCGGCAATGTGGTGCCCCAGTTTGGTTTTGGCGCTACGGATGTGGAAGGGGTTTATCTTTTAGACAAGTTAGATGGTTTGCATAAGGAGTTGGGCTTCCATGAATATACTACTGGAAGTAAATCTATGTTTGATGTTTTTTGCATCACTATGGCATTGATGGTAGGAACAGCTGGGCTTCCTCACGTGATTGTACGCTTTTTTACCGTAAAGAAAGTAAGCGATGCACGGAAGTCTGCTGGATGGGCGCTTTTGTTTATTGCTATTCTATACACCACAGCCCCAGCCATAGCCGTGTTTTCAAGGACAAATCTAATTGAAACGGTAAGCAATAAGCCTTATGATCAAATGCCGTATTGGTTTGAAAAATGGGAGACCACGGGTTTACTTGGTTTTACTGACAAAAATGAGGACGGACTCATTCAATACACTGCAGATGCTAACACCAACGAATTGGATGTAGATGTGGATATTATGGTATTGGCCAATCCAGAAATTGCAGACTTGCCAAATTGGGTTATTGCTCTACTAGCGGCAGGCGCACTGGCGGCTGCTTTATCAACCGCAGCGGGTTTGCTTTTAGTGATATCTTCTGCAATTTCTCATGATTTACTCAAAAAAATGGTAAAGCCTGATATTTCAGATAAAGGAGAACTCATCGCTGCTCGTATAGCAGCTACGGCTGCCGTTTGCTTGGCAGGATATTTTGGCATCAATCCACCGGGGTTTGTGGCGGCTACGGTTGCCCTCGCTTTTGGTCTGGCAGCTTCTTCGTTTTTCCCTGCTATACTACTTGGAATTTTTTCAAAACGCATCAACAAAGAAGGGGCAATAAGTGGAATGATCGTAGGTGTGTCACTCATGATATTTTATATGCTCAAGTTTAAATTTGGTTGGTTTGGTGGCGGAAGCAAAGTTGATTGGTGGTTTGGGATATCACCAGAAGGATTTGGTACCATAGCAATGTTAGCTAACTTTATCATTACAATTGTAGTTACCAGATGCACTCCAAAACCAAGTAAAGAAATTCAAAAGCTTGTAACAAACATCAGAAGGCCATAACTTTTTGTTAATGAACGTTTATCATGAATTGTGATTTCGAGGTGTTAAAAAGTAGATTTTACAACAAGTTTTAACGAAATAATTTATTGAAATGCGATTTATTTTTATATTAATAACTTTCTTATCATTTACTGCCTGTTCTTTCTCATCAAATAATAAAGATGCACTTGTAGTTGCTGAGAAAGTATCCAATATTTTAGATCAGATGACCCTAGCTGAAAAAGTGGGTCAAATGACACAAGTAGATTTGCGTATGTTTGATGATTTTAAAGATATTAAAGCCTATCATATAGGCTCAGTTTTAAGCGGAGGTTCAGGTGCTCCTAAAAATAACACACCAAAAGATTGGCTCGATATGGTAAATGGATTTCAAAAAATCGCCATGGCTGACCGTTTAGCCATTCCGTTAATATATGGAGTTGATGCCGTCCATGGTCACAACAATCTTTTGGGCGCAACGGTATTCCCACATAATATTGCCTTGGGTGCAGCCAATGATTCAGATTTGGTATTTCGGGTAAATAAGGCTACTGCGACAGAAGTTGCTGCTACCGGAATCCATTGGACGTTTTCTCCTTGTGTTGCTGTCCCACAAGATCCAAGATGGGGACGTTTTTATGAGGGTTTTGGTCAAACAACAGCACTTGTAAATAAACTTACAACAGCAGCAGTAAATGGATATCAAGCCTTGCTAACGGATACAGATGATAAGCAGGTTGCCGCTTGTGCCAAACACTTTGTTGCTGATGGCGGAACTATTTGGGGGACGGGCACCGAAGTAGACGGTATACATTCATATTTGATTGATCAAGGCGATGTTCGGCTGGATAATGCAGAATTACGTGAATTACACCTACCTCCTTACGAAAGAGCAATTGCAGCTGATGTGAAAACCATAATGGTCAGTTTTAGCAGTTTACGTGGAGAAAAATGCCATGGGAGCAAATTTTTGATAAATGACCTACTAAAAAATGAACTTGGATTTAAAGGTTTTGTGGTTTCTGATTGGGGTGGGATTAATCAAATACCTGGTGATTATAAGTCGGATGTAATTAATGGCATTAATGCTGGTATAGACATGGTTATGGTTCCAGGAACAAGGCAGGCAGACCTATCTTATGCAAAAAATAAGCATTACAAAACATTTATTCAACATTTGATTGAAGCTGTAAACGAGGGCAGTGTCAGTATGGCTCGAATAGACGATGCAGTAAGTCGAATTTTGAAAGTAAAAATGGAGATTGGTTTATTTGCCAACCCCTTTATCGATGATGCCTATTTAGGTCAAATTGGTTCTCTAGAACACAGGGCTTTGGCTCGTGAGGCTGTGCAAAAGTCAACTATTTTACTTAAAAATAAGGGAAGCCTACCCATGTCGAAAAACGCAACCATCACAGTAGTTGGATCAGCAGCAAACAATCTCGGCGTTCAAAACGGTGGTTGGACTACCGACTGGCAAGGTATCTTTACACCTGACTTTGCGTTTTTAGATTACGACGCAGATGACAAATTGACAACAGAAGAGTATTACAGCCAGCTAAAAAAAGTTTATGAAGGTAAATTTGAAAAAAATAGTTGGGCAGGCCATTTTGAGGAAATTGATCTAGACAATGACGGAATAGTAGTTCCAGCAGACTTCTCTGGGTTTATGGAGAATCGTGTTTTGCAACCAACTGGCACTACTATATTGGAAGGACTTTCACAGGTGGCTCCTGATGCTGAAATAGTGTACAGTCCGAATGCTACTACAATTGCGGAAGGCAGTGTTGTTTTGGCTGTAGTGGGTGAATACCCTTATGCAGAAGGATTTGGTGATGATGGAGATTTAAGTTTAAACCTTGCAGATCAAGAAATATTAGATCGTGTTAGTGCTTCAGGAAATCCACTAATCGTCGTTATGCTTAGTGGTCGTCCTTTGATGGTACAGGATCGCATAGGAGGATTTGATGCATTTGTCGCTTCCTTTTTGCCTGGTATGGCTGGAGGAGGAATTGCCGATGTACTATTTGGGGATGCTCAACCACAAGCTAAACTTAATTTCACTTGGCCCACATCTTCAGATGCATTAGGTGTACTTTATGAACTTGGGAGTGGGTTAGACTATAATTAAATCGTATTGCTAGTCAAAATTGAACTTAATTAGTATTTAACTTCTTTATTAATCAAATATTGCTAAGATAGGATTCAATTGATTTGGCAGTATCCAAAATAGTCCTCTTAAAAGCTATGGGATTACAATCGAAGATTTCCATTGTTGTGGAAACATCTCCATCATAAGTTTTGCCAATATAAGAGTTCATACTTTTTGCTTCACTATCAAAATATGCATTCTGACATATATTACTTTTCTTCATTTTCATTAACTCTATGATAATGAAGTCGAACTTCTGTAAAGACCATATTCATCTGAAGTGTCCCTTTTTGCTTACGCTTTCTTATTAATTCATTTCTAATATTATGGAGTTAGATCTATCACAAGTTTAGAATGGCTAATTTGTGCAATTTGATGGGATACTTACTTCAGCCATAAAATCCAAACATGTATTAAAAATTAAACTTTTAAAAAAACAAGAAACACGGTTAATCATAAAGTCTACTTCTTTCTTTGATCTATATATCCCGTGACCCCCGCTAGGAACAACAGTTAAGTCGTTACAGACTCCTGCTTTTAAAAGTATTTCATGGATGGGTCTAGATCCAAAGCCAGTTATCATACTTTTTCCGATTGGAACTGTCGTGTCAAGTTCACCATGAAATGAAATTGTAGGAATTAGGTCTCCAGAACTAAAAACAATTGGATGAATAGCCCCCATGAAATTATAAATTCCTCTAATATTAATTATTTGATTTAGTTTGCTTTCTCCAGATTCTAAAGGTCCTAGAACAGACTCAATTTGAGGAGCTATTTTATCCCATTCTTGTTGACTTGCATAACATGTGGATAGAGAAGTTATTGCTCCTGCACTGGAGCCCCCAATAAACACCTGCGTCGTATCAATTCTCAAGGTTTCTTTTTGACTTGCTAGATATTGGAGTGCTGTATTTGCGTCTTGTTGTGCCCTATACACTGCTTTTTGGATACTCCCAAAAACTTTACTATTGTATCCTAGGCGATAGCTAATTGTAGCCACTACAAACCCTCTCTTGGACAATTCCTCTGTTTGATAAGTCATATTTTCTCTTTTGCCCCCAGTAAAGCCGCCACCGTGAATCAAAAGTATTAAAGGCCGGTGCTCCTGAGTGTCAATTTTTACATTTGGAAAATATATATCCATTTTCAAATCTTGTAGAGCCCCCATGAAATTAATGGCTTTTCCGTAGGAAACATTTTTAAGAGAATCGATTTGGGTTTTTGAAAAACAAGCAATATTACTGTAACGCGACTCCAAATTAAATTTTTGAGCAACAATACAATTCGAAGTCATAAGTATTATAAATATGTATAATTTCATCTTTTTAATTTATTTTTTAGAAAGATGACACTACCATTATTTTCCCTGTAATGATTTCCTTCACTTGGAACAAATAGAGAAATAGCGTATTTGTTATTTTCAATTTCGATTATTGAGGGATTTGCAAAAGATGTAGATTTTTTTGGAGTTGAAATTTTAACCTCTGAATAATACCCATTATGACCTAACATTATTTTCCATTTACTCCAATCATTTTTAATGAATCTAGCCTCTTGCAGGGTTAGTGATTCACCGCGATAGTTAAATGATTTACGACTTCCGATATTACCCATAATATTCATGTCTCTTAAATTAATTTCTGCTAACGAATTTTTCCATGCTGTCCAGTGATTGCCATTTTGTAATATGCCCATTGCTAATTTATCGATACTTCCGTTATGGTAATGAAATCCGATCAAGACAGATCCATTAGTTGGGTTTTTTCCAGTGAAACCCCTTATGTCAGGCGTTCCTTCAACCCCAAAACTATGTATTGACGTGTTCAGATGTTTTTCAAATGCACTATTGTTAGATATAAGGTTGTCATAATTTGTATAATATTTTAGGGCAATATTATTAGCCCCTTTAATTTTATCCTCTTCATATGCAATAAGGTATCCGTTATTCCATTTAACTATATCTCCTTGATGAGCATTTTGATCAATTTCAGTAATAAATTTCCATTCAAATAAATCATTTGATCCAGCCAATTGTAAATTGAAATTATCTTTTGAAGTTGCAACATGATAAACTGCTAAATAGATGAAACTATTATTTATATTTTCATTGGTTTTAACAATTTTAATCACGTCCATTCTTCTTTTTAAATCATCTTTTAATTGAAACTTAAAACATAAAGGTGATGATGAATTTCCAACAATATCAAAACTAATTAAAGATTCAAATGTTTTAGGGAGGTACCAGCTATAGCCTAATTTAACAAGTTTTTTTGTGGTAAAGGCTTTAACAGTAGATATATCTAGATCTAGATTTTCTGTGTTTTCAATTATTAGGCTGTTTCTCAAGTCTATAAAAGACATTTCTTTAAGTTCACTTTCACTTTTAATGGATGTTGTTTTCAAAAAAGTGTATGCCAAACAAAATGAAGCTAACTCAAGTTTAGTTTTGTTATTTAGTTTATCAGCAGATTCGTTAGTTCGTTTAATTAGTTCTTTAATTAATAGTTCTTTTAATTCATCGCTAGACATTTTTACAATCCTATTGTAATCAACCCATTTAGAGTTTAAAATTACTGAGATAAGTAGATCTTTATCTGTTTTTAGTTCTGTTGATTTGTATAATATTGATTTTGAATAAGATTCTGATATGTTTTTGCAAGAAGTAGTATAAATGTCAGTCAAGTAAAAACTTATGAAATGAATAAATAATAAGAAAGCAATCAATTTATAAAGTATTATGTAGGTAATTTTAAATCTTCTAATTAAATTTATAAAAAATTTTTTTAATAATTGTAAACATTAAAAAACGATTAAATATTTTGTTCGGATTATTTAGTTTAATGACTATTTCCGATTGTAATTTTTTTTTAATAGATTATTAGTTCATGAATATATTTAGATTTAATAATATAGCGGTTATTTTATTATTTTTTTCTCTTTTCATTAATGTTTCTTGTAATTCATCAGACAAGAAAAAACAGTGTTCAAAATTGACAACTATTTCTAAAAAATATTTTGGTAAAATAAAAAATGGGCAAGAGGTTTTTTTATTTACAATGCAAAACAAACTTGGCATGGAGATCAGTATCATGAACTATGGCGGTATTATAACTTCTTGGACAGCTGCAGATAAAAATGGAGATTATAGGGATATCGTATTGGGATACAACACTCTTGCTGAATACGAAGCTGAAACTCCGTTTTTTGGGGCGCTAATCGGTCGTTATGGTAATCGTATTGCCAAGGGCAAGTTTACTATCGATTTTCAGGAATATTCGCTTGCTACAAATAATGGTGAGAATCATCTTCATGGTGGTCTCAAAGGGTTTGATAAAGTCGTTTGGGATGCAAAAACTATAGTCAACGATTCGACGGCCTCTTTAGAGTTAAGCTATTTAAGCAAAGACAGGGAAGAGGGCTACCCTGGGAACTTACAAACAAAAGTGACATACACTTTAAATAATAAAGATGAGCTAAGTGTAAAGTATGAAGCGAAAACTGATAAACCAACGATTGTAAACCTCACGCAACATTCTTATTTCAATCTTACAGCAGACTTCAATCAGCCTATTTTAGACCATGAGCTTGTTGTCAACGCAGATTCATTTTTACCTGTAGACAGCACCTTAATTCCTACGGGTGAGTTTAGAAATGTGGCTGAAACACCTTTTGATTTTAGATCTCCAAAGGCAATTGGAAAACAAATTAATGCAGAAAACATTCAAATAAAAAACGGCTTAGGATATGACCACTGTTGGGTACTAAATGACCAAGAAAAGGGAGTTCGTTTTGTATCCTCTGCTTATGAACCACTCAGCGGAAGACTACTTGAGGTCTATTCTGATGAACCGGGTATTCAGTTTTATTCAGGAAACTTTTTAGATGGTACACTGCCAAGTAAGAGCATGGGTACATATCAACATCGAACAGGTTTTTGTTTAGAGACTCAACACTACCCAGATACTCCTAACCAAAAAGATTTCCCATCCGTTAGACTCAATCCAGGAGAGTTATATGAATCAAATACTAACTTTAAGTTCACAGTAATTGATTAAATAAATGAAAATAAAAAAAGGGAGAAATCTCAGAAAAAAGATTTGTCCCGGTGTGTAGATAACTCTATCGAAATATTGGACATTAGTTTTACTACAAGATATTTTTTAAATTCAAATAAATCCTTATAAAAAGAAAATATATTGTTTTAAAACAACATACTAAATAATGATATTATTGATTAGAAATAGTTTTTTTCCCTGTTGAAAAGTCCTTTGTAATAATAGCTTTATCGTACAGAGTTCCTAAAGTTGTATATGCACTGTAAATCAATTTATCATTTTCTATGCTAATAACTTGGAAGAACTGAGTTTGTTCTCCAAATTTAACAGCATTATATCCATCAGACTCATAATTTTTAATCTTTTCCTTATCTAGATCGTATTGTTTAGGTCCACTTACAGAAGTTATATATAAAGTTTTAATATTTGCTGATTGACCAATATTTGATGATTTTATAGGAATATGACCTCTTGCATATGTGTGGTCATGGCCGTTGAGAACTAAATCAACTCCATACTTGTCAAATAATGGTTTCCATATTTTTCTGGCATACTCAAAATCTCTACCCTCTGCTGGTGAAAAGACAGAATGGTGACATGTAACTATTTTCCATTTCGCATTATTATTTTTTAACTTTTCTTTAATATATTTAGTTTGCTCTTCTAGATGTCCTGTAGAATTAAGGACAACTATAAGTATGTCTTGGTACTCAACTGTATAAACAGTTTCATGAAGCTTACTGTCTAAAGTTTGTTCAATTGGTAAATTAAATTGAGGCCTCCATTGGATAGATAATCTTCTTGGTTTTACTCCTCCATATCCATCCATTCTATTAAATTCGTGATTGCCCACAACAGGAATTGCTGTCCATTGACTGTGGATAAACCCACCTGCTTTAAACCATTGGGCCCATTCACTGTCTTTATGGGCAGTATTTACCAAATCTCCAGCATGAATAACAAATGATGCATTTGGAGCAGTTTGATATGCCATTCTAATAACTCTTGACCAGTGATTTAAAATATCATTTTGTGCATCTCCAAAATATACAAATTTAGTAGGGCTATAGTCAGTATTGGCTGTTTTGAACTGAATCCACTCTGACCAATTTTCTGTAGACCCAACCCTGTATGCATACAATGTATTTGGTTTTAAATTTTCAAATACAACACTATGATAATTTACAATCAAAGATTTATTTGATTTGTAAAGACCTAAATCAAATTTCTCAGTTGATGCAATATAAGAAGAAGCTTCATTAGCAAAACTAGAATTTATTCCAGCTACTGCTATTTGAGCTTCACTTTTTTCTACAGATAAATCTGTTCTCCATGTTACAGCTCTTTTGGTCGAAGGATCACCATTAAAAGTTAAAATGATTCGATCTGGATCTTTGCTTGGAATTTCCCAATGATGTAAGCCTCCGTATTTGTGATCATGAGGATTAGAACCGTTCTGAGCATTTATATTAAAGCAAAAGATTAATAAAAAAAGATAAATGTAAGAGCATTTAAACATATTTAGTTGAGTAAAGAATTGAAATTATAATATCAATTAATTAACTAAAAATAACAATATTTAAAATAATAAACTCCAATATATTGGTTTTAATTACTTTCGTAAAATAGAACTATTTTGAAGGAGATTTCATGTTAATAGTTTATAAAACATATAATTGCTATGCATTTTTATTACAACAAATCTCAGATTTACATTTACAATAATTTAGATTATAGAGATGAAATATGGCAAGTGTTAAGGCTGCAAAATAAGTGATAAATTCAGGTAAAGAAACCCATTCTATTTTTTCATTCAGAATTAAAACAAACAAGCAAAGCCAGCTTATCCATAGGGAATATTTTACAAGCGTATTACTAGAGTTTTTTGCAGAAAAGTAAACTGCAAAAACGGAAACAGTTACAAATAGAAAGTCTAAATTTTTCCACCATAAGGGAACTGCTTCGTGCTGTACGGCTGTATAACTTTGTAGGGTAAATAACAAAGGCGACATAAGACAGTGGATCACGCATAGGGTACTAGCTAGTGCGCCAATAGTATCTGCTTCTTTTAATCTTAGAATCATAAGTAGCGCTCTTTAATGCAACTTGGTTGTAAATATAGAAATACAACTTGTTATTCCAGCAAAGTTGAGATAAATTAGTATTTATGGGAATCATTAGAAAAACACAAGCAGCAGATTTATTGCTGGATGAATTTAAAAAAGATTCAAATGCGATATCTGCCATTGAGTTGATAAAACGGCTTGCTAATAAAGTAAATAAAACTACCGTATACCGTCTCTTAGACAAACTTGAAGATGATGGGGTATTACATTGTTTTCTAGATAGTAACGGCATTAAATGGTTTGCAAAGTGTATGGGGTGTAAAAAGTCTGAGCACAGTGATATACATCCACATTTTCAATGTACTGACTGCGGCGGTGTTGATTGTTTAGAAGTCAAAGTTACTATTCCGGAAATACCAAATCGTAAAATAATAAACTCCCATATATTGGTTCTAGGAACTTGCGAGTTGTGTTTGCAATAATACCAATTGATTAGTCTATCAACTTTTTATCAGATTTATTGCCTAGCCTGTTAACGGTAAAACTAAATGAAGCCTTTACAGATGAAAATCTTAATATTTACCCAAAATAGTCCTATTTTTTCCCACCCTATTTAAAAACGATCAAAATCTGTAGCCTTAATTTCTTTGGGCCACATATTATTTGAGCTTTAACCGCAGTTGATAAAACCAATCTAAAGTTAAGTAATTTATCCCTTTAAGACTCTTTAAATACGCTCCTAAACCCATTGTATACTTGAGTTTTAAACAAAAAAAGAGTCACCATTTTTGATGACTCTATTAGTAGATAAATCTGTTGAAATATCGAATATTGGTTTTACTCCAAGAGGTTTTATTAAATATTACAGAAAATATAAAATTTAATATATTCAAATTAAATCTCACAAATGAAAAAACTTACTTATATAATACTCATTTTATCTATTTCTGCTTTTTCCCTTCAATTAGACAATTTTTATCAATCATTCATAAATATTAATTTTGGAGTCAACTAACTATTTGATCAAGAAAATTAAATATAAATAGGGCTAGCCGAATCGGACTTACTTTATTTAAATCCAAAAACAATATCGACTGTATAACTATTAACTAAAAATCAAATTTCATCAACTAAAATTCGGTCACAAATGGGTTTGCCTAAAACCACATCTAAATTGCCATCATACGAAACCGTAAGACTCCCGTCAAAGCCTTCAATATGATTAATCGTAATTTTTGTGTTGAGCTGGATTGCTTTGTTGTTTAAGAACAGCAGAAAATCTGTTGAGCTATCTTGCAATGCTTTTACTGTAATAGTTGATTGCGCAGGCATCTGAGAAAGCCTTTTGTACTTAGGCTTATTAAAGCTTCCATTTTTATCTGGTATTGGAGAGCCGTGTGGGTCAGTTGTTGGAAACCCCATCAATTCGTCCATTCGGTCAAAGAATTTATCTGTCTTGATATGTTCCAACTCTTCTGCAATTTCGTGAACCTCTTCCCAACCAAACCTCATTATCTGCAGTAAGAACATTTCAGATAATCTATGTTTTCTAATAATTTCAGCGGCTCGTTGTTTACCTTTTTCTGTGATTCTTATGGGCTTATATTTTTTAGAAACTACAATCCCTTCAGCCTGCAATTTTTTTATCATTTCATTTGCTGTAGGCTTACTTACCTTTAATTCTTCTCCTAAATCAGACAAAGAAATATCTTCGTTATTTTGATGTAGATAGAACAATGCCTTAATATAATTCTCTTTAATATCTGATGCCACTAATTAATTTTTTTATAAAAATAAAAATAAATACCGAATAATTATATTTGGTTAATCTAACTTATTAGTTTTGTTATGCTAATTAAAAAATTGCCAATGAAATATATTCTTCCCCTACTATCTTTATTTGTTATAACAACCGTTATGGCACAAAATGGGCAGGCTACAATATCGGGGACCGTAACTGCGAAAGAAATACCTGTACCCTTTGCAGATATATACGTTATGAACCGTACGGTTGGTACGAGTACAGATATTACAGGTAAATTTATTTTAAACGTCCCATCAGAAAAAAACATTGTTATTGTTGCGAAATCACAAGGGTTTCGCTCTATAACAAAGCAAATAAGTATTGAAGCAGGAACTTCAATGGAGCTTAATTTTTCTCTTGTTGAAGATGCCCTCGGCCTTGAAGAAGTTGTAGTGAGTGCAACCAGAAACCGCATCAGTAAGAAGCAAACACCAGTAATTGTAAACGTATTAGGCTCCAGGCTTTTTAAGGCAACCCAATCAATCTCTTTGGCAGATGGACTCAATTACCAGCCTGGAGTTAGAGTGGAAACTAACTGTCAAAACTGCGGTTTTATCCAAGTTAGACTAAATGGTTTAGAAGGTCAGTACACACAGATATTGGTCAATAGCCGTCCTGTTTTTAGTGCATTAAACGGTGTGTATGGGTTAGAACAAATTCCTGTAAATATCATAGACCGCGTGGAAGTCGTAAGAAGCGGGGGTTCAGCATTATTTGGTTCCAACGCTATTGCAGGAACAATTAACGTAATTACCAAAGAACCTGTGAATGATAATTGGGAGATTAGTTCCAATTTTGGGATTATAGATGGCACAACTTTAGACCAAAACATTAATTTAAACACTTCAATCGTAAGCGAAGATTTAAGAAGCGGCATAACTGTTTATGGTATATTTCGTGACCGTGAAGCTTACGACGCCAACGATGACGGTTTCAGCGAAATCACAAAATTAAATAATAACTCATTAGGTGTAAAAGCATTTCTGCGCCCTAACGATAATAGCCGTATTGGAGTTGATTTTACAGGTATTCGTGAGTATAGACGTGGTGGGGATCGCATTGACATTGCGCCTCAATTTACTGATATTACTGAAGAACTTGACCACAATACCGTATTTACAGGGATAGATTATGAGCTTTTTGATGATGTTCGTAAAAATTCCGGAACTGCTTATGTTACCTTACAACATACAGACCGTGATAGTTATTATGGTGGTTTGGGAGGTGGTCGTACCGCAATAGACTCTATTGCAGCAAACAATGCCTTCGGAAAAACAAACGACATTGCCTTTGTTGCAGGCACAAAATATACCCATAATTTTAAACGAGATGTTATCACGATAGGTTTAGAGTATCAACTAAATAGTACGGATGATGTCATAGAAGGCTTTAATCGTGTGATCGAACAGAAGGTAAATAACCTAGGACTTTACGCACAATACGAGTGTAAACCCACAAATAAATTTACGGCCTTACTGGGTGCACGTATCGACCACGTTAATGTAGATGGCTTTTATGCTATACAAGATATTACACGTTTATCTAATGTAAGTGAGACGGTACTAAATCCTAGATTGACTATGTTGTATAACATAAATGAAGAGTTGCAATTTAGAGGTGGCTATGCACGTGGATTTAGAGCACCACAAGCTTTTAATGAAGATTTACATATTTCATCGGTGAACGGTGAACAGCGCTTTGTAATTATTTCTGACAATCTCGAAAGTGAATTTTCAAATGCCTTTACTGCATCTTTCAATTATACAAAAGACTTTAACAAAACCCAGATAAATTTCTTGGCAGAAGGTTTTTATACCACTTTGGAAAACCCATTTACCATAGTGAGCACAGGAGCTTCTTTACCAAATGGTTCTATTCTTGAAGAATCTAGAAATGGGTCTGGCGCTTATGTGGCAGGTGCAAATTTTGAATTGAGTATATCGCCAAATTCGGACTTTTTATTTCAAGTTGGAGCAACCGTACAACGTTCCATATTTAAAGAAAAACAAGTGTTTTTTGAAACCGACGGCAGTATATTTGGGGAACAAGATGTAATTTTAGGAGAATTTTTACGCACACCTAGCGTGTATGGTTTCCTAAACGCGTATTGGATCGTAAGTGAAGCTTTGAGGCTAGATGTTACGGGAAGCTATACAGGAACAATGATCGCGCCAAAAGTAGTTAGCGATTCAGGTTTTATTGATTTGATAGACACTGAGTCATTTTTAGACATGACAACTAAAATCACCTGCCACTTCGAACTTATTGAAAATTTTCACATAGAATTGACCGGTGGTGTTCAAAACTTGTTAGACAGCTATCAGAATAATTTTGACAGCGGTCCCTTGCGTGATTCAAATTTTATTTACGGACCTAATCGTCCGAGAACCTTCTTTTTTGGGTTAAAGTTTGGAGACTTTTAAAAGTAATATTTATGAAAAATTTAAGTTGTTTTATTTTTATTTGTCTAGTTGCGCCTTTACTCGGAAGAGCCCAGAGTATATCTGAAATTGAATGGAAAAGCTGGTCAGAATTGGAACAATCAATTAAAGAAGAACCAAAGCCTGTTTTTATCTTCTTTCACGCAAAATGGTGTTCTTATTGCAAGAAGATTGAAAGAGAAATATTTACAAAACCTGAGGTCATAGCAAAACTCAATAGTAAATATTACGCTGTAGAGATGGATGTTGAGGAATCCGATACCATAACTTTTGAAGGAAGAAAATTAACCAACAAACAAGCACTCACAAGACGTAATGGAGTTCACGAGATTCCTCTATTGTTGGCTACACGAGAAAGATTTCCATTCTCGTTGCCAGCCACGATTATATTAACTAAAGATTTTACGCTGAAAAAACGCTATTTTGAATATTATACATCAAAGCAATTGCTAGATTTTCTTAAATAAAAGTTTAATCATATCGATAACCTACTTAAGAGGTTTAGAAGTAGCAGAACTAAAAGAAGAAGATATGCCTATGGTTTAGTTAAAAAATCAAAAAACAAGACACTCCAATTGTAATAGTGGTAATAAATACAATAATTGCATTTTTTACTTTTTCAGAATATTTTGTAAAATAATTGTCATTAAGTATGTCTTTAATGAAATCAGCAGCCCCTATAATTAAAAATCCAATAATCAATATAGATGAGTCTAATGTAATATTTAGTACAAATTTAACTACTATAAAGATTAAAGTGCCAATTATCAATATTCCAAAACCCAGCCAACCCAGATATTTTTTAAACCATTCTTTCATATTATAAAAGGTTTACAGATTAAATATAACAATTATCTAAACCTTATTCTTCGTTTATAGAATACTCTGAGTTTATTTTACTTAAAAGGATTAAAAGTAGTAGAACTAAAAGAAGAAGATATGCCTATGGTTTATAAGTAATCAATTTAAAGTAAAGCAGGAAAAGGTCCGCTTATTGCATACAATGTGAGTATAACACCTACAGTAATATATCCGTGTTTATTAAACCCTGTAATCATATGAAAAGTCTTGTAATGTTTCTTGTTTTCAATGATTTTACCTGCATTATCAAAAACTACTGTTCTATTAATCTTAAATTGACTACAATTATTATATTTCCATATTTCTTTTTTTAATTGATTTTCAATATTTGAAGGTTTACCATACTTTGATAAGATTAATTCCTTTGCATTGTCACTTTTAGAATACAAAGGTCTATTAATAGTTGACGAACAACCATATACTGCAAAAAGAATAAAAAATGATAGTAGAAGTAGTTTTTTCATAATGAAATATAAATAAAATTTAGCAGAACTAAAAGAGGAGGATATGCCTATGGTTGTTTAAAAATTATTAGTAATCTCACATATTTGAATTATAATGATTTTCTCAACTAATATTCTTTTACGCAATTGGCAAAAAGATGCTTTCAAATCATGGGTAAAAAAAGATGGAAACGGAATTATATCTGTAGTTACTGGAGGAGGTAAAACAATTTTTGGGCTCTACTGTGCGGTATTTTTAGCGCAAAAAAAAGAGTCACCATTTCTGATGACTCGATTGTAGATAACTCCTTTGAAATATCGAACTCAAGTTTTACAACAATATATTTTTTAGAAACAATTTTAATAACAAAGACCATATCATAATATAACAATTCACATTCATTAGTATGACCTTTGTTCCTTATCTCAATCCATTAATATCATATCTGGATACGAAATTCCAAACTAATTCAGATGTATTCTGATCTTGGAAAGTGGAGCTAAACCAAACATGTTCTCCTCCTACAAATTTATAATGCTCAACAGAAACTGAGCTATCTCCTTGTCCATAGACATAACGTTCAATATTATTATCACTTGTTATGGTAGGAATTAAATCTGTATTATTGAAGTTAATCCAATGGTCTAATGTACTTTGTACAGAATTCCAATCAGTGCTACCATTATAGGAAACAACACCATCAGAGGTTCCATGTAGATGCACTACTGGCATGGGATGATTAGTAGATCCTATACAGTTTAACATTGTTCCGGAAACAGATGCCACCGCAGCAATTAAATCACTTTTATAATTCGCAAGCCCGTATGCCATCATGCCCCCGTTTGAGTATCCCACAGAATAAATTCTTTCTATATCTACACTATACTGAGACGAAATCTCACTAATCATAGATTCAACAAATCCTACGTCATCAGCAGTACTTTTATTGTCTTCACCTGTTGGACAAGGATTCCAGTGGGAAGAGCCTTCTAAGCAACTGCCTTGAGGGTAGACTAAAATAAAAGTTTCAATTTCTGCCAATGAGCGCATATCTGCTTCTTGCATATAATCACTTGCAATACCACCAAACCCATGAAAATTAAGCATTAGTGGAACAGAAGATGTTCCATCATATGAATCAGGAATGTATAAAACATATTCTCTATTAATACCATCGTGAACTATGTACTGTACATTATTATTAAAGGAACATTCCTCTAGATTTTTATTATAATCTTTTTCACAGCTACTAAAAATCGTTTGTAATAAAATAAATAGTAAAATTGATTTTTTCATCGAATTGTATTTTTATTTTTAAACAACTAATTTTTTTTATTCAGAAATATAAAAAAGGCTGCACTTTATAAAAGTATAACCATTTTATTGTTTTAGTAGATTACCCATTAGAAATATCGAACACTAGTTTTACTCCAAGAGACCTATTAAACACAATCAAATCAATCAATTTTATTTTGGAAAGTGATCTTGAGTAATGATTTAAAGCTGTTCAATAATTAATGTGAAGTAATCTTTTTAACTGCTACTGCTGTTTCTAAAAGTGTCTTTTCAAAAGGAATAGGTTTCCAATTGAAAACTTCCATTGTTTTGGAATTATCAGCACTTAGATTCATATCGAGCATAGCCAACATACCTTTGGCCTCTCTGTCAAAGATTGACAAAAGTTTTAACATGAAATTTGGCGCTAATTTAGTACTAGGGCCTTTATAGCCATTGTCAATAAGCAATTGGCATACCGATTGAAAACTTCTCCCTATTTTTTCTGTTACAATAAAACGTTGGTTAACTGCTTTTGGCTCTGTTAGGGCGGCTACATGTAAATAGGCAACATCACGTACATCGACCATTGGAAAGGATGTGTTTGGTACCATTGGAGTTTTTCCACCTAAAATTTTTACAATCATGGACATTGAAGCTCCCGAAAGATTTGTGCCAAGTGGAGGTCCAAAAACTCCTCCAGGGTTAATACTGACCAATTCTAATGAGTGATCACCTGATTGATTATTAATAAAATCCCATGCAGATTTCTCTGCCAATGTTTTACTTTTGAAATAAGTACTTATGTTTTTTGAATTTAAGTCAGTCCAGTCTTCTGGTGTAATTGTGCCTGTTTTTTTACCCCCCATTATAGCGACTGTTGAGCTGGTTAAAACAACTCGTTTCACCCCATTTTTTTTAGCAGCTTTTAGTACTCTAAGGGTTCCATCTACTGCAGGACCAAGCATATCTGACTCATTTTTAGGGTTTTCAACAGTAAAAGGAGAAGCGACGTGCATAACATAATTACAATTAGATAGCGCAGAATCCCATCCTTTATCGGAACTAAGATCCAAATGGGTAAAAGAAAGGTTCTCAATAGAAACAGAATTTGAATTGAGGGTCTTAATAACTTCCTCTTCTTTTTTTGTACTTCTTACTGTACCGACTACGGTATATCCTTTTTCTAAAAGAATTTTGGCGCAATGCAAACCAATATAACCAGATATCCCTGTTAACAATACTTTTTTATTCATATGATTATTTATTATTACTTTTGATTTGATAGTAAAAATAATAAAATTACTATTGTTTTGATAGTAATAGTTATATTTTTATAATTATGTCAATTTTAGATAAGTTTTTTAGGTGTAATTGTCCTGTAACTTCAGCATTAGATATTGTTGGAGACAAATGGACGCTTGTTGTTATAAAGTTGATGCTATTGGAACAAAAAAAAACATTTAAAGAGTTCTCCGAAAGCGATGAATCAATTGCACCAAGTATTTTATCTAATAGGTTAAAAACACTTGAAAAAATTGGATTTATTACCAAACAAAAATTGCCTGACAACCAAAAAACTAATCACTATTTTCTAACTGAAAAAGGACTTTCGTTAACTCCGGTTATAATAGAGTTGGCCTTGTGGAGCCATCATAATATTAAACCTGTCGATAATCAAGACTTAGCAAATGTTAAGGATAAAACTGAATTACACCTGGCAATCATTGAAAGATATAAATCAAAAACGGCTACACTATAAAAGTATAACCGTTTTATTGTTTTAGTAGAGCATACAGAAAAAATATCGAACTCACTTACGGAAAGCTTAGCTCAATTTTCACGACTATTTGGTAATTAATATTTTAAACACGACACCCCTAAAAATAGATAAAAAAAGAAATAGAACATGTTTCATATCAGTAAAATTAGACATATATAAATATTTAAACTTCATAATCAATATGTAAAGAATTCTTAAAACAATAAATCAAGATATTTATTTTGGCAGAAAAGATATTCGATCTGTGGAAAACAACATTAACCTTAGCTACTTTTTTGATAGCAAGAAATGGATTAACCTAATACTAAGAAACTATTGGAGTAGAGCCAAATACGATCACACTCTGTTTCGACTAAAAGAAGGCGGAAGACGAACCGAAACAGACTTTTCAATTTTAGATTTTGATCCAGACACAAACTTCAATATCTGGAACCTAGATATTAATTTTGAGTGGTGGTTTGCCCCTGGAAGTAATATGGTGTTGTTGTACCGAAACCAATTGTTCAGTAGGGACAACGACACTGAACTGGATTATCTCAAAAGCTTAGGCAATCTTTTTGATCAAACCACGCAGCACCAATTTTCGCTACGAATAAGCTACTTGATTGACTTTAATCGCATGCGAAAGAAAAATAAATCATCCTGATTTTTCTATCTTCAGTATTACTCTCTTTCACAATAACTCGATAAAATATGTTCTAATATGGCTAATTTTTGACTACTTCTAGTAAGTAAATAAATTATTTTAGTAAATTCCATCTTCTTCCTAATTTTAACTCACTTAAAAGTTCAGTAAAAACTAAGATTTTAAAAACCGTCTCATATGATTACTCGTTATCCTATATTTATTTTGGCAATCCTATGCTTTTCTAATCTTCAGGGGCAACCTTCCGAAAAACCAAATGTAGTGCTTATCATAATTGATGACTTAAACGATTTTCCTGAAGGTTTCTATGGACATCCACAGGCTAAAACGCCACACATGAAAGCTTTGGGAGTCTCTAGTACACGATTTAAACATGCCTATTCAAACAACCCTATGTGCGGCCCCTCACGAGCGAGTATGTTTACGGGTGTATACCCACACAACGCATCTCATTTTTGGATGAAATCGTGGTTAGATAACGAAGTACTGGCCAACACCAAGACCATTATGGAAAAATTTAAAGATGATGGTTACCATGTAATTGGAAGTGGCAAAGTCCTTCATCACAACAAAGAAGATGTGTGGTCTGAATTTAAATACAAAGCAGATTACAGCCCCTTTGTTTACGCAGGCGATTATGACCGTAAGAAAAAGCCTATCTCTCATCCTGATGTACCCGCTCCTTTTAGAACCAATCGTATCGTTGATGGACTCAATATGGGGGGTGGTTTTATAGATGGTTCTTATGGCCCCATGAAAAACTTTGGGGAACAAACTTTCAATGGCGAACGGCTATGGTGGGTCTATGGCGGGTTTCGAAGTGGGAAAGAACTAAAATATCATAATGATAAATACCGTGATTTAACGCCCGATGAATTAAATGCACAATGGGCTGAAAAGCGCCTCTTGGAGTTGGCTAAAGAAAACCAGGACGCTCCTTTTTTCTTGTCAGTTGGGTTTCTTCGTCCGCACACCCCGCTTATAGCCCCTCAAAAATATTTTGACATGTATCCTCTTGACAGCATTCAGTTAGCAGATATTTTACCCGGTGATAAAGAAGATACTTTTCTGCATTTGGTAGACCAGTTTGAAACAAAAAATAGAAGAACACGATCGGTTGAAATGTTTGAAAATCTAGTAGCCTCTTATGAAGATCCAAACGAAGGCTTAAAGCGTTTTACGCAAGCTTACTTGGCCTGTGTAACCGCTGTTGATGACAATGTAGGTCAAGTGATGCGTGCTATTAACAATACTTCGCTCAAAGACAGTACGATTGTAATATTGACGAGTGACCACGGTTGGACTATGGGAGAGAAAGATCACATTTACAAAAACTCATTATGGGAAGAAAGCACAAGAGTACCTCTAATTATTCGAGTTCCAGAAATGACTGTTCCAAATACGGTCGTTGAGCATCCTGTTTCTTTAATAGATTTATATCCTACTCTTTTGGAATTGGCAGGAATTGATCTGGAAACGCGAAAAAACAAAAATGGGCATGGACTAGATGGGTATTCTCTTGTTCCTTTTATAAGAAATACAAATACAGATAATTGGCGAGGTCCAGAAGGGGCTTTGTCAGTAGTTTACAGTTCGGATTTAAATAAAAATATTCCTGAAAATCATCACTATTCAATACGCACAAAAGACTATCGCTACATCGTATACAACACTGGGCAAGAGGAGTTGTATGATAAAAATTTAGATCCAAAAGAACGAAACAATCTAATTTTTGGTAAATCACATCCCGAGACAGCAAACATGAGGGCTTTGATTAAAAATATTACATACCCTATGGTGCCGCAAGGAATTACATTGATTGAAGACAACTAAGTCTTT
>PKDQ01000025.1 GCA_002862645.1 Flavobacteriaceae bacterium | reverse complement strand
AAACCAATGCTGATAAATGATATTATGGAGCATTATTCCAAATTTCTCTGGGCTATTCTCCTGTAAAAGGTAGATTGCATACGCGTTACGCACCCGTGCGCCACTCGTCATCAGATTGCAAGCAATCTATGTTACCGTTCGACTTGCATGTGTTAGGCCTGCCGCTAGCGTTCATCCTGAGCCAGGATCAAACTCTTCATTGTATAATTTTAAATAAAATTAACAACAAAAAAATTGACAAATTAGAGCTGTCTCATGATTGTTTTACTATTCGTATTTATAATTGCTCTCGCAATTAATACGCGCTGTCATTCTCAATAATTCAATGAACTTTTTGTTACTTCCATTTTTGAAAGCGGTTGCAAATATACGCTGCTTTTCGGATTACACAACCCCACAATGAAAAAAAATTAAAATTCTTTTTTTGGTCGTGACCCACAGTTTTTTTGCCGACTGCAAATATACAACGCTTTTAATCTTACAAACTAACTTTATTTACTTTTTTTATCCGCTGGTTCTAACAGGCCTTCAGCAAAAGCTTTTTGCAATATATACTCTATTAACGCATCTTCCTCAACATCAGTTGGATTATAGCTAGTTTTGATATTAATATCAAACATTTTTGCTGTGGTTTGGTAGATAAAAGCACGCCAGCCGTTACGTAGTTTTTTTATCAATTCATGGGCCGTAAAACCCGTTTCCCTATGGATAAGTTTGATCAAAATACGTCCTTCTGAGCGAGAAAGTTGCTTTAATTCGTCCTTAAACTCGTCATCTAGATAGTTTTCCACACGCTTGGCATACCGTTTTTTGGTGCGTTTTCGATTAACATTTGCCAAACGTTGGTTCAAAGTCGCCAACCGTTCTGCTGCAAGTTTAGCATAAGGATATACTTTTACAGTGCGTCTTTGGAGCCTGTAGTAAGCGACATAATCGTCATAACTCTTAAATTTTATGCTTGGAAGCACGACTACTTCCCTTAAATCAATATAAGGTTTGGTCAAGGTATCGCCATTTATAATATATACAGGTTGGGTTTGCTGACCATATACACTGCAAGCCAAAATTAAAACTCCTACATAAAGTAGTTTATTCATGTGTTCAAAAGTAGTAAGATTGTTTTACCTATATGTTGTAATTTAGCATACTTAATTAAAAAACCACAATGAATAGTATTTTAAATAAAAAGTCACACGCATTTCTAGCACAATACCTTAATAACCCTGCTCCCACAGGATATGAATGGGAAAGTCAAAAAATTTGGATGAACTATCTAGAGCCTTATGTCGATGACTTTATAACCGATACCTATGGCACAGCTGTTGGTGTTATCAACCCCAAAGCAAAATTCAAAGTGGTAATTGAAGCACATTCTGACGAAATCTCCTGGTACGTCAACTATATTTCCGACAAAGGCTTGATTTCTGTTATACGAAATGGCGGTAGCGACCACATGATTGCTCCATCTAAATGGGTAAACATCCATACAAAAAAAGGCATCGTAAAGGGCGTGTTTGGCTGGCCAGCTATTCATACGAGGATGGCTGGAAAGGAAGAAACGCCAAAACTTGAAAATATTACGATCGATGTTGGTGCTGCAAAAAAAGAAGAAGTAGAAAAAATGGGCATCCATGTGGGCTGTGTTATTACTTACCCCGATACTTTTCAAGTACTGAACAAAAATAAATTTGTATGTCGAGCCCTTGATAACCGCATTGGTGGGTTTATGATTGCTGAAGTAGCACGCTTACTTAAAGAAAATAAGGTTGAATTGCCTTTTGGATTATACATAACCAATTCGGTTCAAGAAGAAATTGGACTTCGAGGAGCTGAGATGATTACACAGACCATCAAACCAGACGTAGCTATCGTAACAGACGTATGTCACGACACCTCTACTCCGATGATTGATCCAAAAAAACAAGGGGACAATACAATAGGGAAAGGACCTGTAATCTCTTACGCCCCTGCCGTACAGCAGCTGTTGCGCGATCGCATTATTGACACTGCCGAAGCAAAAAAGATTGCATTCCAACGTTTGGCTTCTTCAAGATATACCGGAACAGATACAGATGCCTTTGCTTACAGCAACGGTGGGGTCCCATCAGCGCTTATTTCATTACCACTAAAATACATGCACACTACGGTAGAAATGGTACACCAAGAGGATGTAGAAAATGTAATCAAACTGATATACGAAACGCTACAGACAATCAAAAAAGGAGAGACATTTAGCTATTTCGCTTAATCTCCTCCACAACCTCTGGGTTTAACAATGTAGAAATATCACCCAATTGATCGTGTTCGCCTGCTGCTAACTTGCGCAGTATGCGACGCATGATTTTACCACTTCGCGTTTTAGGAAGTCCACTTACCACCTGTATGCGGTCTGGTTTAGCGATTGGCCCTATGGTTTTTGCTACAAGAGCGCGTAGCTCGTTTTTTATTGTTTCATTTTCGTCTGCTCTGCTACGTACAATGACAAATGCGTGTAGTGCATTCCCTTTAACATCATGAGAAAAACCAACAACTGCACTTTCTACAACATTAGGGTGTTCGTTAAGTGCATTTTCAATAGGTGCCGTTCCGAGATTATGTCCAGAAACAATCACCACATCATCTACCCTGCCTGTAATACGGTAATTGCCTTTTGCGTCGCGTAAGGCACCATCACCAGGAAAATAATAACCTGGATAGGCACTGAAATACACATTTTTATAGCGTTCGTGGTCACCCCAAATGGTACGGGCAATTGAAGGCCAAGGATGCTTGATGGCTAAAATTCCTTCGTTTTCACCAGCCAATTCATTCCCCTCTTGGTCTAGCAAAACTGCTTGAATGCCCGGCATGGGGAGTGTGGCATAGGTAGGCTTCTGTGATGTTACACCAGCTAATGAGGTTATCAAAATACCTCCCGTTTCGGTTTGCCACCAAGTATCCACTATGGGGCACTTATTCTTACCTACGTGATCGTCATACCAGTGCCATGCTTCAGCATTAATGGGTTCCCCAACAGAGCCCAGCACTTTAAGTGAAGATAAATCGTGTTTGTTGACCAAGTTAACTGGGTACTTTTGCAACGCTCGTATGGCAGTGGGTGCCGTATAAAACTGATTGACCTTGTGTTTAGCGCACACCTCCCAAAAACGATCATAAGTAGGATATGAAGGAACCCCTTCAAACATTAGTGTTGTTGCTCCAACAGCCAAGGGACCGTATACGATGTAGGAATGCCCCGTAATCCACCCGATATCGGCAGTACACCAATAAATATCGCCTTTTTTATATTGGAAAACATTTTGAAAGGAATAAGCAGTGTAAACCATGTATCCACCACATGTATGAACCATTCCTTTGGGTTTTCCTGTTGAACCAGAAGTATATAATATGAACAATGGATCTTCGCTATCCATGATTTCAGCAGGACAGTTGTCGTCCACTTCCTCTAAAGCCTCGTGCCACCAAACATCTATATCATTCCAAGCTACTTCTTGGCCTGTGCGTTTAAGCACAATAGAAGTCTTTATGGTTGAGCAGTGCGTTAATGCATCGTCTGCAATATCTTTTAGCGGAGTTACTTTAGCACCGCGGAATCCACCATCTGCCGTTACCAGTAGGCTACAGTCGGCATCGTTTATTCTTGCAGCTAGGGCGGCGGCTGAAAAACCAGCAAATACTACAGAGTGAATGGCACCAATACGCGCGCAGGCTAAAACGGTAATGGCTAGCTCGGGAACCATAGGCATATAGAGACATATCCTATCTCCTTTTTTTGCTCCATTTGATTTCAACATATTGGCTACTTGGCAAACACGGCTGTGGAGTTCCTTATATGAAATATGTTGTGCTGCTTCTTTTGGATCGTTTGGCTCAAAAATTATTGCAGTTTGATCAGGCTGAGTGATTAGATGGCGATCAAGACAGTTTTCGGTGATGTTTACTTTACCGCCTAAAAACCATTTTACTTCTGGTTTATGGAAATCATACTCAAGGGTCTTATCCCACTTTTGGTGCCATTCAAATTGACTAGCTATCGTTTCCCAAAAAGCTTCCGTTTGTTCTGATGCTTGTTGCTTTGCTTCATCATAAGCGGCCAATGACTGATGTGCCAAATTATTCATAAAAATAAATTTCTTCCGAAAGTACTAAAATAATTAAGGGATACACGCAACTCTTTATTTATACTGCAATTTTTTACTGTTTTAGCATGTTGAAAGAGTTCCGTTATGGGGTAATAGGAAAGCCCCTAGCACGCATCAAAGCATCGATAGAAGCATCTCTACCTCTAAACAATCTATATGCTTGGGCAGGCTCAATGGAATTCCGTGGCGCAAATAAGTGTTTCACTAATTTTTCTGCCATCGCTTGGTCATAAAAGCCCCCCGGAGCCTCTCTGAATGCTTCTGAGGCGTCAGCTGTTAACACATCTGCCCACATATACCCGTAATAGGCTGTTGCATAACCCTCGCCAGAAAATACGTGTCCAAAATGGGATGTTCTATGACGCATGGGTAATTCTTTTGGCATATTTAGCGCAGCTAATGTTTCACGTTCAAACAGATCAACATCCAGATCTGTTGGATCGGCCAAATGAAGTTTCATATCCATCAGAGCGGATGCTAAATATTCCGTAGTAGCAAACCCTTGGCTGAAGGTTGCTGCCTTTTTAATTTTTGACACCAAAGCATCGGGCATAGGTGCGTCCGTTTCTTGGTGCACCAAAAACTGGTCGATTACTTCATCTGTTGACAGCCAGCGTTCTAATAGCTGGGATTGAAATTCTGTATAATCTCTTACGCCACTGTTAAGGGTTGGATATCGCACTTCAGATGCAAAAAAGTGTAGCGCATGACCAAATTCGTGGAAGAACGTTGTAGCATCATCCCAAGAAATAAGCAAGGCCTCCCCAGGTGCTGGTTTGACAAAATTTGAATTATTTGACGCTAAAACATTGGTTTTTCCATCAAAAGTTGAGAAGCTTCTATACGTGGTCGCCCAAGCACCAGAACGTTTTCCTTCTCTTGCATACGGGTCCAAATACCAAAGACCAATATGTGCTCCTGTTTGATTATCGGTTACCTCCCAAACGTTAACGTCCTCGTGGAACACTGGAACCTCCCCTTCTTTTACAAGCGAAAAAGAATAGTTAAATAAACGACTCGCTACATAATGCATGGCCGCTGTGAGCTTATCTAATTGCAAATATTGCTTCACTTCATCTGAATCTAAATCATACTTTGCTTTACGTACTTTTTCTGCATAAAAACGGTAGTCCCATGGTGCTATAGTAATATTATCTCCATTTGCATCTGCCACAGCTTGCATGTCTGTAACTTCTTCGGCTACGCGTGTAATGGCTGCTGGCCATACAGCTTCCATAAGTGCCATGGCATTTTCTGGATTTTTTGCCATACGATTTTGTAGGCGCCAAGCAGCGTAATTGTCGTACCCCAAGAAGGCTACCCGCTCTTTGCGAAGTTTTAATATTTGTGCAATGATTTCCTTATTATCATATGAATCGCCATTGTCGCCACGAGCATAATAATTGCTCCAAACTTGTTTACGCAAATCGCGTTCGGTAGAAAAGGTCAAAAACGGATCCATTGAAGAACGGGTATTGGTAACCGCATATTCTCCTTGCCTACCCTTGCTATTTGCTACACGAGCAGCAGACTTGATAAAATCATCTAAAAGCCCATCTAACTGATTTTCATTTAAGTAAGTAACATAATTTTCTTCGTCATGAAGTACATTGTTTGAAAACTTAGTATAGAGTGAAGAAAGCTCCTTATTGATGGCTGCGTAACGTTTCTTTTTGACATCGTCTAAATCAGCGCCATTCATGGCAAAGCCTTGGTAGGTAAGTTCAACTACACGTTGTTGGTCTGCTTCTAGTGGTTTTATTTTTGAGGCTTCATACACGTTTTTAATTCGCTTAAAAAGCAGTTCATTTTGCGTAATTTTAGATTGGAATTCCGAAAATAACGGGGCGAGTTCTGTTTGCACTTCTCTAAATTCTGGAGAGGACATATTACTACTAAAAATACCATAATATGTAAAAGCGCAATCTAAAACTTTTCCAGATCGTTCCATGGCCACAATCGTATTTTCAAAGGTTGGTGGCTCAGGATTTGTTGCAATGGCCTCTATTTCCGATAATTTGAGCCTCATTGCTTTAAGCATGGCTGGCTTTACATCTGCTACCTGCATTTTATCAAAAGCAGGAGTGCCCAAATAGGGTCCTGTCCATGACTTTAGGAGTGTATTTTGATTCCATTCAGTAGTACAAGAAAATACAACGAGACCTAGAAATATTAAAAGGGAAGTATATGTGTTAGACGTTTTCATTTTGGGTATTAAAATTAATAGAGATTAAGCATAAATATAATGAAATAATTGGGCTGAATTTTGTGGACAACTGAAGACCATCTAAACTTAGGCTATGTTGTGATGTTCTAAATACTCGACCTTACATCCGTATCCTTTTCGCTAATGTGCTTCCATTCTCGGCAAAGATTTTAACCATATAAATCCTATTAAAGAGTGAAGAAGCGATTCATACGCTTAACCACCCCAGGGCCTTCATAAACAAAGCCTGTATAAAGCTGCACCAAAGAAGCACCAGCAGCTAATTTCTCTTGAGCATCTTTAGGAGTATGTATACCTCCTACACCGATAATAGGAAAAGCGGCCTTACTTTTCGTATGTAAATATGAAATGACTTCCGTACTGCGTTTTGTCAGTGGCTTTCCACTCAAGCCTCCTGCTTGATTGATTAATTCAGTACTGCTCATTAGACCTGTTCGTGACAGCGTTGTATTGGCGGCAATAACACCATCAATTTTGGTGTTTGCTACGATCTCTATAATATCATCCAACTGCGAATCGCTTAAATCGGGAGCTATTTTTAGCAGTATGGGTTTACGTGATGATTTTTCGCTGTTTCGCTTTTGCAAAACATTTAACAGCTTGTACAGTGGCTCTTTTTCTTGAAGGTCTCGAAGGTTAGGTGTATTGGGCGAGCTGACGTTAACTACAAAATAGTCCACAACATCGAACAAGGCATCAAAACAAATAAGGTAATCGTCTTGTGCCTGATCGTTAGGTGTGGTTTTATTCTTGCCAATATTACCACCAATCAGTACTCCTTTGTTTTTCTTAAGTCTTCTCGCAGCAGCCACAACACCTTCGTTGTTAAAACCCATGCGATTAATGATTCCTTTGTCTTTTTTTAATCGAAACAAACGTGGTTTGGGATTGCCGTCTTGTGGCTTGGGCGTTACCGTTCCAATTTCGATAAAGCCAAAACCAAAATTTGCAAGTTCGTGATAGAGTTTAGCATCCTTATCAAATCCCGCTGCTAGGCCAACAGGGTTTGGGAATCTAAGTCCAAAAACCTCGCGTTCAAGTGTTGGTTTATGGGAAGCATATAGCGCTTTAATAATAAATCCCATAAAAGGAATACGATGTAACAGGCGTATGGCAGCGAACGAAAAATAGTGCACCCCTTCTGGATCAAAAAGAAAAAGGACAGGACGTATTAGACGTTTGTACATAAAAGAAAAAGTAGCTGCCTATGAGTTTAAACATAAGCAGCTTATGGAAATTTTATTTTTTAGCAGGAGTCGCACGTTGCTTACTCATCTCATGAGAGATAAAGCTGCGCTCCATTTTTACCTTACCGGCCATGGTCTCAATAACGCAAGTATCATTGCTGTCGTTTACTTCAATAATCTTACCGTGTATACCACCTTTGGTTACAACCAAATCGCCTTTTTTAAGTGCATTTTTAAATTTACGCTCCTTTTTTGCTCTGCGCAGTTGGGGTAAAATTAAAAACAAAAATATAACCCCTAACATGAGGATTAACAAGGTGAAGTTTCCTCCACCGGTAGCTTGAAAAATTTGCATCATTATTGGTTCATTTGGTTGCGAGCCGCTTGGCGTTGTTGTTCTTTTACAGGATCAGCAGTAACCATTGTTTTGATACGAAGAATATCTCGACCGCGTTCGGTGTTATTGGTTAGTGTTACCGTTTTCGTTTGATTACCTGGTTTGTTTGCAGAATCAAACTTTACTTTTATTTCCCTTGTTTCACCTGGTTCAATTGGAGTATTTTTAGGATACTCAGGAACTGTACACCCACAGCTTCCACGGGCATCTAAAATAATTAGATCGCTTTTTCCTGTATTTGTAAAGGCAAAGGATGTTTCAACTACATCACCTTCGTTTATGGTGCCAAAATCGTGTTCAGCTCTTTCAAAAGACATCACGGGCAAGTCCTCATTGGCTTCTTGTTGTGCTGTAGCTTTTTCAACATTTTCTTGTTTAACTTTCTTTGAGGCGCTTTGTGAGCAACTCAACATAAATAAGGCAACTAAGGCCAGAACAAATGATTTCATTTTATAAATTTTTTCAAAAATAAACATATTACTGCATTCCACGTATATTTTTTTGAATGCGTTTTTCTTTTGTCATGTCCTTGACAACGCTATCTAATATCCCGTTTATAAACATACTGCTCTTTGGTGTGGCGTATTCCTTAGCGATCTCTAAGTATTCGTTGATGGTAACATTTACGGGTATTGAGGGGAAATAAAGTAATTCAGCCAAAGCCATTAATAATAAAGTGAAGTCCAATTCAGCAATACGGCCCGAATCCCAATTTGGCGTTCGTCCCTTTATTTCATCGATAAGTTCTGCTTTGTTAAGTGCTACTTTTCTAAAAAGTTTTAAGGAGAATTTACGATCTTCTTGGTCTTTGTACAGAACGGTGATGATGCTGTTGGGTTCAGTAATTCGCTTTAGGCTGTTTCGAACTATGGTGTTGGCAAGTGGCGCATCGTCCACCCAAGAGATGTTAACCTCCTCCATAAATTCACCCAAACGTTCAAAAGGCACAATTACTTTAGTAAAAAGTGCTACCAAAAAATCTTGATCATCTTCAAGGCTGGTGGTTTCGATCTTTAAATAATCATTATACACTGTAGAAGCGGTAATTTCATCCCAAACCAAACGCACATATTCTTCGTGATTTTTCCAGTACTTAAGCTTGTATTTTTTGCTTTGTGCTGCTAGAACTTCATTATCGCATAACGCCAAAAGAGCTTTGTTGCTAAAAAACTTAGGATTTGTTTCGTTTTTGTTTTCTTGTAAGTGTTTTTTGGTATTTTTCTCATAAAGCGCATATCCACAACAATGAAGCTCTTGGAACAAATCGAGAAGCGTAATATAAAGAAGGTAAAAATCCTGACTGCTTTTCAAAATCCATGATTCTCCTGTTGCAAGATTGTCTGTTGGGTCAAGTTGCTGTGCGTAAAGCGCTTGCATAACCTTGGTGCGTAAGTGACGACGAGTAATCATTTATAAGAACGTTTGATGATGCAAAAATAGGAGATTTTAAATGATATCCTACACAAGATTTGATGCAAAGACCTAAAATCCTATCTTCGTAAAAAAAATAATTGCGCGCGCTTCAATACCTCAACCGTTATCTAAAGAAATATCGATTCCTACTACTGTTAGGGTTACTCTTTACAGTTTCATCTCGTATTTTTGCTGTCCTTGCCCCCAGCCTTGTTGGAGATTCAATTACCGTCATAGAGCAATTTATAAGAACTGGGGAGACCGATTTAACCGATATCAAAAGATTGCTTTTAACCAATATAGCGCTGATTGTGGGTGCTGCACTTATTTCTGGCATCTTTACCTTTAGTATGCGCCAAACCATCATCAATGTTTCGAGGCATATTGAATATGACCTAAAAAACGCCGTTTACAACCACTATCAAAAACTCTCGTTGCGTTTCTACAAGAAAAACCGTGTTGGTGACTTAATGAGTCGCATCAGTGAAGACGTATCTCGAGTTCGCATGTATGTGGGTCCAGCACTTATGTACAGCATCAATACAATCACCCTTTTTGTTATTGTAATCAGCTATATGTTAAGTGTAGCGCCAAAACTAACCTTATACACGCTTCTTCCCCTGCCTATATTATCTTTTTTAATATACCGACTCAGCAGGGCCATACACGAGAGAAGCACCCTTGTGCAGCAAATGTTGTCCAAGCTATCCACATTCAGCCAAGAGTCTTTTAGTGGGATTAACGTCATTAAGACTTATGCCATTGAACCAAACAGAACTATAGAAATGGCATCTATATCAAAGGAAAGCAAGACTAAAAATATGTCATTGGTTCAGGTTCAAGCCTGGTTTTTCCCTATGATGATTTTGCTGATTGGTATCAGTAATGTTTTGGTCATTTTTATCGGGGGGAATCAATATATGAATGGGCAAATTGAACTGGGCGTTTTAGCTGAGTTTATCATTTATGTGAACATGTTGACATGGCCAGTAGCAACCGTTGGTTGGGTAACCTCTATCATACAGCAAGCAGAAGCTTCTCAAAAACGTATCAACGAATTTTTGGGTCAAGAACCCGACATACAAGACGGCATAACTGCCAACAAAAAAATAACAAGCATTGACATCAGCTTTGATAAGGTTAATTTTATTTATGATGACACAGGGATTCAATCGCTAAAGGATGTTTCCTTTAAATTACCGTCGGGTAAAACCCTTGCTGTTATGGGGCCAACTGGATCTGGCAAAACAACACTTTTACAGCTTTTGTCCAAAACCTATTTACCCCATTCTGGAAAAGTCTCTTTAGGGAATTTCGCTTTGCAAGATTATACGCAACATGATATTCGTGAAATCATGGGGGTTGTACCTCAACAACCGTTTCTGTTTTCTGACACTATAGCGCATAACATACGCTTCGGTAAACCCGACGCTACGGAAGAAGAAATTGAAAAAGCAGCAAAACAAGCATCAGTTCACGCTAATATTGTTGGGTTTAAAGCAGGATATGAAACCATGCTAGGTGAAAGAGGCATTACCCTGTCTGGTGGTCAAAAGCAACGGTTATCAATTGCACGGGCATTGATTAAAAATCCGAAAATTCTTTTGCTAGACGATTGCTTATCGGCCGTGGATACAGAAACAGAAGAGGCCATTTTAAACGAGCTTAAAAAAAACAATAAGGACACTTCCGCCATAATTGTATGTCACAGGGTATCCTCGGCAAAGAACGCAGATTATATTCTCGTACTCAAGGATGGCGAAATAGCCCAATACGGCACACATAAAGAGCTTGTAAACAAAGCAGGATACTACAAAGAACTCTACGAAGAACAGCGCATAGAAGAGACTAAAACGTAGTTGCTAAAGATTTGTATTTTAGTGGAACCAAATCTTTAATTATATCTAAAACTGAATACCAAAAAAGTGTCAGAGAAGTCTGCTTACACGCAGTTTCAAGGCACTATTTTTTTGATGTTAAATAAACAAAAGTCAAAGATTATTTCTTGGTAATTACCGAATAAAAAAATCGCAAACAAGCAACACAGTAGTCAAATACAAAATCTTCATTTAGAAAGAGCATTTAGAGGGATTTCAGTCTCTTTTAGCTAAATCCATTCTTATATCAAAAAGTAAAAGGGAGACGAGGTTATCCTATAATATTTTATCGTTATTTTTGAAAAAAAATATGGCACGTACTCCTTCAAACATGTTGGCTTTGGGCACTAAAGCACCTGATTTTTCATTACTAAATACAGCAGATAGCAAAACATACTCCTTTGACAATATTAGCGGAACAAGAGGCACTGTTGTTATGTTTATTTGCAACCATTGTCCTTATGTTATCCATGTTATGGAAGGTATTACTGCTTTTGCTAAAGATTATCAAAACAGTGGTATTGGATTTGTGGCCATTTCAAGTAATGATGTTGTAAAATATCCCGATGACGATCCAGCCTTAATGAAAGAAACAGCCAAAAAATACGGCTTCAGCTTTCCGTATCTATACGATGAAAGTCAAGATGTAGCCAAAGCTTATGATGCTGCTTGCACACCCGACTTTTATCTATTTGATGCCGAAAAAACCTTGGTATATCGCGGTCAAATGGACAGTTCAAGACCCAAAAATGAATTGCCTGTAACAGGAAAAGATTTGCGCACAGCATTAGATGCGCTACTTTCTGGAAAAACCATTGATACGCTTCAAAAACCCAGTCTAGGTTGTAATATAAAGTGGAAAGTTTAGCTTAGGCCTACCAATTCAACATCAAAAATAAGCGTGGCATCAGGGGGAATTACGCCGCCTGCACCCCTAGCACCATAACCTAAATCACTTGGAATAACAAAGCGTGCCTTATCTCCAACGGATAAGAGTTGAATACCTTCGTCCCATCCAGGAATTACTTGGCCCATACCCAGTTTGAATTCAATTGGTTGATTTCTATTATATGATGAATCAAAAACAGTTCCGTCTAAAAGCTGCCCCTTATAATGAACAGAAACGGTTTTCCCTTTTTCAGAAGAAGCACCCTCGCCACGCTGAATAAACTGATAGCGCAATCCAGAAGCTGTTTTTTCAAAACCTGCAGCTACTTTTTCAAGTGCTTTTTCTTGTTCCTCATTAGCCTCACGTAATCGCTGCTCACGACTACCTTCAAAAACCCTAAAAGTTTCTACAGCATTAAAGGCTATTGCTTCATCGCCAATACGTTCGATAACAAGAGATTCTATGAGATCGCCTTGGGCAATCTGATCAACCACGTCTTGACCTTCTACGACAAAACCAAAAACAGTATGTTTTCCATCTAACCAAGGAGTTTCGTTGTGAGTTATAAAAAACTGACTTCCATTCGAGCCTGGACCAGCGTTTGCCATAGACAAAACACCGGGTTTGTCATGTTTGAGCTCTGGGTGAAATTCATCTTCAAATTGATACCCTGGACCACCAACACCAGTTCCTTCTGGGCAGCCACCTTGAATCATAAATTTTTCTATGACACGGTGAAAAATCAGTCCATTGTAGTAAGGGATTCCTTGTGCCTTGTAAGAATTCTCTAGATTTCCCTCCGAGAGGGCAACAAAATTACCTACAGTTCCTGGTGTTTCCTTGTGAGTTAAACGAATTTTGATTGATCCTTTTGGTGTTGTAAAGACAGCGAATATACCTTCTTTCATTAGTGCTTATTAATGCCTGCGAAAATAGACATAAAAAGATTAGTTTGCCACCTCACTCATGAATTTAATTCTGAAAATACGCAAATCATCCTCTTCATACTCACCATCAAATTCTTCAACAGCTTCTTGTATGTCATTGTTTTCCGCTTCCATGAAGTATTCATGAAGTTCTTCTTGCTGTTCCTCATCAAAAAGATCATCGATAGCATATTGGATATTTACCTTGGTTCCAGAAAAAACAATGGTCTCCAATTGGTCGAGGAAATTAGGGAGTTCCATTCCTTTGGCATCTGCGATGTCACGAATAGGTAACTTCCTGTCAATATTTTGAATAATAAATAGTTTCAGTGCGGAATTTGCTCCAGTAGTTTTGATAATTAAATCCTCAGGTCTTGTGATGTCATTGTCCTTGACATAGGATTCGATTAAGTTAATAAAAGGTTTGCCAAATTTATTGGCTTTCCCCTCACCTACTCCGTGAATGTTTTTTAACTCTTCAATAGTTATAGGGTACTTTATGAGCATATCATTAATTGAAGACTCTTCAAAAACAGCATATGGAGGTACTTCGTATTTTTCAGCAACTTCTTTGCGAAGTTTCATCAGCATTTTCTGAAGCCTGGCCTCATAGGATGTTGTTCTAGCAGGTGTAGCAACAGCAACGCTATTGTCATATAAATGATTTTCTGTCATTAAAAAGCTGTGTGGTTTCTCTAAGAAAGAAGCGCTCTTTTCATTTAACTTCAATACACCATAGGTTTCAATTTCTTTTTTCAAATAACCTGCTACCAAAAGCTGTGACAGTAAGGCTTTCCAATAGGCTTGATCTTTGGCATTTCCAGCGCCAAAAAAAGAGTTTGATTGAATGCGATGTGATACTAAAATTGGCGTCTCTTTTCCAACCATGATATGTACCAACTCTTTAATCTTATACTGCTCGTTGGTGTCTTTAATGGTTTGAATGATAAGCGCCACTTCTTTTTGCGCCTCCACTCTTGGTTTGGGATTTCGGGCATTGTCGTCCATTTCAGCTCCTGCTCCGTTAACCGAATCAAATTCCTCTCCAAAATAGTGTAATATAAATTTACGTCTGGACATTGAAGTCTCGGCATAAGAAACCATTTCTTGCAACAATGCATATCCAACTTCTTGTTCTGCAAGTGGCTTCCCAGCCATAAACTTTTCAAGCTTTTCGATATCCTTGTAGGCATAAAAAGCCAAGCAATGACCTTCACCTCCGTCTCTTCCAGCTCGACCTGTTTCTTGATAATAGCTCTCTATACTTTTAGGAATATCATGATGAATAACAAAACGAACATCTGGCTTGTCTATTCCCATACCAAAAGCAATAGTTGCTACAATAACATCACAATCTTCTTTGAGAAAACTGTCTTGGTTATGAACCCTTTGTTTGGTGTCTAAACCAGCGTGATACGGCAGGGCATTAACGCCGTTGACTTGTAGCATTTGGGCTAATTCTTCCACACGCTTGCGAGACAAACAATAGACAATGCCTGATTTACCTTTGTCCCCTTTAACAAAAGAGATAATATCACGATCCACTTGTCCTGTTTTTGGCCTTACTTCATAGAACAAATTTGGTCTATTAAAGGAAGCCAAATAGGTAGTGGCGTCAGAAATATTAAGATTCTTAAGTATATCTTCTTGAACTTTGGGTGTTGCAGTTGCGGTTAAACCAATGATGGGTATATTGTCACCTATTCGCTGCATGATTGCTTTAAGGTTGCGATATTCTGGTCTAAAATCATGTCCCCACTCTGAGATACAGTGGGCTTCATCAATAGCTAGGAAACTAACAGGAACAGTACGCAGAAAAGCAACATAATCTTCTTTTGTGAGTGATTCTGGTGCTACATATAAAAGTTTAGTAAGCCCCGAACTGATGTCTTGCTTGACAATTTCAACCTGCGTTTTACTCAAAGAGGAGTTTAAAACATGTGCTATACCGTCTTTTTTGGAAATTCCACGAATAGCATCAACTTGATTTTTCATTAGTGCTATGAGCGGGGAAACTACTATGGCTGTTCCATGCTGAACAAGCGCAGGCAATTGATAACACAGCGACTTACCGCCGCCAGTAGGCATAATTACAAAGGTATTCTCTTTGTTAAGTACGCTTTTTATTACATCTTCTTGTAATCCTCGGAACTCGTTAAAACCAAAAAAATTCTTTAACGCGGCTTTTAAATCAAGCGCTTTGCCATCGACCTGTAGCTTCATCGTGGGTTTTGTACATTTGTATTCACAATATACGTTAAAACTGTTTAAATATCAACAATAATTGAACAAATCAAACCACTTATTAAAAGTTGCTGCTTCTGTAATAGAACAGCAATCTGAAGCTATCGCAGGATTGGCTCCGCAACTTAACAACGATTTTGAAAGAGTTGTCGATTGGGTTCATACGGGAACAGGGCGTTTGGTACTAACGGGTATTGGCAAAAGCGCCATTATCGGTATGAAAATTAGCGCCACCTTAAATTCCACTGGAACAAAAAGTATTTTTATGCACGCTGCTGATGCCATTCACGGGGATTTAGGCATGATAGAACAACAAGATATCGTACTGTGTTTATCGAAAAGTGGCACCAGTGCCGAAATAAAAACACTAGTTCCATTATTAAAAAATAGAGGCAACAAACTAATAGGTATGACCTCAAATTCCACTTCGTTTCTTGCTCAAAATGCAGATGCAATTTTACATGTTGGCATACCCAAGGAAGCCGACCAAAACAATTTAGCACCGACTACAAGTACCACAGCTCAGCTTGTTATGGGAGATGCATTGGCTATTTGTCTGATGGAGCTCAGCGGATTCAAGGCAGAAGATTTTGCTCGTTCCCATCCTGGAGGCGCGTTGGGTAAGGCGTTAAATATCCAATTAGGACACTTGCTTCAATTACACAAAAAACCAGCAGTAACACCTGATACGCCCATAAAAGCAGTTATTAGCGAAATCTCAACAAAGCTTGTTGGTGCAACAGCTGTAGTCCAAGACCAACGGGTAGTGGGTGTCATAACTGATGGAGATTTACGGCGTATGATGCAATCTACTGATGATTTTTCAGCACTAAGTGCACGAGATATCATGGTAAAAAAACCCATTGTTTTAAGCAGTAAAACGCTTGCCAAAAAAGCATTAACTCTGATGCAAGAAAAAGAGATTAGCCAAATCATTGTGGAAGATGCCCAAACTTATATGGGGGTTGTGCATATTCACGATATCTTAAACGAAGGTATTTATTAGTGTATGGACAATAAAACCATGCCATTTCTTGATCATTTAGAAGAGTTGCGTTGGCATCTTATTCGCAGTATTTTAGCCATTGTAATTGCAGGCGGCGCTGCTTTTTTAGCCAAAGACTTTATTTTTGACGTCTTACTATTTGGGCCCAAGAAACAAAACTTTGTAACTTATAAATGGCTTTGTAGTGCTGCACAAGCATTAGGTTTCGACGAAAGTTTTTGCCTAGATGAGCTCCCTTTTAGAGTACAAAGCAGAACTGTAGCGGGACAATTTTCGGCACATATCTGGACATCCATAACGGCTGGTTTTATTCTCGCTTTTCCATATGTGATTTATCAGGTCTGGAAGTTTATCAGCCCTGGAATGCTTAAGCCAGAACGCAGACAGGCTCGTGGATTTATCATAGTGTCTTCGTTATTGTTTTTCACTGGAGTATTGTTTGGCTATTTTGTTATTACACCGCTTTCCCTTCGCTTTTTGGGAACCTACAGTGTCAGCAGTGAAATATTCAATGACTTTGACCTTAGCAGTTATACCGCATTGGTCCGTGCATCTGTACTGTCAGCTGGCTTTATTTTTGAGCTACCCATTTTGGTATACTTCCTCACTAAAATTGGCCTTATCACGCCTAGTTTGATGCGCAAATACCGTAAAATATCATTGGTGATTGTATTGACCCTATCGGCTGTCATCACTCCGCCAGACATTGCTAGCCAAATTATTGTGGCCATTCCCATTATGATTTTATATGAAGTGAGTATCTTTATTTCGAAATCTGTTTACAAAAGAATTCAACGAGCACAAGAAAATTCATAATACTATCACATGAAGCTACACGCTGAAAACATCACCAAAACCTATAGAGGTAGAAAAGTAGTAAACGACATATCCGTTACTGTAAATCAGGGTGAAATTGTGGGGTTACTCGGACCCAACGGTGCTGGAAAAACAACTTCATTCTATATGATTGTAGGGCTTATTAAACCTCTTAGCGGGCACATTTATTTGGAAGACACTGATATTACAAAATTCCCCATGTATAAGCGTGCGCAAAGTGGCATTGGCTATTTGGCACAAGAAGCATCTGTTTTTCGAAAACTCACGGTCGAACAAAACATAAAAAGTGTTTTGGAGTTGACCAAGTTGTCAAAACAGGAACAACATGACAGAACAGAAGCCTTGCTAGAGGAGTTTGGCCTAAATCATATTCGTAAAAATAGAGGAGATTTGTTATCTGGAGGAGAACGAAGAAGAACAGAAATTGCCCGTGCACTTGCCACAGACCCCAAATTTGTTCTCTTGGACGAGCCTTTTGCAGGTGTTGACCCCGTTGCCGTTGAGGATATACAAAAAATTGTAGCCCACTTAAAGAAACGAAATATTGGCATCCTGATCACCGATCACAATGTGCAAGAAACGTTGGCCATTACAGACCGTACCTACCTTATGTTTGAGGGGAAAATTCTAAAAACGGGGACACCAGAGGAGTTGGCACAAGACGAAATGGTTCGCAAAGTGTACTTAGGTCAAAACTTCGAGTTACGCAAAAAGAAGCTTACGCTTTAAGTCGTATATACAATATGCCAAAAAATGCATAGGCAAGCACTGTTAACGACAATGCTTGTGATCGAAAAATTAACAAAACGGAAATAAATATTACCGCAAAAAGCCAAAAGAAATTTGAAGGCTTTCCATTTACGAACTTTTGACTGGGCAAAATGATTTTTGATACCATTAAAAGGGTAAGCAATGCAACAACTACTGTAATAATTATTGGATTAATTTCAAAGGGAATAAAAGGGATACCCACAACAAACAAAGCAAATGCTGGGGTGGGCATACCCTGAAAATCAAGTTGACTTGACGGGGTAATGTTAAAACGAGCTAATCTAAAAATGGAAGCTAGAGTAACTACAAATGCTAAAATAGATAGCGGCACGAGTTCATAGGGCAAAAAATCATTTAAGTACTTGTACATAAAATACCCAGGAACCAGTCCAAAGGAAATAACATCACAAAGTGAGTCAAGTTGCTTGCCAATTTCAGAAGAAACGAGAAAGGCCCTTGCCACTAAACCATCAATGCTATCTAAAAAAACACCTATCAATACCCACATAAGTGTTTTGTTATAATCGTTTTCGAACAAAGAAAGCAACGCCATACAACCAGAAAAGCCGTTGAGTAGCGTAAGCGTGTTTGGTAAAAATCTAATAATATTCATCCGTTAAGGTTTTGGTTAAGCAATACAAACCTACACAAAATTGTACATTAGCAAAATGCCTGTAAAAATCATACTGTCATTGTTTTTTGGTGTGTTGCTGGGTCTTTCATGGCCAACTGCTGGGTTCACCCCTTTAATTTTTGTAGTCCTGGTGCCCTTTTTATGGCTTATTGAACTTACAAAAAATGATGGCTTTTGGCGTTTTTCTGCTCGCGTTTTTCTTGGTTTTTTGGTTTGGAATGTCATCACTACTTGGTGGCTTTGGAACGCTACAATTTTTGGGATGTTTTTTGCCATTGTTGTGAACAGCCTACTGATGACCACTGTTGTGCTTTTTTGGCGCCGAATTGACAGAAAATTAAGTAGAAAAGCAGGGTTCATATTCTTACCACTTGCTTGGATTTGTTTTGAAAAACTACACTTGCATTGGGATTTTTCTTGGCCTTGGCTAAACCTAGGTAATGGATTTGCAGTCAATCCTAATTGGGTGCAATGGTATGAATATACAGGGGTTTTTGGTGGCACACTGTGGATTTGGATGGTCAATATCTCATTATATCACACATTGAAGCATTATTGGGAAACCAAAAAACTCCACAAAAAATGGATTCGGCCACTTGCTTTGATTTTAATTCCGCTTGGCTTGTCCTTTCTTATTAAAAATCAATTTGAGCAAGACATATCGGAAAAACTAACCGTAACGGTCGTACAGCCGAATATTGACCCTTATACCGAAAAGTACAACCAAACAACCCAAGATCAATTTGCACTTCTATTGAAACAAACTGCTTCTGAGTTAGGTCAAAAACCTGATGTAATCATAACTCCTGAGACCTATTTTTCAGAAGGAGCTGGTATAAATTTAACTTATATTGAAGAAAGTAAGCTCTACCGAGACTTGCTTAATTATGCAAAGACTCACAACACCCAACTACTTAACGGCATACAATTTTATAAGACGTATGCTGAGGAAGACAAAACGAAAACGGCCAACAAACTCAATAATGGGATTTGGGCAGATTTTTACAACTCGGTATTTCTAACAGACACTACTGGAGTGCAGGTATATCATAAATCCAAATTAGTTGTAGGCGTCGAAACGCTGCCATTCAGAAATATAATTGAACCGCTTTTGGGCAATGTCATGCTTGATTTTGGGGGTACTGTTTTAACAAGAGCTACCCAAGAAGAACGAGAAGCTTTCCCTTTGTATAGTGGCGTAAAAATAAGCCCTGTAATTTGCTATGAATCTATTTATGGCGAGTTTGTCACGGGGTATGTTAGAAATGGGGCTCAAGTCTTGGCTATCATGACAAATGATGCATGGTGGGGCGATACGCCTGGACATAAACAACACATGGCCTATGCACGCTTACGTGCCATTGAAACAAGAAGAGCGGTTGTTAGGTCGGCTAATACAGGGATTTCTGGATTTATTTCTCCGCTTGGTGAGGTAACCGCAAAACTCCCTTATAATACCAAAGGCGTGTTATCAGCAACAATCTATCCACAAAAAAACATCACACTTTATGTTCGCTATGGAGATTATATATTCAGACTTGGCGGTTTTGTAGCTGGGTTGATGCTACTATTCTCATTTTCTCGTAGAAAAAACTGAACTATATTGAAAATGAGTGGTTTACATGAAATAAAACCCCGGCACATCACTAAAATGTGTATTTTTGCGTTGAATTGCTACTAATATGAAAATTTACACAAAAACTGGTGACAGTGGAGACACTTCATTGATAGGAGGTTACCGAGTTTCAAAAAGTGATCTTAGAATTGAATCCTACGGGACGGTAGATGAATTAAACTCTTGGCTGGGATTAATTGTTGAATACCTGCCGCAAGACCGTATTGAGGAAGTTCAACGCATTCAAAGCTTGCTGTTTTCTATGGGAGCGCAACTGGCAAGTAAGTCCAAAGAACAAAAAAGACCTTTTGCAGAAGTAAATACAGATGACATAAAAACACTGGAAACTTGTATAGACGAATACGAAGTATTGCTGCCAAGAATGACCCATTTTATTGTTCCTGGAGGTAATAAGGGAGCAGCGCAAGCCCACATAGCACGCTGCGTTTGTCGCAGGGCTGAGCGTATTGTAGTACAATTGAGTCGCATAGACTTTGTGGACGAGAAAGTACTGATCTATTTAAACCGATTATCGGACTATCTTTTTTGTTTGGCAAGAGCTTTGGCTATCTGGGACGGCAAGGATGAAATCAAGTGGATACCAAGTAAGTAAGTTTTTATTTGCATAACTGCAATAAAAATTTATTTTTGCAACTCCTTAAAATTAACTTCATGTACTGGACTTTAGAACTTGCATCGTATTTAAGTGACGCCCCATGGCCGGCAAACAAAGACGAACTTATCGATTATGCCATTAGAACAGGCGCTCCTCTTGAAGTGGTAGAGAATCTCCAATCCATTGAGGATGAAGGAGAAATCTATGAATCCATCCAAGAAATTTGGCCTGATTATCCTACGGACGAAGATTATCTTTGGAACGAGGACGAATACTAATTATTCGATTTCTCTTCGCTTTTTTTGCTTACTTTTGAATTCCTATATTCTTCTCTATGAGTGTACTTAGTGGTATTCTTAAAACATTTGTTGGTGATAAGGCCAAAAAAGACCTAAAAGGCCTTTATCCCTTGGTGGATAACATTCATCAAGCTACAGCAACATTAAATGACTTAACTCACGACCAACTTCGCGATCAAACAACTACATTTAAAAAAGAAATTGCAGCTATACGCAAACCATTTTTTGACAAGATAGATGCCCTCAAGGCTACTATTGATCAAACGGTTGATGTTGACGAAAAGGAAAGTCACTACAACGAAATTGATACTCTCACTAAGCAATCGCAAGAAGAAGTAGCAAGTTATTTGGACAAGATACTCCCGCAAGCCTTTGCTGTAGTAAAGGAAACTGCCAAACGTTTTAAAGAAAACGAGTTTTTAGAAGTTACCGCAAGCCCCTTTGATCGCAGCATATTAGCAACCAAATCAAACGTCAAAATCAAAGGCGAAAAAGCCATCTGGGCAAATGCGTGGGATGCTGCAGGAAAGTCCGTCACCTGGGACATGGTGCACTACGATGTACAGTTGATTGGTGGAATTGCCTTACACCAAGGAAAGATTGCCGAAATGCAAACAGGTGAAGGAAAAACTTTGGTAGCTACCCTACCCGTTTACCTAAATGCCCTGTCAGAATCAGGTGTGCATTTGGTTACGGTAAATGATTATTTGGCCAAACGAGATAGTGCTTGGATGGCACCCATATTTGAGTTTCATGGAATGTCAGTAGACTGTATTGACTATCACAAACCTAACTCAGAAGCAAGGAGAAATGCTTACAAAGCAGATATCACCTATGGTACCAACAATGAATTTGGCTTTGATTATTTGCGAGATAACATGGCGCATTCCATGGATGATCTCGTACAACGACCCCACAACTACGCCATTGTTGATGAGGTAGATTCTGTTCTGGTAGATGATGCCCGAACCCCCTTGATTATTTCTGGTCCTGTAACCGATGGTGATCGACACGAATTTGATGCCTTGAAACCCAAAATATCAGCTTTGGTTGCAGAGCAACGCCAGCACCTAACCACGGTACTTGCACAAGCCAAAAAGCTCATAAGCGAAGGAGATGCGAAAGAAGGTGGTTTTCTATTGTTACGTGTATTCAGAGGGCTGCCGAAAAACAAAGCTCTAATCAAGTTTTTAAGTCAAGAGGGAATCCGTCAATTGTTACAAAAAACAGAAGGATTCTACATGCAAGACAACAACCGAGAGATGCCCAAAGTGGATGCCGATTTGTTGTTTGTTATTGATGAAAAAAACAACCAAATTGAGCTAACAGACAAAGGTGTTGAACAGCTTTCCAAAGAAGGTAATGATGCTGATTTCTTTGTATTGCCTGATCTTGGAAGTGCTATTTTAAGTATAGAGCAGCAAGGGAAATCACCCGATGAAGAAGCCAAAGAAAAAGATTCGCTTTTTAAAGAATACAGCATCAAAAGTGAACGTATACACAGCATGAACCAATTGCTTAAGGCCTATACCCTATTTGAAAAGGATGTAGCCTACGTAGTGATGGAGAATCAGGTGAAGATTGTCGACGAACAAACAGGACGTATCATGGACGGTCGTCGTTATTCTGATGGCTTACACCAAGCTATTGAAGCAAAAGAAAACGTAAAGATCGAAGCTGCAACGCAAACCTTTGCCACCATTACACTTCAGAACTACTTCCGTATGTACCGCAAGCTTTCGGGCATGACAGGTACTGCAATAACTGAAGCAGGTGAGTTTTGGGAAATTTACAAGTTGGATGTGATTGAAATCCCAACCAACAGACCCATTGCACGAAAAGATGAAAATGACCTCATCTACAAGACAAAACGTGAAAAATACAACGCCGTCATTGATCATGTAACAGCACTTTCACAAGCTGGACGCCCAGTACTAATAGGCACCACTTCTGTTGAAATTTCTGAATTGCTAAGTCGCATGTTAAACATTCGAAAAGTAGCACACAACGTTCTTAACGCCAAGCTTCACAAAAAAGAGGCTGATGTAGTCGCTGAAGCTGGAAACGCAGGTGTGGTTACCATTGCTACTAACATGGCTGGACGGGGAACAGATATAAAAATAAACGATGAAGTAAAAGCGGCTGGTGGTCTTGCCATCGTCGGTACAGAGCGACATGATTCAAGAAGGGTTGACCGACAGTTGCGTGGACGTGCAGGTCGTCAAGGAGATCCTGGAAGTTCTCAGTTCTATGTGTCGCTAGAAGACAACTTGATGCGCTTATTTGGTTCAGAACGCATATCCAAAATGATGGATCGTATGGGACACAAAGAAGGTGAAGTGATTCAAGCAGGAATGATGACGCGATCAATTGAGCGTGCCCAAAAGAAAGTCGAAGAAAATAACTTTGGAATTCGAAAGCGTTTGCTAGAGTATGACGATGTAATGAATGCCCAACGTGAGGTAATCTATAAAAGACGCTACAATGCCCTTAACGGAGAGCGCTTGCAGGTAGATATTGCCAACATGCTGTATGATACTTGTGACCAAATATGTTCGGTCAATCTGGCAAATAAAGACTACAAGCAATTTGAGTTTGAATTAATTCGACTGTTTTCGCTTACAAGCCCAATCAGTGCTGCAGATTTTGAGAACCAAAACGAAACAGAACTCACCGAATTGGTATACCAAGCAGCATTGGCGCATTATCAACGAAAGATGGAGGAAAATGCAGCACGTGTTTTCCCAGTGGTCAAAGACGTTTACAAGAACCCCAGCAATACATTTAAGCGGATTGTAGTGCCTTTTACAGACGGGGTTAAAACCCTAAACGTCGTAAGTGATTTGGAAAAATCCTTTGAAAGCGAAGGGAAAAACCTAATCCGTGATTTTGAAAAAAACATAAGTCTGGCCATTATTGATGAATCATGGAAAGATCATTTGCGTAAAATGGATGAGCTCAAGCAGTCTGTTCAACTTGCTGTACACGAACAAAAAGACCCGTTGCTTATTTACAAGTTTGAGTCTTTTGAACTGTTTAGTGTATTTATGGATGCCGTTAACCGAGATATTATTTCGTTTTTATTCAAGGGTGCATTACCCACACAAGATGCCAGAAACATTCGAGAAGCAAGAAGTGTACGCCGAAAAGAACGCGTAAATACCTCAAAAGAAGAAGTACTCAACCAAGACCAACAGGCCATGCGTCAAGCTTCGCAACACTCGGGACGGCCCGTTGCTGAAAAACAAGAAACCATAATACGTGAGCGACCAAAAATTGGACGCAATGAACGTGTAAACATTCAGCACATTGTCAGTGGCGAGAAGAAAACAGTGAAATTTAAACAAGCAGAACCCCTACTTGATAAAGGGGAATGGGTACTTATTCAAGACAATTAAGATGGTGGTCTTAGTTGCCCCGATCCATCCTTTTAGAGGAGGCATAGCTGACACCTCTGCTGCCTTTGTACAAAGTCTTGTGCAACAAGGCGAAGACGTTTGTGTTTTTTCCTTTACAACGCTCTATCCTAAATTATTATTTCCTGGAAAAACCCAGTACGCATCAGGGCAAAAGAAACTTGATTTTACTACCATTCACACTATCAACACACTAAATCCGCTTAGTTGGTTACGTACAGCCAAACGCATCAGCGCGTTAAAACCCAAATTAGTCCTCTTTCGGTATTGGACTCCCTGGCTAGCGATATGTTACGCTACCATCGCAAAAAAAATTAACGAAACAAAAGTGGCTTGGATAGACAATGCCTTGCCCCACGAGCGTAAAACAGCAGACAAATTTCTACTCAATACGTTTTTAGGAAGTGTAGACAAAATTTTGTGTATGTCAGCTTACGTAACAACTGAACTAAAGAAGCACTCAAAAAAAGAACTAATAACTTCTTTTCATCCTGTTGACCTTGACCTCCCGAGGGCTATTTCACAAGAAATTGCCCAAGAAAAATTGGCCTTAGACCCAAGTTTGGACTACCTGTTGTTTTTTGGCTTAATACGTCCTTACAAAGGTTTGGATTTGCTAATAAAATCGTTACCACAATTGCGACGCACCAAACCCAACGCAAGACTTTTGGTTGTAGGTGAACCCTATGAATCCATGCGAAAATATCGTGAATTGACGGCATCGTTAAACGTAGATGACCTTGTGTTTTTTCACGATCGCTTTGTGCCTACTTCGGAAATACCTTTGTGGTTTGGTGCCTGCGACTGGGTTGTTCAACCCTATAAATCAGCAACACAAAGTGGCATAACCCCTATGGCTATCCACTATACCAAACCTTGCATAGTGACCAATGTAGGCAGCCTTTCTGATGGTGTTTCAGAAAAAACAGGGCTTGTTTGTGAACCCAATCCCACTGCCCTGTCTCAGATGATAACAAAGGGATTGACTGAAAATAAATTATTTAGTGATAAAAAATTCTACGAATCGCTGCAAGAAAAAAGAAGCTGGAATGCTTTTTGCAAGGAGTTTATCAAAACATTGATAAAAATATAAACCTATGCCTACTGCTTATCTATCGTTACTTGCTGCATTTCAATTGCTTTCATGTTCTTTTTCAGCACCAAAACATGTTGATAATCCGAAACCAGTGGCTACGAGCGAATACAGCGTTCCACAAGGACATGAAGTAGCTTATTTTGCTTCTGGATGCTTCTGGTGTGTCGAAGCCGTCTTTGAGCAAGTTACGGGCGTTCACGAGGCCATATCGGGCTATGCAGGTGGAACGACCAAAAACCCCACCTACAATCAGGTAGTTACAGGAAGAACTGGGCATGCAGAGACTACAAAAGTAGTTTATGACAAAGAGGTCGTATCGTTTGAAACTTTAGTTACTGTATTTTTTGGTTCGCATGACCCCACCACGCTCAACCGTCAAGGGCCAGACAGAGGGACGCATTATCGGTCCATAGCTTTTTACAAAACGGCAGAAGAAAAAGAAGTTATAGAAAAAAGTATTCAACACTTAACAATTGCCAAACGCTACCCCGATCCTATTGTTACTGAAGTAAAAAAGTTTGAAGTATTTTATCAAGCTGAAGACTACCATCAAAACTACGAGAAGAATAATCCTAACAATCCCTACATAAAAGCTGTATCCAAACCTCGTGTGAGTGCCTTTTTGCAAAATTATCCCGAGTTGATTAAATCGGATTTGGAATAAAGCGCAAGTACAGCTTAGCGAAGAGCCACCCACCCAGAATACCAAAACAAGTTCCACTGATGACATCAAGCGGATAATGCACACCTATATAAATGCGGCTGTAAGCAACCAAGGCTGCTACCAGAAATAGCCACCGGAGCCATTTTAAATGTCGTGTGAAAAGCAACACAAAGAAAGTAGCCATAGCGAAAGAATTTGAAGCATGTCCAGAAAAATATCCATACTTCCCCCCACAGGCTGGCTTAACCTGACGCATGATGTCAGTAAGCCCAACCTCATGACAAGGGCGTAAACGTTTAAACCCGTCTTTAAACAGATTGGTTATTTGGTCCGTAAAAGTAATAAGCAGTGCTATGGTCAATAGCATCCATAGTGTGTTTTTCCAACCTAGCCGTTTGCTCATAACAGCAGTAAGTATGGCATAAAATCCTATGGTATATCGTTTGTTTGTGACTGTAATCCAGAAGGCATCAAAAGGCTCTGAGCCCAGACCGTTAAGCCATAAAAAGAGTTCTTGATCCCAAAGAAGTAACGCATCCATCAGTCGGTATATTTATTTACTTCGTTGTCATAGAATTCAGTTGCGCGATCAATCCACAAAGCAACTTCTTCTGTAGCGCTTTCTTTGTCCTCTTTGGCAAAGGTTTCCCACCATTCGAGTTCATCATTGGCCAAGTTTAGTATAAAGCGTGGAAACTGTGTGTGTACTACAAAAACAGCATCGGGGTGTTCTGCATTATCTGCAAGTAAAAATGTTGGAATAGTATCAGGCATACGTACGTATTAGTTTATTAGATAAGTACCTAAAGCGAAAATACAACAACAATGAAGATACCACTAGGCCAAGGCATAGACCAATCCACACACCTCTTGCGCCCATATTTGCCTCTATACTCAAGTAAAGCATTATGGGTACACCTATGAGCCCATATGCCAAAAAGGTAATCCAAGTGGGGATACGAACGTCCTGTAAACCCCTTAAACTCCCCAAAGCGACCACTTGGGCGCCATCAAAAATTTGAAAAAAGGCAGCTATAAACAACAGTGATCCTGCCAGTTCAGCAACTGCAAATGTGTCTAAACCGGTAGTTGAGTCGAGATATAACCATGGAAGCCACTCGTTAAAAGCAACAAAGAACCCTGCGAAAACAACATCCAACAGCAGTGTGAGCAAAAACACAGATAAAGCTATGCGTTTCAATTCACCAAAAGCCTTAAAACCCTTTTGGTTTCCTACACGAATGGTTGCTGCTACACTCAGTCCCATAGCCACCATAAAGGTCATGGAAGAAAGGTTGAGCGCAATCTGATTGGCTGCTTGGGCATCTTTGCTTAAAAACCCACATACCCAGATGGCAAAAGTAAAAAAACTGACCTCGAAAAACATTTGAAGAGATGAAGGCAAACCCAATTGCAACAATTGATTTAATTCTTTTTTATACAGTCGTTTGGGAACCAACTGCCGTAGGATTGCAGCTGTTCTGGGATCGCGATAGAGTAATATGACTACAAAAACCAACATGGTAACTCTGGATGCTAAAGTACCCACTGCTGCACCTGTAACACCCCATTTTGGAAATATCCATATCCCAAAAATGAGCACGTAATTGATTATGACATTTACGACATTAGCCAACAACGTAGCATACATAGAATAACGGGTAAGCGACATACCGTCTGAAAACTGCTTAAATGCTTGAAAAATAACAAGAGGCAATAAGGAAACAGCCACCCAGTTTAAGTAGGGAAAAGCCAATGCAACAACCTCAGGCTCTTGTCCCATTTGGAACAACAGCGGCTTGGCGATATAAACACCTAGAAAAAGAACGACACCTAGAATGATACAAAGGCGTAACCCCTCATGAAATACCTTTTGTAGGGCATGGGCGTTTTGTTCGGCATCAGCTTCGGCAATAAGCGGTGTAATGGCTGTTGAGAAACCAATACCGATGGACATGGCGATAAAAACAAAACTGTTACCTAGAGAAATGGCTGCCAATTCGGTGGTTCCCAATTGCCCTACCATGATGTTATCGACAAATTGTACCAACGTGTGCCCTACCATACCTAACATTACAGGCCAAGCCAAGCGTAGGTTAGTTTTAAATTCTCTGGTGTATTGTTGGAGCATTATTGAGGTTGTTAACGCGCAAAAGTATTGTCAGATAGTACAGCCAACCCATACGTATCGAATAAATATATGAGGGAAGTCATGGTTGCTGCTCCAAGCTCAAGTTCTCTCTTGTTTACGGCGTCAAAGGTGTCATTTTCAGCATGATGGTGATCAAAATAGCGCTGCGAGTCAGGACGAAGACCCGCCAATACATTGTATTTGTTTTTTAGAGGTCTGATGTCAGCACCGCTTCCACCCTGTTCAAAATAGTGAATTAAGTACGGCTTAAACAAAGGTTTCCAGGACTCAACTTGTGCAAATTCCTCGTCTGAGCAATTAAATGAAAAACCACGCGGAGTAAAACCGCCTGCATCAGATTCAAGAGCAAAAATATGCCGTTCTCCTGTTAACAGTGCATTGTCGGCATAGGCATTCCCGCCTCTAAGTCCGTTTTCCTCATTCATAAACAAAACGACTCGTATGGTACGTTTTGGTTTATAACCCGTAGCTTTAAACAAGCGCAATACCTCCATAGACTGTACCACTCCTGCCCCATCGTCGTGAGCACCATCTCCTAAATCCCAAGAATCCAAGTGACCGCCTACTACGATAATTTCATTTGGAAATTCACTTCCTGTAATCTCGCCAATAACATTATGTGACCAGACATCAGGGTAGGTTTTACATTGTTGACGAAATAAGAACTTTAGGTTGGGCTCAAGTTTCAAAAGCTTACTTAATTTTTCAGCTGCATTCGTGCTTATGGCAGCGGCAGGTATGCGTTTAGACACGTCTTGATCTCCATAGCTCATGGCCCCTGTATGAGGAAGGTCGTCCAAGCGTAAATTCATTGATCGAACTATAACTCCAACAGCACCGTATGCACTGGCTTCTTTAGCTCCACTATAACGTTGATCCACACAACCTGAATATGCCTGAAAAGTACTTATGAGATCAGCTTGCATGGGACGATTAAAGAAAACTATTTTTCCTTCAATTTGTTCCCTACCCAACGCTTTGAGCTCCTCAATACCTTTTACTTCAACAACGAAAGCCTTTAGTCCAACAGAAGGTGTCGCAACTGAACCACCAAGGGCAGTTATGGGCACATTAAAGGTAACGCCGGGAGCTGTTTCTATAAGCGCAAACTCTTTTGCACCCCTTACCCACTTGGGAACTTTAACGGGTTGCAAATAAACACGATCAAGGCCTAAAGCGTCTAATTCTGCTTTGGTCCAAGCCACGGCACGCTCTGCACCCAACGATCCAGACAAACGACTGCCTATGCGATTGGTCAAATAATCTAGCCATTTGTAAGCTTGTCCGTTCAACAATGAAGTGTCAAAAAATGTTCTGAGTTGTTTTTTGTCAAAGAGATTTGGTTGGGCATGTAGCGCAACACTTAAAAAGAGAAAAAAGATAATTCTTAACATCGGTGAAATTTATGAAAGAGTATATGTTGATACATCTTGCGCGGATATTTGATGGCCACCCAAAATATGTAATCGCTCTATAAAATTACGCAATTGCCTAATATTCCCTGTCCAATCCATTTTTTGCAGCGCTACAACAGCCTCAGGAAGAAGTTCTTTTTTTGGTGTTAAAAAGGATAAGAAATGATCTGCCAAAAGCGGAATATCATCTCTTCTGCTGTTCAGCGCAGGCACATGAATTTCTATTACAGCCAACCGATGGTATAAGTCTTCACGAAAGCGATTTTGAGCAATTTCTTCTTTAATGTTTTTATTGGTAGCAGCAATAACACGAACATCCACCGCAATGGTTTTTGCACTTCCTACCCGTTGAATTTTATGTTCTTCCAAGGCGCGCAAGACTTTGGCTTGTGCAGCAAGACTCATGTCTCCTATTTCATCTAAAAACAGCGTACCGCCTTGAGCCTGTTCAAAAGTTCCTTTTCGATCTTTGTGTGCAGAGGTAAACGCGCCTTTTATATGCCCAAAAAGTTCACTTTCTATAAGTTCTGTGGGAATTGCAGCACAATTCACTTCTATAAAAGGGGCACTGGAACGATTACTTTTAAAGTGCAATGCTCTTGCAACCAATTCCTTACCACTGCCATTAGGGCCTTGAATCATTACCCGAGCCATGGTTGGAGCCACTTTTTCAACCATGTTGTGAATGTTTTGAATAGCTTCTGAATTTCCTATCATCGTATACTGCTTAGGAACAGCAATACTTTTGACCTTTTTGTTCGGCGAAGTATCTCGCTGAAGCGCAGCATTGACTGTCTGTAGCAGATGGTTTAAGTCAGGTGGTTTTGATATATAATCATACGCACCCATGCGCATCGCCTTTACGGCAGTTTCTAAATCTCCATGACCTGATATCATCACTACTGCTGATTGTGGGGATACGTTTTGAATATGCTCCAGCACCTCAAGACCGTCTTTTTTAGGCATTTTAATGTCACATAATATAAGGTCATAAGTATGGGTATCTACCATTGATATGGCTTTTACTCCGTCGGCAGCCTCACTTACGTTGATGTTTTTATCAACATCAACAAGTATCTTATGCAATACACGACGAATATTTGCCTCGTCTTCTACAATTAAAATTTGTGCCATTTAGTTGGATGTATGTATCACGCGTTGTGGGAAAGGTATCTCTATGTCGTTAATTCTCAATGCTTTTTCAATAGCAAACCTAATATCAGACTTAATCATGGCGCCTTTGAATGCGTTTTCAGTAAATACAATCAAGGTAAAATCTAGACTGCTGTCTCCAAAATCTTGAAACAGTAGTATGGGATCTTTTTTCTTTGTTGCATCGTGGTGCTGTTTCGCAATTTCCAACACTACTTTCTTAAATTTTTCCACGTCAGTGCCATAAGCCACACCCACATTTATAGATTCCCCAGTGACTTTATCGTTCTCCGTCCAATTAAAAAGTGTTGTCGTCAAATACTTGTGGTTGGGAATGACCAGTACCTTGTTGTCACGCGTAACAGCTCTCGTGGTACGCAGTGTTATATTCTCAACACGTCCAACCTTTCCATCAAGCTCAATAATATCGCCTACGTGAACGGTTTGATCTATTAAAATAAAGATACCCGAAATGATATCTTGAAAAAAGGTCTGCAAGGCAAAACCAACTCCTACCAATAAGGCAGCTGATGCGGCTAGAAGCGCGTTTAGGTTGACACCTGCATTTTGTAAAGCAAGCAACACAATTACCGTATAAAGGGAGTAGTTAAAGAATGAAAAGACAGGTTTGAATTTTCCTTTGCGTTCATCAGATAATTTTCGGGTAAGTATTTTGCGTACAAAGCGCATGGTAAAGTATAAGGAAATGATCAGTAAAACCATAACCAAAAAAGAACCGATACTCATTTGAGCATCGCCTATGCCAATATTATATTGAAAGATTGATTTGATTTTTTCCATAATCTAAATATAGACAAAATACTTGCTAAAAAAAGAAAACCCACCCTCAAAAAGAGGATGGGAAAAAATTGCTATGAAAAAGAAAATAACTATAGATAAATCTATTGTTAGTTCAAATATATAAACTTTATGAATACAAAACCCATAAAATCATGAAAACATGTCTTTTACCTTATCAAAAAACGATTTATGACTTGATTTTGGGCTAGGTTTAAAATTGTCGTGTGTGGCATGTTGCTCAAAAAACTGTTTTTGATCTTTTGTTAGCTGCTCAGGTGTCCATACATTGATATGAACCAACATATCACCTGAACCATAGTGGTTAAGACTCGGACTACCTTTACCTTTCAGGCGTAAGATTTTACCTGATTGTATTCCAGACTCTAATTTGATACGCACAGATCCACTGACAGTATCAATTTCTTTGTAGGTTCCCAATACGGCTTCCGATAAGGAAATATATAAATCAAAATGAAGGTTGTTGCCTTCACGCTTTAGCGTGGGGTGATCTTTTACATTGATTTGCACAATCATATCACCAGAAATTCCTTGTCCAGGTGCGTCATTTCCTTTTCCAGAAACTTTTAGTTGCATGCCATCCTCAACACCTGCGGGGATTTCAATAGAAACCGTTTCCTCTTGTGATATCATTCCGTAACTGTCGGCTCCTGATGGTCGGTGACGTAGAATTTGTCCAGCGCCATTACAAGAAGTACATGTTATAGCAGATTGCATACGACCCAATATAGTATTGGTAATACGCATGGTTTGCCCTGAACCTTGACAGGTTTTACAGTTCGTATAGCTAACTCCAGGTGCTTGTTTTTTGCGTTTTACTTTAATTTTTTTCTCGACACCAAGCACCATATCTTCGAGACTTAGGCTTACCTTAACACGAAGGTTGGTTCCCTTAGTTCGGCGCTGTCCGCCTCCGCCAAAGCCACCACCAAAAGCGCCACCAAAAATATCCCCAAACTGACTGAAGATGTCGTCCATATTCATACCACCGCCACCAAAGCCTTGACTGCCATCAAATGCGGCATGGCCGTAGTTATCATATTTGGCACGTTTTTGTTCATCGCCGAGCACTTCATATGCTTCTGCTGCTGCTTTAAATTTCTTTTCAGCTTCTGCATCCCCGGGGTTTTTATCTGGGTGATGGGCAATCGCTTTTTTTCGATAGGCCTTTTTAATTTCAGCAGCTGAAGCAGACTTGCTGACGCCTAGTATGTCATAATAATCTTCTTTCATAGCTATTGTGCCACCACTACCTTGGGGTAGCGGATAATTAAATCGCCCAGTTTATATCCAGAAGCTACAACATCAATGATGCTACCTTTTGGGTGATCATCTGAAGCGGGCAACTGGGTTATGGCTTCATGAATTTCAGTATCAAAAACTGCCTTGTAATCAATCTCCATTTTGGTTAGTCCTTGCTGTTTTAGGGTGTCAAAAAATTTGTTGTAAATAAGTTGAATACCTGTGAGCTTATCATCTGCTTTGTCCAGTTCAGAAAGCGCACGCTCAAAATCGTCTAAAATAGGTAGCAGAGCCACCATAACCTCTTGTGAAGCTGTTTTGAATAGCTCGATTCGTTCTTTGGCTGTGCGTTTTTTATAATTTTCAAACTCGGCAAATAAACGTAAAAACTTATTTTTCTCCGCTTCTAAAGCTTCTTGGGCCTCAAGAAGTTCGTTGCGATCAACAACGGGTTCTTGTGCCTCTTGCTTTTCCGCTTTTTGAGATGTTTTTTTTTCTTTTTTGGCAGCCATAATCGTTTTTATATTAATTCGCAAAAGTACTGCCAAAAAAACTTCTATGTCAAAATGACACTACTTTTTTGAATTAAGTGGTAATAAATCTTCAAGGGCCTCTTGAATTATAGGAAAAAAAAAAGAAAATCCTTGTTCTTGTACGTGGGCACTGGAAACACGAATACTGTCACAAAGTATGCTGGCCATTTCCCCCATGGCCAACTTTATTAAAAAAGCAGGAATACCAGGCAACCATTGGGGCATTTTGTATTCGCTAGAAATAGACTTAACCAACTGTTTTTGAGTCACCGGATTTGGAGACACAGCATTATAGGTTCCGGGGTGATCAATAGCAAATATAAATAAGTGAACCAAATCTTGTATGTGAATCCAAGACTGCCATTGTTTTCCAGAACCAAACCAGGCGCCCAAGCCAAATGAGGCGGGTGTTGCCAATGGAATAAGTGCGCCTCCAGAACGTGCCAAGACTAAGCCAATTCTGATTATACTGATATGTCTAACCCAAGGCGCAATTGCTTGTACTTGCTGTTCCCAAGCAGCCACAACCTCACCTGTGAAAGAATCCGCAACTTTGGTTTCATTCTCGTTATAGGTTTTATCAAAAGCTGAAGGATAAAGACCAACAGCGGATGCGCTTATAAAATGTGAAACGCTGTGGTCGGGATTGTTTTTGAGTGCATTTTGAATGAGCCGAGTTCCGTTCACACGGCTATCAAAAATGGCTTTTTTATTTTTTTTTGTCCAACGCTGATTGATTTTAGCACCTGCCAAACTGATAATTACGTCAACTCCATCCAGGGCTTTTGCATCTAAAACACCCTTGCTAGGACTCCAATAGTGTGTTTTAATACGGGCTGAAACAGGATTTGAATGATTGCTTGTAGAAAGTGTTGAAATGCGATAATCCCTTTGTTCCAAGGCATATATGAGCGATCTACCAACCAATCCACTAGCACCTGTTATCAGAATATGCATCTTTTTTTTGGTAAATTTAAGCTACCTAGAACTGTGCACCCAAGATTTTTATACTTTTGTTGTGTGAACGCAACAATAAACATAATACCCAGAACAGCATCTAGGATAGATACCGTTGATTTTAACAATCTTGCATTCGGATCTACTTTTTCGGACCATATGTTTGTTTGCGACTACCGTGACGGACAATGGCATAACCCAGAGATTGTACCTTATGCACCCATGGAACTTTCTCCTGCTGCAAGTGTTTTACACTACGGTCAAGCTGTATTTGAAGGCATGAAAGCTTTCAAAGATGACGAGGGCAGTGTTTGGTTGTTTAGACCAGATCAGAATGCAAAACGCTTTAATAAGTCTGCCGAACGTCTTGCAATACCACAATTTCCAGAAGCCCATTTTCTAGATGGCATAAAACAACTTATTACAATTGACAAAGCTTGGGTAAAAGCAGGAAAAGGAAACTCCTTATATGTGAGGCCATTTGTTTTTGCTTCTCAAGCAGGGGTTCAAGCATCTGCTGCAACAGAATATCGTTTTATGATTATATGCGCACCTGTTAGCAGTTATTATGGTGGTGAGGTTCGTGTAAAAATTGCAGATCATTACAGTCGTGCCCCCCAAGGCGGTACAGGCTATGCCAAGGCAGCCGGAAACTATGGAGGTCAGTTCTACCCTACCCAATTGGCAAAAAGCGAAGGGTACCAACAAGTAATATGGACTGATGCTGCCACGCACGAATATATCGAAGAAGCTGGCACCATGAATTTATTCTTTCGCATTGGTGATACCCTAATTACGGCGCCAACAAGCGACAGCATTTTAGATGGTGTGACAAGAAAGAGTATTTTGGATTTAGCAAAGCATTTAGGATTAAAAACAGAAGTGCGCATGCTTCGTGTTGCTGAACTTATTGAAGCATCAAAATCGGGTACACTACTTGAAATTTTTGGTAGTGGTACAGCCGTAGTAGTCCAAACCATTGATGGTTTTGGCTATAAAGGAGAAAAATTTGAAACCCCACTGCCAAAAAATAGCTTTGCCCTAATGTTAAAGGAAAAATTGATGGACATACAGTATAACAATGCTGAAGATCCATTTCATTGGCGCTTTAAAGTTTGTGACTAGTCTAAAAATTGCCTTAAATCTGGACGCCTGTAATTAGGTCCCTTCATTACCTTACCATCTTCCCTATAGATAGGCTTGCCGTCCATACCAAGTTTGCTCATGTTACTATCCTGAATTTCTGCAAAGACATCTTCAATTATGTGTTGCATGCCGTGTGTGAGTATGGTGCCACATAATATATAGAGCATGTCGCCAAGGGCATCGGCCACTTCAACCAAGTCATTGTTATATGCTGCTTCAAGGTATTCTTCGTTCTCCTCTGCCATCAATCTGTGGCGTAAGTTTAATATGTCTGTAGCTGTTGTAGCTGTTGGTTTTTGAGCGACTCCTACTCCAAAGGCTTTGTGAAATGCCGCTACTGCATCAATTTGGTCTTGCATTTTTTTATAGTTTCGCTAAAAATAACATTATGTTCAGCACCGGTCAATTGATTTTTGCCCTTTTTTTTATTGTAAGCTTCACTTTCGTCATTATATATAGCTACAAAAAGGACAAACAAAAAAACAAACAATATTTTAAAGGAAGTTTTTGGGTGTTGATTGGCTTTTTAATTTTTGTCAGCTTACTAGTAGGTCTTAAAAGTATCGTGTAGCATGAATATGATTCCTTTTTTACTCGTTTTTTTAGGTGGTGGGCTTGGAAGCCTTTTTAGATATACTATCGGGCTCTTGCTAAAACCGATATCTCCTCAGCTACCTTTTGCAACACTTATCGCAAATGCAATAGGATGTTTGTTTTTGGGCTTACTTATGGGTTTTCTTAGTACAAGGTCTTCTGTATCCAGTACTCAAAATATGTTATTGGCTGTTGGCTTTTGCGGTGGACTGACTACCTTTTCTACGTTTACATTAGAGAACATGCGCTTTATTGAGCAAGGCCAATTTTTCAACTTCTTTATTTACAGTATTGGCACTTTTATACTAGGAATGGCCTGTATTTATGCTGGAATGTTATTGCATAAGCAGTTTTAGCAGTATTATTAATAAAATAAGTGTTTAAATATTATTATACCCCTATTTTAATTGGGGGTATATTATTTTATTAATAAATATCTTCAATTACCCCCCCCTTAATTAATGGGGGTAAGTGGTATTTAATATATTTTTGCATCATTATTAATTCAAAATAAATAATTAACTAAACATCACATTATGAAAAATAACTTATCATCAATTTTAACGTTTTCAACAATTGTAGCCTTTCTAGTATTCGGAGGAATGACTAGTGCACAGGCGCAAGAGGAGCCAACATTCAGTGTTTCTGGTACGGTTGACTCCTATTATAGAAGTAGTGAATATGCGCCTGGTACTTCTTTTGCTAACCTAAACGGCTTTTCGCTTGGTATGGCAAACATTGTTCTTTCTTATGAAGGAGAGAAATCAGGTTTTGTTGCTGATTTGGTGTACGGACCTAGAGGGGCAGATGCCGTTTTTGGTTCTACAGGATCTTCAAGTATTGTTAACCAATTATATGTATATTATAATGTAAGCGATAGCTTCACATTGACACTTGGTAACTTCAACACTTTCTTAGGATATGAAGTAATTTCCCCTGCTGCTAACTTTAACTACTCTACTTCTTACATGTTCTCATACGGACCTTTCTCACACACAGGTTTAAAAGCTGATATTGCGCTTTCTGATGATGTTTCGTTAATGCTTGGTGTACTCAATACAACAGATGCAACAGAATCTCAACCAGTGGGTGACGACTATATGTTTGGTGCTCAGTTGGGTCTATACGGACAATACATTAACTTATTGACTGGACAAGGTGCTACTCAGATTGATTTTACAGGTGGTCTTGACTTTTCAGACAACTTCTTCTTAGGCGTAAACGCAACTTCTTACGAGGATGATGCTATTGAATTCTCTGGTGTTGCACTTTATCCACAAGTTGCTTTATCTGACGCATTCACACTTGGAGGAAGATTTGAAGCTTTTACTGAAAATGGTGCGTTAGGTGCTTTTGGTGATGGCGATAACACTTCTATCACACTTACTGGAAGCTTTACGTCTGGAAATATGACTATTAAGCCAGAATTTAGAGTTGACACTGCATCAGACGCATACTACATGGATGCTGACGGAGCGACAGATAGCCTATCATCATTCGTATTGGCAGCTATTTATTCTTTCTAGTTAAATTTAATTATAAAAATTTAAGATATGTCATTATTAACTGAAATACCAAACATCATTACGTCTGCAGCAGCTGTTGACGCAAATGAAGACTTTACAATATTGTGGATTCTTTTATCTGGTATTCTTGTTTTCTTCATGCAAGCAGGATTTACCCTAGTAGAATCTGGATTAACACGTGCCAAAAACGCGGCTAACATTGCCATGAAAAATTTCATGGATATCAGCGTAGGAACGATTAGTTTCTGGGCGCTAGGATACGGGCTTATGTACGGAACAAAGGATGCGTCTGGTATCCTTTCTATCAGTGATATATGGATGAATTCAGGAGCTGGTGCTCACGATGTATTCTTCCAAACGGTTTTTGCTGCAACTGCAGCCACAATCGTATCTGGAGCTATCGCAGGTAGAACTAAATACAGTACCTATATTATATTCACATTATTCTTAACTGCTTTCATTTACCCTATTTCTGGTGGATGGCAGTGGTACGGGGAAGGTGCATGGTTAAATGATCTAGGCTTCATCGACTTCGCAGGATCTTCAATTGTTCACTCTGTTGGTGGATGGGCTGCTTTGTGCGCTGCGTGGATGGTAGGTCCAAGAATTGGAAAATATAAAAATGGAAAAGTCAATCCTATTCCAGGAAGTAACCTCTTACTAGGAACTTTAGGTGTATTTATACTTTGGTTAGGATGGTTTGGTTTCAACGGTGGTTCTCAACTAGCTTGGGGAGGTGACGATTCTATTGCTGCTTCAGCTGTGGTTATGGTTACCAATATTGCTGCTGCTGCTGGTGCACTTGGCGCATTGTTTACATCTTGGTTATACCATGGAAAACCTAGCTTATCTCAAACATTAAACGGCGCAATTGCTGGTTTGGTAGCCATTACTGCAGGTTGTGGTAATATGACCATGAGTGGTGGATTCTTCGCTGGTTTAGTTGGTGGTATTATTGTGGTATTCTCCATTGAGTTTATTGAGAAAAAACTTAAGATTGATGATGCTATTGGAGCTGCTTCTGCACACGGTGTAGTTGGTGCTTGGGGTACGATCGTGATAGGTCTTTGGGGCGTTGATGGCGCAACAGGACTCGGCTTATTAAATGGTGGTGGTGCTTCTCAACTTGGTATTCAAGCAATCGGAGTTGCTGCATACGGTGCTTGGGCGGTAATCACTTCTTTGATTGTTTTATACATACTTAAAGCAACTATTGGACTACGTGTTTCAGAAGAGGACGAATTAAAAGGTTTAGATATGGCAGAACACGGAGAGCTTGCTTTCAACAGCGATCTAAATCCATAAAATATTTAAACTTAATTTAGTTAGTAATTAGTTTGTTATAATTAGATAGTTTTTTAATGTGAAAGGGATTGAGTCTACTCAATCCCTTTTTTTTTATTATACTTGCGCCTTAATTATTTAAATAATGAAAAAAATAGAAGCACTCATCCGAAAAACGCAGTTTGATGATGTAAAAAACAAACTCCACGAAGCTGGAGTTACATTTTTCAGTTATTGGGATGTAACTGGTCTTGGAAATGAAAACAAAGGACGTGTATATAGAGGAGTATCCTATAGTACATCAGCTATTGAACGCAGAATGCTCTCAATAGTTGTCAACGACGACTTTGTTGAGCCGGCTATACAGGCCATAATTGAAGCTGGTGGAACGGGAAACATTGGCGATGGAAAAATATTTATTCACCCCGTTGAGGAAGCCTACCGCATTAGAACGGGTGAAAAAGGCGGAGATACTTTAAACTAAACAAACATTAATGGATACTGCACTATTTACTGCAAACAATGTATGGATGATGATCTGTACAGCACTCGTATTTTTTATGCACATGGGCTTCTCGTTACTCGAAGCTGGACTGACACGTCAAAAAAACACCGTTAACATTTTATTCAAAAACTTTTTTGTTATTACCGCTGGGCTACTGCTGTATGCTCTCGCTGGTTTTAACCTTATGTACCCCGGTTTTGAAGAAGGAGCTACTGGCTTTTTTAAATTTGCTGGGTGGGGTATTGCTCCTCCTGAAGGGGGCATGACTGCTGATTATGCAAGTGGTGGTTATACTTGGTGGACAGATTTCTTGTTTCAAGGGATGTTTGCTGCCACTGCTGCTACCATCATTTCTGGAGCTGTTGCAGAACGCATCAAGCTAGAAGCCTTTTTTGCAATAGCCATATTATACGTTGGGATTGTTTACCCTATCGTAGGTTCATGGCAATGGGGAGGCGGATTTCTATTCAATTGGGGGTTTTATGACTTTGCCGGTTCTACGCTTGTACACTCTGTGGGAGGATGGGCAGCGCTTATCACCATATACTTTTTGGGGGCGCGCATAGGCAAATATAGCGACGATGGAACTTCAAACCCAATCTTTGGTCACAACATGCCTTTAGCGGCTGGGGGTGTACTTATCCTCTGGTTTGGCTGGTTTGGCTTTAATGGTGGCTCTGTATTATCTGCTGATCCTGCAACCACTTCATTGGTACTTGTTACAACAAGTTTAGCAGCAGCAGCAGGTGGGATTGTGGCTTCAATATTTTCACATATACTTTACAAAAACTACGATTTAACTATGTTTATGAATGGTGTTCTTGGTGGATTAGTTGCCATCACAGCTGGCGCAGATCAAATGTCGACAGGAGAAGCCATGATCATTGGGGGTATTGGCGGTATTATTGTTGTACTTGCCATCGCATTGCTTGAAAAACTAAAATTAGATGACCCTGTTGGCGCTATTGCCGTTCACCTTTTTGCAGGAATGTGGGGAACGCTTGCCGTAGGTATCTTTGGCAATATGGCTAGTACCAAACAGTTTATGCTACAACTTGCAGGAGTAGGTATTGTTGGTGCTTTCTGTGTTTTGAGTGCTTTGCTCTTAGTGCTTGTTGTAAATGCAACTATAGGACTCCGTGTAACTAAAGAACAAGAAATTGGCGGGCTTGACGATGCCGAACACGGCATGTCAGCTTATGCAGACTTTAGTGTTTCTAAAAAATAGCACATAAACAAACTATCAAGCTAATCCCGAGTGTTTTTTATAAACACTCGGGTTTGTTTTTTATGTATGTTTGCAGCAAAACAACATATGTACGCCATTACACTTGTTATTCAGTGTCCAGACAAGAAGGGAATTATTGCAGATGTAACTTCTTTTGTTTACCAACAAAAAGGAAACATCCAATATATTGATCAGTATGTTGACAGAGAAAATTGTGCTTTTTTTATGCGCCTTCAAGCCGAATTAAACGAACAACTATGTTCGTATCAAAATTTCGTTAGTCTGTTTGAAAACGAACTGGCAAACGAATACAACATGACTTGGAGCCATCAGCCACTAGACTATAAACCCAAGATGGCCATTTTTGTGTCAAAATACGATCATTGCCTATATGATTTATTGGGGCGTTATAAATCTGGAGAGCTCGCCGTAGAGATCCCCTTTATACTCAGCAATCACGGAGACTTAGCCTCAATAGCAAAAGCTTTTGAAATTCCTTTTTTTCACACTCCAGTAACCAAAGAAACAAAAGCAGCTGCCACAAAACAACAACTTACACTCTTAGCAAAACACGAAGTAGATTTTGTGGTTCTTGCACGTTATATGCAAATCATACCTACAGATCTTATTGAAGCATACAGGAACAAAATCATCAACATCCACCACTCATTTTTACCTGCCTTTCCTGGTGCAAAACCCTATCATTCCGCTTTCGAACGTGGCGTGAAAATTATTGGCGCTACCAGTCACTATGTTACAGAAGAACTGGATGCTGGACCTATTATTGAGCAGGGAGTGGCACACGTTTCACATAATCATAGCGTTTCACAATTAATTGCCAAAGGGCGAGATTTGGAAAAAATGGTATTGGCCAATACCGTTTACCACCACGTTGAGAAAAAGGTGCTTGTGTATGGAAATAAAACTGTAATATTTACTTAGTTAAGGGATTTCAGAAAACGCAGTGTTGTCGCATTAAAAAATGCTGGCTGTTCTACGTTAACAACATGTCCACAGTCAGGTACTACTGTAATTTGCGATGCTTGGTGCATTCCAGCCAACTTTTGTACACTTGGCAGAAACATATAGTCTTCTTCTCCCATGACATAAAGCGTGGGAATACCTACATCTACTTGTCTGAATAATCTGAGTAATGGCTTTAGTTCTGAAGTAAGCCTATACCAACGCAAAAACTCTTTGTGGTACAGCTTTTTTGCCTCACGAACAAAAAGCAACCTAGACTCACGATGGTTTTTTTTAGGCATGATGATAAATGCAAAAAAACAATAAAGCCATAAATAAGGAATCACCGACTTAACGATATTCCCAAAGCGCATTAAAATCTGTGATCTGATATTAAGCTTCATTATTGCGCCGCCCATAATCATACTTGAAACGCGTTCAGGATGATTCTCTGCCAATTGACGAATCAGTATGGTACCCAGCGAAATACCTATAAAATGGGAGCTTTTAATCTTTTCGTAATCTAAAACTTCAATAATATCATCAACGATATTGTCAAATGTATACCGCTTTTCAAACGCACGTTTGATGGTGGGTTTAGAATTCCCATGACCACGAAGATCTATTAACAATACATTGTAATACTTAACATAGTCACGTACTTGTTTAAACCATATAGACGAGCTACCTCCTGCTCCGTGAACAAAGGTAACCCATTCAGAAGACGTTCTATGTATATAGCGACTGTAATGCAACATCAGGCGAGCAGTTTTTGCATTTGATTTTGAAGCAAATAAGCAACTTTAGCAGCAGCAGCAGCATAATCTTGACCCTTACTGGCATATAAAATCCCACGAGACGAGTTAACCAAAAGACCTATTTGTTTATTTGCACCATTTTCAAAAACATCTTTAAGGCTACCACCTTGTGCACCAACACCTGGTATCAACAAAAATGCATCAGGTACTAATGCTCTAATTTCTTTTAAGTATTCTGCTTTGGTAGCGCCAACCACATACATTAGTCTTTCGGTATTTTCATAGTTTAAAGAAGTGGTCAGGACTTCTTTAAATAATGGCGTTTCAGCATTTTTAGCTACTTGAAAATCAGTTGCTCCATGATTAGAAGTCAAGGCCAACAAAATGGCATGCTTGTCTTTGTATGTTAAAAAAGGTTCAACAGAGTCTTTGCCCATATAGGGAGAAATGGTAATGGAATCAAAGGGCATGGCTTCAAAAAAGGCCTTAGCATAGCGCAAAGATGTATTGCCTATATCACCGCGTTTAGCATCAGCAATGGTGAACAAATCGGGATAGTGTGATTTTATATAGTGTATGAGTTTAGATAAAGATACATAACCTGTTTCACCGTAAGCTTCAAAAAAAGCTGTATTTATTTTAACCGCTACACAAAGGTGTTGCACTTCATCAACTATGGCCTTACAAAAATCAAAAAGGGGTTCTTCGCTTGAAGTAATAAGCTGTTCGGGCATTTTTTCTAGGTCAGGATCTAGGCCCAAACACAAGAATGATTTTTTCAACTGAATTTGAATGTATAAATCTTGTCGTGTCATACTAAAGCAATTCGTCTGAAAATTTGAGTTTCTCGGTGTTTTGAAAGAACTGCATTTCATCAATCAGCTTTTGAACATCTCCGTTGATGATGTTTTGCAAATCATACAACGTTAATCCAATGCGGTGGTCTGTGACACGGCCTTGTGGATAATTATACGTTCTTATTTTAGCAGATCGATCTCCAGAAGAAACCATACTTTTTCGTTTTTCTGAATCTGCAGCTTGCTTTTTGGCAAGCTCCATATCATAAAGTCTTGAACGCAGTACTTTCAAAGCCTTTTCAAGGTTCTTGTGAGAAGATTTTTGATCTTGACAACTAACAATCATTCCAGTTGGCTCATGATGCAATTTGATAGCAGAATAGGTCGTATTAACCGACTGACCTCCGGGGCCTGTTGAAGTAGTACGCTCAATTCTTATCTCAGACATATCGAGATCAACATCAAACTCCTCTGCTTCTGGCAGCACCATAACAGTAGCTGCTGATGTATGAACACGTCCTTGGGTTTCCGTTTGTGGCACACGTTGAACACGGTGAACTCCCGATTCAAACTTTAATGTCCCATATACTTGGTCACCATTTACTTCAAAAATAATTTCTTTAAATCCACCAGAAGTACCTTCGCTCATATCCACAACGTTTACCTTCCAGCCCCTACCCTCACAATATTTTGTATACATACGGAACAAGTCACCGGCAAAAATACTCGCCTCATCCCCACCTGTACCTGCACGAAGCTCCATCATAACGTTTTTGACATCCTCAGGGTCCTTGGGAATAAGCATAAAGCGAATTTCATCTTCAAGGGAAAGTAGTTTTTTTGAGGAAACATCCAATTCTTCTTTAGCCATTGCAAGCATCTCAGGATCTTTCTCTTCTGAAATAATGGCTTCCGCTTCTTCCTTATTACCTAAAAGGCTCAAATATTCTTCTCGTTTTTCCATCAATGCATACAAATCCTTGTATTCGCGATTCAAGGAAATGTATCGTTTTTGATCAGCGATAATATCAGGCTGAATGATAAGATCAGAAACCTCATCAAAACGCTGTTTTACAATCTGTAGTTTTTCTTGTAGCATGTACTATGATGCAAAGGTACGCAACTCCAAACTAAAGCTTATATGGATATTGTCACGAATCTTGACAAGCATAAAGGCGGGAAGCGTAATATCAAATTCAGAAGGCTTAAAATCAAAATCCCCTTCGAGCATCCAACCATCATCTTTTTTAACCCAATTGGCAGTAGTTGTGAGACGTATTGTTTTACCGTGAAATGTTAAATTCCCGGTTATGCTTAGGGTTTCGCCCTCTAAAGTAAAGGTGTCTGCATAAAATGAAACTTTTGGAAATACTAAAGCCTCCAACACTTCAAGGGCGTGAGCATCACGACCCTCATTTCTAGAGTCAAACGAAGCAACTGAGGTAGCAATAGCCATTCGAGAAGGTACAGCATCTTTGAGTATAACCACGCCTTGGACTTGTTTTGAAGTGCCAGACCAATCATGTACTACATGTGAAGCTTCGTAAGTGATTTCTGATGCAGCGGTTTCTACGCGGAGTTGTTGAGCCCCTAAACAGGAAGAAACAATTAAAAAGAGGAATAAGTGACGTGTCATTTTAAAATTTAAAAACCAAAACAGCCATCGCATAACTTCCAAAAGCGGTATAAGCGGCCCCTTTGTGGATTTCACGATTTTTATCTTTGTATATGTTTGTAGCTACCATAGCAGAAAAGTGAACAGTTGCTAGTATTTTATGTGCTTTTATTGATGAGAACCCTCGCACCTTTTTATTAATGAGTGGAGGCGGTGCAAAGAGTGACATTCCCGCAGTAGTAAAATAACCGATATTAACCACATCACCCATGGTTTTATGAAGGCTATACAAGCTGTCGTTTCCGTTATATAATTTTCCGCCAATAATTCCTTGAGCAACCATAGCTGCTAAAGTTGCATAGCCAAGTACTTGGTGTGAGGTAAGCATTACACGACGAACCTTAAGCTCTTTTTGGCGCTGTTCCATATTTAGGGGAGCTACACCTGTAGTCCTAAAAATACCTTTTTCACCCCAAAAAATTCGCTGTGTAAAAACCATGCGTTCTGGAAGTAAGGGTGGCGATTCAATGCTATTGTCAAATATCATGAACAGGTCCTCCCCTTCTTGAGCAAAAGAAAGCGTATTCACACCAACAGAAATCGCAATAATTAATAATAGCTTAGGCATATTCGAAAGTTCCGTTTGGTGTGTATAAGGTAAGTTTTTTTGTTGGGTGCTCAGCCACACGCCCTATAATTTGGGCATCAATAGCAAACGATTTGGCGATTTCAATAATTGAATCTGCATTTTCTGGGGATAGGTACAACTCCAACCTGTGACCCATATTAAAGACCTTATACATCTCACGCCAATCTGTTTTTGATTCAGCTTGAATCATTTTGAAAAGTGGGGGAATGGGAAACATATTGTCTTTAATAACGTGTCCGCTATCAATAAAATGAAGCACTTTGGTTTGGGCGCCGCCACTACAATGTACTGCCCCGTGAATTTCTTGAGGGCTAATGGTATCTAAAATTGCTTTCATAACCGGTGCGTATGTACGTGTAGGAGATAACACTAACTTACCCGCATCTACAGCAACACATTCGACAGCATCTTCTAAATTTTTAGATCCTGTATAAACCAAATTATTTGGCACCAATGGATCAAAACTTTCGGGAAACTCATCAGCAAGGGATTTGTTAAACACATCATGACGCGCCGAGGTAAGCCCGTTACTACCCATACCCCCATTGTAATGGGTTTCATAGGAAGCCTGCCCATAAGAAGCCAATCCAACAATGACGTCACCTGCTTTGATGTTGGCATTATTAATTACATGATCGCGTTTTAGACGTGCCGTTACAGTAGAATCCACAATGATAGTACGCACTAAGTCACCAACATCTGCAGTTTCTCCGCCTGTCAGTGTAAGCTTCATGCCTTGTGCATTAAGCTCATCGACAAGCTCGTTTGTTCCTTGGATAATAGCTTTAATAACCTCCCCGGGAATGTGGTTTTTGTTCCGTCCTATGGTCGATGAAATAAGAATTTCATTAACAGCACCTACACAGAGTAAGTCATCAATGTTCATGATGAGTGCATCTTGTGCTATCCCCTTCCACACAGAAAGGTCACCCGTTTTTTTCCAATACATATAAGCTAAAGATGATTTTGTGCCAGCCCCATCGGCATGCATCACCAAACAATAGTCGGCATCTCCAGTAAGGTAATCCGGAACAATTTTACAAAACGCTTTTGGAAAAAGTCCTTTGTCTATATTCTCAATAGCTGCGTGTACATCTTCTTTATCTGCAGATACACCACGCATTTGATAGCGCTCACTGGACGGTTTTTTTATCATATTAACGTAAAAATAATAGTTCTCGATATTTGGCTAATGGCCATGCTGAGTCATCAACAATAAGCTCTATTCCATCTACACATTCACGGATTTTATCAAAAAGCGGAAGTACGTTTTTAGCATACATCTGGGCACTGTCGTCAAACTTGCTCATGCTATTGGCCTTTGTTCGTTCTTTAGCAAGGGCTGCACAAGCAGTAGCCAGCTTCTCTGTTAAACCGCTAATTTTCTCGATAGAATTCATAGCAACAGGCGCGTATTTTGAGAAGTCATCCCCATAGATTTCTTTTAAGCCTTTCACATTTTCAATCAGCATACTTTGATATTTAAATGCCGTTGGAAGTATTTGATTGTTAACCAGGTTTTCTAATACAAGGCTTTCAATTTCTATTGTTTGTACATACTGTTCCAATTGAATTTCGTAACGGGCTTTTTGCTCAACGGCATTCATGACATTGACAGAGTCAAACAAATCAATCACATCTTTATTCATACGAACCGATAATGCTTCTGGGGTTTTCCTTAAATTAGAGAGCCCTCTTCTTTTGGCTTCCTTTTCCCATGATTGGCTGTAACCATCTCCGTCAAACAAGATATTTTTTGTGGTCTTGACGTACTCACGTAACACATTAAAGATAGCGTCATCTTTCTTCAGTTTTTTGGACTTGATAAGTACGTCAACTTCGTTTTTAAATGCAATTAACTGCTTGGCTACTATAGTATTTAAAACAGTCATGGGTATGGCGCAGTTCTGATTAGAGCCAACGGCACGAAATTCAAATTTATTGCCGGTAAAGGCAAAAGGCGAAGTTCTGTTTCTATCGGTGTTGTCCAGTAGTATTTCGGGGATTTTACCCACAACATTTAGCTTTAAATCGGTTTTTTCTTTGGGAGATAGCTTTCCTTTAGAGACATGTTCCAAATTTTCAAGGACAGATGACAATTGAGAACCGATAAAAATGGAAACAATAGCTGGCGGCGCTTCATTAGCACCCAAACGATGATCGTTTCCTGCACTAGCAACAGACGAGCGTACAAGAGATTCATAGTTTTGAACCGCCTTAATGGTGGTGATGAAAAATGTCAAAAACTGCAAGTTACTCATGGGTGTCTTGCCTGGGCTCAAGAGATTAACACCCGTGTTGGTAGACAGTGACCAGTTATTGTGTTTTCCAGAGCCGTTGATACCGGAAAAGGGTTTTTCGTGAAGCAGCACCTTAAAGTGATGCTTACTGGCCACCTTACCCATGATATCCATCAGTAGTGCGTTATGATCAACAGCTAGGTTGGCTTCTTCAAAAATAGGTGCTAATTCAAATTGGTTCGGCGCCACTTCATTGTGGCGTGTTTTTACAGGTATTCCGAGCAACATAGATTCGTATTCCAATTCGCGCATGAAGTTAATAGCACGAGAAGGAATAGATCCAAAATAATGATCGTCCAATTGCTGTCCTTTTGGCGGGGGGTGACCTACTAAGGTTCTGCCCGTCAGCATAATATCTGGTCTAGAAGAGGCTAAGGCCTTGTCAATAAGAAAATACTCTTGCTCCCAACCAAGGGTAGCTTGTACATGTGTAACGTTTTTATCAAAGTATTTGGCTACTTGTGTAGCTGCGTCGTCAACTGCATTCAATGCACGAAGCAGTGGTGTTTTGTTGTCCAAAGCTTCGCCTGTGTATGAAACAAAAATTGTAGGCACACAGAGCGTAGTGCCATAGATGAAGGCTGGAGATGAAGGATCCCAAGCGGTGTATCCCCTCGCTTCAAAAGTGTTGCGAATACCGCCACTTGGAAAACTAGACGCGTCTGGTTCTTGTTGTACCAATTGAGAACCGCCAAAATACTCAAGGCTATCGCCGTTAGAATCAAAGTCAAAAAAGGCGTCGTGCTTTTCGGCTGTAGCCCCAGTTAAAGGCTGAAACCAGTGTGTGTAATGGGTAGCACCCATAGACATGGCCCAATCTTTCATTGAAGCGGCTACATGGTCGGCAATATTTCGATTAATTTTTGTGCCTTTTTCAATAGCTTCATCGACTTCGGTAAAAGCTTGTTTTGTCAAAAATCTACGCATCAACTTCTTGGTAAAGACGTGACTGCCAAAAAGCGACGATTTTATTTGGTCGTTATGAAAGGGTTTAGGTAGGCGGATGACAGCGTCCTGAATGGCTTGAAAACGCAGTTTATTCATGATTTTAAGGTTTTAGGAATTAACAAATATACATCAAATAGCGGTATTACATTTGTTATTTTAGAATTTTGAATTTGATGTAAAAACTGAAGAATATTACATAATTAGCAATTATACCCCCTCTATTTTAAGGGGTTTATAAAAATCTTTGTAATGTTTATAAAAAAATACCCTACTACCATAGCGGGTATATTATAAATTTTATTTTTGTTCAATCTTATTATAAAATCATGAATAAATCAAAACTTGAATACATCTGGTTGGACGGCTATAAACCCACTGCCAACCTTCGTAGCAAAACAAAAGTAGTTAGTGACTTTTCTGGAAAACTAGAGGATGTCGAAATGTGGTCTTTTGATGGTAGTTCTACGCTTCAAGCTGAGGGAGGGTCTTCTGACTGTCTTTTGAAGCCTGTTGCTATCTACCCTGACCCTGAAAGAAGAAATGGATATTTGGTTATGACCGAAGTCCTTAATGCAGATGGGACAGCACACGTTTCTAACGGTCGTGCAACCATTGAAGATGACGATGATGACTTCTGGTTTGGATTTGAACAAGAATACTTTCTATGGGATCCAGAAACAAACCTTCCACTTGGCTTTCCAAAAGATCAAACTCCACAAGGCCAGTTCTACTGTTCTGTGGGGGGGAAGAACTCTTTCGGACGTGAGATTATGGACCGACACCTAGACATTTGTTTGGATGCTGGACTAAACGTAGAAGGAACAAATGGTGAAGTAGCTCCTGGCCAATGGGAATTTCAGATTTTCTCTAAAGGTGCTGCCGAGGCAGGTGACCAAATATGGATCGCCCGTTATATTTTAGAGCGCTTGGCTGAAGACTATGGTCTAGCTATTGATTATCACCCAAAACCGCTCGGTGCTACTGACTGGAATGGTTCAGGTATGCATGCAAACTTCTCAAACACAACACTTAGAACTTGTGGTTCAAAGGAAACGTATGAGAAAATTTGTGAAGCATTCCGTCCTGTTGTAAAGGAGCACATCGAAGTTTATGGTGCTTACAATGACCTACGCCTTACAGGAGATCACGAAACACAATCTATTGACGAATTTAGCTTTGGTGTTTCAGACCGTGGTGCATCTATTCGTATTCCAATTATGACCGTAGAAAAGGGTTGGAAAGGTTGGTTGGAAGACCGCAGACCAGCTTCTAATGCGGATCCGTACAAAATTGCTGCACGTATTATAAAGACTGTAAAGTCGGCTGACGTGTAAGCGTACTTTTAGTTTTAACTTTAAAAGCATCTTTTTTTCGATACGTTCGAGAATCGGTTGCTTTTTTTTTACGAAAGCGTTAGCGCTATATAAGCAGCATAACAGAAGATCAAAAGAAGACCCTGTCGCCATGAAAGTTGTAGTCTTTTAGAAAAAAACACCAAGGGCAATAAGAGCACTGCAAAGCCAATCATCACCCAAATATCAAAAGCTAAAAGCTGCTGATCAACAAGTTGTAATGGATGAATAACAGCTGTAAGGCCTAAAACCGTTAGGATATTAAATAAGTTGGAACCAATTAGGTTTCCAATAGAAATCCCATGCTCCCTTTTAGCAATTGCGATACCAGAGGCTGCCAATTCGGGCAAACTCGTTCCAACCGAAACCAGCGTAACACCAATGACACGTTCGCTAACGTCATAGGTGCGTGCCAAGCCCCCTGCGCCTTCTACCAACCATTGCGAACCAAAGGCGAGGCCTAAGGAACCGAGGGCTATAAAAAAGCTAATCCACCACCAAGACTTTATCGCCACATCTTGTGGTGCTTCCTGCAGCACCACAAGAGGTTGAAATTTAATCAAGTAAGTCATTACAGCTACAAGCACGCAAAGCAGCAGTACGCCATCTGAAGTGCTGATTATTCCATCGTGAAGTAAGAAAAACAACAATAAGGAAACAGCAAAAACGACGGGCCAATCAAATTGGTAAAAACTTTTTTGCACTTGAATACGGCCAAAAAGAAGAATAATCCCCAAGACAAAACCCAAATTGGCAACATTTGAACCCACCACATTACCAAGCGATAAGTCAGGATATCCTTCAAGGGCAGCACGAATACTGGTAATGAGTTCTGGAAGTGATGTAGCAAAAGAAACAACGGTCATGCCCACAACCACCTTAGGAACCCGCCAACGCACAGCAGTTGCCACGGCAGCTTTGAGCATCCAATCGCCTCCTAAAAGCAAGAGGGAAAGCCCACCAACAAGTAATAATGCATTCATACGTTATGGCGAAGATACGCAGCACAAGGTTTTGTACCTTTGTAGTATGGGAAATATTTTTTTCAAGGTCATAGCAAAATGCAACAAAGCTTTATTACCAAGCCTTTCCAAAAAGCAGGTTGACATAAGCAAGGTGTCAAAAAGCCAACTGCTGTTATTGGCTTGGCGAACATATATAACAATGCGTGCACTTTAGTTTTGCTGCATTGTTAAAATAAGATATATTTGCACCCCTAAACGGCCTCGTGGCGCAACTGAATAGCGCATCTGATTACGGCTCAGAAGGTTGCAGGTTTGAATCCTGCCGAGGTCACATCTATTGGGGGCAGGAATTTATCTTGCTCCCTTCTTTTTTGGTGTCATATATGGTGTCATCAGGATTACTCCCTCCCACATATTCAACCCTAAAACTCTTCTGCTTGTTATCTACTTCCTTGTACGTGTGTGCAAGTTTAGGCAACGTATAATTTAAAGCTAGTTCTAGCAGTTTTAGCTTGTGAGATACGCTCAAATTTGCAGTTGTAAGTTCATCTACAGTTTTATCTATCAATACTTGTAGCTTTTCTTTTACTTCATTGGTTATCTTGTTAGGTGTCCCTTTAACTCGTCCACCATACTTTTGTCTTAATTCCATATATTTATCTTATGAAGCATATATTATTCTTTTTTTCTGTTGGTTTCGCATTTACAGGCATAACTTGTTTTTTCCTAGCTTTATTTGACGTTTTATCTTACCCTGATGATTGGGAAATGTGGCTAATAACTTCGGGTATATTCTTTGGTTTGTCATTTTTTATCAATTTCTATCTTTGGAAAAACAACTTCTTTACTAGAAACAAATAACTACTTCTAACTACTATAGACAAAACAGGGGAGTGAAGGGTGTTACACCCCCAAGCTTGTCATTCAGAAAGCACTAGCTGATTTTCATTGATAATTTATTTTGCACCATATCAAACTGCAATAATGAAGGCATCGATTGGGCTAAAGTAAGCTTGAAAACTTGCTGTGAACGCTAATTTTACTAACGTTGATGGTAAATTGGATAATATTGACACAACTCTAGCTTCAAACCAATCTGAAGCTCTAACCTATTACCTTAATACAATGTCTGGTATTGGAAGAGTTGAAGTTGATTTAGAAGCTGTAAATGCTCAAAATGCTGAAATTCTTCAACAACTTGCTAATATGCTAGCTGTTGTGCAAAATGGTTTTGCTAATCAGAGTGCTGAACTTACTGCGGTTGAAGTAGCGATACTTGTTGAAATTACTTCAGTTCAACAATCACTAAGTGCAACATTACTCGAAATAGCTGGGCTAGAAACTCTTGTTAACGCAAGCCAATCTGAAGCTCTAACCTATTACCTTAATACAATGTCTGGTATTGGAAGAGTTGAAGTTGATTTAGCAGTTGTAGATGCTAACAATGCTGTAATTCTTCAACAACTTGCTAGTCTTGAGGCATCAATCCAAGCATTACAAGCTGATGTAACAACCCTACTTGGTGACTAAACCATAGGCATATCTTCTTCTTTAAGTTCTGCTACTTCAAGTTATACATATATATACAAGCCCACAATAGGCTGTTTGTTTAAACCTATTTTAAATTTAATTCTTATGTTATATCTAATACTTTTCCCATCCTGAACGCCTTCCATTTTTGGAAGGCTCGCAATAACTCTACGCGCTTCTTTATTTAATCTTTCATCTTCGCCCTTGATTTGAATTTTGCTAACCTTACCATCTTTTGCTTTAACAAACCTTATAAATACTACACCCTGTGTTCCGTCATTCAAGGCTGATTGTGGATATACTGCTTTATTCGTTATGAACTGATGAATACGCTTAAACACACAGTTTTTTTTTGGACTACTTAATTTTTCACAATCCGCAAATAAGCTAGTATAGCCTGGCTTATTTTCTTCTGATTTAGAAGAAAAAAGATTAGGATAATAACTTTGTAACTCTTCCTTTAGTTGTAGTGAAAGTTGCTTTGCTTCGTTATTTAAATCTCCTTTTTCAAACCCATACCATATAAAACCAGATATATACACAAGAAAGATTATAAAAATATAAGATTTTTTCATCTTTTAAATTTAATGAATAATTGGCATATCTTCCTCTTTTAGTTCTGCTACTTCTAAACCTCTTAAGTATGTAAGGGATACATTTACTACATCATTATGCCACATTTTAAAAATAACAATCAAAAGCATATCACCTTTACTGAAGCTGCAATTAATGAAGTAAACAAAATTCCAGCCGAAAAACTGGTAATAATCGACAATATAAAGTTTTTTGAAAATGAAAATATTATGTCAGTTTACCAAGATTTTGAGAATGATATTTGTGAGGCATTGCAAGATGGTTTTGACATAATTAAAAAGTATAAAAAATTATTTCTAATTTATCCTGAAAAGTCATTTTACCCATATCCAAAAAGAATACTAAACGGATTCAGGAAATTTTGTTCAATAAACAAACTTGATTTTGACATCATAGATCATATATACGATGATATAATACTTAAAGATGGGGACTTATTTATAACCATAGAAGAATCAGATTTGATTAGTTTGATCAAAGAAATAAGAAACAACGAATTTGAAATAGGAGATGATATAGGAATTATCAGCTATAATGACACTCCTTTAAAAGAGCTGTTTGGAATAAGCGTAATTTCAACAGATTTTCAATTTATGGGGAGAAAAATTGGAGAAATGATTGTCAATAATAAAAAAGAAATCATTAAAGCTCCTTTTAAATTTTTAGAAAGAAATTCTGTTTAATTA
>PKDQ01000003.1 GCA_002862645.1 Flavobacteriaceae bacterium | reverse complement strand
AATACCTCACCAAAAAAACCGTCCTGTTGGTTGTTATTGCTGTAGGAACGTTTGGTTTAGCGCTGGCTTTTGCTGGTAATGATTTAGTGAATTTCATAGGGGTTCCTATGGCGGCTTACCACTCTTATGAAGCGTGGTCTGTTTCAGGTGTAGATGCCTCATTGTTTTCTATGGAGGTTTTAGACAAAAAAGTGCCTGCTGAGCCACTGCTACTGTTTCTTGCTGGGGCAATTATGGTGCTCACACTTTGGTTTTCTAAAAAAGCCAAAACCGTTGCAGAAACCGAGATCGGCTTATCCCGTCAAACAGATACACATGAGAAGTTTGAACCTAATTTGATTTCTCGATCTGTTGTCAGAGGCGCTACGCAGCTCGCCAACTATTTTGGTGTTATTATTCCAAAAGGGGCAAAAGAAATAATTGCGCAAAGGTTTAAAACCCCAGAAATAAAAATAACCAAAGATCAAAGTATTGAAGCTCCTGCTTTTGATTTGATTCGTGCTTCAGTAAACCTTATGGTTGCTGGTATTCTTATCGCCATTGCCACTACCATGAAATTACCGCTTTCTACAACCTATGTTACTTTTATGGTTGCTATGGGAACTTCTTTTGCAGATAGGGCTTGGGGAAGAGAAAGTGCTGTATATAGAGTCTCCGGAGTATTAAATGTAATTGGAGGTTGGTTTGCAACTGCTTTTGGAGCATTTATTGCATCGGGGATTGTACTATTTTTAATCAATTGGAACCCCCCTGTAATAACGCCTATATTAATTTTGCTAACAGTAATATTACTCTATCGAAATTATCTAGCCCACAAAAGGATTAAATTAAACTCTGGTATGGACAGCTTGAAAAGTTCTGAGAGCAGTTCTGTACAAGGAGTGGTGTATGAAAGCGCTAAAAATATTTCGATTGTTATTAAAAGAAGTAGTAATATTTATACTAGCGCCATTAATGGACTTGCTTTGGAGGATGTTGCTATTTTAAAGAAAAACAAAAAGCAAATTGTAAAGCTTTCAAGCGAAGTAGACGAACTACGCGATAATATTTTTTACTTCATAAAGAACCTTGACGATTCCAGTATACATGCGAGTAATTTTTACATTAATATTTTGGGGTATTTACACGACATGTCTCAATCTTTAGAATATATAACTAAGGTATGTTACAAGCACGTTAACAACAATCATAAAAAGTTAAAATTCAGTCAGTACAAAGAGCTTAAAGAAGTTTATCTAAGATTTGAAGCGTTTTTTGAAGATATAAAAACTGTATTTGATAACAGATCCTTTGACAATCTTGGTCATATTATCGAAACCAAACTGGAAATAAATAATCTAGTTGTGGAAAAAATACAAAAGCAGGTTGAAAGAACTCGCCAAGAAGAGTCTAGTCCAAAAAACACGACCTTATACTTTAATGTTCTTGTGGAAACTAAAGACCTGCTAAATGCAACTACTAATCTATTAGTTGAATACCACGATGCCCATGGGAAAACCAGCTAATAAGTAAGATGGTCTAAATAAAAACAGCGCTTCTTAAGAAGCGCTGTTTTTATTTATGAATGGTTGATTATTAAGAGCCACACATGAGGCAGTCGTCGTCTTCGCTTTCCTTAGACTTAGCTAGCATTTCTTTTAGCTCAGATGAAGAAAGGGGTTCGACCGCCACAGCCGCCTTAGCTTTTGGCTTGGTAGAGGTTGCAGGTACTTCTACCGTTTCCGCTTTTTTATTGACGGTAAATTTAATGGCATCAACAGCCGACTTCGTGCGCAAATAATACATCCCTGTTTTTAAACCAGACTTCCATGCATAAAAGTGCATTGAAGTGAGTTTGGACATGGTTGCGCCTTCCATAAACAAGTTAAGCGATTGCGACTGATCAATGAAATATCCACGATGACGAGACATATCAATGATGTCCTTCATACTCATTTCCCAAACTGTTTTGTAAAGCTCTCTAATCTCGGCAGGAATGGTTTCTATGTGTTGAATCGATCCGTTTGCACGCATTAGTTCTTGCTTCATTTCCTCATCCCAAAGGCCAAGATTTACCAAGTCTTCCAACAAGTGTTTGTTCACCACAATAAACTCACCAGATAACACACGTCTTGTGTAGATGTTGGAAGTGTACGGCTCAAAACATTCGTTGTTTCCTAAAATTTGAGAGGTAGATGCTGTTGGCATCGGTGCCATCAATAGGGAGTTACGAACGCCGTGCTTTTTGATTTGCTTGCGTAAGCCTTCCCAATCCCAACGGCCACTAAGCTCGTCGTCTTTGATGCCCCACATATTGTGTTGGAACTCCCCTTTAGAAATCGGTGATCCCTTATATGTTTTGTAAGGTCCTTCTACTTCTGCCAAATCTTTAGAAGCGGTCAGCGAAGCAAAATAAATGGTTTCAAAAATCTCTTGGTTTAAGGTTTGTGCGTCTTCGCTGGTAAATGGCAAACGAAGTTTGATAAACGTATCCGCAAGACCTTGTACGCCTAAGCCCACTGGACGGTGACGCATATTGGAGTTCTCCGCCTCTTTAACAGGATAGTAGTTTCGGTCAATTACCTTGTTTAGGTTTTTTGTCACACGAACGGTAACATCAAAAAGCTCTTGGTGGTCAAATGCGCCATCTTTAACAAACATGGGCAGTGCAATAGAAGCCAAGTTACAAACCGCAACCTCATCCTTGGACGTATATTCCATGATCTCAGTACACAAGTTTGACGAACGGATGGTTCCTAAGTTCTTTTGATTGGACTTGCGATTCGCAGCGTCTTTATAGAGCATATAAGGCGTTCCTGTCTCAATCTGAGATTCTAAGATTTTTTCCCATAGCTCACGTGCTTTGATGGTCTTGCGACCACGATTTTCCTTTTCATATCTGAGGTACATCTCTTCAAATTCCTCACTGTGACAATCGTAAAGCCCTGGACATTCGTTAGGGCACATAAGTGTCCATTCCGTGTTTTCTTCTACACGCTTCATAAACAAATCTGGAATCCACATAGCATAGAACAAATCACGTGCGCGCATTTCTTCCTTACCGTGGTTTTTCTTTAAGTCTAAAAAGTCAAAGATATCTGCATGCCATGGCTCAACATAAATGGCAAATGAGCCTTTTCGCTTTCCACCACCTTGGTCTACATAGCGGGCTGTGTCGTTATAAACACGCAGCATGGGCACAATACCGTTTGAAGTACCGTTGGTGCCTGCAATATAAGAACCTGTCGCACGGACGTTGTGAATAGACAAGCCTATACCTCCAGCAGACTGTGAAATTTTAGCCGTTTGCTTAAGGGTGTCGTAAATCCCATCAATACTATCATCACGCATTGATAACAAAAAGCATGAAGACATTTGGGGCTTGGGCGTACCTGAATTAAATAGAGTTGGTGTTGCGTGTGTAAAATACTTTTTAGACATCAAGTGGTACGTCTCTATCGCTGCATCCAGGTCCGTTGGGTGAATACCCACAGAAACACGCATCAACATGTGTTGTGGTCGTTCAGCAATGTTCCCATTGATTTTGAGCAAGTATGAACGTTCAAGGGTCTTAAAGCCAAAGTAATCATAACCAAAATCACGATTATAAATGATGGTAGAGTCAAGCAACTCGGCATTATCTTGTATTACTTTACTCACTTCATCTGAGAGAAGCGGTGATTTCTTTTCTGTACGTGGATTGACATACTCAAAGAGGTCTGCCATGGTTTCAGAAAAAGATTTCTTAGTGTTTTTGTGGAGGTTAGAAACAGATATCCGAGCGGCCAGTTGGGCATAGTCGGGATGAACGGTTGTCATGGAAGCGGCTGTTTCGGCTGCCAAGCTATCGAGTTCAGAGGTGGTAACCCCATCATAAAGGCCTTCAATAACTTTCATGGCTACCTTTACGGGATCCACAAGTTCGTTAAATCCATAACAGAGCTTACGAACCCGGGCGGTAATTTTGTCAAACATGATAGGCTCTTTACGCCCATCTCTTTTTACTACATACATAATGTCGTTTGGTTTTATTGGTTAGACAGCGCCGATACTATTGGTGAATATTGATGCTGCACTTATCCTTTTTTAGTGACTAAAAGTCGTCGCCGAAAGAATACTTTTCTTTTTCCTCTGTTTCTTGGTTCATCACACCCGCTTTTTGGTATTCCGAAACACGCTTTTCAAAGAAATTTGTTTTTCCTTGAAGCGAAATCATATCCATAAAGTCAAATGGGTTGGATACGTTGAACTCTTTTTCTAAGCCAAGTTCAACAAGCAGACGGTCGGTAACAAATTCCAAATACTGTGTCATCAGTTTGGCGTTCATTCCGATTAGACTTGCTGGTAGTGATTCCGTGATAAACTCACGCTCAATATTTAAAGCATCAAGAATAATTTCTTTGATACGGGCTGGTGGTACTTTATTCACCAAGTGTTTGTTGTGCAAGTGAACAGCAAAGTCACAGTGCATCCCTTCGTCACGAGAAATTAATTCATTTGAAAATGTCAATCCTGGCATAAGGCCGCGTTTTTTGAGCCAGAAAATGGAGCAGAAAGCACCCGAGAAAAAGATTCCTTCTACAGCTGCAAAAGCGATAAGACGCTCTGCAAATGAATCTGAATCTATCCAACGTAATGCCCAGTCTGCTTTTTTCTTGATAGCAGGAAACACCTCAATCGCTTGAAATAAATTATTCTTCTCCGCTTCATCCTTAACGTACGTATCAATCAAAAGGGAATATGTCTCAGAATGGATATTTTCCATCATGATTTGAAACCCATAATAAAATTTCGCCTCGCTGTACTGCACTTCGTTTACAAAGTTCTCAGCCAAATTCTCGTTTACAATACCGTCAGATGCTGCAAAAAATGCCAAGATGTGTTTTATAAAGTAACGCTCATCGTCATTTAGCTTAGTAGACCAGTCTGTTAAATCTTGATGTAAATCAATTTCTTCAGCTGTCCAAAAACATGCTTCAGATTTCTTGTACCATTCCCAAATATCATGGTGTTCAATAGGGAAAATTACAAAGCGATTTTTATTTTCAGACAATATGGGTTCTATAGCATTTGGCATAATTTTTTATTAGAGGGTTTTCGGATTGAATAATTTCCTTACAAATATTCCAAAAAAAATGACCAAATGAAAGCCATACTTTTCCACAATGCCTTTTAGTTTTTAACAAGAACTAAGGATTTTCCTACAAACACTTAAAAAATGGTCTATTTATAAAATATTGGTATTCAGCTACTTGTAAGAGTCTCTATGGTAAGGGTATTGTCTAACAATTGTTGTTAGCATCAAAATCTTGCGCCGCCGCGTGCAAGGTATCATACCACGCCTGCCCAAACTTTCGCACCAGTGCCCCTTTCACAAATTGATAAAGTGGTTGTTTTAATGCTGCTCCAAGAGAGCAGCCTGGCGCACATATGGACCATTCGTGATAGTTGACTGCCACAAATGCGCTGTAGTTTTTCACACGGACGGGATAGAGATGGCATGAGATGGGTTTCTGCAGGTTGGTCGTTTGTTTCTTGTTGGCTTGCTCAATGCCGCACTGCGCAAGGCCTTTGCTGTCATAAGCAATATATGCGCATGCCTTGCCGTCAATCAGGGGGGTTTCCCACTCCTCAAATGCGTTCTGTGTGGCTACGCCTTGTGCCTCGATGGCCGCTATGCCTTCTTTTGTCAGAAAGGGCTTAAGGGTTGTCCAGTGTTCTTTGAGCTCGCTTATTTCCGCTGTTTCTAGAGGTGCGCCAGCTTCGCCCTCCACACAACATGCCCCTTTGCACGCTGTTAAATCGCAAGTGAAAGCCCGATCAAAAAGCATTTCTGAAACTAGTGTTTTCCCCAATTGAAACATGCTGCTAAACTACAATTTTGAAACATAAATAAAGTATCTTTGAGCCATGTTTAACATAAAAGAAATCGTCACTTGCACCATGGTATTGTTTGCCGTCATCGATATTATTGGCAGCATTCCCATTGTTATTGGCCTGCGGCAAAAGTTTGGGCATATTCAGTCCGAAAAGGCCTCTTTAGTTGCCGGGCTAATTATGATTGGATTTTTATTTTTGGGTGAACAAATTCTAAGTCTTATTGGCATTGACGTTAACTCCTTTGCGGTGGCTGGAGCGCTAATTATATTCTTTTTAGCACTGGAAATGATTTTAGGTATACAACTCTACAAAGACGAATCTACAGAAACAGCATCAATTGTACCCATTGCATTCCCCATTATTGCGGGTGCAGGAACGCTGACTTCTATCCTTTCGCTACGTGCTGAATACAACTTGGGCAATCTTATTGTTGCTATTGTAATCAATATTGTGATTGTTTATATTGTATTGAAATCTTCTAAACGCATTGAACAAGTATTAGGTCCTTCTGGTATTGGCGTAATCCGTAAAATATTTGGCGTGATTCTTATGGCAATTGCCGTAAAGTTATTTGCAGATAATGTTCAACAGTTATTTAACTAATGAAACCGACATGTTATAAATTATTAGTAACATACAAAGGGATGATTATTTTTAACATCGAAAGTTACATGTGACCATTGAAAAACAACAATTATAAACACATGAAAGTACTTATATATATTTTTTTAGTTCTGGCTGCTGGCTTGCTGATTTTTAATTTATTCCACATCAATTTTGAGGAGCCACTTGAAGGAGAAAGTTTTGCCGCTGTGATAGGGGTTGGGGCAAGTCTCTGTGCTATTATCTTACTTACTACTCTAAAAATAGCCCTTAAAATTAAAGAAAAAATGAAGGGTTAGTCTTGCGTCAAAGCAACGACTGCTACGCCTGCCCGTTCTAAAAATTCAATGCCAGAAATGTCTTTGTATGCTTTTGCATAGACCACTCTTTTGATCCCTGCTTGATGGATTAGCTTGCTACATTCTTTGCAAGGCGAAAGTGTAATATAGAGGGTTGCTCCTGCGCAAGATTGGGTGGAAGATGCCACTTTCATAATCGCATTTGCCTCGGCGTGTAATACATACCATTTGGTGTAGTGCGCTTCATCTTCACAAGCATTTTCAAAACCGGTGGGCGTTCCATTATAGCCGTCAGAAATAATCATACGGTCCTTGACAATAAGTGACCCTACTTGCTTGCGTTGACAATGCGATAGCTTAGCCCATTCCATAGCCATACGCATGTAGGCTGTGTCATAGCGCAATTGTTTCTTTTCAGCTTTGTTCATAGTGCTTTGGTTGCCGAAATTAAAATAGGCACTAAAATACCTATAATTATGCTACTGCCTACCAAAAGGCGGTCGCGTTTTGAAACCCTAAATACATTGCTCAAAATACTGTTGGCTAGAACAACCAAGGCCACAACAAGGAGCTGTGCCAATTCAATACCCAAGGTAAAATACAACAATGGAAGGCCTATTGATTTGTGCGGAAAAACCATAGAAAAATAGCCCGAAAAACCAAGTCCGTGGATGATGCCAAAAAAGGCAGCAAGTACAAAAAATGGCAAAGACGGTTTGCGTTCCAGACTGTTATTCCAATATAATGTATGTAGGGCGGTGAGTACTATCGAAATGGGGATTAAAAGCTCAATCCAGTTGGAAGAAAAACGGATAATCCCAGCCGATGCGGCCCAAAGAGACAGGGTGTGGCCGATCGTAAATGCCGTTACCAGTATAAGCAATAATCGCAATTGTTTAAATACAAATGGCAGCGACATGGCAACCAAAAAAAGCAAGTGATCATAAGCATTTATGTCTAAAATATGCTCAAAGCCCAGCGATAAATACAATATAAAATCGTTCATGATGTGCTAAAATCCTCGTTCGTTCTTAATGTCTTCGTATGCTTTTTGAATACGTTGAAATTTTTCTTTTGCGGCCTGCTCTGCGGCTTGCCCTAAGTTACGTACTTTATCTGGATGGTGTTTTTTCACCAAGTTCCTATAGGCCTTTTTGATTTCGTTTTCCGAAGCTGTTTTGGGTACTTCTAATATGGTGTAAGAGCTATCTGTTTGGGCAACAAACATGGCCTTGATGCTGTTAAAGTCTAAGGTGCTTATGCGCATATACCCTGCAATTTCCGCTAGTTTTTCTAGCTCGGGTGGCGAAACACGGCCGTCGGCTTTGGCTATGCGAAATAAGAAGTCGAGCATCTGTAAACGGGCGCCGTATTGTGTTCTGCTGGCAAGAAATTGCCCGATTTCTAGAATTGAAATCCCCGATTGTTCGAACTCGGCATTGTAAACACGGAAAGTTTGATTAGCACGCTCCTTGCCAAAGAATTGAACAAACTGTGCACGCACATAATCCAATTCGGATTGGCTTGTTTTGCCATCGGCTCTTATCACCATACTGGCTAATGCCAAAAGGCGCAACTCAAAGTCTTGCTGGGAAACACGTGTAGTTTGGAAAGAAGTTTTAATCCTTCCGCTATTCCCTGCTTCAAAAAGCGTTCCCAAAAAAAATCCCAATAAGGCTCCAGGAAACCGAAAGATCATATAGCCAATAAATGCAAATAGCCAACGCACGCTGCAAAAATACAAATGATAATAAGGTTTGCCCCATTTTTATCATCTTATATTATAGTACATTTACGCCATGCGATTTCCAGTAGCCACACGTTTTAAAAAAACACGCTCCTTTGTGCAAAAACACATAGAGAGCGGTACTAAAATTTTAGATTTGGGAACTCCCAATGACTTGTCCAAATTTATTGCCTCGTCAGGATATACCGTACACAATACCAAAGGTGAAAACCTCGATACAGATTTCCAGCCCTATTTAGATACAGGTGTGGATTGCATTACTGCCTTTGAAATATTTGAACATATGCTGGCGCCATTTAATATCCTTAGCCAACTTAAAACCCAAAAGCTGATTGCCTCTGTGCCACTAAAGCTATGGTTTGCCTCTGCATATTGGAACACTAAAGACGATTGGGACAAACACTATCATGAATTTGAGCAAAAACAATTTGATTTTTTGCTTGAAAAAAGTGGTTGGGTTGTCAAAGACCGTCTCATTTGGGCTTCGCCTGACCCAAAAAAAATTGGGCTAAGACCAATCTTGCGCTATTTTACACCCCGTTACTATATGGTGTATTGCGAACGTGCCTAAAAATCCAACAGCTTCCTTATCTTTGTACTCTAAATAATCTGCTATGTATCCTGCTGAAATTGTTAAACCCATGCGCGACGAACTTACTGCCGTAGGTTTTGACCAATGTACTACTCCAGAAAGTGTTGCTTCGGCAATAAATAAAAAAGGAACTACACTTGTTGTGGTGAACTCTGTCTGTGGCTGTGCTGCTGCCAACGCCCGCCCAGGCGTACGTCTGTCGCTAGCCAACGACAAAACGCCTGCACAACTCATTACTGTATTTGCAGGAGTAGACAAAGAAGCTACGGCAGAAGCAAGAGGGCTTATGGTCCCTTTCCCCCCTTCATCGCCTAGTATTGCGTTGTTCAATGACGGAGAATTGGTGCATATGCTCGAGAGGCACCACATTGAAGGGAGGCGTGCTGACATTATCGCAGAAAACCTTAAAGAAGCCTACAACGCTCACTGCTAAACCTAACAAATGGCTAAGCTAATATCCTATCCGCTTAGCGTACTGTATTATCTGTTTTTTGGGTTCACCCTCATCTTATTTGATGGCACCCAGCGTATCTGCTATTTTTTTCTTGGAAAAAAAGCACACCGTGCAAGCGTCATTGTGCTTAACTTTTTGTTGTTGCGCTGCCTCAATATTTTAGGAACTCGATTTATTTTGAACTGCCCTTTTACCATTGAAAAAAACCAGTCATATATTTTTGTTTCCAACCATCAGAGCACCTATGACATACCTCCGCTCATTTGGTATTTAAGTAAGGCTTATCCAACATTTGTTGGAAAAAAAGAGTTGGGCAAAGGAATTCCTAGCATTTCGTTCAATCTAAGGAATGGCAGTGCTGTACTTATTGATCGGAAAAAACCCAAACAGGCGCTAAAAGACATCAAAGCATTTGGAAAAAAGCTGGCAATAACCAACAGCAGTATTGTTATTTTTCCAGAAGGAACACGAAGCAATAGCGCTAAACCCAGCGCTTTTCGAATGGGTGGATTAAAACAACTTATCGATGCCATGCCTGACGCAAAGCTGGTAGGCATTACCATCAACAATTCCTGGAAACTCTCGCGCTACGGCTATTTCCCTATGGGTGTTGGTGCTAAAATTAAACTTAAAATGCACCCTCCTGTGGACTGCCCAAGCGACCAAGTAGCAGAAACCCTTGAGCAATTAGAAAAAACCATTACAGCTGATATCAATCCCTAATCAACACTTGGGAAGCGAAGTTCAAAGCGCGTAAGTGCGTCGGGGGTAGAATCAAAAACGATAGACCCATCATAGGTTTCAACAATAGATTTTACCATGCTCAAGCCCAATCCCATACCGCTCGTTTTCGTGGTAAAAGTTGGTTCAAAAATCCGGTCATGTAAGTCTTTTGGAATTCCCTTGCCATTGTCTTCAACAGCGAATAAGATTGATTTTTTTTCTTTAGTCAGCAACACACGAATCTGGGGTTTTTCAACTTCTTCGCATGCCTGAATAGCGTTGTTAATGAGGTTGTTTATAATCCGCACCAACTGTGTGGCATCAAAATGAGCATATACGTCGGCTACTGACTGAAAAGTAATGGGAGCATCTGCATACAGCTCTAAAGCACGCCCTGCAACTTCTTTTACATTAATACGTTCTGATTGGCCTGTTGGCATGGTAGCAAACTGTGAAAATGTTGACGCAATGGCGCTCATGGTGTCAATTTGTTGAATAAGTGATTGACTAAACTCATGTACCTTTTCATACCATTGGGCATTTCCTTTTGCTGCTTGTTGTTCAAAATGCTGAATGCTCAGTCGCATAGGCGTCAACGGATTTTTAATTTCATGTGCTACTTGTTTTGCCATTTCACGCCAAGCTACTTCTCTTTGGGATTTGGCAAGCTTAACCGCACTTGCCTCTAGCTCATCCACCATGTGATTGTAGGCCGACACGAGTGCTGAAATCTCACGACTGGCCTTGTTTAATTCTATTTTGGTATTTGTTTTTGATAGTTTGGTTTGATTGAGCTTACTGCTGATGGTTTCCAAATGACGTGTTATATAAGAAGAGACAAAAAATGCCAAAATGATGGCAATAATCAACATGACCACATACACTTGAACTAAACGAATCAAAAAAGCTTTAAGCTCCATTGAGCTAAGCGAATCATCGTCAAAATAAGGCACGTTAACAATGACCAATGGTTGGTTGTTTAAATCATATATATACGAAAATGAAGAACGTGTTGTTACACCATCAGTAGTACTCACGTCAATTAGTCTTTCGCCCGTATTGGGTTGAAGTTGTTCTAAAATAGTCGTAGAAAGTGTTTGTGAGGGAATTGATTCCATCAGTTGTGAAGAACAAAGCAAATCACCAGATAAGCTATAGAGCCTAAAGTTAATGTTTAAAACGTCTGCTGTTTCCTTTAAATGGGGCTGAAAAACGGCTTTAATATTTGTTCCACCAACATTCAGTGGTGTACGTGCCAAAAGGTACTTTAGTCGCTTCTTGAGTTGATTTTCTTTGCGCGATAAACGCTGTTCGTGATAGGTGTTGGACTGCTCGCTATATTGTACAATGGTTACTCCCGCAATTAATATTGAAGCTACCAGCACCAAAAAAATTAGAGCTATAAAAATCCGAGCGCGAAGAGATGGCAACCGCATATGCTAGCCGTTTTTGTTACGATAACGTTTGTATAACCGAATAGCGAGCATTAGTAAAAAAGTCAGGCCAAATAGCCCCAATAACCCAAAAATCCAATGAATGCTATCTTTGAGTATCGCCAAAAATATCACAGCAAATAAAATAAGTGTTGCGCCTTCATTCCAAATGCGAAAAAAGCTGGCGCTACGCTGGCAATTCCTTTGCAAAAATGCCTTGTAAAAACGATGTGTTTGTATATGGTATAAAATCAATAACCCTACAAATACCAACTTGACCAACATCCAAGATTTACCCAGCAAAAAGGGGTTTATCCACACCATCAAAAGCCCAAAAATTAGTCCTAAAATAGCAGAAGGGACCGTAATGATTTGCCACAAGCGTCGAATCATCAATTGTAATTGTGGTATGATAATATCGGACTCCGGTTGTGGGCGTTCGGCAGCTTCAACCATGTATACCATAAGCCGTGGCATATAAAATAGCCCAGCAAAGTAGGTGATTACAAAAATCAGATGAAGTGCTTTTATGTATAAATAATAATCCACGCTTAAGTATTGTTCTAAAGGTACGCCTTTTTCAAAATTAAGAAGCTGTTGCCCACTCATCTATCCAGCGACTTAGCACATTTACCCAATCGTCACGATCGTTGATACATGGAACTACATGCATTTCTTCTCCCCCTTTTTCTTCAAAATCTTCTTTGGCCTCCATGCCTATCTCCTCTAACGTTTCTAGGCAGTCCGAAATAAACGCAGGGGTCACAACCGCCAACTTCTTAGTTCCGGTTTTGGCAAATTGCTCAACCGTTTTATCTGTGTAAGGGCGCAGCCACTTATCGCCTGCTAATCGAGACTGAAACGAAGTTGAAAAGCTTCCCGGCCGCAGCTCGAGATACTCCGCAACCTGTTTGGTGGTTTCATAACATTGGTGACGGTAGCAATAGTCATGCGCATCGGATGGCGTTTGACAACAGCTGCCATCAATCTTACAATGCGATTTGGTAATGTCCGATTTGCGAATGTGTCGCTCTGGAATGCCATGATAGGAAAACAACAAATGTTCCCACGGTTTGTCTTGAAGGTATTCTTGAATAGAATGTGCCAATACCCTGATATAATCTGCATGATGATAAAATGCTGGCAAATGTGTAAAGGATATTTTTGGATATTGTGCAGCTCTAATTTCTTCTGCCAAAACCAATATGGTTTCTGTAGTAGCCATGGCGTGTTGCGGATAAAGGGGAACAATCAGCACCTCATCTACCCCTTTTTGATGTAGTTCTTCCAAGCCTGAAGCTATAGACGGTTGACCATATCGCATGGCAAGCGAAATGGGTACAGATGTCTTTTGAGCGACCTTTTCGTGTAAGCGTTCCGATAAAACAATTAGTGGAGAACCTTCGTCCCACCAAATTTTTTGATAAGCCTTCGCCGATTTTTTAGGTCGGGTTTTGAGAATAATCCCTTTGACCAAAAAAGAACGAAACCACTTGGGCACGTCAATCACACGCTCATCCATTAAAAACTCTTCCAAGTAAGGCTTGACGTCCTCAGGTGTAGGGCTTTTGGGTGAACCTAAATTCACCATTAGAACTCCTTTCATAGCAACATTTTTCGTTACGAAGATACAGACAAAAGGTATTTTTTTGGTGTCGTGCCAAACTTCTTTTTAAAGGCTTCAATAAAATGACTTGAATTGCTGTAGCCAAGTTGACTGGCTACTTCATTCACATTGTAAGAGCCTGTGCCCAATAGTTGGCGCGCGTGGTTCATCTTGTGGTCCAAAACAAATTGATAGGCCGTGCTGCCATAAAGTTGCTTAAATCCTTCTTTCAGTTTCTTTAAACTTAGGCCTATTTCATCGGCCAATTCAGGCAAACTTGGCGGATCTACCATGCGTTCAAGCATGATTTTTTTAGCGTTACGAATTTTACGCACATTTTCTTCATCAACCAAAAAGGGACACTCAGCAATATCTGTGGCTTCGGAAGGGTTAAAGTACAGGCTCAAAAGCTCGTAAACCTTTCCTTTTAAATAAAGCCTGCTCATCAAAGCGTAGGGTTGGTGTTGTAAAACCTGACTCAAAACTACAGCCATAGAAGGGGTGAAAACATGGTCTTTATAGTATTTTTTGTCAACGTTTTCGTCCGAAAGGAAACTGATTTGTTCCGCCTCTTGCGAAAACAAGCTGTGGAATTTTTTAATTGAAATAAGCACCGTGACCAGCTGAGTATTTTCTGCAAGATCAAGCTCCATGGGCAATTCACGCTGAGGGTTATACAACAGTAAAACGTGTTCGTCTAATATGGGAAGACTGTAGGTTCGTGCATTAAAATGAAAGGTTACGCTTCCTCGGAAACAAAAATGAAATTGAATCAAACTGGCATCAACATGACGGACAACGTGCTGTTTTTTATCGGTCCCGTTATCATAAGTAAGGACGTCAAAACCCGCCTCAATGGTTTGGTCAATAACAGGACGTAAAGCGTTACTTTCTGTATTCATTGCTTCCTTTTGTTTTTCTTCTATGGAACAAACATACAAAGAAAAAATAGTAATTTCTCTGTGAACTGCCAAGCCCTAATAGCGTTAGAAAAAGTACTTTTAGCGGTATTTTTTGTCTTGGCTGTGCGTTATTTTTGCTGTGCAACTAAAAATCATATATGCCGACAAGGAATAATTTCTATTGTATTGGTGTTAGTTATAAAAAAGCAGATGCGGCGCTACGGGGCCGTTTTAGCATAACTTCAAAAGCAATCCCCTTTTTATTGGATGATGCCAAAAGCAAAGGAATTGATTCTTTGGTCTTAAGCTCGACATGTAACAGAACTGAGTTATATGCCCAAACCTCTAATTGCGAGCTGCTTATTGAATTGCTTTGCAAGCATTCAGAAGGGAAAGTTCAAGACTTCAAAATTGTGGGAAATACCTATGAAGGTGCCGAAGCTATTTCGCATTTATTCTTTGTAGGAACTGGCCTTGACAGTCAAATATTAGGGGACTTTGAAATCATTTCACAACTTAAAAAAAGTTTTAAGATTTCTAAAAAAAGTAATATGCTCAGGCCGTATATGGAACGCATGTTTAACGGTGTACTGAACGCGAGTAAACGCATTAAAACAGAAACAGAATTATCTTCTGGGGCAACTTCCGTCTCCTACGTTTCCGTCCGCTATATGCTGGACACCTTTGCAGACTTGGACAACAAAAAAATCGTGTTGTTTGGATTGGGGAAAATTGGTCGTAACACTTGTGAAAATCTTGTCAAGCATACCAAAAATACCAGCATTACACTTATCAATCGAACGCGCGAACGGGCAGAGCAATTGGCAGGAAAATTTGATATAGAGGTGAAAGACTACGCTGATCTACCTGTTGAAATACGCAAAGCTGATGTGCTTGTTGTAGCAACTGGTGCCGAAAAGCCAACTATTGCTAAGTCGCTGATTCATACCGATAAGCCATTACTCATTTTAGACTTATCTATGCCCAAAAACGTGAATCCTAATGTGCTGGAACTTCCAAACGTTTCGCTGCTTCACTTGGACGAGCTGTCTAAAATGTCAGATAAAACGTTGATGGAACGAAAAAAGTACGTGCCACAAGCTAAAGAAATCATTGCCCAATCTGTAGAAGAATTTAATCAGTGGCTCGAAACACGTAAATTTACACCTGCGCTTGTCGCAGTCAAAAAACTGATGGAAGACATCCAACTGCAAGAGTTGGAAGCCCATCGTAAAAAGAACCCTTCCGTTGATACTGATAGTGCCTTAGCGGTTTCAGATCGTCTTATCCAAAAATTAACCAACAGAATGGCAACGCACTTACGCACGAGTGAAAACGCTGGTGAAAGTGTCAAGGCATTAAAAACACTGTTCAATGTAATTGCCGATGAATAAACTTGTCAGGATAGGAACTCGTGGTAGTGCGCTAGCACTCTGGCAAGCTCGACAAGTACAACACATGCTTGAGACTCTTGGCCTTAGAAGCGAACTCGTAGCCATTTCTTCTAGTGGTGATATAGAGTTACAAAAGCCCCTATATGAAATGGGGGTACAAGGAATTTTTACCAAAGAATTGGATGTCGCTCTTTTAGAAGATCAAATAGATGTTGCCGTTCACAGTATGAAAGACGTGCCAACACAACTTCCAAAAGGTATTGCTCTTGCATTTATTCCAAAACGTGGTCCCGTAGCTGACGTTTTTATTTCCAAAAACGATGCTTGGGAAGACACCAAAAGTATTGTGGCAACCAGCAGTCTCCGACGTGGTGCGCAATGGTTGCATAAATATCCACACCACAGTACTATTGGCATCAGAGGAAATGTTCCCACAAGACTAAAAAAATTGGAAACCATGGACTGTCAAGGGACCATAATGGCCATAGCTGGTCTGATTCGTCTGGAAATGCTACCCAAACAGCATACCGTTTTAGACTGGATGGTTCCAGCGCCAGCACAAGGGGCTTTGTTGGTTACTGCATTGGCCTCTAATAAAGAATTAATGGAAACGTTGTCTCTATTAAATGACGATGAAACGGCTTTTTGTGTGGCACAAGAACGAATCTTCTTGCGTGAGTTAGAAGGCGGTTGTACGGCTCCCATCGGAGCTCTGGCAAAAATGAAAGATGGTCAAGTTCATTTCATTGGAAGTATTACACAAAAAGACGGAAAACAACAGTTGGTGTTTAATCAGTATATGCCTGTTGAAAAAGCCAATGACATTGGTTCTATTGCTGCCAAAGAACTCTTATCACGTGGCGCTAAAGCAATGCTAGATGAATAAGCCTTTAATCTTATCGACCAAAAAGTTAGATGTGATTTTGCGCGAGCGTATCGTTCAAAATGGTCTCGCCTATATGGAATACGAAGCTATTCAGGTCAAGCCTCTAACTTTTGAAAGCCCTGCTATTACAGACTATGTAATCTTCAGCAGTAAAAACGCTGTGAAAACGGTATTAAAAAATGGATTCCTCTTAGCAAATACACAAGTACTTTGTGTGGGAGAACAATCAAAGGTGTTGCTTTTTAAAAATGATATAAAAACGACAAAAACAGCTAAAAACATGGAAGAATTGATCGTTTTTATTGAAAAAATGGCTCATAATGCCTCTTTTTTGCATTTTTGTGGAAATCGAAGATTGCCTCTTTTAGCGAAAAAAATGGCTGCGATGAAGGCCAATTTTAAAGAAATTGTGGTCTATGAAACCACGCTTAATGTCAAAAAAATAAATGCAGCCCCTAACGCTGTCCTTTTTTACAGCCCTAGTGGCGTTGAAAGCCATACAGACATGAACACAATTGTAAACAGCAGTTGTTTTTGCATTGGTAAAACCACTGCCAAAGCACTTCTCCCTCTGCAACCAAAAGACTTGATTGTTTTGGAGAACCCCAGTATAAAAACCCTGGTGGTAAAAGCCATTCAACACCTAAAAAAACACCAGCATGCTTAAGAACGATATTTTTTTACGAGCACTAGAAGGCGAAGCCCTAGACAGACCGCCCGTTTGGATGATGCGTCAAGCAGGGCGTTATCTACCTGACTTTATGAAACTTAAGGCGAAGTATGATTTCTTTACACGTTGCCAAACGCCAGAGCTTGCAGCAGCAATTACGGTGATGCCTATTGATCAAGTGGGAACAGATGCAGCTATCTTGTTTTCTGATATTTTGGTCATTCCACAAGCGATGGATATCACGGTTGAAATGAAAGACGGTGTTGGGCCTTGGTTGCCAAACCCCGTGCGTACCGCAGAAGACCTAGCGAAAGTAGTCGTGCCTGACGTTGAAGATCGTTTACACTACGTTATGGAGGCCATTAAGCAAACTAAGCTACTGTTGAATGATAGGGTTCCTTTGATTGGTTTTGCTGGATCGCCTTGGACCATTTTGTGTTATGCCGTTCAAGGGCAAGGGTCTAAAAACTTCGACATAGCCAAAGGATTTTGCTTTTCTCAACCCGCCTTGGCACATGAGCTGCTTCAAAAAATTACAGATACTACCATTGCCTATCTAAAAGCAAAAGTTCGTGAAGGTGTAGACGCTGTGCAACTTTTCGATTCTTGGGGGGGCATGTTAGGTGAAGAAGACTATCATGCCTTTTCGTGGCAATACATGCAACAGATTATTGATGCGCTTAAAGACGAGACTAAAGTAATTGCATTTGCCAAAGGCTGTTGGTATGCACTTCCAATTATGGCGCGTTCTGGCGCTCACGCCCTAGGCGTAGATTGGACGTGTTCTGCCCGCAATGCACGTTATCTTTCGGGTGGGCAAATTCCGCTACAAGGAAATTTTGACCCCACCCGTTTATTATCACCTATCCCAGAAATTGAAAGGCTGGCCCACAAAATGGTAAGCGAATTTGGCACGCAAAACTACATTGCCAATCTAGGTCACGGCATACTGCCCAATGTTCCTGTTGACCACGCTAAGGCATTTGTCAATGCTATTAAATCCTACACCCCCTAAATCGATACGTTATGAAATCCCAATTCACTGCATATATAAAAACCCTGCAAGACAACATAACCGCTGGTCTTGAACAAGAAGACGGCAAGGGGCAATTTCAAGAAGATATTTGGCATCGTCCTGGTGGCGGTGGCGGAAGAACACGTGTCGTTGAGAAGGGGGCTGTGTTTGAAAAAGGAGGTGTAAATATTTCTGAGGTGTTTGGCAAATTGCCCGAGTCAATGCAACAGCAATTAGGTGTTTCACATGGTGACTTCTTCGCTTGTGGTATTAGTTTAGTACTACATCCCAAAAATCCCATGGTGCCAACGGTTCATGCCAACTTTAGATACTTTGAGCTTTATGATGAAAATAAAAATATTGTTGATCAATGGTTTGGTGGAGGCTTAGACCTAACCCCCTATTACCTTTTTGAAGAAGACGCAACCCACTTTCACCAAGTGTGTAAATCGGTTTGTGACAAGCACGATGCACACTTTTACACGAACTACAAGCAAAAATGCGATGCCTATTTTTGGAATCATCACCGCGATGAGGCAAGAGGTATAGGCGGTTTGTTTTTTGACTATTGTCGTCCTGACGATACCCACAATTTAGAAAAGTGGTATATCTTTGTGACAGACATGGGCAATGCTTTTTTAGCTGCGTATTTGCCCATTGTTCAGAAGCGAAAAGCACTCCCTTTTTCCAAAACACAACGTCAATGGCAAGAAGTAAGACGAGGGCGATATGTTGAGTTTAATCTTGTCCACGACAAAGGGACCTTGTTTGGGCTCAAAACTAAAGGGCGTATAGAAAGCATCTTAATGAGTTTGCCCCCAACGGTTCAGTGGGTATATGACCACCAGCCAGAAAAAGATTCGGAAGAAGCAAAATTATTAACTGTTCTAAAGAAGCCCATAGACTGGGTCTAAACTATGATGTATCCTCTTTATAGAAATCGACGCTTGCGAGCAAGCGCTGCCATGCGAGACTTGGTGCGTGAAACTAGCCTTTCAGCTAATGATTTTATCGTGCCCATGTTCATTGTGGAAGGTTCTAAAACCAAAACAGAAATTCCGTCAATGCCGGACTATTATAGCTTTAGTCTTGACCTTGCCACGGCAGAGGCAAAACGACTTTATGATTTGGGGGTAAAGGGGGTCCTTCTTTTTGTTAAGGTTGATGATGCCCAAAAAGACAATACAGGTGCTGCCGCTTTAAACCCTGATGGCTTAATGCAGCGTAGCATTCGTGCGATTAAAAAAGCTGTTCCTTTACTCCTTGTTGCAACTGATGTTGCCCTCGATCCTTTTTCTAGCTTTGGACACGATGGTATTGTGAAAGAGGATAAAATTCTGAACGATGCAACAGTAGCGGTCTTATCGAAAATAGCGCTTAGTCACTCCGAATGTGGTGCCGATATGCTTGCTCCTAGCGACATGATGGACGGCCGAGTTTTGAGCATACGCCAAGCTCTTGAAAAAGCAGGCTATGTAAACACCGCAATTATGAGCTACAGTGCCAAATACGCCTCTGCCTTTTATGGCCCTTTCCGAGATGCGCTGGATTCTGCGCCGGGTTTCGGCGACAAAAAAACCTATCAAATGGATTTTGCAAATCGCAAAGAAGCCATTACTGAAACCATTCGCGATATTCAAGAAGGTGCAGATATTGTAATGGTAAAACCAGGGATGTCATATTTGGATATTGTACGTGACCTAGCCAATGAAGTACAGGTCCCGATTGCTGTTTATCAAGTAAGTGGTGAGTACGCCATGCTAAAGGCCGCGGCGGAAAAAGGATTGCTTGACCACGACAGTGTAATGATGGAGCAGCTCGTAGCCTTTAAGCGCGCAGGAGCTTCCATCATTGTTTCCTATCACGCAGAGCGCGCCATATCCTTATTGTAAAAGCAGCACTACAAATTTTTGTACTTTGCTTAAAAATACTCATGAAAAAATTCGCCTCATTTTTAAAAAGACTTCTTGTTGTTTTAGTACTATTAGTAGCAGGCCTCTATATTTCAGGCTATGGTTACCTAATTGAATTGGGAGCTAAAGTCGTTGAACTTGGAAGAACCTCAGCGGGCTTGGAAGACTACGTATATTTCGATTCTCGTCCGATTGCCAAAAGTGACAACCCCCAAGCATGGCCCTTACACGCCGATTACAATTCCGTTCCTGCTACAAGCAACCTTCAAAAACTTCACCAAGACCTCGAAACCGCTGCATTTCTCATCATTAAAAATGATTCGATTTGGCACGAGCAATATTTCGAAACCTTTGGAAAGGACAGTAAAACCAACTCATTTTCTATGGTCAAAACAATCGTGTCGGCTAGTCTAGCCAAAGCCATTGAAGAAGGTGACGTGAAGAGCTTTGGCCAAAAAGCAAAAGCCTTTCTGCCATGGTTAAAAGGTCCGTATGCTGATTCCTTAACGGTAGGGAATTTGGCCACCATGTCCTCTGGTCTAAAATGGAAAGAGGATTATGAAAATTTACTTACCATCACGCCCCGCACCTACATAACTCAAGATATCGTTGGTGTGATGAAAACACTTCCTATTGAGGCTGCTCCTGGAAAGCGTTTTGTCTATCAAAGCGGAAGCACACAGTTACTATCTTTGGTGCTAACGGCTGCTACAGGTGAGACGATTTCTTATCTGGTAAGGCGCTATTTTTGGAATCCTCTTGGAGCACATGCAGATGCCAACTGGCGTCTTGACTCTGCTGAAAATGGCGTAGAAAAATCATATTGTTGCTTTAATTCCAACGCTCGGGACTTTGCCCGTTTTGCCGCACTGTTCAAAAACGGTGGTATTTGGAACGGTACGCAATTGATAAGTGCTGACTATGTACAAAAATCCACCTCCCCGCAATTTAAAAATGGTCAAGACTATGGTTATGGTTGGTGGTTAGGCTCACATAAGGGGAAACGCTATTACAGCATGCGCGGACACAATGGCCAATATGTGATTGTATTTCCAGTTGAAGACGTGATTGTCGTACGTTTAGGTCGTAGGCAATTGCCCGATTTGCCAGGCGTTCGGCACTCTGCCGATTATTTGGGCTATATGGAAGAGGCCTTTACAATGTTAAACTATGAAACAGCCACAAGCCCTTGACACCATCCTGTTTCTTGATATAGAAACTGTTCCCGAAACCACAGATTTTACTCAGCTCGGTAAAGAAGCACAAGATTTGTATGCTGCCAAAACCGCCTACAAGCAAAAAGGAGCCGACTTAAGCGCTGAAGACTATTACAGCTCATGCGGGTATTTGGGCTGAGTTTGGAAAAATTTTCTGTATTTCCGTTGGCTATGTTACCACCACAACCGACGGCCGTCAGTTTATAATACTCAGTTTTTCTGGTGACGAAAAACAATTGCTCGTTGCGTTTAAAGCACTGCTTTACAGCCATTTTTCAACTGTACAACATAGGCTTTGTGCCCACAATGGGAAAGAATTTGATTTTCCTTTTATAGCCAGACGGTTGCTAAAGCATCAATTAGAATTGCCCTACATGTCACAGTTAATGGGCAAAAAACCTTGGGAAGTGCCGCATCTTGACACATTAGAATTGTGGAAGTTTAGTGACTTTAGACATTATATTTCATTAAAATTATTGGCGCACTTTTTCGATATCCCATCCCCAAAAGACGAAATGGAGGGTTCTGATGTAGCACGGGTATATTATGAAGAAAAGGGTTTGGCGCGCATTGTACGCTACTGTGAAAAAGACGTGATTCCCCTTGCCAAAGTCTATCTTAAGCTGACGTTACAACCGTCAATACGCGAAGATGAAATCGTTTCTGTTTCGTGAATGTGCCAAACGTTTTGAATTCAGTATTTTTGTAGGAACAACACTATTATGGATATCATTATTTCGTTACACTCTAAACTGGCCTATGTGGTCTTAATCTTCTTAGTCCTGGCTACTTTAAACGCTTTTTGGGGCTTGATTGGCAAGCGGCGCTTTGGCAGCAAAGACTTGCGCCTATCGCTATTTGCCCTAATTTTTTCTCATATTCAACTGTTGATCGGCATCGCTACGTATTTTGTGTCACCTTATTTCTCAGCTTGGGAAAATGGCATGGGAACTATAATGAAAGACAGCACCTTGCGTCTGTATTTGGTAGAGCACCCAACTACAAATATCTTGGCCGTTGTCATTATCACCATGGGTTGGTCCTTACACAAAAAGGCGGCTGGAGACAGGAAAAAGTATTTTAGAATTGCCGTTTTCTACGGTATTGGATTACTGCTGTTGTTAAGTAGAATTCCTTGGCAAAACTGGCTATAAAACAAGAAAGCACCCGATGAGGTGCTTTCTAATAACCAACCATATTAAACATATGAAAAACTAGTAAGCAATATTTTTCTTGCTTTACATTTATATCTGCAAGTTAAATCAAGTAATTCCTCAAAGTTGTGAATTATTTGTTAAAATATTTTTAAGAACAAAAAGCTTAATTAATGCTAGATTTTTCAAAAGTTGCTGTAATCGGAGGGGGTAGTTGGGCAACTGCACTCGTCAAAATTCTCTGTGAAAACAACACAACTGTTGGTTGGTATGTCCGCAACGAAGTGATATACGAACACTTAATACAAGAAGGGCATAATCCTAATTATTTGAGCAGCGTAGAGTTCGATATGTCAAGATTAGATTTGCATACAGACATAAATAAAATCACGCTCCTTTATGATGTGTTGATCATTGCAACGCCTTCTTTTTATATAGATAATGTATTGGCCCCTTTGACTGCCTCGCTTGAAAACAAAGTGATTTTTTCTGCGGTTAAAGGAATAGTCCCTGAGCAAAAGGTATTGGTGGGAGCGTATTTAGCTGAAAAATTTAATGTAGATGAAGCGGTCTTTGGGGTGATTGGAGGACCATGCCATGCAGAAGAAGTGGCTTTGGAGCGCCTATCTTACCTGACCGTAGCAAGTAGCAATATAAACATTGCCGAGCAAATGAAAGAAAAGCTGGGATGCGCTTATATTCAAGTTTCTTTATCTGACGATGTTATGGGTGTAGAGTATGCCGCCACACTCAAAAATGTATATGCCATTGCCGTAGGTATTGCGCATGGGCTTGGCTTTGGCGATAATTTTATAAGTGTATTAATTAGCAACTCGATGCGTGAAATGAAGCGCTTTATAAAACCTATAGACAATAATAAAAGAGACATCAACAAGTCTGCTTACTTGGGTGATTTACTCGTCACGGCTTATTCTGTTTTTAGTAGAAATCGCATGTTGGGGAACATGATTGGCAAAGGCTATACCGTCAAGGCAGCACTTGTGGAAATGACCATGATTGCTGAAGGGTATTACGGTACCAAAACAACCTATGAAATGAGCACTACTTTCGATGGAGAATATCCAATATTAGAATGTGTTTATCAGGTCCTTTATGAAAAAGGAAGTGCCAAGAAAAAAATGAACTTATTAAGCAAGGTACTTGATTAGCTCAAGGGAGTGAATTGCTTTAGGAAGCGCAGATCGTTGTCATAGAACATTCTGATGTCTTCAATTTGATACAAGAGCATTGCCATTCGTTCCAATCCCATTCCAAAAGCAAAACCAGCGTATTCCTCGGCATCAATGCCACAATTTGTCAAAACATTAGGGTCTACCATACCACATCCCATAATTTCAAGCCATCCAGTACCTTTGGTAATGCGATAATCTGCTTCGGTTTCTAAACCCCAATAAATGTCGACTTCGGCACTCGGCTCTGTAAAGGGAAAATAGGAGGGTCTCAATCGAATTTCTGATGTACCAAAAATGGCTTTGGTAAAATACATCAGCGTTTGTTTCAGATCAGCAAAGGAAACTTCTTTGTCTATATAAAGCCCTTCTATCTGATGAAAAACACAGTGTGAACGTGCAGAAATGGCTTCGTTTCTAAAGACGCGCCCAGGAGATAAAATCCGTATTGGTGGCTGATTGGACTCCATGTGTCGCACTTGCACTGAAGATGTGTGTGTGCGTAACATAACGTCGGGATCTGTTTGTACAAAAAAGGTGTCTTGCATATCGCGAGCAGGATGATGCTCTGGTAAGTTTAAGGCAGTAAAGTTATGCCAGTCGTCCTCCACTTCGGGACCAGAAGAAAGACCGTATCCAATACGGCTAAATACGTCAATTACACGTTCTCTAACGATGCTGATGGGGTGTCGTGCGCCAAGTGAAATCGGCTGACCGGGACGGCTGATGTCATCCATAGAACTTTTCGAGTGGGAGCCGCTTAATTCCGTTTGCAAGGCCTTAACTTTAGTTAGCGCATCGGATTTAAGTTGATTTAGTAATTGTCCGTACTCCTTCTTTTCTTCATTGGGAACATGACGGAAATCTGCAAAAAGTTTGGTGATGTGTCCTTTCTTGCCCAAATAGGCAATACGAAATTGTTCAACCTCATCTGCAGTTGTAGCAGAGAAAGCAGCCACGTCTTTTAAATGTGCCTTGATGTTGTCTATCATGTGCACAAAAATACACATTAAGCGCATAGTACTACCAAACCGAAGAAATCTATACGTACATTTGTGTTGTGGCACTTAACTACATAGACCTTGCTGTTATTTGTTTGCTTGTATATGGCCTTGCCCGAGGCGCCTATAGAGGCTTCTTTGTGGAAGTTTCCTCTCTGTTGGCGCTTGTCTTAGGGGTATTTGGAGCCTTGCACTTTTCTAGCTTTACTGCATCATTATTGGCCAACTATATTGAGTGGGATTATCTGCCATTATTGGCCTTTGCACTAACTTTTATTGGCATTATGATTGGTGTAGCTTGGATAGGAAAGCTACTGACAAAGTTAGCAAAAGTGGTGCTGTTGGGGTTTTTAAACCGATTGCTTGGTGCGCTTTTTGGCGCTTGTAAATGGTTGGTTATTTGCGGTGTGCTGCTTTGGATTGTTGGACAACTTGATGTTTTTTTTAGTTTTTTGCCCGAAAGTCTAAAAGAAGACTCTTTGGTCTTTCAGCCCTTAGAAGAGTTGGGTGCTTACCTGTTTGAAAAAATCAATACAGAAGAAAATCCCATAGATAATATCCCCCCTATTCTTCAGCAAAGCTGATGAGCTGAACACTGCTTCTTGGGATCCAACCTATGGAGCCATTTTGAAGGCTGATTTTAATCCAATCCTCTACACTTTCCAAAATAAAAATCTTCGCCCCCTCGTGAATTGTGAGCAATACTTCTGATCGCATATTGGGCTCTGCGCGAAAGGACTCCGATTGTACAAAAACAATAGCGGGATTGGTATTGCGTAGTGTGCTTTTTTGCTGCAGTATAATCACCACAGTCAAAATGGATAGCAGAAGGGAACTAACAAAACCCGTGAAAAAAACCCTTTTTCGGATGCTGCTGTTTGATCTGATAAACAAAAAGAATAAAAGTGCACTTACCCAAAACGTAAGGATAAGCACAATACTCCAACCACGAACAGAAGTGAGAAACACCACCTCGTCAGTTGTCTTTTTTAACTCGCTTTCTGGCAAGGACGTGAACCTGTCGAGTGTCATGTTTTGCGCATACACCAAGTTGTTGATCAACTGTTCATTGCCTGCATCTAACAACAGGGCTTTTTCATAATTCAATATGCTGGAAGCTATTGCGTTTTTTTTGTAGTACGCATTACCTAGGTTAAAGTACAATTCCGGTGAATGTACGCCCAAAGAACTCACGGAATCATAATAGACAATGGCACGGTCATAAGCCCCTTTATTGTAGGCGATATTCCCTTCTCTGAAAAGATCTTCTGGGTCTTGCCCAAAACAAGTCAGGCAAGAAAAAAATGCGAAAAATAAGATGTTTTTCATGACTTAAACTGTTTGTCCATTTGGGTTATTGCAGCTACGGCTGTTTCGTAGTCTTGCTCCATGCTGCTGCGAGAACTGGGTGCATATCTTGCAAGCTCACAATTGGTCAAAACTTGAATAAATAAGGCTACGGTATCCTTTTCAACGCCTTTATCGGAAAGCAGTGTTTGCATTTTTTCTTTACTAAAATCGGCCGTTTTAATCTGTAGTCTGGCCTTTAAATAATTATGAAGAGCGGCTTCAAGCGAAACATAGAAAGCAGATGCTTCAGACATGTTTTTTTTGGCCTTGCCTAAAAACTTTTTCACCAAACGCGCCTTATGCCGTCTTGTAATTGCAGTGGCGTCGGGCGTTAGACTGCGTATGATAAAATACAAAAGAAGTAGTATGACAGGCAGCATCAACAACGCAAAAAACAATGTACTGCCAAAGAAGTGCGGTTGCTGAATGGGCTTGAAGGACGTTTGCTGTGCAATGAACTGAAAAGAACCCGCAACATTTGGCACAGCTACTGTACCTGCGTTTGGTGCGTTGACCATAGGCGTTGCTGCCTTTGGGCCCTCTAGAACATCAATGATCAATTCGGCTGATTCAAGCGTCTTATACGTTTTTGCTTTGGGATCAAAATAGCTGAACACAATGGGGGGGATAGGATATTTCCCTTGAAACTGTGGTACCAATGTATAAGTGTTCTTTATGGAACCGCGCATACCCGAAATTGTTGTGTTCACTTGTTCGCTGTATTCGGGGTCATAACGCTCAAGTGCGCTTGGAGTTGCCATTTCTGGAAGTGAAAACAGCTTTAGGTTCCCTTTACCCTTCACCTCTACTGTTGCTTGAAGTGATTCTGAAGCATTCAGTGCGTCTTTAGAGGCTTTTACTTCAAAGCTAAAGTCGCCAACGGCGCCATTAAAATTGGGTGGCTTGCCGGCTTCAGGAAATGGCAATACCGATAGGGTGCGTTTGCCGGCTGTAATGGTACGAGAAACTTGAGTGAAAACTTGGTTCCCAAAAAAGTCTCTGCGGTTTGTGGGAACATCTAGTTGCACGTCTAATGAAAGCGGGGCTATGGGCAGTTTGCCTGCACGTTGTGGATAGAGGACTGTTTGTTGCCAAGCTACATAATTATACAGTTTGCCCTTGAACATTTCCCGCTCAATCGTCCGTCTAGAAGGAATGTCTTGCGACCAAAAGTCGTTGTATTCGGGCATATCAATCGGATTGACATCAGACGGCCTTACTTTACTGTCAAAATAAAGTTTGTAAATCACCGTTATCGGTTCGTTGATATACACCTTGCTTTTGGATAACGCAGCAACCAAATGAAGGCTTTCAGAAGCTATATAATTCGGGTCATTTGGGTTTTTGGGTAGCTCAACAGCATCTTTAACCTGGATGTCAACAGGGACGGTTTTGTAGATGTTCCCGTCTATTTCTATTGTAGCCTGCCCAATGGTTATTTTCCCCTTTTTGAGGGGGATTAGTAAATAGGTGTAAGTTTTAGAAAAAGAACTCTTGCCGTTAACGTAAATATTACTCACCGACTGACTAGGGCCTGCCGCAATACGAAATCCATCAAAAGAAGGGGGGTTAAAATTATCTCCCTCTTTGTTCATGGTAAACTCTATACGTAATCGCTCATTAATCCCAAGTTCACGCTTGCTTATTTGGGCTTTAAAATCTACCTGAGCAAAAGCAATAGGCGAAAACACCATAGCTATAAAACAACAGAAAAACAGCTGTCTCATTACCAATCTTTTTTACTTTTTACACCCGCAGGCTTTGCCTTTTGGGCATTGACTTTATCTTGTACTTTTTTCTCCTCGTTACTCATGGCCTCTAGCAGGTTCTTTACCTGTTGGGGTGATAATTGTGTAGGATTACTTTGGGTTTGCTGTTGGTCTTTTCCCTTGTCACCATCTTGATCTTTTGGGTCGTCCTTTTTATTGTCTTTTTCATTTTCCCCCTTATCCTTAAAATCCTCTTTTTTGTCCTGTTCATTATCTCCTTCTTGATCTTTGTCCTTATTCCCTTTTTCGTCTTGGTCTTTGTTGTCCTTATTGTCCTTGTTGTCTTGATCGTCCTTATTTTCCTGGTCGTCCTTTTGGTCGTCTTTGTTTTCTTCGTTTTCCAGCATTTTTTTAGCTAGGGCATAATTATAACGTGTCTCGTCATCGTTGGGGTTATTACGTAAGGCGTTTTTATAGGCCTCCACAGCAACTTTATAATCTTTGAGTTGCATCAGGGCATTACCTATGTTATGAAAGTTGCGGTGTTTGCTGGGTCGTTCTTTGGTGATCTCAACAGCGTCCGCATAAACGGATAGGGCCTCCACTACATAATTATCTTGTTGTAGGGTGGTTCCCATATTGTACTGTGCAATATCTTTTTTGAGCCCTGTTGCAGTAGCCTTTCGGTAATTCTTTTCTGCCTCAACATTGTTTGACGTATCAAAAGCTTGATTTCCATCATATATATAATTATCTGCTTTTTGAACAAGTGTTGGCTCTTGTCCTAAGACAACTAATGGGAACAGAATTATGGGGAGAAATAACCTAAGCATCTTGGAACAAATTTAGTTTTTTAACCCACTGGGTTTTGCGATAGAATAAAAATAAGTCAAGGACAATCAAAATCAAACCAATACCTGTAAACCACTGAAACTGGTCCTTAAATTTAGCAAATTGTTTGGCTTCAAACTCTTGTTTGTCCATTTCCTTTAGGCGATCTATAATGTGTGTTACCACCTCATCGGTGTTGCTGCCCTCCAAAAACAAACCATCGGTTATTTTTGCTACGGACTCCATCTGTTCAAAGTCACTTTTTGTGATAACCACCTCTCCCTTATCATCTTTCTTGTAAGAAGTGGAATTCCCTTTAGTAATGGGAATAACCGTTCCTTTTTCAGTCCCAACAACCACCGTAAAAAAGGTAATTCCCAGTTGAGAAGCGCGTGATGCTGCTGCTAAGGCATCATCGCCATGATCTTCTCCATCAGAAAGGATACACACTACCCGATTGGTTTGGTTCTCATCGTCAAAATAGGTTTCTGCCAAGCGCATGGCAGCCGAAATGGCCGTTCCTTGAGAGGAAATCATATTGGTGTCTAATGATGACAAGAACAATCGGGCTGCGGTATAGTCTGTTGTAATGGGCAAATGCGGAATGGCCGATGAGGCATATGCAATAATGCCTACGCGGTCGCTAACTAATTGATTAATCAGTTCGCCTGCAAGGCGCTTTGCCTTTTCCAATCTGTTTGGTGCAATGTCTTCTGCCAGCATACTCTTGGACACATCAATAGCAAATACCAAATCTACGCCTTCTCTTTTAACGGTTTCAAGCTCAGTACCAATTTGTGGATTGACCAATCCCAAACATATAAAAGCCCAACCCAACCAAAACAAAATTTGCTTTAGCCAGCCTTTAAATGAAGAGCGTTCTGGCGCGATATGATCCATCATTTTTGCAGACGCCAACGATTGCAAAACCTGCTTTTTCCATAGGCTAAAAAGCACATAGCCCAATACCATCAGTGGTATGAGCAGTAGCAAATAAAAATACTGTGTCTGTTCGTATTGTATCATGCCAGTGCTGATTTAAAAAGCGTAAGGCGCAAAAGCCATTCCAAAAATAATGCCCCCATTGCGGCAAAGACAAACCACCTAAACTTTTCGTGATACTTGGTGTAACGAATTTCTTCGATATCTGTGCGTTCTAACTTATCTATCTCTTTGTAAATAGCAGCTAATTTTTTGTTGTCTGTTGCGCGGTAGTAGCTGCCTCCTGTTTCTGCAGCAATAGACTTCAGTAATTCTTCATCAATTTCAACCTTTCGTAATTGATACACAAATGTGCCATCTTGGCGAAGTGCAACAGGAGCAGGTGCGCTACCGTTACTGCCCAATCCTATGGTGTAGGTTTTGATGCCATAAGTACTTGCAAGACCCGCAGCTGTCTTGGGATCAACAAAACCAGTATTGTTTACTCCGTCTGTGAGTAAAATAATCACCTTACTCTTAGCTTTACTGTCCCGTAAACGGTTTACTGCTGTTGCTAGTCCCATACCAATGGCAGTTCCGTCATTAATCACGCCATCATAGCTGACCTTGTTAAGTACGTCAATTACCAAGGCCTTATCTGATGTAATAGGTGTTTTGGTGTAGCTTTCGCCCGCATATACCACCAGACCAATACGGTCTGTTTCTCTTTTGGCAATAAAGTCTGCTGCCACCTTTTTAAGGGCTGCCAATCGGTTGGGCTTTAAGTCTCGTGCCAACATACTGGAGGAAACGTCTATAGCAATAACAATATCAATCCCTTTGTTTGTTTTGGTTTGAATACTGACATCTTGTGTTTGAGGGCGCGCCAATGCGGTTATTATTAAGGCAATGGCCAACAAGCGCAACGCCAACAATACGGGGCGCCATTTGGCTAAACTACCCGACTTAGAAAAAGCATCAAGGCTAGAGCTGAGTAAATGTGCTACTTGTCTTTTCCGTGAAAAAATATGCCATGCCAACAGTACAGGTATCAACATCAGACCCCAGAAAAAATCAGGATGAGCAAAGGTGTAATCCATCATGGTTTTTCCATTTTAAATTCAATACTGTTTAGCATTCGAGTGATCAGTTCTTTGGCATAGCGATCGTTTCGATCGTAAACCAACTGAAGCTGCTGAAAGCCTTTGTTTTCAGTAAAGTGATACACCTCATAGGTTTTCCGCTGTGTGTCTTTATTCGCTTTGGTCCAATCAAAAGAGCCAGAAGCCACAATCCCCTCAATTCCTGAGGTGGTTTTATAGTCCCTCTCTTTTTGAAAAATATTGGTCGCCCCCATGCTGTCAAATGTACCTATCACCTTATCTACCTTCTGTTGTAAGTCGATAGTTTGTTCTTCTTCTGCTGTAGAGTGCTCCATATGTAACACTATCATAAAAGCGTCTTCTAAAGAACCCAATACAAACTGTTGATTAAGACGGTTTTGAGTGGTCTTCCTGCTTAAGACATCAGGAGATTTTAGTGCCATAGCTGAGATCCCATAGGTGCTCGAAACCCATTCTTGTTGCAACCACTTTAGTGTTGGATGTCCAAACACGCGGTCCTTGGCTTGGACGGCACCGTAATTGTAAATCATAACTCCAGCGGCAATGGCTAATACTCCTAATAATGAAACGCCTGCTATTTTAATTCGCTGTAGCTGTTGTTGCTTGCGACGCATGCGCGCATAGGCCTCATTTTGCAAACGTTCTTCTTCTGTTGGTTCGGGCAACGCCGCTTTGGTGTCCTTGACAACCAATTCGATTTTTTCACGGTCCAATCGTGCCAAATACTCTTCTGGAAGGGCGCGTGCAAACTTAACCAAGTCGGCCGTTGACAATACTTCTTTTAATTGATCTATTGTTGTATTTGTCAGTTCGAGATTACCCGTATCTCGCAACAGCTCCAACTTTGTCAAAAGTTCTTCAGAAGTACTTTCTAGGGCATCAATATTGGTCTCATCCTCTAAATAATTCCGGACAATGTCGGTCATTTCAGAATAATAATCTTTATAGGCTTCTTGCTTGTCTAGCTGTTTGGATTCTAGGGCTTGCAAGGCTTGTAGGGCCCGCTCAAAGGGAGGCATTTTTTCGCGCTTGGCACGTATGCGTTTTTGGGTTTTTATAACAAGAAAATAGAGTAGCACAAGTGCAATCAAAATCAAAAAACTATAGCTGTAGGGTTTCCACCAACCTGTAATGTTTTTGGCTATGGGCAAAATGGTCTTAATTGGATAAAGAGGCTGTTCCAAGGTATCTACTGCCACATCGTTAACCCTTACCAATAGAGAGTCCGTTGAAAACACCTCACCGTCAACAACCACAATTTGCTGAGGTAGGGTAAACTGCCCAGAATCAAACTGGATAACCGCATAGGTTTTGGTATAGGTAACTGTATTTGCTACAACTGTGGTGTCCACAGCGGTGCTGTCAATAACCTCAAAAGGAGCAAATGCCTTAATGGGCGGAAATTGTATGCTTGCTTGTTTGTCTGTGGAGACAACTAAGTAGAGATTTATTTGCTCAGCCAAGCGCACCTCAAGCGCATCGGCCGTAAGACTTACTTGCGTTTGGGCCACACCCCAAAACGACACGATCAAAAGCAAAAAGCGTATCCCTCTATCCACGGCCTTTGAAGTAGGTTAATAATTTTTTGACATAGCTTTCATTGGTAGAGCATGAAAGTGCCCCTGCGCCATATCGTGTAAATTGTGTACTGAAATAATCTGCGGTTTTTCGATGTGAAAGTGCATAGGCCGTGCGTACCGCTTTTGATGAACTATTCACCCATTTATGTGCAGCTGTTTCCGCATCACAGACAAGCAATAGTCCTGCTTTTGGAAGTTTGGCTTCAATGGGATCATAAAGGCGAACTCCCGTGAGGTCGTGCTTTCTGGCAGCCAACTGCACCGATTTTGAATACTCGTTGTCTAAAAAATCCGATAGTACAAATACAATGGCCCGTTTTTTTATAATGCGACTCATAAACTCTAGTGCACCAGCAATGTCTGTTTTGGTGCTTTTGGGTTGTTGTTCCAAAAGCTCTCGAATAATAAGCAATACATGTGATTTCCCTTTTTTAGGGGCAATAAACAACTCCACATCATCTGAAAACATCAGCAGCCCAACTTTATCGTTGTTTTGCAAGGCAGAAAAAGCAAGGGTGGCGGCAATTTCGGTTAGGGTGTCACGCTTGCGCTGTTCCAATGAGCCAAAGTCAGCAGAGCCACTTACGTCTACGACCAACATAAGTGTCAGTTCGCGTTCTTCTTCAAATACTTTTACATAGGGCTCTTGATAACGCGCAGTTACGTTCCAATCAATCGCACGGACATCATCGCCATACTGATATTGACGCACCTCACTGAAGGTCATACCACGTCCCTTAAAGGTACTGTGGTATTCCCCCCCAAAGATATGATTGCTCAATCGACGGGTTTTGATTTCTATCTTACGAACTTTCTTTAAAAGCTCTTTTGTATCCATAGCGAAAAACTGATTTTATACTAAGGTACCTCTACAGCGTTAACTATTCGCTGAATGATGTCTTCGGAGCTGACGTTCTCGGCTTCTGCTTCATACGTAATGCCAATTCGGTGGCGCAACACATCATAAACAACGGCGCGAACGTCTTCTGGAATTACATAACCACGGCGCTTGATAAAAGCATAGCATTTGGCAGCAGTTGCCAAATTGATGCTTCCTCGCGGAGAGGCGCCAAAACTAATAAGTGGTTTTAAAGATTGTAGTTTATATTTTTCGGGATATCGTGTAGCGAAAACCAAGTCCAGAATGTACTTTTCAATCTTTTCGTCCATATACACTTCACGAACGGCTTTTTGTGCCTTAGAAATCTGTGCGGTACTAATCACAGGTTTTACTATGCCAAAAGAGTCGTTGAGGTTGGCACGAACAATTGCTTGCTCATCAGAGAGGTTGGGATAATCAATGATTACTTTAAGCATAAAACGGTCTACCTGCGCTTCTGGCAGTGGATAGGTTCCTTCTTGCTCCACTGGGTTTTGGGTGGCCATTACCAAAAATGGCGGCTTGAGTTTAAAGGTTTCGTCGCCAATGGTTACTTGTTTCTCTTGCATGGCTTCCAAGAGGGCAGATTGCACCTTTGCAGGGGCTCTGTTAATCTCGTCAGCGAGTACAAAATTGGCAAATACCGGCCCTTTTTTGATGCTAAAATCATTTTCTTTAGCGTTGTAAATCATGGTTCCTATTACATCGGCTGGAAGTAAGTCGGGCGTAAATTGAATACGGCTAAAGCTTCCTTTTACCGCCTTACTCAAGGTGTTTATGGCTAGCGTCTTGGCCAGTCCAGGGACTCCTTCTAGGAGTATATGTCCTTGTCCCAGCAAACCGATAAGCAAACGTTCCACCATTTGCTGTTGGCCCACAATGACTTTATTCATCTCAAGCGTTAGGATGTCTATGAAAGCGCTTTCTTTTTCTATCTGCTCGTTAAGTGCTTTGATATCTACAGCGTTATCTCTCATGTGTTTTGTTTTTTTAATTAGCGTTGCAAAATGTACAAAAATGTGCCGTGCACCTGTTAACATTTGGTTAAAAATAGGGCTTCTCAAAGGTATTACAAAAAGTGTTGAAATAGCTTACTAACTTTGCATTAAACATTTGTGATGATTAATAAAAGGCTGCTCATCAAAAGCTTGCTAGCGCACAACGATGAAAACAGTTTTTACGATAAAAAAAGACAGCTGAATTTAAGCCAGCGTGAAGGCAAGGCTAAGTTCCTAAAACACATTTGTGCCTTATCGAATTCCAATCCAAAAAACAACTCATACATCGTTGTAGGCGTAGATGATGGGGACAGCAGCATTCGCGGAGTAGACTTTTTTGATGATGCCAAACTGCAAAACCTCATCAATGCCTATTTAGATAACCCGCCCGTGGTCCTTTACGAAAACATTCACTTTCCGCATTTAGCTGAAGGAAAGGTTGTAGGGTTGGTAACCATAAGGCCGGCCAATGAAATTACCGCACTGCGAAAAAACATTTGGAAATATTTTGGAGGTGCTGTGTTTTTTAGAGAGGGTAGTATATCCGTTTCCAAAGTTTTTGACATAGAGCTGCTAGATACCAATTCGGCGGTGGTGGCAGAAATTGAAAAACACGCGCAAAATAACATCGAATTAACGCTCGATGGGGTTGTTGATTTTATGAATCGTCATGACAACGTATTAAAACCCAGTTACAAAGTTTTTAAGGAATCGTTTGTGCTCTGTTGGGCAGGGCTGGAAAAAAAGGAAAAAGGAACGTCTTATTATTCTAGAGTAGATGTTGAACTCATCAATGAGCATGTAAAATTGTTCTACTCTACTCACGATGAAGTAGAAATTGAAATGGACGCTCATTCGTTTAGTCTTATTGAATATGTGCGTTTAGGATTTAATAATGCCTATAAATATTATCCCCTTGAGCGGGTGACTTTTTTGTTTGACAACAAAGGTTCATACCAAATTGACTCCGCATTTTTGTTTGCGCCACCGAAATATGAAAAAAAACTGCTACACCATATCTATAATGCCAACAATGCATTGGCTGAAAAGTTGCTAAAAAACCTAAGCCTGACCAAAAACGAAAAGGAAGATGTGGATAACTTGGCGCCTAGCTATATGTTATGTTACCTCAACGGATTTGAAGCTGCATTAGGAAAACTGAACGAACTCGCTGCAGTACTGAAACAGCATGGCGAACAAACCTACCAAGGTCTAAAAGACACCCAACGGATACTGCGAAAGATTAAATATCATTAAGAAGTTGGTGTGCTTGCATATAGGCAATAACCTCATCGGGTAACCACGCTTTTAACAGCAGTATATCCTTTGTTTTGCGAATACTTGTAGCAGAAACATCCAACAAGGGAACATCAAGGCGCTGAGCTGATGTAAATGCATCTAAAGAAATATCATTTCTGGGATAAATCAATAAGGGGAATTGTTTGATAAAAGCCGCATTTTTCCATGCATCCAACCCTGTTGCGCTGTCGGCGCCCATCAGCATGATATAGGTATGATCAGGATGCGCTGTCGTAAGTTTTTGAAGGGTGTGGGCTGTATAATTTGGTTTGGGCATTTGCAACTCAATATCGTTTGCTACCAAACCATCATATGGGGCTAAGGCTTTTATTAACATTTTCCAGCGGTGCTCTTCGCGTAAAAGCGCAGCCGTATTTTTATGTGGGTTCTGTGGGGTCAATATATAATGTACCTCGTCTACCTTTTGTTGATCGAGTGCTGCCTGGCCAATACCGATATGTCCTTTGTGAATAGGATTGAAACTTCCGAAAAATAGCGCTATCCGCTTCATTCTGTCAAAAAGTTAGTGATGTGTTCTTCCGTTTCGCTTTTGGCTGTTTCCAAATTATCATTTACCACTAAAACGTCAAAATCGTTGGCGCGAGCCATTTCAGCATGGGCCTTTTCCAAGCGCATGGCTATTTTGTCAGCGCTATCCGTGCCTCGTTGGCGCAACCGCTCTGCCAGGGCTGCCTCACTAGGAGGTTTGATGAATATAGAAATGGTTTTTTGGGGAAACTGCTTTTTGATTTTTAATCCTCCTAATACGTCTATGTCAAAGACAACATTCTTACCCAACGCCCAAATGCGAGCTACCTCAGATTTTAATGTGCCGTAAAACATGCCAGGATATACCTCTTCGTATTCAGCAAATGCGCCTTCGGCAATTTTGGCTTTAAATGCTGCTTCAGACAAAAAATAGTAGTGTTCCCCGTCTACTTCTAGTCCTCGTGGCGGTCTAGAAGTAGCCGAAACAGAAAACGCCAAGTTGAGGTGTTCCAGCGCAAGCAAGTGTTTGGCAATGGTTGTTTTTCCACTACCCGAAGGGGCCGATAAAACAATACATGTTGCCGTTTTCATTACAAGACGTTGAGTACTTGTTCTTTGATGCGCTCCAAGGCATCTTTCATGCTAACAACAGATTTTTGGAATTCCGCATCATTAGCTTTAGACCCGATGGTGTTGATTTCACGTCCCATTTCTTGGGCGATAAATCCTAGTTTTTTTCCTTTGGTCGGGGTTTTTTCGTCGAGGTTACTTTGAAAATAGTTAAGGTGATGCTCAAGGCGTACCAACTCTTCATTAATGTCCCATTTTTCGAGATAAAAAACCAGCTCTTGCTCCAAACGGTCTTGATCATACTCAAGGGTTAGCTGACGTAATTGTTCCTCTAGTTTTTGCTTGCGTGTGGCTATACGCGTATGAGCTTGCGCGGCTATGCTTTTTAGCTGTGCTTTGATTTGCTCCAATTGGTTGGTGAGGTCTTGTTCCAAAGAAAAGCCTTCTTGCTCTCGGTAAGCTACCAAGGCTTCAGCGGCTTTGTTAAGGGTGCTTAAAAAAATGGCTTGCTCATCGTCCGAAATACTATCATCTGCTGATGCAAATACATTAGGCATGCGCATCACGGTTGGCAAAAGCGCCTCTTCTGACAAAGGAGAAATTGCTTTTAATTCGTCCATGTAGTGTGCCACCACGGCTTTGTTAATCGGGGCTGCACCTTGACCGGCAACCCATTCTTCGAATACATTTACTTCACACTTGCCACGGTGCAGCAGGGCTGTTAGCTGTTTACGTGCGTTCAAATCAAGACCTCTATAATAGGCGGGGGCACGAAAATTGAGGTCAAATGATTTGCTGTTAAGCGACTTAATTTCAATGCGCAATTTTTTGCCTTGTGCATTAAACTCCGCTTTGCCGTAGCCAGTCATGGATATAATCATATCGCTTTATTAAAGCACAAAGGTACAAAACGGGCGGTGAGTGTTTGTCCGTTAGTATAGGTACGTGTTTCTAAATGCAAATAAAAGGCGATATCGAATTTAATTTTTTTTAATTTTTTATATAAAAAGCTGTTTTCTGCATACTTTTAAGTCATTTTTAATAACTTTTGACTGTTTTTAGTTTTTTTTAGGTAAAAACTGTCCTCCTTTTTATGGCTGTATTACTGAAAACTAAGACCACAAGACAAAACTGCCCTTTTTTAAAACACCAAAAATATTAACTTTTGCTTTTTTCGGGCTAAAAACGACTAATACCCGTTTATTATTGGATAAATTTGTCCTTTTTTAATCTATTTTTAGCAAAAAATGGTTTTTTAAAATGGTGCTTTTAGTCAAATGAAATGAAGCTAAAAAAGCTTATTTTAAATACACAGACTTTATCATTTTTGTTTATTTTGTCTAAAAAGGATTAAAAATGCGCTGTTTTTAACTGTTTTTAGTAATTTTTTGACGTTTTTTTAAACAAAATGAGTTTTTGATATTTTAAGATTCTTGTGCTCAATCTACACAATCGCCACCTATGCACCAAGCATCATGCGCATCGCTAAGCACAAGCACCAAACTTCGGCCGATATACGTCTTGCTAAAAATCCCCTTAATGCTGTACTCATTGAAGCAACTCACACAGTATTTTCAAATCAATAGACAGGATATTTAAGTTCAGAAAGAGACAATGATACATAAATAAGATTATTGAAATAATTAAAAACGTGACGACTAAAAAGAACAAAGCTACCAACAACAAAGAGTATAGTGCATAGCACCCTATGAGATGCTAAAACACCATATACAAAACGTTAACTTTGCGTGTTTATCTACTAAGGAAAATTAACTAAAAAGCGCCTTTAGTTCCGTAGCCTCTTCAGGGTTGAGTTTGCCTGCCAAAATAAGGCTAAGCTGTCTGCGGCGCAGGGCACCTGCATAGCGCTCTTGTTCCAAAGCCGTTTCGGGTGCAATAGCCGGTACGGCCACTGGAGTACCCGCTTTATTCACAGCAACAAAAGTGTAGATAGCTTCATTTACTTTTTCCTTTGTGAGCTTTTCATGCTCTTCCTTCCACACATCTATAAACACCTCCATTGAAGTGCCAAAAGCACGAGAGACCTTGGCCTCTAGCGTAAGTACACTGCCTAGGGGCACGGGCTTTCTAAAGTGCACATGATTTACCGAAGCGGTAACCACCACCTGCTCGGAATGGCGCTCTGCTGCAATACAGGCTGCTCGGTCCATACGTGCCAACAGCTCACCACCAAACAAGTTGTTTATGGGATTGGTATCAGAGGGCAGTACCAAGTCGGTCATAACCGTCTTGGAAGCACTAGGGTGTTTTGGTTCCATGGGTGTTATTTTTTCAGTACCCAAACGTCTGGGTGATTGTCTTCCAAAAAGCCTGCTTTGGCATTGTACGCTTCTCGTTGCGTAGCATAGGCAGCAAAAGAAACTTGGTGAAATCCGTTACTGGTTTTGGGTAGTCTTGCTGCTTGGTAGTAGCCCTTACGCTTAAGGCTATTGACAAGGCGGTCGGCGTTGTTTTGGCTGCGGAAAGATCCGGCAATAACATGATAGCCTAGGACAACAGCTTTAGTTGCAACAACATGTAGCGTTGGTAATTCGCCAAGGTCATAAACAGCGGCGGCGGCTTGCTCACGAGCGTTTTCGCGTAGTGTTTGCTCTTGTTTCCAAAGTAATTCGGTTTGTTGGTCTAGCACATAATTGGTGCCCAAAGCTAACAAGGCTAAAAAGCTAGCAACTACCATGGCCCTACGCATAAAGGGGCTAGACTGCTGGGGTTCCAACGTAAAAACAGGCGTTGGGGCTGCTTCGGCAACACTGCGTGATATGGGTTGTGCGTCCAATTGTGGAAGCGCATAGCTTGCTGCTAAGAAATTCAATCCCTGCTCGGCGCTAAATACAAGTTTGCCCTCTGAATTCGTTTCGAATATTCCCAGAGTAGCGATTTTAAGCTTGCATTTGTGGGCGCGTTCTTTCAAAGAAATTATCTGCTGGTGAATGTCCAATACAGCACGCTCATAGGAACACTGCAAAACATGCGCCATGTGCGTTGCCAAGATGCCGTCGTTGGATTGTAGCTGTTCATTAAATGACAACACCTTACGCGGTGGATGATAGCGTTGTTGCTCCGCATCAAAAAATGCTTCTTTATGCTCCACCAAAAAAGCCCCAAAGCCTGGAAGGCTAAGGCAATCGTGGCGGTAAAGTAAATAATGTATGTGTGGTGCGAGCTCCATAATACAAATGTACATTTTTTGGTGGATTTTTAAAACCATTCGCTTTTGTAATTTAGTGGTGCCTAATCTTATGAAAACAACCGAACTTATTGCAGCTATTGTGCTGCCCAAACTTTCAAAGATTGGCTGCAGCACCGCCCGAAAACTCATTCATCATTTTGGAAGTGCTGAAGCCGTTTTTCAACGCATTGACCGTGAAAATAGCAAGCCATTTAACAGCACTGCTACGGAATTTAAACGTCCAGAAGCCAACAGCTGTGGGGTGCGGCAGAAAAAGAAGTGGCGCGGATGTGACGCAGCTAATTGGCTGGAAAAAAGAAAAAGCAACAGCTCCACAAAGAGAATTGTTTGTACGTCTAAACGACAAAGAGCAACAAGTTGTTAAGCACATGAGTGCAACGCCCAAACACATAGGTCTCATTGCTTTGGATACTTCGCTAAAAATAAGTGATGTTTCAAGCCTCCTTTTTCAACTTGAAATAAAAGGGGTAGTAATGGCGCAAGCGGGTAAATTGTTTAAACTGTTGTAGTGTAGCCTAGATTCTTGCGTACGCGTTGAAGGACCTCTTGGGCTACGCTACGCGCCTTAACGGCTCCTTTTTGAAGTTGGGCCTCCAGTACCTCTGGATGTGCCATAAATTCATCAAACTTTGATCTGGCTTCAGAAAAGCGTTCAAGAATGGCTTCATATAGTGCCTGTTTTGCATGGCCATAGCCATTGCTGCCTGACTCATATTTTTTTCGCATTACAGCGACATCAGCTGGATCTGCAATCAAGGTGTACAGCGCAAATACGGTACAACTGTCTGGATCTTTTGGTGCTTCGAGGGGTGTGCTGTCCGTAGCAATGTCCATTACTTGCTTGCGCAACTTTTTTTCTGGCAAAAAAACGTCGATAGTATTGTTTTTTGACTTGCTCATCTTGGCGCCATCGGTTCCTAAAACATATTGTGCATTGTCTTGCAGCTTGGCTTCGGGCAAGACAAAGGTTTCTCCAAAAGCGGCATGAAATCTACTGGCAACGTCTCGTGTCATTTCCAAATGCTGCAGCTGATCTTTTCCTACAGGTACCCAGTTGGCATCATACAACAAAATATCTGCTGCCATCAGCATGGGATACGTAAAAAGTCCTGCATTGACGTCTTCAAGCCTGTCGGCTTTGTCCTTAAAAGAGTGGGCTAGTGTCAACCGGCTGTAAGGAAACGAGCAGTTCAGATACCATGCGAGTTCCGTTACTTCTGGCACATCTGACTGACGATAAAAACACGTGCTGTCGGGATCAAGTCCGGAAGCCAACCAAGCCGCAGCTGTTTTGTGGGTATTGGCTTTTAATTCCGCTGCATCTTTGATTTGGGTAAGGGAGTGCATGTCGGCAATAAATAAAAAGGCCTCGTCGTTTGATTGCTTTGCCATATCTATGGCAGGAATTATAGCCCCTAAAAGGTTGCCTAAATGCGGTGTTCCCGTGCTTTGAATTCCGGTAAGGATACGTGCCATAGCTATAGTGTTTGCACAAAAATAATGGATTTAAGCCATCAATCGCTACTTTTGACAACATGCTTTATATCCGCATTTTTCTTTTGGGACTGTGGAATGCTTGGTTTTACATCCTTTCTACGGTCGGAATTACCTTGTGTTTTCCACTCTTACTACTCTGCTTATTACGAGAGAAATGGTACCGCGGCATTTATTTTTTGGCGCGTTATTTTTGGTCCCCATTTATCTTGTTTGGTATGGGTTTTGTTCCGCTAATTCGACATAAATCAAAAATGGATTACAGTAAACAATATGTTTTTGTTGCGAATCATTTAAGCATGATTGACATCATGATGATTTTTATGACCATTAAAAAGCCTGCTGTTTTTATAGGGAAGTCAGAACTTGATCGTCTGCCGCTCTTTGCTACCATTTACAAAAGGGCTGCCATTTTGGTAGATCGGGACAGTGCTTCAAGCAGAAAAAGTGTGTACTATCAGGCCAACCATAAAATTAAAATCGGCTTTAATATCATGCTCTACCCAGAAGGCTTGGTGCCTGATCCAAATGTGCTTTTGGCAACCTTTAAAAATGGTGCTTTTAGTCTTGCCATTGAGCATCAAATTCCCATAGTCCCCATCACGCTACCGGATTGTAAAAAGCGTTTTCCTTTCCAGTTTTCATATAAATATTGGGTAGGAAAGCCAGGAATTGTTAGGGCTAATGTTCATGCGCCTATTGAAACTGTAGGAATGACAAAAGATGACATGCCTGCGCTAAAAGAAAAGGTGCATCAGTTTATGACTGAAAAGCTAAAAGAAGAAGGGTGTCGCTAGGATTATTCCGCAGCGGAAACGATATCTTTAATCTTGCCTTCAACTTCTTCCGCTAGTTCTGGGTTGTCATCCAAAAGGGTTTTTACTGCATCTCTACCCTGCCCGAGTTTGGTGTCGCCATAGCTAAACCACGAACCACTCTTCTTAATGATTTCAGCTTCAACGCCAATATCTAACAATTCGCCTATACGAGATATCCCTTGGCCATACATGATATCAAACTCAACTGTTTTAAATGGTGGAGCAACTTTGTTTTTGACCACTTTAACACGTGTTTTATTTCCTAAAACAGCGCCTGCACTGTCTTTGATTTGCGTAGAACGACGAATGTCCAAACGGACCGATGCGTAAAACTTCAATGCATTCCCGCCAGTAGTCGTTTCTGGGTTGCCAAACATGACCCCAATTTTTTCACGCAACTGATTGATAAAAATAACGGTACACTTCGTTTTACTAATAGAGGCGGTTAGTTTTCGCAAAGCCTGTGACATAAGGCGTGCATGTAGACCCATTTTAGAATCGCCCATTTCGCCTTCTATCTCGCTTTTAGGTGTAAGTGCAGCGACAGAATCCACAACTACGATATCAACCGCTCCCGAACGAATCAAGTTATCTGCAATTTCCAATGCTTGTTCTCCGTGATCGGGTTGCGAAATGATGAGGTCATCGATTTGAATACCAAGATTTTTGGCATAGTAACGGTCAAAAGCATGTTCCGCATCAATAAAAGCGGCTATGCCTCCTGCCTTTTGGCATTCGGCTATGGCGTGAAGGGTTAGAGTTGTTTTACCGGATGATTCTGGCCCGTAAATCTCAACTACTCTTCCGCGTGGATATCCTCCAACACCAAGGGCAACATCTAGGCCTATAGATCCCGAAGAAATGGCTTCTATGTTTTCAATTACGCTATCCCCCATTTTCATGACGGTGCCTTTGCCATAGGCTTTATCTAGTTTATCTAGCGTTAGTTGTAATGCTTTTAATTTGGCTTCTTTTTCGTTACTCATGCTTGATTTTTTAGCTATTTGCTAAGGTACAATATTTCCAATTGTTTAGGTTTTTTCTGACGATATTTAATTTGATATCTTTGCCGTATAAACTTAATTATGTATAGCATGCAACTGTACAATACATTAAGCGCTAAACAGCGCGCTGCCCTAATCGACGAGGCGGGAGAGGATCGCCTTACGCTATCCTTCTACACTTACACACAAATCGAACACCCGTCCGAATTTAGAGACCAACTATTTATGCACTGGGATGCCCTAAGTATACTTGGTAGAATATACGTAGCTCACGAAGGAATTAACGCACAACTATCTGTCACTGCGCCATGTTTTGCTGCGTTTAAAAAACATTTAGACAGCATTGCTTTTTTAAAGGATGTGCGCCTAAACATTGCCATCGAGCAAGACAACAAATCGTTTCTAAAGCTCAAAATAAAAGTCCGTGATAAAATTGTTGCCGATGGCTTGGACGACGACTCTTTTGATGTAACAAACAAAGGGGTACACCTCAACGCTGCTGAGTTTAATTCGCTCACCAGCGCAGAAGACACCATACTAGTGGATATGCGCAATCATTATGAGAGTGAGATTGGCCATTTTGAGGGAGCCATCACGCCGGATGTGGATACATTCCGCGACTCGCTGCCCATCATTGAAAAAGACTTAGCGACACACAAGTCAGATAAAAATTTGGTGATGTATTGTACAGGCGGTATCCGCTGCGAAAAAGCAAGTGCTTATTTTAAGCACAAAGGGTTTGAACGTGTATACCAACTCGAAGGGGGTATTATTGAATATGCGCGACAAGTAAAAAATCAAGGGTTAGACAACAAGTTTATCGGCAAAAACTTTGTTTTTGATGAGCGCAGAAGTGAGGCTATTTCTGATGATGTAATCGCTACGTGTCACCAATGTGGTTCGCCCTGCGACACCCATGTCAATTGTGCAAACGACGCCTGTCATTTGCTTTTTATTCAATGCCCAACATGTGCTGAAAAGCACGATCATTGTTGTTCTGACAGCTGTGCGTCAATCATTGCTTTACCTAGAAACAAACAAAAGAAACTTAGAAAGGGCACGCACAACAGCAATAAAATATTCAAAAAAGGACGTGCCCATCACCTAAAGGCCCTAAATCCGTCGTGAAAAACCCCTTTTTGCTTCTTGTTTTGAGTGTGCTACTTAGCAACTGTCAAGCCTCTAGCGAGCTCCTTTTTAATGAGCTTCCAAATGATGGTTGGAAACAAGACCAATGGGAAACATTTGCCTATAGAAATCGCTTGGCCAATAAAACAGCTTCGCTGCATTGGATACTACGTCATGATAACGATTATCCTTATGCAACTATTTTCTTTATCGCTGCCTTGACAACGCCCAAAGGCGACACGCAATATGACACTCTTAATTATAGGCTAGCTAATGCTGATGGCAGCTGGTTAGGCGCTGGAATGTATGTGCATGAACTAAGCCTTCCATATATGGATCGGTTCTTGTTTGAAAACCCCGGGAACTATTTGTTTAAATTGCGCCCAGCGGTTCGCTCTAACGACCGTATTTTTGCAGACAGCTTGCTTGTGGGGCTACACCAAATTGGACTAGAAATAAGAACCTTGTCAAATGACTAAACACAGAAAATACCGGAAATTTGTTCGATTTATTTGGGTTGCCTTTGGCGCTGCAATACTAGGTGTTGTTGGAATTTTTGGCGCTGGTTCGGCAGGCTTACTTGGTTCCATGCCAGACTTTAGGCAGTTGGAAAATCCCAAAACGAATTTAGCCACCCAAATAATTTCTGCTGACAATACCGTATTGGGAAAGTTTTATTTTAATGATAACCGCACGCCTATTTCATATGATGAAATTCCAAACAGCATGATTGATGCGCTTATTGCTACCGAAGACGAACGCTTCTACAGCCATTCGGGTATCGATTTTAAAGGCACTGCTAGGGCGTTATTTTATCTTGGAAGTAAAGGAGGAGGAAGTACCATTACCCAACAGCTGGCCCGTCAACTTTTTACAGGTGTCCGTTCAAGTAATAAGCTAGAGGCTGTTGTTCAAAAAATTAAGGAGTGGGTCATTGCCATTCGTTTAGAGCGGAGGTACACCAAAAACGAAATAATAGCTATGTACCTCAACATATACGATTTTAATTATAATGCCGATGGTATCCGCTCTGCGAGCTCCATATACTTCTCAAAAAAGCCAGACCAAATGTCTTTGAGTGAATCAGCTGTGCTGGTAGGCATGCTTAAAAACTCCTCTTTGTACAACCCCTTGAGGCGCCCCGAACTTGTCCGTGAAAGACGGAATATTGTCTATCAACAAATGCTCCGCAACCAGCTGATTGGCCCAAAAGAAAAAGACTCTTTGGCTGCGCTACCAATTGAAGTTAACTTTAATCCGCAATCACATACAGAGGGTATCGCAACTTATTTCAGGGCCTACCTGCAAAAGTTTATGCGCTCTTGGATAGCTAATAATCCAAAAGAAGATGGCAGTTCTTACAATCTCTATTTGGATGGGCTCAGCATCTATACTACCATAGATTCTAGGATTCAAACCTATGCGGAGCAAGCTGTAGCCGCGCATATGTCTACGCTACAAAAAGAATTTTTTAGACAAAATAGCGGGGAGTTTAATCCTACAGCCCCTTTTTTAGAGATAAAAGAAGATGAAATTGAGCGCATAATGGAACAGGCCAAACGACGATCAGAACGCTGGCGCAAAATGAAGGCTAGAGGGCTAGACGAAGCAAGCGTCTTGGCAAGTTTCGAAGCGCCTACAGAAATGGAAGTTTTTGGCTGGAACGGGGACATAGACACCGTGATGACACCAACCGATTCTATCAGGTATTACAAGCACTTTCTGCGTGCAGGCATGATGTCAATGGAGCCACAGTCGGGTCATGTCAAGGCCTGGGTTGGAGGTATAAACTACCGTCATTTTCAGTTTGATCACGTCATGCAGGGCAAAAGACAAATTGGTTCAACATTTAAGCCCTTTGTGTATGCTACTGCCATTGACCAATTGAAACTCTCGCCTTGTGATTCGTTGCCTGATGGGTACTACTGTGTTGAGCCCGCTAAATTTGGTGCCCATGATGCGTGGTGTCCCAAAAACTCTGGTGATCGATATATTGGAAAACGAACGCTTAAAAATGCGCTTGCAAACTCCGTTAACACCATAAGTGCTCGCCTTATTGACAAGGTAGGGCCAAGGCCTGTGGCAAACCTTGCGCGTAACCTAGGCGTAAGGTCTAATATCCCCAGTGTGCCTGCCATCGCCCTAGGCTCAGCAGATTTGAGTGTTTATGAAATGGTAGGAGCATATTCCAGTTTTGCAAACAAAGGAATTTATGTGAAGCCCGTTTTGGTCACACGTATTGAAGACAAAAACGGCACGGTAATTTTTCAAGCAACTCCTGAAACAAAAGATGTGTTGAGTGAGGAATCTGCTTATGTAACCCTTAAGTTGCTTGAGGGTGTAACAGAAGCTGGTTCGGGTATTCGACTCCGCCATGTAGGTGCAGATAAAACAAATCCCATTTTTAGGGATATCGTCACAGGGTATCCTTATGCATTTAAAAATCCCATCGCTGGAAAAACAGGAACTACACAAAATCAAAGTGATGGTTGGTTTATTGGTATGGTGCCAAATTTAGCAACTGGTGTATGGGTTGGTGGCGAAGATCGTGCAACGCACTTTGAAACCATTGCTTATGGTCAAGGCGCAACGATGGCCCTCCCAATTTGGGCAAGTTATATGCAAGCTTGCTACGCCGATTCAACTCTCGTAGTGTCGCAAGAACCTTTTGAAGTACCTGCTTTTGTCTCCATTCCGATGGACTGTGATTCGCTGTCTTTGGCTCGACAACAGAAATCCTTTTTTAAAGACGAAGACCTTAGTGATTTAGGGTTTTAAGGCGGAATGCCGTGAAGGGCTAAATAGCTGTTGTAATAACTTTTATCACCCGTTACTTCTTTCCCTATCCATTTTGGAAGTTGAATGGTGTCCTTAGCGTGCTTAAGTTCAATCTCAGCAATAACCAAGCCCTCGTGGGCTGCTTCAAAAACGTCAACTTCAAATAGTTGCTGGTTTTCAACAACATGATACCTTGTCTTTTGAATAATACCAGGCAGGCACATAGGCATCAATGCTTTAGCCTCTAATAACGATATTTCTTGCTCCCATTCTTGTCGGGTAGTGCCATCATTGGAAGATGCTCCTTTTATGGTCAAAAATCCTTTTTCGTCCCCAATTCTCAAGCGAACAGTACGTGCAGGATCATTGGAAATATATCCTTGAAAAATCTGAAAAGAACGGCGGGCATTAAGAATGGCTAGCCCTGGGTCGTCTACCAAAAATTTACGCTCAATTTCAACCATTCTCTGCTGGATCAAAAATAGTATTTAGAGTAGCGGCAAGACGCAATCCAGCATCTAACAGCTGCTTGCGAACTGTTTCAAAATTTTGATAGTGATAAACATACCCAAGTCTACTGCCTTGTGGAGTTTTGTCATAAAGCGTATTTGCTAAGTCTTGAGAGTGGTTAACCCAATCCAATATGGATGCTGCCATGATCTCGCATTTTTGTTCGGAGGTGTGCTTGGGCAAGTTTGCTGCCAATTCGCTGTAACTCATGTTATAATGCTCAATTAGGTCCGTATCCCATAATCTGTGGAGATTAGTGCGTTTGCCAAACCAAAAAAGGTCAATGCTATTTCCTCCTCTGTCTTCCTTTCTACCAGCATGAAAAGGCTGGTGGATATCTCCTATAAAATGTACCAACAACTTTAGATGAACCGTTTTGTTTTTTTTTGATGAAGATGGGTTTTTAAGAATTTTTATACAGCTTTGAATGGCCGTTACGATGTCGCCTTTTGGATTTTTGTTCGCTTCATTATAGCGTGTGTTTTGATCCATGTTCACGTAATGCCATGGAGCCAGGTGGCCGTAGCGATCGTCAGATCGAATTTCGTCGGCATAAGTAGAAACAAATGCAAGTGACAAGCCGCCTAAGAGGGCATTCACTTGCTCGGCTGCTTTTGGAGTTAGGTGTTTTTGGGCAATCACACCAATTACACGGTGCCCTGTTTTGCCCCACGCCTCCGCATAAGTGTTTTGTAGTGTTCCAAAAAAAAGAAAAAGTATAATTAAGGAAGGATACGTTCTCATAATACAAAGCTACAGAATTCCTCGTATTACGGTTGGGCGATATTTTTCGCTCAAAAAATCTATCCCAATTGTAAGCTGATGGTAGCCCGAATTGTTGATTATAATATCTCCAAGGCCAACAGTGTATGCGTATGAGAAGACCCAGTTTTGGTGTTTTATCCCTGTTAGAAGGGTTACTTGATTAAATGATTCACTGTAAGCTGCAAGGGCACTCTTGGTTTGGGTATCGGTAAGTCCTTTTCGGTAAGAAGTGCCAAACCATAACTGTGTTTGACGAATACTGTGGTGTGATTTTAGACTAATATCTAGGTTAGGTCGGTCGACATATTGCACATAGTCAGCCAAAAGCGAGGGCTCCAAGGCCCACTTGGGGGTAATTTCAAAAAAGTTTCCTGCAGACACCAAAAATCGCATAGGGCTTTCGAGTAACACTTGGTCTCTGACATTCTTGCCTTGAAAAACGAGGTTTTGGATAGTAAGATGAGTATAAAAAGAGACTAGATTATACATAATGCCAACATCCATATAAATACTTGAACTATTAACTTGCTCTCCATTTATGACTGACTCAGAAGAAGGGGAAAAAGCGGTCTGATCGTGTCGATGAAAAGAGCCGCCGACTGATAAGCCAAATGAGAGTTGGTTTATTTCGTTTTGTGATCTAAAAAAATTTATATGATGCGCATAAGTTGCTTGAATTCCTGTATTAGAATGAAAGCCGTTTTTATCATTAAAAAACATGCCTCCGATGCCAGATTTATCACCTACTCTTGTGTGAGCATTTAGTGTTTGCATAGAGGGGGCGTTAGCAAGCTCAAGCCACTGGGTTCTAAAAGAGGTCCTGATCTTCATCCCACCATAATGGGCACCTGCCATGGCAGGATGTAATATGTAGTAATTACCAGTTAGATAATCGCTATAAATGGGCATGCGATATTGTGCTGTTGATGTCGCTGTTACTACAAGCATCAAAAAGAACCTAAATAATATATTGTTGTTTTTTTTTTTATTTGGCACGTAAAGAATTCATTACATTCGTGCAAGTTACATAAACCTATGCTAAAGTTACTTCGTAACATTGTGCCGATTTTCGTGACTGCCCTTTACATGTGCCTCCCTTCATCGTTATTTGGACAGCTCAGTAAGGTGCATTATATCCCGCCAATTACTACCAATGATTCTGACGACGCCTTAGCCTATCTACAATATCTACACATATCAACCCCTAGCAGTGAAGATGTAAGTGTAGCTATCAAGCCAATAGGTTCTAACAATACAGAATATTTAGTTGTTTCAAACCTTTCGCCCATTGTATATGGAAATGAATATGGGAATGCTACAACTGCTAATTATGATATTACCAACGAAACACAGTTGTTGATAAAAAAAGAAGAAGGTTCAACTACTTTAAACGATAAGGGATATATCATTGAAGCTGAAAAGCCTGTCTATGTATCCGTTCGTTTTTTGTCTGCATATCAAGCAGGAGCCATAGTTAGTAAAGGTAAAGCAGGTCTGGGTACAGATTTTTTACTGGGTGGTTTCACTAATATAGGTGGAAGCGGAGATAATAGTTTTGTCAATTTTTTCTCGATTCTCGCAAAAGAAGACAATACGCAAATTGAGGTTTCGTTCCCTAAACAAGTGATACTAAATAATTATAATGGAGCTTATCCTATAAGTATTACGCTGAACAAAAATCAAAGTTATGTAGGCGTGATTGAAACAAAATATGGTGCAAACAATCTTGATGGTATGATTGGTGGTAGAGTCGTTTCAAACAAAGATATTTCTGTAATAAGTGGAAGCGCAACTGGAACAAATGGAACTAGAGGTGGAAGGGATTTTGGTATAGACCAACTTGTAGATACGTCTAATGCTGGAACCAAATTTATTTTTGTTAGGGGAGCTCCAGAGATAGGCGTAAGACGTTCGGATGAGGTGGAAAATGCAACGCTAGTGCCCCTAGAGAGCGGAACTACATATTCCCTAAATGGAGTTTACCAAGGAGAAATAAATGGTGCATACATCGTCATTGAGGGACAAAAATATTCAACAAATAACAACATGTATGTAGAAACAAATAAACCCGTTATGGCTTTTCAGAGTGTCTGTGGAGAAACAAATGGAAGCACTGCTAACCAAGGAATGTTTGTAGTTCCTTCGTTAAATTGTGCGTCCAAAGGCAACATAGATAATATTCCTAACATAAATTATATAGGGGAACAACTTCAAGAAGGTGGCGGCGTTAATATTGTTGCTGAAAAAGGTGTAGATGTTTCAGTAAACGGAAATATAATAAGTGATGGTCAGGATGTCCTAGGAAACTCCAATTACGTTACACATAGGCTTTCAGGGTTAGACCAAGAATTATATAAAATTGAAAGTGCTGGTGAGCTTTATGTTTCGTATTATACTTATTCTGGTGCAGCTACATCTGGGGCATTTTATTCTGGTTTTCAATCAGCGCCAGAATTTACCTTTGATTTAGACCTTGTGTCGCTTGGTACTTGTATCCAAAATAGCCTCATTTTAAATGCAGCAAAGGTAAATACCTTGGAATCGTTCAGTTGGTGGTATAACCCCTCTCCAAAAGCAATCGCGTCACAGTGGCAAGAGATAACAACTAACGCAAACATCAATTCGCTTACTCCAGGTCAAGTAGGTTGGTACCAATTACGAGGTGTGTATCAATGTGGCGCTAATAGTGAAAACTTAACCTCACAAGCAATTTTCATTGGTAATTGCCCAGATGATAATGATAGTGACGGAGTAGTAGACAATTTAGATTTAGATTATGATAATGATGGCATTATAAACAGTGAGGAGAGTGGCGGTGGATTTGTTTTTGATTTTATTGATCTTATTAATCCGGTTATTCCAAGCGTTACGGATAAAAATATTACAATCCCTTCTAGTTACTCGGTCAGTAGTACAATTTCATTGGCCCCAGGAAGTAGTATAACTGGCGGTGCTAACGGCTCTATAACCTTTGAAATTCCTGCAAGCACCGATGCTGAAAGTATATATGTGCTGAATTTTAGTCAGCCCTCAAATATTAAGGTTTCATTTCCTGATGCAACGTCACATGTGAATAATGAGGTAGTTCAACTTAGAACTTCTGACGCTGATAAAACCCTTTCCATAGCCAATGTTGACAATGACTTTTTTCTTGACACTAATTTTGATGACGGTTTTGAGTCTGGTGTTACATATTATACAAACAATCTAATCCTCGCAAAGTTTAACCCCGCTTCAATTGGTGATAGTAATGTAAATGTATTTGGAATGGGAATTTCAGGTATTGCTATTTCTTATAAGCTAAATAATGTAACAGAAAGTGGAAAATTAAAGCTTGTCATTTCATTTTATGATCTCGCTTTAAATACGGATAGTACTTTTAGTAATGGAGATGGTATCCCTGATTATTTAGATTCTGACAGCGATGCTGATGGGTGTTTTGATGCCATTGAAGCTGGATATGAAGATCCGGATGGTGATGGTTTGGCAGGGACAAGCCCTATATTCTACGACCCTACCATAGCAAACCCTACGGCTGATATAAGAGGACGTGTAGTTTATACTGATTATGACTACACTAACCCTATTCGAGACCACGACAACAATAATATTTATGACTTCCAGGAACCGCCGGCTGTACTACCAAGTTTTTCATCTCAGCCCATAGCAACGACTATAACTGAGGGCGATACAGCTCAATTTTCTATCGAAACAGCTAATGCCAATACTTTTCGGTGGCTGATCAATGGTGTACCTATAACAAACGACAGCACATTCAATATTTCTCCTGATGGAAAAAACCTTAGTATCCGCACAACTGACACTTCTTTAAATGGAAAAAAAATATCTGTTTTGATTAATTCAGATTCCTATTTGTGTACTTCTTCATCTACTGAGGCCACACTAAACGTAATCGCTATTCCGCCAATCCCTATACTTGATCGCGTGTATTCTTTTTGTTTTTCAGGCTTAGCTGCTAATGTGAAATTAGTGTCTGATTTAAAGGCAGCTATAGGAAGAAATGATATAAATATTTACGAAAATGAAACGGGAGGAGCTCCCCTTGCGGACACTGCCCCGCTTGATGACGGTGAAGATTATTTTGTAAGTGCTGTCAATAGCGCGGGTGCAGAAAGTCCCATTCGATCTGTAACAAATGTTATTGTTGCAAGTCCTAAGCTCAATTCCTCTAATCCAAGTAATACTGTTTGTTTGGGGGACCCAATAACTATTACTGCCACAGGCGTGCCACAAACCGTTTTTGAATTTGAAAGTCGACTTGATTCATCATACGAAAAGTTTTTAAGCTACAGAGGGTCGCATTACTTTTTGAGAAAAGTAGCCATGACTTGGACAGGTGCAAGAAACCTTATTCAAAGCCAAGGGGCAGGAGCCTCTATGTATGTAATTGACAACAAAGCCGAAGAAAATGCAGTTTATAACAAACTTTTGGCCGATGGCTATGCCGGAACAGCTGATACCCACTTCTGGTTGGGACTGCGTCAAATAGATGCCTTAAAAGGGAATGACTTTGATGAAGGGTGGGCTTGGTTAAACGGAAGCCCCCTTGACCCTGCCCTAGCCAATTGGAAATCAGGAGAGCCTAACGATTGGGATATCGCCACTAGTACTGTCGACAGCGATGGAATTGAAGACGGAAGTGAAGACTATGCGCAATTTGATTTCAATCCCTCTGATATTGCAGGTGGAGCTGGAATAGAGTGGAACGACATGGCAGATAACGGGAGTGAGGGCAATTCTTGGCCCGTATTTGAGTTTGAAGGCGTGTCTAGTGTTAAGTGGTATAAACAAGAAGTAGGCGGTGCCAAAACTCAAATTACTGGCATGACAACTAATAGTATAGTAGAAACACCACCAGTAACGACAACCTATTTTTATGAAATTACGGTAAATGGTGTGCTTTGTGATGATAGCATTACCATCACGGTTAATGATTTGCCAACAATACTACCTGCCAGCGATATCACGGCTTGTGACAATAATTTAGATGGTGACAGCACTGACACAAATGAGGCTGATTTTGATTTAGTTAAGCACAGGGAAGATATATTGCTAGGAGCCATTGACAGAGATGTTTTTTATTATGAGACAGATACGGCTGCTCTTGCTGATAGCATCTCAACAATAGTGCCCTTTACCAATACAGCAAACCCTCAAAAGCTGTTTTTTAGAGTAGCTAATACCAATACAGGCTGTATGTCTGAAAACTTTGGAAGCTTTGATTTAAATGTCGATGACCTCCCCCAAGAAATAACCATTGATGACTTACACGATTGTGATGACGATACTGTTGGGAATGATAAAGATGGAGAACACACTTTTAACTTGACAGTTAAAACCAATGAAATTTTTATAGCTTTAGGGGGGGCAAGTACAGCCTTCGCCTTAAGCTATCACAAATCATTAATTGATGCCAAAAATAATTTTGAAGCTATTACTTCTTATACAACGCAAGCAACAGATGGCGGTGAAAAAGAAATTTTTGTTCGCATAGAAGATCCTAATACAGGATGTGTTAGGTATGACAATTCCTTTAAGGTGATTGTGAACAAGCTGCCCACTTCGCTCATTTCAACAATAGAAGTTGAGCAATGTGAAACTGATGGTCAAATTAAGTACAACCTCAACAGTCTTGTAGATGTATATTCTGCAAATTATGCCAATGAAACATTTGAATTTTATTTAGATGCTAACCTAACTGACCCCGTGATTGACTATGAAAATTTTGTTGTGCCTATTGGTGTATCGGCCCAAGATGTTTATATAAAAATCATTGACAACAATTCCCTTTGTGAGCGTTTTGATGATGTGTTTGCTGCTGGGGGCTCAAGAGAGCCCATAAGCGTTTCTTTTACTGTCGGAACAAACAATATCCCAGCAGCTTTTACACCCTTAACTTTTTACGATTGTGTTGATGAAAGTGCTAGTACTCCAGTAATTGGAACTTTTGATACATCCATTTTCAATGATATTAGAGCGGAATTATTAACTGCAGACCCGGACTATAATGTACCGACCGTAGAAATCAACTTTTACAAGAATGAGTTAGATGCTGTTTTTCGAAGAAATGCTATTGATGTTACTAAGCCTCTGATTGTTAATCCCCCCATAAAAGAACAAGAGTTATGGGTTGGTGTTCAAGACATAGGGGTTAAAATTGAGTGTTTAGGGCGTATTAAAGTTGCTAATTTGGTTGTTACCCCTAATCCAACATTTGATTTACCCGAAGATCAGATATTCTGTACCAATTTGGGTAACGATGTCATTACAATTACCAATGAGGGGGGAAGCTATACGTATGCTTGGACAATTGACGGCACTACTGTTTCACAGCCCTTTAAGGAAATAAGTATCTCTAAAGGAGGTACTTATGCCGTTACTGCAACAGATAATTTGTCAGGCTGTGAAACCGTCCAAACTATTGTAGTGACTGAATCTGAATTACCGCCATTTGAACGTGACGATTTAATCGTTTTTGACTTGACTGGTGATGGTAGAAACAAAATTGAGGTGCTAACAGACACCGATGCACTTGGTGTTGGTAATTATGATTTCTCGCTAGATGGAGGTAATTTTCAAGACAGCCCAATTTTCGAAGACGTCCCCGCTGGTATACACTACATTTCTGTAAGAGACAAAAATGGGTGTGGTATACAAAGTGTTGCTGTCTCGGTAATTGGTTATCCGCTTTATTTTACACCAAATGGCAATGGCAAAAACGATAATTGGAAAATTTCAGGGGTAACTGGTGTGTTCCAGTCACAGTCATTGATTTATATTTTTGATCGACATGGAAGATTGTTGGCGCAAATCCCCCCCAATAGTCTCGGCTGGGACGGCACGTATAATGGCACCCCAATGCCTACGGATGATTATTGGTTTAGAGTAAAATTAGAAGATGGCAGAATGTTTACTGGCCATTTTAGTTTGATAAGATAAATGAAAAGAATACCAACAACTGTATTTAGTGAATGGGCTGCAACTGGACGAGATGAGCGTATGGCAAAAGGGCATGAGGTGGCCGTTAACAACATGCTCGAATATGCCCTAAAAGATAAAAAGAACTTCGCCTTTATTGATGCTGGATGTGGAAACGGCTGGGTTGTACGTCTAGTAAAAGCACTCAAAGGCTGCTTGTCTTCTTCTGGTGTTGATGGTGCGCAAATGATGATTGAAAAGGCGTTGTCTATTGACCCGACAGGAGTATACCATCATGCTAATTTAAGCAATTGGTCTCCAAATAAAAAGGTAGATATTGTACACTCCATGGAGGTAGTATACTACCTTTCAGACCCAGAGGCATTTATAGCCAATGTGTATAAAGACTGGCTAAAAAAAGACGGGCGCCTAATTGTGGGGCTTGATTTTTATAAAGAAAATGCGGTTTCACATTCATGGCCTGAAGACTGTGGAGTTTCCATTATGCAACTGCTCCCCATAGCAGCTTGGATTAGCTTTTTTAATAAAGTAGGATTTAATAATATACAATCTTGGCGTGTTGACAAAAAAGAAAATTGGGCTGGCACCTTGGTAATAACAGGTGTAAAATAATCATTGAGGCCAAAAGGTTACTTGAGTTTTAATTGTAAATACTGATTTTGCTCACAAATAAAAAACCCGCTGTTGGCGGGTTTACTATTTAAATAGCCGCAGGGTTATCGCTCTGCTTTTAGATTAAACCAATAGGTGATTTTACCTTGGTCGTTAATCAAATACCACTCATTAAAAAGTGCCTTTTCCAATTCAGTTCCTTCACTATCACTAACAGAACCATTGAAACCAGCATTCACCCACTCGCTTGTGGCCTCTGGGTTATCGTCTTTTACTGAAAATGCCCAGTCAAAACTCCATTCGTAGCTTAGTGTGTCTGACTTTAATGCTGCTATGAATTCTTCTGTGCTTTGAACTTTTCCGTCGTACCACACAAATTGGGCTGAATCAGCAATAAGTTCGCGCATACCTTCAAAGTTTCCGTCTGACCAAAGCTTGTCCATGGCTATTACAACATCAACAGATGTTTGGCTGCCCATGGTAATTGCTGTATCTCTTGGGTTAAATCCATTTGCTGGATTTGTTTGTGTACAAGACACAATCAATGCTGTTAGTGACAGCGCGTAAAAAATATGTTTCATTTTTTTGATTTTTAGTTAGGTTGCATCGCATCGTTGTAAGCGGTTGGATCGAAGGCATTGTAAACGTAAGAAATTTTGTCGCCTTCCCAGCCCCAAGCGCAATAGCCCTTAAGTTTAACTTCTTCTCCTGTGGCTATGCTCGTACCGCTCCAATCATACCAAGTGTTGGTAAACACCTCGCCGTTATTGTAATACATGGTAGTAGCCGTTACATTTGTGTGTGCTATGTTGTCAAAAGACATATGCCCCTGTGCAAAGGCTGTTGCCATTTCATTAAAACTAAGTTTGGCGTCATTTACAAAAATCTCAGCCCCTTCTGCAAAATGCATAGCCGACGATTCCATCAGGTTATTTTCAACATAGGCCTCCATAACGCCTAAAACGATTTCTGTTTTTGAATCATTTTGAACAATAGTTCCTGACCAATCTGCTGTGTCTTTTGGGGCGCTAGTACAACTTGTTAATGCAATAGCCAATATAAATAGTCCTGTTTTTTTCATTGTTTTTTCTTTTGAATTGTTATTCTAAAATACAACTTTTTTATTTACAGAACATTTCATTAAAAGCGGTGCTTACAACAAAATTGGTTTATTTGTTTTTAAATTATGGAGTGTAATAGCAACAATAATTTTAGCTTGCTTTTTGCCCTTCGGAGTTCCATCGTCATCGTTAAATCCTCCTGCGCTTACAGGACCTGTTTGCCACATAATCGAATATACAAATTAGAAGAACTAGAAGAAGAAGATATGGTTATGGTCTAGTTTATATCCCAACATAGCTGCGGTATAGGGGTTTGGTCGTGCTATCCAATCAACCTAAACCTAATCTGTAGCAACATAGGTTTTATCCCAAATTATTTGGATATATTACTACCCCTAAATGTCTTTTTAAATACCATTGTCCATTCTTTATATCCAATACCTATACCAAATATTGTCAAAAAAATTGCTGCAATATTATCACTACCACAAATGAATATATAAACACCAAATAGTAATGATACTATTGAGAGAATTAACGAAGCAATAAACAATACCTTAACTTATACTATTTTCTTCATTTTAATTGTTTTTAGTATTATGAATATAGTCAAATTCTACTTAAGAGGCTTAGAAGTAGCAGAACTAAAAGAAGAAGATATGCCTATGGTTTAGGGTTTTCCTAAATACATTATATTGACATTTAAATTATTAGATGTGGTCAAAAATATAAATTTAGTGCTTGCAACATTATACTCAATCATTCTAGTTTTAGTAGAAACAATATTAAACACCTATTGGAATGATTGGCAATATGCTCCGTTGTGGATTGTTGATTACTTGATTGCCCTAATTTTATTATCTGCTGTGTTTGTGTTTAAACAACAGCTACAAAATTTAATACTATTATTAGGTTGGTCTTTCTCAGCAGGAGTAACCTATATGGCTCTTTTTATAAGTTTGGACCCTAATGGATTAAATTCAGAGGATATTGAAGGCAAGTTGCCGTTATTTGTTTTAGCACTTTTAGTTTCAATAATTGGATTAGTGTCGACCATTATTGATTTTAAACAAAAAACGTGTCTCTAACCTACTTAAGAGGTTTAGAAGTAGCAGAGCTTAAAGAAGAAGATATGCCTATGGTTTAGTTACAGTCTTAGTTTAAATTTTATCAGAGTTACCATTCCATTGGATTTTCCTATTGCCAAAGTATTTGAACTAACAGGCAAGGTGCTTGCTGAGTCAACCTCAGCGACATTAGATTTGTCTGAGTGTCACCAAACAGTTTGTATTTGATAAGCCTATACGATGAGTCAAATCGTATTTTAGGAACAGTGAAGGTTATTAAAGAATAATAGTAAGTGGTCGCCTTTATATTTCGAGAATAACACTTAGAATTTATTTTACATAAAATATGCTTAGCGGTAACTTTGAGGCTATACCTACAGCTGAGCAGCTAAAATATCTTTAGGGGTGTAAATATTTAGCCTTGCTATACTTTCTGAGCTAATCTCATCAATCATTTTTTGGGCTAAGGTCGAAACGGGTAAGGGTTTTTGCGATTTTAAAAGCCCCAATTGATTAAATGCGCTAAGAACCTTTATTCCTATTTTCTCTCCAGTTCTTATTAGTTCAGCTTGTCTAATTAAATAAGGAGGTTGAAAAACATAGGTTTTCTCAAAATCAAGTTTCTTGATTGCCTCTTCCAGGGCACCCTTCATTTTTGGATAGAAAAAAGGGGAGTTCTCGTTTGAGCCAATAGATGAAACCAATGCATAATGTTTGACACCATTTTCGGATGCCATTTTAGCAAATGCATATTGGTATGTGTAGTCTACAAGGTATTGCTGGGGTTTACTTCCAGCGTCTTTTAAAGTTGTGCCTAAAGTAGAAAAAAGCACATCACCTTTAATAAATTCGCAATAATCGCTTAATCTTGAAAAATCAATTTGGTGTATGCTTAATTTTTTGTGTTTAATATTGGGTTTATTTCTAACAAAAATGGATACTTTACTATAGGCGGGGTCTTTTAATAGAAGTGAAACAATTTCTCGTCCAGTTGCTCCTGTTGCTCCCAGCACCAAAGCGTGTGTGTTTTTCATTCTTAAATATAATAAGATTTAAGAGGTTTAGAAATAGTAGAACTAAAAGAAGAAGATATGCCTATGGTTTAATTCTTTACAACCTTGTATGTTAGTTCTTCGTTGTTTGACTTGTCTGTCGCTTTAACAATGTAAGTAGCAGTAGAAAGGTGTGCCATATTGATATTGTTTCCTGTAAGTGCCATTACTTTATTTCCTGCCATATCGTAAACTTCTATATCGTGCTCTTTATCGCTGTTTAGTGCTAATAAAGATGATGTTGGATTGGGATATAGTGTTGGACGATTGTTTTTTAATTGACTGTTTGTGGCTAAACTCTGTGAAGAATAAAGGTTGCCGTTATTGTCAACTTTGATATCA
>PKDQ01000028.1 GCA_002862645.1 Flavobacteriaceae bacterium | reverse complement strand
GTTTTTTTATCATGAATTTTCATCATTATTTGATATAAATGCTGTCTATTTTTCCATGGTTTTATTGTTTTCATATATCTTCCTGTTAACTAAAACTAAAGTTATATGGGACTATTTTAAACTTGTATTCATTATTGCAGTCATTGTTTTACTTTCTTCAAAGATGATCCTGTTTCTCGCTTTAAGCCTAAGCGTATTTATAGTATTGAAAAGGACAATTCAACTAAAGGCTAAGATGTTATTTTTGAGTGTATTTTCTCTGCTATGTGTGGTATTGCTAAAGAGCACTAAAATCAGTGAAAGAGTAAACAATGAAATGCAAAGCAATTTGGCAGAAGTACTTAGTACAGAAAAATTTAATTATGTATATTTTTGGACGGGGTCTTCTATAAGACTTTTTCAGGCACGTGTTTTTTGGGAGCTTTTACAAGAAGAAAAAAAGTATTTTTTTGGATATGGCTTCAATTCATCACAAGAACAAATTAAAGCCAAGCACATTCAATATAATTTATACCCGGGGTTTCACAACTATAACTTTCACAATCAATACCTACAAACAACAGCAGAATTAGGTATAATTGGGCTTCTTTCACTAGGCTTTATATTATTAAACTTCCTAAAAATACCCTTAAAATCTAGGTCTTTATTTCCCATTTTAATCGCATTAGTTTTTTTGATGCTTTTTTTGACAGAGTCTTATTTGGTAAGGCAAAGAGGAATAGTCTATTTTTTATTTTATTATTGCCTAATAATTAAATACGTTCAAAAAAATGAAAATAACCATAGTAGGCACGGGTTACGTAGGCTTAGTAACTGGAACTTGTTTGGCAGAAGCTGGCAATGATGTGTTGTGTATTGATATTGACACAGCCAAGGTAGCCAAAATGCAAAATGGCGAGGTGCCCATTTATGAACCACATTTAGAAACCTACTTTAAGCGTAATATCAAATCAGGGAGACTTCATTTTTCCTCTAAAATTGAAGAGGGCGTTGATTATGGGGAAGTGATTTTCTTGGCCCTTCCAACTCCAGAAGATGAAGACGGATCAGCAGATCTCTCCTATGTTTTAGGTGTCGCTAATCAAATTGGAGAGTTGATGAAAGAGTATAAAATCGTGATTAGCAAGAGTACGGTTCCTGTGGGGACTGGTGAGCGTGTAAAAGCAGTAATAAAGGCAAAAACCGACGTACCCTTTGACATGGCATCTAATCCTGAATTTTTACGCGAAGGCTTTGCAGTAGAGGACTTTATGAAACCCGACAGGGTAGTTGTTGGTGTGGAGTCGGAACGCGCCAAAAATATTATTGAAAATCTTTACAAGACGTTTGTGCGCACAGGCAACCCTATTGTATTTATGGATATCAAATCCGCGGAGCTAACTAAATATGCAGCTAATGCCTTTTTGGCGACCAAAATCACCTACATGAATGAAATTGCAAACTATTGTGAAAAGGTAGGCGCGAACGTGGATGATGTACGCATGGGTATGGGACTTGATGAGCGTATTGGCAAACGTTTTTTGTTCCCTGGAATCGGCTATGGCGGGTCGTGTTTTCCTAAAGATGTAAAGGCATTACACAAATCGGGGAAAGACGCCCAACATCACTTTGCTATTTTAGATAGCGTAATCCAGGTTAACGAGCAACAAAAAACCGTATTATTTCCTAAAATTGAGACCTACTTTAAAGGGGATTTAAAAGGGAAAAAAATAGCTGTTTGGGGATTGGCATTCAAGCCCGATACAGACGACATACGTGAGGCACCTGCCTTATATATGATTGATAAGTTGCTCGCAGCAGGAGCTATTGTTACGGCATTTGACCCTGAGGCAATGGATAATGTAATGTCAAAATTAGGTAATAGTATATCCTTTGCGACAAGTATGATGGGTGCAGTTAAGGATGCAGATGCGCTACTAATTTGTACGGAATGGCACGCCTTTAGAAATCCGAATTTTGACATCCTAAAAAGCGCCCTCAAGTGCAAGGTTATTTTTGACGGTCGTAACATATACAACCCAAAGGAGATGACAACCTTAGGGGTTGATTATTATTCCATTGGCAGATGAGAAAAGCACTAGTTACAGGAGCAGCAGGCTTTTTAGGCTCGCATTTATGTGATAAGTTGCTTGCCAATGACATTTCCGTTATTGGTATGGATAATCTCATTACAGGCTCGATGTCTAATATAGCGCACTTAGAAGAAAATCCAAACTTTCGATTTGTTCATCACGATGTGTGTGAATTTATTGACATAAAGGAAGAGTTGGATTATATCCTTCATTTTGCATCTCCTGCCAGCCCAATAGATTATTTAAAAATCCCTATACAAACACTTAAGGTTGGTGCCCTTGGAACCCACAATGTACTAGGATTAGCGAGAGCAAAAAATGCGCGTATTTTGGTGGCCTCTACGTCCGAAATCTATGGCGACCCCCTTGTACACCCACAAACTGAAGACTATTTTGGCAATGTAAACACCATTGGCCCTAGGGGTGTGTATGACGAAGCGAAACGCTATTTGGAGTCTATTACCATGGCGTATCATCGCTATCATGCCGTGGATACCCGGATCATACGTATTTTCAACACCTATGGGCCAAGAATGCGCTTAAACGACGGCAGGGTAATACCTGCCTTTATGGGACAAGCTCTGAGAGGAGAAGACCTGACTGTTTTTGGCGATGGCTCTCAAACGCGCTCCTTTTGCTTTGTTGAAGACGAAATAGAGGGAATTTACCGCTTGCTTTTAAGCGATTATCATTTACCTGTAAATATTGGCAATCCCGATGAAATATCCATCTTAGATTTTGCAAAGGAAATTATTAAATTAACGGGAACCGATCAAAAAATAGTCTTTAAACCCTTACCCAAAAACGACCCGCTTCAACGCAAGCCCGACATTACTAAGGCAAGAGAAATATTGGGATGGCAGCCTAAAATTCGCCGTAAAGAAGGTATGCAACGCACCTATGATTACTTTAAGTCTTTAAGTCGTGAAGAATTAAATAAAATGGAACATAGAGATTTTTCGTCTTTTAAATCTTAGCCAGATATACAATAAGCCCCCTACAATACCGTTATTTTACTTAACCAACATTAATACTATTGAGTAAAAGTATACAAGAAAACTTTAAGTTTTTAAAATATCTACCTTTCTGGTTTTTTGAGTGGGGGTCACTTCTTGTTTGTTCCTTGATCACCCTTAGATCTGCCTTTTTGTTCAATAATAGCACAACAGCAGCCTTTGTATTAGTATCTATATGCGTACTTAGTGGAATTATGTCACGTTTTTATAACTATGAGCGTAATTTGACTTTTACAAAACAATTACAGCGCTTTATTTTATTTTTTTTCTTTTGTGGATCACTTCTCATTATATCCACCTCTTTTTTTTCAGATAAATTTGTTTGGAATACTATTTCATTTATCAAATTTACAGCGAGTATTTTTCTTATAAAAGCAGGGGCCTTAATAGTACTATTCAAACTTAGGAAAAGGATTCCCCTTTTTCAGGAAAACATATTGGTACATAATTCAGGGCTAGGGGATAATTTTATTAAAGATGTAGTTGATCTAAAAAGAACAGGGTTTAACATTTATCGAGCAGACAAAACACTCTTTGAAGAAACTTCTGTTGACCAATTAGAACAAACAATTCAAGAAAACAGTATACAATCTCTATACGTGCCTCTAGAGGTCGTTTTAGATGATTCGAATGCCCACATATTAAATTTAAACTGGGAAAAACAGACTAGTATAAAACTTATTTCAAGTTATAACCCTCCCATTACCGTAAGAAATGCCCAATTTTATGGTCTTACACAAGTAGTATCACACCATGTAAGCCCATTAGATTCAATTTTTCATAGAACTCAGAAAAGAATCTTTGACATTATTTTTTCTGGGCTCGTGATTATCGTGCTTTTATCTTGGTTTATTCCCCTTATAGCAGCCTTGATTTTGGCAGATTCAAAAGGCCCACTATTTTTTATTCAAAAAAGACCAGGCCGGTTTAAAAAACCGTTCTCGTGTATAAAGCTTAGATCTATGGCGGTTAATAACAGAACTGAAAAATCAGCATCTAGAAATGATACAAGAATCACACGAATAGGTAAATTTATTCGTAAAACTAGCATTGATGAACTCCCCCAGTTTTTTAATGTCTTTTTCGGACAAATGTCTATTGTTGGACCTCGTCCCAACTTAATATCACAAAATGATAGGTACAGCAAGATATTTGATGATTATTCAAAACGCATGTACTTAAAGCCTGGCATTACAGGGTTAGCACAAGTTAGCGGAGCTAGAGGCGGAATCGATAACGATATTGAAATGAAGCATCGAATCAAATATGACATGTTCTATATTCGTAACTGGTCTTTTGCGCTAGACATCAAAATTGTAATTCAAACTGTTCTAAATATTTTTAGAGGCGAAGAGAAAGCCTACTAAATTTTCGATTTATATCGTTTGGTTACCAAATAAACTCCAAGTAATACGACACCTCCTGCACCAAGCTTATAGGCTGTTAATCCATCTGCTCCTACCATAATGGCATATGCAATACCAATCAGCGGTTGCAAATACGTAAACACCCCAACCGTACTTGCCTTGAGCTGCTTGAGCGCATAAACATTTAGTAGGTAAGTCATAAACGTTGTTCCTATTACTACAAACGCAAAGCGCCACACCGCTTCATAAGGCAAAGCAGTCCAATTGACTTGACTAAACTCTGGGTAACTTATGGGAAGCGCCATAATAAACCCAAATAAAAACAACCACTTTAACAAGTGTACCGTTGTGTATTTAGTGGACAAAGATTTGACTAAAACCAAATACAGCCCAAAAGATGAGGCATTGAGAACAAATAAGGCATTCCCTAACGGAATATTAGGCGCATCTTGGCGGATTTCATTTCCAAAAACAATTAAAACCAAAGCCCCTATAAAACCCAATACAACCCCTACAACTCTAGGGAGCAAAAGACGTTCTTTTATGAGAATTGCAGAAAACACAAACACCAATATGGGCGTAATGGTTATTAGTACAGCACTATTTATGGGCGTAGAAAGTTCAATACCTTTAAAAAAGCAGAGCATGTTAACGACCATGCCCAAAAGCGCACAAAGCAACATCTTAGGAAGATCAGCACGGGCTATTTTTTGTTGTGGGATAAAAAGACTTACTAACCAAAACAAAACGGCCGCCCCTAAAAGGCGGACTTGTACAAAGCCAAACCCTTGAATATAGGTTGGCATCACCTCTTTGGCAATGGTATGGCTAAGACCGTATATGGTTGTTGCTCCCAGCGCAGCCAAAAGCGCAAGTGTTCGTTTATCCATCAAGTGTGGCTTTCATTTGAGCAACAATCGCTTTGGCGTTGCCTAAAAAAACCGTGTTATCCCAAATGAGTATGGGTCGCTTGAGACAGCTGTACTCATTTTCAAGCAAAGTCTTATATACTGCTTCTGAAAACATAATCCCTTCTCGTTTCATTTGAGAATAGACACGCCCGCGCTTGTTTATAAGCCCTTCATAACTGTTGGTGTAGTTGTATAAAAAGGCCAATTGCGCTGGAGTTACCATTTGTTCTTTTACGTTTTGCAAAAAATCAGCGTCTTCTATACCCAAAGATTTGATGATACGCAAACAGGTAGAACAAGTAGAAAGATAAAGAAAGGTATTTTTCATAATGACACAAATGTCTATTAAATAAATGAATTATTAAATGCCCTTTAGTCAAACTTAAATACATTTGTACTTTTAACAAAATATGGCAAAAAAGAAACTATACTTCAACTCCCGAACCATTCATGGCGGCCAACAACCCGACAAAGCCTATGGTTCTGTGATGCCCCCCGTTTATTTTACATCTACCTATGCGCAAGAAAAGCCGGGTACACACCTAGGGTATGAGTACAGCCGATCACACAACCCAACACGATCTGCATTAGAAGCCTCACTGGCCAATATTGAGTCGGGGGCACATGCGCTCGCATTTGCTTCAGGAATGGCCGCTATTGATGCGGTAATAAAACTTTTAAAACCTGGCGATGAGGTGGTGTCAACAAACGATTTATATGGCGGAACCTATCGGATTTTTGACAAGATGTTCGCTGCTTATGGCATTACCTTTCATTTTGTTCCAATGGGTGATATGGGAGCAGTTGAAAAGCATATTAATACAAACACCAAATTGCTTTGGGTAGAAACACCCACTAATCCACTCATGCAAGTCATAGACATTAAGGCGATGGCAGCACTAGCTGAAGCACACAAGCTTTTGCTTGCTGTTGATAACACCTTTGCCTCTCCCTATTTACAGCGACCATTGGAACTAGGCGCCGACATTGTTATGCACTCTGCCACAAAATACTTAGGCGGACACAGCGATGTTGTTCTTGGGTCACTGGTCGTAAATGATACGGATTTAGCCAACCGACTGGCATTCATTCAAAATGCAAGTGGTGCCGTACCGGGCCCAATGGACGCCTTTTTGGTATTACGCGGAATAAAGACCCTTCACGTACGTATGCAGCGCCATTGTGAAAACGGACGTGCTGTCGCTGAATTTTTAGCACAACATCCCAATATTCAAAAAGTGTATTGGCCTGGATTTGAAACCCACCCCAACCACGAAGTAGCCAAGGCCCAAATGGATGATTTCGGAGGGATGATTTCGTTTGTGCATAAAGATAATAGCCTTGAAAAAGCAGTTGCCATTGTGTCCTCACTTCAAGTATTTACTTTGGCAGAATCCTTAGGTGGTGTAGAAAGCCTTGCAGGCCACCCCGCAAGTATGACACACGCATCTATTCCTAAAGAAAAACGTGAAAAAACAGGTGTTACAGACGGCCTGATTCGCCTCAGTGTTGGGATTGAAGACAGTAAAGATTTGATTGTTGATTTAACTCAAGCCTTGAGTTAAATAAAATAATACATACATTTAAGTTTCAAATCGAGAGTCATGGAAAAAATCATCAATGCTTTTTTACAAGAAGTAAGTCAACGCAACACCAACGAGCCCGAGTTTATGCAGGCTGTTTCTGAAGTAGCCCAAACGGTTATTCCCTACATTGTTGCAAACGATATTTATCACGGAAAAAACATCCTCATGCGTATGGCAGAACCAGAGCGAGTGGTAATGTTTCGTGTGCCTTGGATTGATCATAGTGGAGAAATCCGAGTAAATAGGGGATACCGCATTGAAATGAATTCAGCAATTGGCCCATACAAAGGAGGCTTACGGTTTCACGAGTCGGTTAACCTTAGTATTTTAAAGTTTTTGGCTTTTGAGCAAGTATTTAAAAACGCGCTAACAACACTCCCCATGGGCGGAGGAAAAGGAGGCGCAGATTTTAACCCAAAAGGCAAATCAGATGCTGAGGTTATGCGTTTTTGTCAAAGTTTTATGACAGAGCTTTTTCGTCATATTGGCCCGAACCGAGATATTCCGGCCGGTGATATTGGCGTCGGCGGAAGAGAAATAGGGTATATGTTTGGACAATACAAGCGCTTAAAAAATGAATTTACGGGCGTACTTACAGGGAAAGGTATTTCTTGGGGAGGCTCGCTTATTCGTCCTGAGGCAACAGGATATGGCGCGGTATATTTTGCACAAAATATGATGGAAACTCGAGGCGCGTCTTTTACAGGCAAAAACGTTGTGATTTCCGGCTCTGGAAACGTGGCACAATATGCAGCAGAAAAAGTTATTCAGCTTGGCGCAAAGGTTTTAACGATGTCAGACTCCTCTGGATTTATTCATGATCCAGACGGCATTGATGAAGAAAAATTGGGCTTTATCATGCAACTTAAAAATATGAGCCGACAACGTATCGACAAATATGTAGAGCAATATACCAACGCGAGTTTTCATAAGGGCGAAAAACCTTGGGGCATTTCATGTGATATTGCCATGCCCTGCGCCACACAAAATGAGCTTGATGCTGCAGACGCCAAAACGCTAATTTCCAACGGCTGCTATTGTGTTAGCGAAGGCGCTAATATGCCTTCAACTCCCGATGCTATTTTACACTTTCACAGCAATAATGTTTTATATGCACCAGGGAAGGCTTCCAACGCAGGTGGCGTGGCAGTCTCAGGCCTTGAAATGGCACAAAACTCCCTCCGCTATAGTTGGACACGAGAAGAAGTAGATCAGCGCTTACAGGCCATCATGAAAGACATTCACCAGGTTTGCGCTTCCTATGGCAAACTAAAAGATGGCATTAATTATGAAAAGGGAGCTAACATAGCTGGGTTTGTTAAGGTTGCCGACGCCATGCTGGCACAAGGCGTGGTTTGACATACGACAGTCACGCTTTTTTCGTTTAACAACTAATGAAACCAACCCTTCAAAAATATATCGCCTGTTTAGTGCTTTCAGCACCACTGATGGTCTGGGGGCAAACTAATGCTTGGGAGTCGTACTACTCCTACACTAATTCCTCCGTTGTTACCCTAAGCAATCAAACGATAGTTAGCGCAGCTGAAAACGCCCTTTTTCTATTTGACAGCTCTCTAGGAACATCTGAAACCGTCTCTACAGTTGAAGGGCTTTCAGGAGATACTATTTCTGCATTAGCTACTTATGGGGACTATATTTTAGTTGGTCACGAAAACGGCCTGCTTACCCAGGTCAACATCAACACCAAGAACATAATATTTGAAAGCGGCATCACACGAAGCAACACAATTTCCGCTGAAAAAAAGCAGATTAACCATATACATCTTGCAGATAATACAGCATATGTAGCTACTGGTTTTGGTATCATAGAAGTTAACCCCGAAACGCTTGAATTTGGCGAAACCTATTATTTTTATGCTGATCATGAATATAAAATCCCGTTAAAAGTTAACCAGGCTATGGTTTTTGAAATGCGTCTATATGCGGTGACTGAGCAAGGGATATTCAGCACTTCAAAAGCTAACCCAAATAAACTTGAGTTCTCGTCTTGGGAAAAATATAATTTACCAACAGGGAATTGGGCATCCATTTGGGCTCAAGATAATAGCTTGTATGCAGCGAAAGACGAGGGCAATTCTCTTTCCTTTTTTCAATTGGGGAATACCGTTGAAAAAAAAGCAACTTTTGCAGGCGTGTTGAAGAACATTACTCCACACGAGGATGGGGTGCTGATAACTGTTTCAAACCGAATTTATGATACTGATAAATCTTTTGTGAGAACCCAAACAATAGGCGATTTAGATGGTGTAAAACCCAACTCCTACAACTTTGCCTTAAGCCATAACGACCAAAAGTGGATAGGGACCTCTAGCGAAGGACTTATTCGCTATACGAATAATAATAACGTTGATTTAATCAGCCCTCAAGGGCCATTGTCTAACAGCATTTTTGATATCGAGAACGTGCAGCAAGAACTCTGGATTTCCCATGGAGGGTACAATTTATTTTATACTCCTTCTTTAGCTGAAAAACACGGAATAAGCCGCCATGTTGAAAATCAGTGGAAAAACATTACCAACAACCAATTATTTAATGCAGATCCATTTGTTCGTGTGGCGGTTCACCCAACTGAAATAGGAACGTTTTACGCGTGCTCATATCACAGGGGAATAGTTTATTTCGAAGAAAACAACCCGGCGGGGCTTTGGAACGAAACCAATAGTGGTTTGGAAAGCCTTTCATTTGTTGGGCCAGATTATGTAAGTGTTCGTGTACGTGATGCATTAGTTGATGACAGCGGCAACCTTTGGTCTTTAACCGGCTATGTTCAAAAAGGGCTAAAAAAAAGAACGCCCTCAGGACAATGGACTGCCTACGATCTATCAGACGTGATTTTAGATTACAAACAAGAGGCAGGTTATTCAACTTTTGAGTTTTACAATAATAAAATCTTGTTTTTCGGCAGTGTAAATAGCGGCCTTATAGGCGTTGATATTTCACAATCACCTCCACAAATGAAACGCATTATGGGTGGTGATATGGGCCTGCCTTCGGATGACATTAGGAGCATTCGCCTTGACAAAGATAACCGGCTTTGGGTGGGAACTAAAGAAGGCCTAGTAATACTCTATTCACCCAACCGTTTCTTTGAAGATGATACGCAATTACGCGCTGTGGTTATTTCCGATGGTGGAAACTTGCGGGAACTTTTAAGCGGTCAATTTATCTCTGATATTGAAGTAGATGGGAATAATCAAAAATGGATCAGTACAGCAAGTTCAGGGGTGTTTTTAATTTCTAAGGATGGCAGCCAAATTTTGCAACATTTTACCAAGGAAAACAGCCCACTTCCAACCTCATCTGTGAAAACAATTGTGATCGACGACGTGTCTGGGAAGGTATATTTTGGAACACTTAAAGGTATGGTCTCTTTTCAGGGGGATGCTTATGTTGAATCCGAGAGCCTGTCTGATGCAAGTGTTTTTCCGAATCCAGTACGCCCCAATTTTTTTGGGAATGTTGTTGTTCGAGGATTGCAACAAAAGACAAGAGTAAAAATAACCGACATTGCTGGGAATTTGGTCCATGACACCACGAGTGAAGGTGGCAGTATTAGCTGGAATTTACGTTCATTCTCTGGCGCGCGCGTTCGCAGCGGTGTATATCTTATTTTTATAACCTCTAAAGACGGACTTGACAGCGCTGTTAAAAAACTGATGGTTATTAATTAATGGAAGGCTCGACCCACGCAATTGTATTATACACCACAAAGTATGGAGAAACCAGTGTCATGCTTCATTGCTACACGGAACGAGCTGGATTGCGATCTTATGTTGTTAAAGGAGCACGCTCAAAAAAGAAAAACAAAACGCTTTCAATGGGAATGTTCCAGCCTTTGACACAGCTTGAGCTGCTGGCCAGCATGCCAAAAAGAACGCGGCTTCCGATCCTAAAGGCGGCAAAAATCATCCACCCCTATGCTACAATTTCAACCGATGTTGTTAAGTCAAGTATTTGTCTTTTTCTTGCCGAAGTTTTCCGTTCCGTATTAAAAGAAGAGGAAGAAAACCAATCCCTCTATCGTTTTTTAGAGCATGCCTTAATATGGATTGATACTCGTACGCACATAGCCAACGCCCATCTGTTTGTACTCATCCAACTTACCAAACACCTTGGCTTTTATCCAGACACAGCCCATATATCACAACCGTATTTCGACCTAGAAAACGGACGGTTTGCTGCCCAAGCACGCGGCAAGGAATGTGTTTCAGGTCAAGAAATAGAAATGTTAAAAACCTATTTAGGTACGAAATTTGATAAGATTGATAAGATTTCGGCCAATGCTGACCAAAGAAGACGCTTATTACGCTTGCTTATGCGGTATTATCAATTGCACGTGCAGTCATTCAGCTCGCCTAAATCATTAGATATTTTATATGAGGTTTTTAACGATTAGCCTATCCTTTTTTATTTGTTTTTGCGGTTTTGCACAGCAGGTTTTAGTCAAGGACGCAGTAACACTTGAAGTTCTTCCTAGTGTTACAATTGTAGATTTAGGCGGTGCTCATTTTGAAACAACAGACTTTGATGGATCAGCCAGCCTCGACGCCTTTACTGATAATGCGCGCATTTCATTTTCCCACATAGGATACTTATCATACACCCTTTCCAAAAATCAAATCAAATCGGCTCAAATTATTTGGATGACGCCTGACACGGAGCAATTGGGCGAAATCGTCTTGTCGGTTGCCAGGGCCAGTACCAACAAGAAACGCTTGGCACAACAGATAGGGATTGTTGCTAAAGCTGAAATTGAAAAGCAAAGCCCTGAAAACACAGCTGTTCTATTGCGTAAAATTCCAGGTGTTCGGGTGCAGCAGTCACAAGGGGGTGGAGGGAGCCCTGTCTTGAGAGGGTTTGAAGCAAATCGTGTGCTTTTAGTTGTTGATGGCGTACGGATGAACAACGCGATCTTTCGTTCAGGGCACCTTCACAATGCACTCAGCGTAGATCCGTTGAGCTTGGAGCGGGCAGAAGTTATCTTTGGACCTTCTTCTGTTGGCTATGGATCCGATGCCTTAGGCGGAGTGATCCACTTTTACACACGAACCCCCCTAATTAATCAAAATAGAAAAATAAGTTTTTCTGGCTCATCATCTTATGACCTTAACCAAAATACAAGTAAACAATCCGCTCTATTTGAATACAGCGCTTCTAAATGGGCCATGCTTCAATATATCTCTTATGCTCATTTTGGAGATATTGTTATGGGAAAAAGGCGTTCACACGGACACGAAAACTGGGGCAAGGTAGATGCGTATTCAGAAAACACATCGTCAAACTATACTGCAACCCCAACCGCAAACAGTAACCCAAACAAGCAGCGTAACACGGGGTATGAACAATTAGACCTCTTACAGAAATGGGTCTATCATAGCGATACAGGGCTTAAATTCACCCTTAATTTACAAGGATCAAGTTCTGGAAATATTCCACGGTTTGATAGGCTTGCTGAAAAGCAAGACGGGGAATTGCGCTTTGCACGGTGGGAATATGGCCCCCAAAAAAGAGGGCTTATCTCTCCTCAACTTAACTTTATTGGAACTCGTCCATGGCTACAGTCTGGAAAAATTATTGCTGCTGCCCAGTTTTTAGAGGAGTCTCGAATCAAAAGAAAATTTAGCAGTCTAGACAGGCATACACAACGTGAAAACCTTTGTGTTTACAGCCTTAACGCCGATTTTAAAGCTAGGTTTGCTAAGGGATTTGATTGGTCATACGGTTTAGAGCTTACACATAATGAGGTAAAATCTACTGCTTTTAGCCAAACGCTTGCTGTTGATGGAAATCAAATCGTAGGCCTAACCGTAAAGACCCCAATAGCCACCCGTTATCCAAGTGACGGAAGCACCTACTCCTCCTTTGCTGCATATATGGACTTTAGGTATGATATCAATCTAAATAGTACATTGGCTTTTGGCGCAAGGCACACCTTTACAGAGCTCGATGCCTCTTGGACAGAGCAAGCCCTAATAGATGCACGACTGGCACATGTTAATCAGAAAAACGGTGCTTCTAACCTAACTTTAGGATATACGCATCAGTCCAATGCCAATTGGCAGCTGAAGGCATTGATGTCAACAGGCTTTAGAGCTCCAAACATTGATGATCTGGGCAAAACACGGGAACACAATGGGGTTTTAACTGTACCAAATATGAAGCTTAGCCCAGAGTATATAGTTAGTGCAGAACTTGGAATAAAGCGTTTTTGGAAAGACGGATCTTTTTTTGAGTTAAACGGCTATTATGCCAACATATACGATTATATAGCACGTGGCACCTATCACATCTATGATGATTCATCTACACTTAAAACCGATACAATTATTTTTTCTGGGGAAGAGGTTAAAATTGTGTCAAATACTAACCTTGGCCGGGTTAGTGTTTATGGTTTTAGCGCACAAACCCAATGGCAAGTTTCTTCTAAACTGCACTATTCAGGGGCACTGACATTAACCAAAGGAGACGGGAATAATTTAAGCGGAAACCTTCCTTCTATACCCCCATTATTTACTACCCAAAAAGTAGAGGTTGAGCTCAAAAAAGGGAGTTTAGGTTTGGAATGGAATTATGCAAAATCCAAAGACCCAAGCACGTACAGCCCATGGGGAGAAGACGGCTTAGAAGAAACGCCACTGCTGTCAGATGGCTCTTACGCTGGTACACCGGCATGGCATCGTTTTGACCTTCATGTTGCATACCCTATCAACCCATCTTTTAATTTGTCAGGCGGGATATTTAACCTTTTTGACGCTCATTATAAAGAATTTGCTTCTGGGTTTTCTGTACCAGGGAGAAGCCTAAAGGTAGTTTTACGCTACCAATTGTAACGATTAGAAACCTGTAAAGCATCATTTTTCGCCTTAAAATGGTTACTTTCGCAAGCATAATTTTAGTAAGAAATTTTGTTTCCGACCTATTCACATCTTGATTTGCCCGCAACGGCTGAAGAAATTGCTGCTTTTTGGGAAGCGCACCTAACCTTTGAAGCAAGTGTTTCTACAAGGGAAGGGCGCCCTCCTTTTGTGTTTTATGAAGGACCCCCTTCTGCAAATGGCTTGCCCGGAATACATCACGTTTTATCACGTGCGCTAAAAGACATTTTTTGTCGCTATAAGACACAACAAGGCTTTCAAGTTAAACGAAAAGCAGGCTGGGATACACACGGATTACCGGTTGAGCTCGGAGTTGAAAAAGAGCTGGGAATTACAAAAGAAGATATAGGAAAAACCATCAGCATATCCGAATACAATAACGCTTGCCGCGAAGCGGTTATGCGCTATACGGATGTATGGAACCATCTTACCAAAAAAATGGGGTATTGGGTAGATATGGAAGATCCTTACATAACTTATACTTCAAAATACATGGAGTCTGTATGGTGGTTATTGTCGACGCTCTATAAAAAGGGACTCATCTATAAAGGATACACCATTCAGCCCTATTCTCCCATGGCGGGAACGGGACTCTCTTCCCACGAATTAAATCAAACGGGGTGTTATCGAGACGTAAGCGACACTTCAGTAACCGCTCAGTTTGAAACCATTGACAATACGCTTCCAGAGGCCTTGCGTAGCGAAACCCCTTTGTACGTATTGGCATGGACAACAACGCCTTGGACACTTCCCTCTAACACCGCATTGACTGTTGGCCCGAAAATCAGCTATGCAGCGGTACAAACGTTCAATCAATATACGTTTGAACCCATTCGCGTTTTGCTTGCCGAAAAACTTATCTCAAAACAGTTTGGAAAGAAATATGTTCTAGCAGAAAACGAAGCGGAACTTAATGTATATACTCAAGGAGACAAGACCATTCCTTATCTTATCACCCAACAAATCAAGGGGACTGCTTTAGTAGGCATTCGGTATAAACAATTGTGGCAGCAGGCGCCACAGCCTTGTGAAAATGCACAAGATGCCTTCCGTATTATTGTTGGAGATTTTGTGACGACTGATGACGGTACGGGAATTGTTCATACGGCCCCCACTTTTGGGGCAGACGACGCCAAAGTAGCCAAAGAAGCGACTCCACCGGTTCCGCCACTTTTGATTTTAGATGAAAACGAAAACCTCGTCCCTCTTGTTGACCTTCAAGGAAAATTTAGAAAAGAAGTTGGTTTGGTTGGCGGGAAGTTTATTAAAAATGAATTTTATCCCAAAGGTGAGGTACCTGAAAAGTCGGTAGACGTAGAGATTGCCATTCGCCTTAAAGAAGAAAACAAAGCCTTTAAGGTTGAAAAGTATGTGCACAGTTATCCACACTGTTGGCGTACAGATGCACCTGTACTTTATTATCCTTTAGACTCGTGGTTTATAAAAGTTCAAGGACATAAAGACCGCATGGTTGCATTAAACAAAACCATTCAATGGAAACCCGCCAAAACAGGCGAAGGCCGTTTTGGTAATTGGCTTGCTAATGCCAACGATTGGAATCTTTCTCGATCACGCTTTTGGGGCATACCATTACCCATTTGGCGCACAACCGTAGGAGATGAAACCCGAGTCATTGGTTCTATTCAAGAGCTTAAAGAAGCTGTAGATGAAGCTGTTTCTGCAGGGCATATGACGAAAAACCCATTTAAAGAATTTGCTGCAGACGATATGTCTGACAGGAATTACGACAAAGTGGACATGCACAAAGACACGGTTGATGACTTGGTTTTGTTAAGCAAGTCTGGCAAACCGATGTATCGCGAGCCTGATCTTATCGATGTCTGGTTTGACTCTGGAGCCATGCCCTATGCTCAATGGCATTACCCTTTTGAAAATAAAGAAAAAGTTGATGGTGGAGGTGCTTTTCCAGCAGATTATATCGCAGAGGGTGTAGATCAAACCCGTGGATGGTTCTATACCTTACACACGATTGCTACGCTAGTTTTTGATTCTGTAGCTTACAAAAACGTGGTTTCTAATGGCTTGGTACTGGACAAAAATGGACAAAAAATGTCCAAGCGTCTCGGCAATGCCGTTGACCCCTTTGAAACCTTAAAAACATATGGCCCTGATGCTACGCGTTGGTATATGATTAGCAATGCAAATCCTTGGGACAACCTTAAGTTTGATGTTGCTGGAATTGAGGAGGTAAAACGCAAATTTTTTGGCACGCTTTACAATACCTATGCCTTTTTTAGTCTTTATGCTAACATTGATGGGTTTAAGTATGAGGAAGGCGCTATTCCGTTGCAAGAACGACCCGAAATAGATCAGTGGATTTTGTCAGAATTACATACGCTAATTCAAAACACGACCCATCATTTTGATGCGTATGAGCCCACAAAGGCCTGTCGTGCCATTTCATATTTTGTAACTGAAGATTTGAGTAACTGGTATGTGCGTTTGTGTCGCCGTCGTTTCTGGAAAGGAACCTATGAAGCAGATAAAATTGCCGCCTTTCAAACCCTTTACGAATGCCTGATGAGTGTTGCAAAACTTATGGCACCTGTTGCGCCTTTCTATTCAGACAGGCTTTATCAAGATTTGAATGGTATTACCCAACAAGAGACGGCTTCATCTGTTCACGTGGCTTATTATCCAAAATCAAACGACGCTTTTGTCAATACAGTCTTGGAACAAAAAATGCAACGCGCACAAAAAATCACTTCGTTAGTTTTGTCATTGCGTAAACGAGAAAAAATTAAGGTGAGACAACCCTTACAACGCATCATGATACCGGTTTTAGATGACTTTGAGCGCCAGCAAGTAGCAGCTATTTCTAGTCTGATTGCTTCAGAAGTAAACGTGAAGCAAGTTGAATTGCTCGACGACACGTCATCTATATTAATTAAAGAAGTTAAGCCTAACTTTAAAACACTCGGCCCTAGGTTTGGCAAAGACATGAAGTTGGTTGCACAAGCTATTCAGACATTAAGCGATTCTCAAGTGCAAACACTCGAAAAAGAAGGCAGTTTGCAACTAGGCATTGAAGACAAAGAGATTGTTCTTGCAGCCGACGATGTGGTTATAGCGTCAAAAGATGTTTCGGGCTGGCTTGTGGCATCGGAGCAAGGCGTAACGGTTGCTCTTGATATTCAAATGAACGAATCATTGCAATTGGAAGGCATGGCACGAGAGCTTGTTAACCGCTTGCAGAATATACGCAAAGACCTAGGTTTTGATGTAACAGACACTATAGCATTGACTTTACGAGAAAATGATACTTTGGCAGATGTTTTAAAACAAAACAAAACGTATATTCAACACGAAATTTTAGCAACAAGTATTACTTTAGTAAATGATGAATTGGAAGGTAGTATTCCGGTTTCTTTTGATTCATTAGAAACTAACGTGAATATGGTTAAATCGAAATAATTTAGTAATTATGGAAAAATCTAACAATTACAGCGACCAAGCGCTACAAGAGTTTAAAACAATTATTGAAGAAAAAATAGCCAAGGCGCAAAAAGACTTGGAACTCATACGTAGTGCCTATATGAACGACGGCAACAACGGAACGGATGACACCTCTCCCACCTTTAAAGCATTTGAGGAGGGATCAGAAACCATGTCAAAAGAAGCCAACACCCAGCTTGCAATCAGACAAGAAAAGTTCATTCGGGATTTAAAAAACGCATTAATACGTATTGAAAACAAGACCTATGGCGTTTGCCGCGTAACGGGGAAATTGATAAGCCCAGAACGCTTAAAGCTCGTTCCGCATGCCACATTAAGCATTGAGGCAAAAAACATGCAGCGTTAATCCATGACAGTTCGAAAACTCTCTTGGATTATTTTAGCCATTCTTGTCGCAGATCAAGCCCTAAAAGTCTACATTAAACTTAACTACAGCTTGACCTATTACGGCAATGGCCCAATCGTTGATTGGGGATGGTTCAGATTACTTTTTGTCGAAAATAAAGGGATGGCTTGGGGCGCGAGCCTTAGTGACTTTCTTCCTTTTATATCTGAAGATACCGCAAAGTTATTGTTGAGTATCTTTAGATTGGTAGCCGTATCTGCAATAGGTGTTTGGCTATTGCGCGCGGTCAAATTAAAAGCACCTAATGTGCAATTGATAGCTGTAAGTTTAATTTTTGCTGGCGCTTTAGGAAATATTATAGATTCAGTTTTCTACGGAGCACTTTTTTCAGAAACCACCTATAACCAACTGGCTACTTTTATGCCAGAAGAAGGAGGGTATGCACCGCTTATGTTCGGTCATGTAGTCGACATGTTTCAGTTTCCTATGCTTACTTGGACTTGGCCCAATTGGCTGCCTTTGGTTGGGGGAAATCAGTTCACTTTTTTCGAGCCTGTGTTTAATATTGCAGACAGCGCCATCAGCGTTGGTGTTGTGTTGTTACTACTGCAACAGCGTCAAGCAACGAGCTAAAAGCGATAAACTTTCTTTGGTGTTACAATAACATTTAAGGCCACATCTGTGGGTTCAATATCCGTTATTTTATCGACAGCTTCAAAATAAGATAGCCCGATGGTTTTAATGTCTTTTGAGCACCGTTTAAGAAACCGATCATAGTACCCTTTCCCAAACCCTAGACGATGTCCTGTCCTATCAAAACACAATAGGGGGACCACAACAGTATCGATTTTTTCAGGGGGAATATACACATCTGAAAGTGGTTCTGCGATGCCCCATTTATTAATTACGGCGGGGGTGTTTTTACTCCACATGACGGCCTCCATACTGCCGTCTTTATTCACGATTTTAGGCACACAAATAGCATAATTGCCTGACAATGAAAACAAAGCGCCTGTTGGAAGCTCTTGGAGGTTTTGACTCGAAACATAAAGCATTAGTAGATTCCCCTCAATCAGTTTATCCCTTACAATATGGTTGAAAACACGAATACTAGCTTCAGATTGCTTTTGTGAGCAAAGTTTGGAACGTTTATTGCGGAACAGCTCTCGTAAATCATGCTTTTTTGCCATGCATAAATATACAGGTTTAGACGCAAGTTTTTGTACTTTAGTAACCATGACCCAGTTTAACTTAAAACAACAAGTCGCATCCTTACCTAACGAACCTGGCGTGTATCAATATTACAATACAGCAGGTGAAATTATCTATGTTGGGAAAGCAAAAGATCTTAAAAAGCGGGTATTGTCTTATTTTAGAAAAAATGTGGATTCGCAAAAAACACGAAACTTGGTCAATGCTATTGAAACACTTAAGCACATTGTTGTTCCTACCGAATCAGATGCGTTGATTTTAGAAAACACACTAATAAAAGAACACCAACCAAAGTACAATATATTACTACGTGACGACAAAACATATCCTTGGATTTGCATTAAAAAAGAGCAGTACCCTCGTGTTTTTGCCACTAGAAAAATAATCCAAGACGGGTCGGAATATTTTGGTCCATTTACCAATGGCAAAACGGTTCGGGTGCTTTTAGAGTTAATCAACGAGCTTTACCCTTTACGCACTTGCCACCACGATTTGAGTCAAGAAAATATTGCCAGTGAAAAATACAAGGTGTGTTTGGAATACCATATTGGAAATTGTTTGGGTGCTTGCGTGGGCGAACAAACACCCACACACTATAATGAGTCTATTGAAAATATCCGTGCCATTTTACAAGGGAAGTTCAAGCAAGTGAATAACGCATTTAAAAAAGAAATGATTATCGCTTCAGAAGCTTTGCAATTTGAGCATGCCCAAAAAATAAAATTAAAAATGGAAGCTTTACGACAGTATCAATCTAAATCTGCTGTGGTGAGCGCCAAAATAGATGCAGTAGATGTGTGTAGCATTGTCTCAGATGAGACGACGGCTTTTGTTAACTTTCTGCAGGTGGCCTATGGATCAATAGTGTGTTTTCACAGCATGAACATAAAGAAAAAGTTGGAGGAGTCTGATCAGGAGCTATTGCGTGTAGCTGTAGTGGAATTGCGAAGAAGATTTGATTCGTCATCCAAAGAAATACTACTCCCTTTTGAGATTGACTTGGGTGAAACAGTTAGAGTTACAGTACCCAAAATCGGAGAGAAAAAGCAGTTGATGAACTTGTCATTACGCAACGCCAAACTGAGTCGCCTGGAACAACTCAAACAAATAAAACTAATCGACCCTGAGCAACATAGACAACGGATTATGGCACAAATTCAACGTGATTTGCGCCTGCAAGCCCTACCATTACATATTGAGTGTTTTGACAACTCCAATATTCAGGGAAGTGATCCCGTGGCTGCGTGTGTGGTCTTTCGAAATGGAAAACCAAGCAAAAAAGAATACCGCCACTACGGCATCAAAACCGTTGTCGGCCCAGATGATTTTGCTTCAATGGAAGAGGTAGTTTATCGCAGATATAAGCGGCTGTTAAGTGAGGGCGAGGCCCTTCCTCAACTTGTCGTTATTGATGGAGGCAAAGGACAGCTCAGCGCTGCGCTTAAGAGTTTTGATGTATTGGGAATAAGGGGTAAAGTGGCTATTTTAGGCATTGCCAAGCGTTTGGAAGAACTCTATTTCCCTGATGACCCAATTCCGCTTTATTTAGACAAGCGCTCCGAAACGCTCCGCATTGTACAACAATTACGCAACGAAGCACACCGCTTTGGCATCCGACTACACCGAAACAAACGCAGCAAGGGCGCTATCAACTCTGCTCTGGAGTCTATTCCTGGTGTTGGCGAAAAAACAGCAACAAACCTCTTAAAGAAATTTAAATCTGTAAAACGTATTAAGGCAGCAACGATAGAAGAACTATCCCAAATAATAAGGCCAATTCTGGCCAAGAAAATATATGAACACCTACACAATGAAAAAGCATAAGGCATTTCTTTTTTTCTTTTTTTCAATGGTAATTTGCGCGCAAGCGCAACAAGATCTTAAAGTGGGGTTAATTCTTAGCGGAGGAGGTGCTAAGGGAATTGCACATATAGGTGTCTTAAAAGAAATTGAACGGGCGGGGGTCCGGATTGATTATATCGGCGGGACCAGCATGGGAGCTATTGTGGGAGGATTGTACGCTTGCGGGTATACTGCCAGCCAATTGGAAGAAATGCTTTTGAACACAAATCTTTCAGATGTGATTAACGACAAATTTGATCGTGACCTAATGTCTTTTGATGCAAAAGAAGACGCTTCACGCTACGCCATAACACTACCCATAGTTAAGGGGCGGATTCAATTTCCACGTTCCCTTTCTAAAGGACAAAATGTCTATGCCATGTTTGTTCAGCTTATGCACGAGCAACGCAACACTCAAGACTTTACCAATTTACCCATACCTTTCTATTGCGTGGCTACAGATATCAATACGGGAGCTGCAACCGTGTTAGACAATGGCTATTTGCCTCTTGCTGTAAATGCTAGTAGCGCCCTTCCCACCCTTTTTTCGCCAGTACGTATTGGCGACCGCTCACTTATTGACGGAGGCATTGTGGATAATTATCCAATTAAAGAAATGCTTTCGAAGGGGATGGATGTGATTATAGGCATAGATGTGCAAACAAATGTTCGCAGAACAGACGATACCTCAACCCTGTCGGAAGTGTTAACGCGAATAAGCAGCTTTCAAACCCAAAAGCAAATGGCCTCTAAAGAGGAAAAAACGCAAATTTACATCCGACCAGAACTTGAAGCGTTTAATATTCTGTCTTTTGACAAGCAAAAAGAGATTCTGGCGCAAGGCGTTTTAGCAGGACAAAAGGCAAGACCACAGTTACTAGCCTTGGCTAAAAAGCAACAAAAAAGAGGCAAGGAACAAAAGGAAATACCTCATTATTTCCAACTGGATAAACTATTGGTCGGCACCACGCCAAATTATAAAACCAATTATTTACTCGGGAAGCTAAGGTTAAAATCAAAAAACACTTATACCTTTAAAAAATTAAAAGAGGGCATGTCAAACCTTGCCGCTACACAAAACTTTGATGCCTTTCGTTATAGCTTAAAAACAGATAACGGCAAAGAAGTACTTAAAATGACACCCCCCGAAACAAAACACACGACTCTTTTCCGCAGTAGTTTACATTACGATAAATTAATAGGGGCATCGGCACTAGTAAACCTTACCAAAAAGCACGCATTTTTAAAAAACGATGAGGTCTCTTTGGAAATCATGTTAGGCGCATATTTCCAGTATTCCTTATCGTACTTTATAGACAAAGGAGAATTTTGGTCAGTAGGCTTAAGCGCCATCCAGCATCAATTTGACACCGCAGCACCCGTATTACTCAGTACAGATCAGTTTGCCATGAACAAATCAACAAACACACGTGTTTTGGTTCAGAAAAATACATGGTATATACAGACTCTTTTTAAAGAAGAAGTAGTATTGGGAGCTGGACTAGCACATCAACACAATGTGTTTAAAACAAATTTATTTGATACACAAACAGCCCGTTTTTTGTATGCCGACAAGGCCGATTATTACAGCGCACTAGGGTATTTGAAAGTAGACACAAGAGATGATAAATTCTATCCAAATAAAGGCGGTTTTTTCGAGGTAGATATCCATTATTATTTTAGTGAAAAATCATCTGGAAAAGAAAGTGTTTTTATCCCATTCTGGATTGCAAAAGCCAATACGGGAGCTACCTTCCCATTGGATTCAAAATGGGCACTCCTGCTTAGTACGTCTGGAGGCTTTACAGTTGGAGATACTACATCTTCTGCTTTCGACTTTACTTTTGGCGGATATGGAAACGCCCCTGTCTTGAACTACCAATCTTTTATAGGCTTACCTCAACAACACGCAGCTGGCAATAGTTTTGTTAAAGCAGAAACTACAATTGACTATGAGTTTACTTCAAAGCATCACCTTAAAATACTAATAAATGGAGGAATTGTTGGCACAGATATATTCAACACGGGGCAGTGGAAAAGAGGTATTGACTATTACAGCGCAGGGATTGCATATGGGTTGGAAACTTTCGCCGGCCCCATAGAGCTTACAGCAGCATATAGCCCGCAATTTAGCAAGCTTTTATTTCATCTTAATATTGGATGGCAATTTTAAATTTAAGATAAATGCTTTTACGTATTTTTGCAGTTATGAAGTTTCACATATGGCTATGGGTGGGGTTTTTCACTTACGCGCCGCTTCTTTTCGCACAAGAAACACCATCGTCCCCAAGCAGCCAAAGCATTATCGCAAAAAGTCCACTAAAGCCAGCATTTAAAGCGGGCGAATGGTTTTCATTCAGAATCCATTACGGAATTTTTAATGCCAGCTATGCTACCCTTGAGTTAACGGAAGTAGTGCGGAATGGTCAGCCGGCGTTTTATGCCAAGGGTATTGGGCGTACAACAGGCTTAGCCCGTTTATTTTTTAAGGTTGATGATTATTACAATTCTTATTTTACAAAAGACGATAATCGACCACTCCACTTCATTCGCAACATTAACGAAGGAGGTTATAAAAAACACCTTACCATTGATTTTGATTACAAAACGAAACAGGCCACAGTAATTGATCTTTTGAATGAAACAACAGGTGTTTTTAGAACGGATTCTGAAATTCAGGATTTGATATCTTTTGTTTATTATTTGCGAAAGCACCTAGATATTTACAGCATTAAAAAAGACGAATTTGTAGTTGTGAATTTGTTTTTTGACTCAGAAAATTACACGTTCAAATTCAAGTTTTTAGGCAGAGAGACCATCAAGACAAAATTTGGTAAGGTTAATGCATTAAAATTTCGTCCCTATGTACAATCTGGGCGTGTGTTTAAAAGTAGTGAGAGCATTACAATGTGGGTTAGCAGCGATGACAATAAAATTCCTTTACGCTTGCAAGCAGATTTGAGCGTTGGAAGCATCACCGCGGATCTAGATGCCTTTAAAGGATTAAAAAACCCATTTGAAATTATTGTTGAGAAATAGTTTTCTTTTTGTTTTTGTTGCTGCCTTAACTGTTGGCTGTAGTTGTTCTTCGGATAAGGCCGATGAAACACCAGTTGCGCTACCCGAGCCAGATGTTTTTGCATATGGGTATAAGCTAAACAATCTTGAAGTAGTTCGAGATACGGTTCAGAGCGGGGACACTTTTGCAGACATATTTTTAGAAAATGGCTTTAGTTACACAGACATTTACAACATTAATAGAAAAGTCAAAAAGACGTATAACTTTAGAAAAATAAAGCCCAAAAGACCCTATACGTTTTTATTTTCAAAAGATTCTTTGGCCTCACCAGTAGCGTTTATTTATCAACCGTCCATGCTGGATTATGTAGTGGTAAATCTAAAAGATTCAGTCTATGCAAAAAAAAACAAAAAAGAGGTTACACTACGAACTTTTGAAGCACAAGGTGTTATTACGAGCTCATTATCGGAGACTTTAGAAGCTCAAAGGTTAAGCCCGTTACTGGCCTACGACTTGTCAGATATTTATGCGTGGAGCATCGATTTTTTTCGTTTGGAAAAAGGGGACCGTTTTAAGATTGTATACACTCAAAAATATGTTGAGGACTCTATCTATGTAGGACTAAATCGCATTCATGCCGCATATTTTGAGCATAGAAAAAAACCGTACTACGCCATTGAATTTGAATCTGATTCAGCACGTGGAATCACAGAGTTTTTTGACGAAAAAGGAAAGAACTTACGCCGCGCGTTTTTACAAGCACCCGTACAGTTTTCACGCATTTCCTCAAGGTATAATAAGCGTCGTCGTATTTCATATTACGGACGTACCAAGCCTCATTATGGCACTGACTTTTCCGCTCCTGTAGGAACCCCTATTCGTGCTACGGCTAGCGGAACGGTTGTGACTTCAGGTTATACACGAGGCAACGGGAACTATGTTACCATTCGCCATAACGGCACTTACAAAACGCAGTACTTGCACATGAAAAAACGCAAGGTGCGCAAAGGCCAACAAGTCAAGCAAGGTGACCTTATAGGTACGGTCGGCATGACAGGATATACCTCAGGCCCCCATGTTTGTTACCGCTTTTGGAAAAATGGTAAACAAGTAGATCCGTTTAGACAAAAACTTCCCGAAGCAAAGCCTATTGAGCCCAAACTGAAAGAAAAGTATATGGTATACATGCAACCGTTTAAAGAAACCTTAGATTGCATTACGTTTTATAATTCAGAAACTTCAACAACATATGTCACTCCCGAAAATCAACCCAACCTTAACTAGCAGCTGGAACAAACTTGCGCAACTCGCAAAAGACCTCAAAACATTGCAAAATTACTTTGCAGATGGCACGAGTCGTGCCCAACAATTTTCAATTACATGGGAGTCCTTTTTTGTGGATTACTCAAAAAATCAAATTGACAAAGACATCCAAGCCGCCTTATTAGGCTTGGTTAAAGAGTCGGGCTTAGAAGATGCTCGTAAGGCGTATTTTTCTGGGGATACAATCAACCAAACAGAAGGCAGAGCTGTGCTACATACGGCACTTAGAGCAAAAGAAGACGCAGATATCCGCGTAAACGGCGAAAATGTGGTGCCTAAAGTCTATGCGGTCAGAGCAAAAATTAAAGCATTTACCAATGCGATTATTGCAGGAGAACAAAAAAGCAGCACAGGACAAGCATTTACAGATGTGGTAAATATTGGTATAGGGGGGTCAGATTTGGGCCCTGCCATGATTACTGAGGCCTTGACATATTATAAAAATCATCTCAACGTACATTTTATGTCTAATGTTGATGGCGATCATGTTATGGAAGTACTAAAAAAGGTTAATCCAGCTTCGACTCTGTTTGTGGTAGTGTCTAAGACGTTTACAACACAAGAAACCTTATCTAATGCCATTACTGCAAAAAAATGGCTTGTTGAGGCATTAGGTGAGAATGCTGTTGCAGACCATTTCGTAGCAGTATCTACAAACCTTGCTGCAATATATGCTTTTGGTATCCAGTCCAAAAATGTATTCCCCATGAATGATTGGGTGGGAGGTCGTTTTTCACTTTGGAGTGCGGTTGGACTACCCATTGCTTTGGCTGTTGGTCCTGACAATTTTGAAGCCCTGCTTGACGGTGCTAATCAAATGGACGGACATTTTGCCTCGGCTCCCCTTGAAGATAATATCCCTGTTATGTTGGCGCTGCTTACTGTCTGGTATAACAATTTTTTAGGCGCACAATCAGAAGCTGTAATCCCATACACCCAATACCTAAACCGTTTACCGGCATATTTGCAACAGGGCATTATGGAGAGTAACGGAAAATCTGTAGACCGTGCAGGAAAGGCTGTTAGCTACAACACAGGAAACATTATTTGGGGCGAACCGGGCACCAATTCACAGCATGCCTTTTTTCAATTGATACACCAAGGGACTAAGTTGATACCGGCACATTTTATTGGCTTTTCGACAGCACTTCACGGAAACAAAGACCACCATGATAAATTGATGGCAAACTTCTTTGCACAAACCGAAGCTTTGATGAGCGGAAAAACGGAAGAGCAGGTACGTGAAGAGCTCATTCAAAAAGGAATGGATAAAACGGAAATGGAGCACTTGGTTCCATTTAAAATCTTTACGGGCAATAAGCCTACCACCACGCTTTTAATTGATAAACTTACTCCAAACACATTGGGCGCTTTGGTGGCCATGTACGAGCATAAGATTTTTGTGGAAGGGGTGGTTTGGAATATCTATAGCTATGACCAGTGGGGTGTTGAATTGGGCAAGCAATTGGCATCCGTTATTTTAGACGAAATGGACAATTCAACTTCAATAAAACACGACAGCTCCACGACCCAACTTATTGCCCGGTATAAAAGTTAATAAAATGTTAAAATTGTTTAACGTTTTTATAACTCTTGATGCGGAAAAACTTAGGATATTAGCGTAAACTTTAAAACTAAAACAATGAAAAAACTACTAACATTGGCTGCTGTTTTAGCAACCACACTTATGTTTGCACAGCAAACACAGAAAAAGGACTCTATTTTAGTTACCGATCTCGATGAGGTTGTAGTGGTAGGAGGAGGAGTTATTGACCTCGCCGTTGACAGAGTTACACCTGTAGCAGCCAGTACAATTACCGCAGAAGATATTGCTGCATTTGGTGTAGGCAATGTTGAACTGGGAGAATCTTTAAAAATGGTTCCGGGAATCTATTTTGCCAGTAATGCTGGATTTGGAGATGCAGAAATGTTTCTTCGTGGATTTGGCATGGAAAATACGGCAGTTATGATTAACGGTCAACCAGTTAATGCTGTTGAGGATGGATTAGTATATTGGTCCAACTGGTCAGGAATGGCCGATGTTTCTCAAGGTATTGAAGTTCAACGTGGTTTGGGAGCATCTAAACTGGCAATTTCTTCAGTGGGTGGAACTATTAATATTATAACCAAAACAACTGAATCTAAGAAAGGTGGTTTTTTTAGGACAATGGCTGGGTCAAATGGCTATTTCAAAAACACCTTTTCTTATAATACGGGCCTTAAAGATAATGGGCTTTCTTTTTCAATGCTGATTGATCATTGGCAGGCTGATAAAAAGTTCAGAAAATGGACTAAAGGACAAGGACAGACATACTTTTTTTCTGTGGGATACCTTAAAGGTAATCACAATGCAAACCTTATGTTAACAGGCTCACCTCAAACACATAACCAGTCCTGGTCTGAATCAGCTAGCAGATATGAACAGTATGGGATTGATTATAATGGAAGAGGGGGAACATTAAATGGCAAGGAATATACTGAGAGAAAAAACTTTTACCATAAACCAGTTCTAAACCTTTCATGGGATTGGGATATTAATGATGAGATGACACTATCTACTGTTGGCTATGCATCATGGGGCCGAGGTGGAGGTACCGGCGATTTTGGAAACGACGATATTTTTGATGACGCCAGACAACCAAATGGAGACATTAATTTTGACCAAATTGTTTCTGTAAATAAATCTAATTCAGATGCAGACGGATACATAAACAGCTTTAGAGACGCTTATATGATTAGAGGCTCGATGAACCTACATGATTGGTATGGAACAGTGTCTAATTTAACAATTGAAAAAGGAAATATTACTTATAATGTTGGTTTTGATTGGAGGACATATAAAGGATTACACTTCAGACAAGTTGTTGACTTTTTAGGAGCAAAAGGATATAGGGATAATTTTAGATGGGATAATAGACCTAGTGATTATTTAGTGTCAAAAACGTATCCAGCTGACCCTTGGGCAGTTATGTTTGGCGACTATGCTCCCGAAGATCAAAGACTAATTTATGACCATGAAGAAAACATAAATTATTTTGGTGGCTTTGCTCAGGCTGAATATGCCAATGATAACTTTTCTGCATTTGTACAACTAGCTCTTAACTCTCAAGACATGCAAAGAACGGGTAGAAATACAGGTTACGGAGATGGATTAGGTACTAATGAAAAACAGCAGTTTGATGGACATAGCTATAAAGCAGGTTTTTCATATACATTTTCTGATGATCACCAAGTCTTTTTTAATGGAGGATTTAATTCCAGGCAGCCTTGGTATGCAAGCATGTTTTCAGATGATCACTACAGCGGAACATGGGATATTCAACCAAATCAAGAAATTACTGGCTTAGAAGCTGGTTATAGGTATGAGAGTAACAATATGAGAATACTGGTTGATTTATACTCAACAAGGTGGGGTAATAGGGCTTTTGATTATTTCGAAGAGGCACCTAATGGCGAGGAGCAAGATTATAACTTTAGAGGAGTAGATCAATTGCATCAAGGAATTGAATTTCAAATGGCATTTAAGGCTGGCTCTTCAACAAATATTAATTTAATGGGCTCTATTGGAGATTGGATATATGAAGGAGAGGCCTCTTACTCCCTTACAACTGAAACTTCAAATGGTGGTATATCAACAACTTCCGGTAATTTAACTTTAAGTGAAGTAAAAGTAGATAGAGCACCGCAGACAACATTTGGTATTAGTTTTGACACTAAAGTATCTGACGACCTGTCGATAGATATGCGTTATAATTACTTTGCTGACCAGTACGGCTTTATAGATATTGATAATGTTTTTGAGTCATCTATTTCAAATACTCAATACGAAGGAGAGAAATTAGACAACTATGGCCTTATGGATATTGGAGTTACTTATGATTTTGATGCAGGGTCAAACGATGTTAGATTAAGGTTAAATGTTTACAACCTTTTAGATGAGGTTTATTATTCTACTCGGCAGAAATATGGATATTATTATGGACCACCAAGAAACTTCAATTTAAGTTTACAGTACTTATTTTAAAAAATAAAGTTGTCTAATTATAAAAATCCCTCAGCCCAGCTGAGGGATTTTTTATTCAATATCTTTAAGACGAAGTTGAACGCTAACATTGCCCTGCCATTCGTTTTCTTCTAGGACGTATACAATGCGAAGGGGCGTTCCTTTTTTGAGCAACCCCATTTTATTACCCAGGCCAAAGCCTATAGCGTCTATGGGTGAACTGTCACCTTGAACAAATCTTGCTTTAATGTGACTTTTATCTTGACCTACCAATTTGGCATACCCGCTGTCCAAAACCCCATCTGTATAAAAAATAGGATTGCTGTTTTCAGGGCCAAAGGGCTCCATTTGCTTTAAGATTCGTAATAGTTTTGGTGTAATGGCAGTAAAGGGCAACGCAACATCAACATCAAGCGTTTGCGCCTTTTGTGTCCCCGTTAGTGTTTGAGCAACCTGTGTTTCAAATGCCAACTTAAAGGCTTGGTAGTTTTCTTCCTTAATTGTAACCCCTGCGGCGTATTTATGCCCGCCAAATTGAATGATGTGTCTCCTACAGGCATCGATTGCCGTATAAACATCAAAGCCTCGAACAGAACGTGCAGATGCTGTTAGAATTCCTTCCTTAGACCTCGTAAAAACTAGGGTGGGTCTGTAATAGGATTCGATAAGTCTTGAAGCAACAATGCCGATTACTCCTTTATGCCAATGAGGTGCATAAACTACATTAGCCGCATTGTTTTCGTCTTGATTTCCTGTTATTTGGGTTAAGGCCTCTTTGGTAATTTTTTGTTCTACTTCACGGCGAGAAGTGTTGTACATTTCGACTTCTTGCGCTAGTGTTTGGGCTTCCTCATCCGTTGCTGAAAGCAGCAATTCAACCGCATCCAAACCATGTTTCATACGCCCAGCGGCATTTATCCTTGGCGCCATACCAAAAACAACATCTGAAATAATTTGCGCCGTTGGTTTATCTCGCATAAGTGCTTTTAAGCCCGGTCTTGGGTGGGCGTTGAGTTGCTGAAGGCCCAAAAAGGCCAAGGTCCTATTTTCACCAACCATAGGAACGATATCTGCTGCAATAGCAACAGCAACAAAATCCAAATAGGCAATAATATCATTTACGTCCTTGCCTTGTTGTTGTAACAACGCCTGCATAAGCTTAAACCCTACACCACAACCACAGAGTTCTTTAAATGGATAGGCGCAATCGCTTCGTTTTGGGTCCAAAACAGCTAAGGCATTTGGGAGCACATCCCCAGGAGTGTGATGATCACAAATAATTAGGTCAATGCCCAATGAGTTTGCATAAGCCACTTGTTCGATGGCTTTAACGCCACAATCCAAGGCTATCATAAACGATATATTGGCAGCTTTAGCCGTGTATATTCCCTTTTTGGATAGTCCATATCCTTCAGCATAGCGGTCTGGAATATATGGCGTGACGCTAAGACCTTGACTGCGTAAAAAATGCGTCAGTAGGCTTACCGAGGTAGTCCCGTCTACGTCATAATCCCCATAAACCATCACGGTCTCTTTTTGATCTATTGCCTGTTGTAGTCTTGAAACAGCCGTTTCCATGTCTTGCATCAAAAATGGATCGTGAAGCTGTCCAATATGGGGTCTAAAAAATGCTTTTGCCGACTCAAAAGAGGTAATATTTCGCTGTGCGAGTAGTTGGGCAACAACAGCGTCAATACCCAAGCAATCGATTAGATGTGTTATAGTCTCTTTATTGGGCGTATCTTTTATATTCCAATGCATTACGATAATCCTTCTACTACGATCACAAACTCTCCTTTGGGCGGGGTTTTTGTAAAATGGTCAATGAGTGTTTTTAACGAACCGCGGACGGTTTCTTCAAACTTTTTCGTCAGTTCTCTTGATGCAGACGCCTCCCGATTTTCTCCTAAGTGCTCGGCAAGTTGGCCAAGGGTTTTTAGAATTCGGTGTGGGGATTCATACAGGATTATGGTGCGTGATTCTTCGGCCAAAGCCGAAAGGCGTTTTTGACGTCCTTTTTTAGGAGGTAAAAATCCTTCAAACACAAAGCGCTCACTGGGAAGCCCACTTAGTGTTAATGCAGGGATTAAGGCTGTAGCACCAGGAAGTGCCTGAACGTGGATTTCGGCAGCCACACAGGCACGGACCAATAAAAAACCAGGGTCTGAAACCCCTGGACTGCCCGCATCAGAAACCAATGCAATATACCCACCAGCGGATAATTCTGAAACAATTCTAGGTACTGATTTGTGTTCATTATGCATGTGAAATGACCGCATAGGGGTGTCTATGTCGTAGTGCTTAAGCAGTTTGGCAGTGGTCCGAGTATCTTCAGCCAAAATAAGGTCGGCTGCCCCCAACACTTCTAATGCACGTAAGCTAATATCGCCTAGATTTCCAATCGGCGTAGGAACCAACCAGAGGCCCTCAATTTCATGCTGTATTGTGTGTTTTTCCAAAACGTATTTTTTAGTAAAAGCGAATTAAGCCTCGTAAAGTTTAGAAACATGAGCAATAAAAGCAGCAACATCACCTTCTTTATCGCTCCAATCGTAATCGGGTTGTACTTGCTGCTCAATAAAAGAAATTGCGTCTGCTTTGTTTTCTTTAGAGTTTAGCATGGACATTATGCGTTGAAAATCGGCATTGCTTCCTTCAAAAAGCCTTTCGGCAAAATCTACATCCACCGTCTCAAAGGCAATTTCAGCAACGGGTTGTTGCAAAACATCTTCAAGGGCAGGTTGCACTTTCGGTTCTTCAGCAGGCGGTTGTTGCGCTTCTGTTTTTGATTCAGCGATGGCCATGATGGCCGCTGCTTTCTCATGAACCTCTAATAACGACATGCGATTTCGCTTGCGCAAGATTTCATGCGCAAGGCTCATTAAGGCCTTTTCGGCAGTACTTTTTAAAACTTTTTCTTCTTCCATAATTTTGGCTGTTTAAATTTAATACTTTTGAATGGTACTTACGCATTAAAGCGTTTTAAAACAATTGGAGAATATGTTTCTCGAAAACACAGGACATAAAAACGAATCGTATGGGTGGATTGAGGTCATCACGGGCTCTATGTTTTCTGGTAAAACAGAGGAACTTATTCGCAGATTAAAACGCGCAAAGTTTGCAAACTTAAATGTTGAAATTTTCAAGCCTGAAGTTGACAACCGCTATGGAACGGATAAGGTTATCTCACATGATGCGAACGAAATCATTTCCACTGCCGTGCCTGCTGCTGCAAACATCCGCCTATTGGCAGATAACTGTGACGTTGTTGGTATAGACGAGGCCCAATTTTTTGACGATGAGATTGTTCGGGTTTGTAATGATTTAGCTAATCGCGGAATTCGCGTAATTGTTGCAGGTCTAGATATGGATTTTAAAGGAAATCCTTTTGGCCCCATGCCTAATTTGATGGCAACCGCTGAATACGTAACCAAAGTGCATGCAATATGCACCCGAACAGGTCATTTGGCGCATCACAGTTTTCGAAAAGGTGAAAATGACAGCCTAGTAATGCTAGGCGAAACGGAAGAATATGAACCTTTGAGTAGGGCCGTATTTCACAAACATATGGTACGAGAAAAAGTACGTAAAATGAATGTCACTTCCGAAGCGGTGACTCCAAAAAAAAGCAAAAACGCCTAAGGCAATATGAGTGAAACCGTTCTTGAAATTCACCTGCCCAACCTAAGGCACAATTATACTTTCATAAGGAAACAATTGTCAGCTACTACCAAGCTGCTCGGAGTAGTGAAGGCTTTTGGCTATGGTAGTGATGCCGTTGAGGCTGCAAAATGTTTGGTCGCGCAAGGAGTTGATTATTTGGGCGTTGCTTATGTGCATGAGGGCGTAGCGCTACGTAAGGCAGGCATAAAAACGCCTATTTTGGTGCTCCACCCACAGCAATCAAACCTAGCAGCATTGATAGAATACAAGCTTGAGCCAAGTGTTTATTGCCAGCTAATTTTGGACGCCTTGCTCGAAAGGCTAAAGGAATCAAATGAAAGCCATTATCCCATTCATTTGAAATTTAATACCGGACTTAATCGCTTGGGCTTTGATTCAAATAATGCCTTGGAATTGGGAGCGCTACTGAAACAAAATGCCCAGTGGTTACTGCTTCAAGGGGTATATTCTCACTTGGCCGCATCTGACGATGTAGGAGAAGATGCGTTTACCAAAACCCAACTAAAGACCTTTGCCGAAATTGTCAATGTTTTTAAACCCAATTTTCCAAACACAAACTTTCATGTATTAAACACATCTGGGGTTTTACATTTTCCTGAGGCACAATACAATATGGTGCGTACAGGCATTAGCCTCTATGGCTATGGGAACCACCCAAGTATTGACGCCCAACTCAAACCAGTACTTACTTTAAAGACGGTGATTTCTCAAATTCACACACTTAAAAAAGGGGACACCTTAGGCTACAACCGCGCTTTTGTTGCAAATGCCAAAACTCTTACAGCTACACTTCCGTTGGGTCACGCAGACGGGATTGGTAGAATTTACGGGAACGGCAGGGGTTATGTTATGATTAACGGACAACAAGCAAGCATCCTTGGAAACGTTTGCATGGATATGATTATGGTAGATGTTACTGCTATTGATTGCCAGGCGGGCGATACGGTTATCGTTATTGGACCTAATGCAAGCGCTGAACATCTAGCCAATGCTGCAGGAACCATTTCATATGAGTTAATCACAGGGCTTTCACAACGGATCAAGCGTAAGGTCATTTCTTAAAGAAGTTACAAAACAAACAAACTGTTATTTTTTTGATAAACAGGCGTCAGCCTCTTTTTTTATTGCAGATATGCCGTACATTCGCAGCAAAAATAAACACATGCGCGTAGCAGTAGTAGGCGCCACCGGTATGGTTGGCCATGTAATGCTAGAAGTATTGGCAGAACGCCAATTTCCCATCACTGAATTGATACCTGTAGCTTCGGCTCGTTCGGCTGGCAAGCAGTTGGCTTATAATGGTAAGCATTATACGGTTGTTACCGTAGAGGACGCCCTTGTTTTAAAGCCAGATGTTGCTTTGTTTTCTGCAGGAGGTGATACGTCGCTTACTTGGGCACCAAAGTTTGCTGCCGTAGGCTGTACCGTCATTGACAACTCCTCGGCGTGGCGAATGCATCCCGACCACAAACTGATAGTTCCTGAAATCAATGCCAACGAACTGACGGATGCAGACAAAATTATTGCAAATCCTAACTGCTCTACCATTCAGATGGTAATGGCACTTGCGCCCATACACCGCGCATTTGGGATTGAAAGAGTAGTGGTGTCTACGTATCAGTCTATTACCGGAACAGGGGTTAAGGCTTTAGAACAATTGGAAAACGAATACGAAGGGAAAGACGGCGAAATGGCCTATCCACATGCCATTCACCGCAACGCTATTCCACATTGCGATGTGTTCTTGGGTAATAATTACACCAAGGAAGAGATGAAATTGGTCAACGAAACACACAAAATTTTAGATCCTAACATTCGTGTAACTGCTACGGCAGTACGCATTCCGGTTGTGGGAGGGCATAGTGAATCGGTAAATCTAACGCTTAGCAAGCCTGCTGAACTGGACGAGGTCCGTCGAGTACTTGCTGAAACGCCAGGCGTAGTGGTACAGGACGATATTCATAACAATGACTATCCGATGCCTCTTCAGGCACACGGGAAAGATGAAGTTTTTGTTGGGCGTATTCGAAAAGACACCTCACAAGAAAATGGCCTAAACTTATGGATTGTTGCAGATAACTTGCGGAAAGGTGCTGCTACCAATACAGTTCAAATTGCGGAATATTTAGCAGAAAACAATTTAATTTAAATTTTTCTACTTTTAAGAAAAATTAAAAATATGCGCCCCTATTTAATCCTAATTTCCGTAGCGCTGGTTACTTCTTGCGCTAAAAAATCACCCATTATGTATCCCGAAACCAAAAAAGAAATAGTCATTGATAGCTTTTTTGGACAAGCTGTAGAAGACCCATATCGCTGGCTGGAAGATGACCGCTCAGCCGAAACAGAAGATTGGGTAGCACGCCAAAATGCAGTGACATTTGACTACTTAGACCAGATCGATTATAGGTCTGCGTTAGAAGAATCGTTGACAAATCTTTGGAACTATGAAAAGCGGTCAAGCCCATTTGTTGAGGGTGATTACACCTACTTTTATAAAAACGACGGTTTGCAAAACCATTATGTATTGTACCGTCAAAAAGATACAGAAACCCCAGAAGTTTTTCTAGACCCAAACGATTTCTCTGAAGATGGAACGACTTCTTTAGCAGGTGTTCGCTTTACTAAAGATGGCAGCCGCTTAGCATATCTTATATCTGAAGGAGGCTCCGATTGGCGTAAGATTATTGTCATGGAAGCTGCATCAAAAAAGATCATTGAAGATACCCTAGTTAATGTTAAGTTCAGTTCGGTTTCTTGGCATGGAAACAAAGGTTTTTATTATTCGTCATATGACAAGCCGGAAGGCTCTGAGCTCTCTGCCAAAACCGATCAGCACAAATTGTATTATCACAAGCTAGGAACACCTCAAGCGCAAGATAAGGTTGTTTTTGGTGGTACGGATAAGCAAAAGCACCGCTATATAGGCGGCTCTGTTTCTGAAGACCAGCGCTATTTGTTCATTAGTGCCTCTAATACTACTTCTGGGAATAAATTATTTATGTTGGACTTGCAAAACCCTAATGCAAACATAAAGCCCATTGTTGATCACGAAGTATCGGACACCTACGTCTTAGAAACAGCGGACGACAAGCTATTTTTAGTAACCAATTTAAATGCACCCAACAAAAAACTAGTAACGGCTTACGCTTCTCGCCCTACACCAAATTATTGGAGGGATTTAGTTCCTGAAACCGAAAATGTTTTGAGTATTAGCAGCGGGAGTAATTATTTCTTTGCTGAGTATATGATAGATGCCTTGTCTAAGGTTTATCAATACGACTATGACGGTAAGTTAATAAGAGAAATCAAGTTACCAGCAGATGGAAGTGCAGGCGGGTTTAGCGGTAAAATTGATCAAGAAACGCTATATTACAGCTTTTCAAATTACCACACGCCATCTTCCACCTTTGCACTAAATCCAAAAACAGGTGAAACACGTCAATATTGGGCACCAGAAATTGCCTTTGATGCTGATGATTTTGAGTCCAAACAAGTATTTTATAGTTCTAAGGATGGTACACAAGTGCCCATGATGATTACCCATATAAAAGGGCTTGAGCTTACTGGAGACACTCCAACCATTTTATACGGATATGGTGGATTTAACATAAGTCTTACGCCTTCGTTCAGTATTACCAATGCAGTTTGGCTAATGCAAGGGGGTATTTATGCCGTTCCTAATTTACGAGGCGGCGGCGAATACGGTAAGGAGTGGCACGATGCTGGAACACAAATAAAAAAGCAAAATGTGTTTGACGATTTTATTGCAGCTGCAGAATACCTTATAGAAAACAAGTATACAAACCCAGAATACCTCGCCATTCGTGGCGGTTCAAACGGGGGATTGCTGGTGGGCGCATGTATGACGCAACGCCCCGAACTCTTTAAAGTCGCATTACCCGCTGTTGGTGTTTTGGACATGTTGCGCTATCATACATTTACCGCAGGCGCTGGCTGGTCCTATGATTACGGTACCGCCGATCAGTCTGAGGAAATGTTTGCGTATTTAAAAGGGTATTCACCCGTGCATAATGTTGATGCGAATACGCCTTATCCCGCTACCTTGGTTACCACGGGAGACCATGATGACAGGGTTGTGCCTGCACATTCTTTTAAGTTTGCTGCAGCACTACAAGCCAATCAAAGTGGACAGAATCCAGTGCTGATTCGAATTGAAACAGATGCGGGTCACGGCGCCGGCACCCCAGTGAACAAAACCATTGAGCAATACGCAGACATATTTGCCTTCACGCTCTATAATATGGGCTTTAAGGTACTTCCTAACAAAAAAGTGAAAGGCTAGTTCAACTAGACCCTAATCTTCCATTTCAAAGTCCTCCATAAACTTGGTGGTATAATTCCCTGCAACATATTCAGGGTGATCCATCAACTGACGGTGAAAGGGAATGGTTGTCTTTACACCCTCAATAACAAACTCGTCCAATGCACGCTTCATTTTGTTAATGGCCTCTTCACGTGTTTGTGCCGTGGTAATGAGTTTGGCAATCATCGAGTCGTAATGTGGAGGTATCATATACCCACCATATACGTGAGTATCCAAACGCACTCCATGACCCCCAGGAGTATGAAGCGTCTTGATTATTCCAGGCGATGGTCGAAAGTCATTGTACGGGTCTTCTGCATTAATACGACATTCGATAGAATGTAGTTTTGGCATGTAGTTTTTTCCTTCAATTGGCTTTCCAGCAGCAACTTTTATCTGTTCTGCGATCAAGTCAAAATCAATGACTTGCTCCGTTATGGGATGCTCCACTTGAATACGTGTATTCATCTCCATAAAATAAAAATTACGGTGCTTATCAACCAAAAACTCAACGGTTCCTGCACCTTCGTATTTGATGAATTCTGCCGCCTTAACCGCAGCAGCTCCCATTTGTTCACGAAGCTTATCGGTCATATATGGTGAAGGAGTTTCTTCGGTTAATTTTTGGTGTCTTCTTTGAACAGAGCAATCACGTTCAGATAGATGACAGGCTTTTCCAAAAGCATCACCAACAATTTGAATTTCAATATGGCGAGGTTCTTCAATAAGCTTTTCTAGGTACATATCATCGTTGCCAAAGGCAGCCTTAGATTCTTGACGGGCATCTTCCCACGCCTTTTCAAGATCTTCTTCTCTCCATACGGCACGCATACCTTTTCCACCACCACCGGCAGTTGCTTTTAGCATTACGGGGTATTTTGCTTTTTTGGCCAGCTTTTTACATTCATCAAAGGATTCTATAATTCCTTCAGAGCCAGGAATTGTTGGCACACCAGCAGCTTTCATGGTTGCTTTTGCAGTGGCCTTGTCACCCATTTGCTGAATCATTTGCGCAGAAGCACCAATAAATTTTATTTTGTGCTCTTCACAGATTTTAGAAAATTTGGCATTTTCAGATAAAAACCCATAACCTGGGTGGATGGCATCTGCATTGGTAATTTCAGCTGCTGCTATAATATTAGGGATCTTAAGATAAGACTCACTACTTGGCGCAGGGCCAATACAAACGGCTTCATCGGCAAAACGGACGTGCAAACTGTCGGCATCTGCTTTTGAGTATACCGCCACTGTTTTGATTCCCATTTCACGGCAAGTTCGGATAACACGTAGTGCTATTTCGCCTCTATTGGCGATTAAAATCTTGTTAAACATAGGTCTGGCTTTAGGCAGGATCAATAACAAATAATGGTTGGTCAAACTCGACAGGTGTAGAGTCTTCAACCAAAATCTTTACGATAGTTCCGCTCATTTCTGCTTCAATTTCATTGAAGAGTTTCATGGCTTCAATAACACAAAGGGTGTCGCCTTCGTTAACACGATCCCCTACTTCCACAAAATTAGGTTTGTCTGGAGATGGTTTGCGGTAGAAAGTACCTATAATTGGAGACTTAATGGTGTCGCCTGAATTTTCTGTAGCTGGAGTAGCGGCTGTTTCAACCGGCGCTACTGCTGCTTCAGCAATTGGCGCAGGAGCAACGGGAACAGGGGGCATAGCTATAGGTGCTGCTTGTGGCAGTACAGCCATAGGTGCTGCGGACTCGCCCTTATCTGTTTTGATGGTAATTTTAATCTCCCCCATTTCTAGGCTTACTTCACTTGCCCCAGATTTGGCTACAAACTTTATTAGGTTTTGTATTTCTTTTAATTCCATGGTTATTATTTTTAAGAGTTGTAAGCCCACGTCAGGTAGCTAGCTCCCCAAGTGAAGCCACCCCCAAACGCAGTGAATAGTAATTTTTGATTTTTCTTTAAAAGGTGTTCGTAATCCCACAGCAATAGTGGTAATGTCGCTGCTGTAGTGTTTCCGTAACGGTCAATATTGATTAACATCTGATCAGATTTGAGGTTTAAATGATTGGATATTGCATCTAATATACGTTTGTTTGCTTGATGTGCAACTACAAAATCGATATCATCTTTTGATAAACCGTTGCGCGCGATCACTTGCGTAATGGCAGCACTCATATTAGATACGGCAAATTTAAATACAGGGCGACCTTCTTGATGAAGGAAATGTTGTTTTTGCGACACGGTCTCTTTTGAAGCCGGTAGCATAGAACCCCCTGCTTCAATTTTCAAATATGTTCTTCCCTTGCCATCAACACGAAGTACTTCATCCTGAAGTCCAAGCCCTTCGTCGTTGGGTTCGAATAAAACAGCTCCAGCGCCATCTCCGAAAATCACACAAGTAGCGCGATCAGAATAATCAATAATAGACGACATAGTATCTGCCCCAATAAGTAAGACGTTATTATAACGGCCTGAGCTTATGTATGCAGCAGCAGCTGACATACCGAATAAAAAACCAGAACAAGCCCCTTGTAGGTCATAGGCAAATGCGTTTGTTGCACCAATTTCAGTAGCAACATAGGCCGCAGTAGATGAAACAGGCATATCAGGTGTTGCTGTGGCCACAATAACCAAATCGATTTGTGTTGGATCAAGATTTTTTTTGCAGAGAAGGTTTTGAGCCGCTTTGATGGCCATAAACGAAGTACCCAGTGAAGTAGGTTTGAGAATACGACGTTCTTTAATTCCTGTACGTGAGACAATCCAATCATCGCTTGTATCTACCAGTTGCTCTATATCAGCATTGGTGAGCACATGCTCGGGGACGTAGCCTCCAACGGCGGTTATGGCTGCAGTTTGAGTAGTCATATAAACCGAATTGCATAAAAGACAATTCTACAAGTTTTGGCTAAAATTAGTCAAAAACAACTCGTTTTGACTAAAAAAAGACCAAAACTTATCAATAATGCACAAAAAAAGCGCCTTTCGTAAAAGGCGCTCTATATACGGTTGACTTAAAAAACTACGCTTTAGCTTCGGCAGAATTGTCAATCAAAACCTTGCCTCTGTAGTATAATTTTCCTTCATGCCAGTGCGCACGATGGTAAAGATGTGCTTCACCAGTAGTGGAGCAAGTTGCAATTTGAGGCGCTACGGCCTTGTAGTGCGTACGGCGTTTGTCGCGACGCGTTTTGGATATTTTTCGTTTAGGATGTGCCATAACAGCTGTTTTAGTCTTTTTTTAATTTTTTTAACGCATCCCACCGGGGATCCGTTGTTTCACTTTCATTGGTGCTTTCGCTTGGATGTAATTCCTCTAGACGGTCTAACAAATCTGATTGAAGACTGCCATTTTCTATACCGGGATGTACTTTTTTTTGCGGCACTGCTAACACAATGGTTTCAAACAGTGTTTGAGCAAGATCTAACTGATGTGATCCGTGAGGGAGCACCAGCAGATGTTCATTTTCATCATTGAATGTCTCGCCAAATTTTACTACCAACTTATGCGTTGGGTTTAGCGGTAAATCAAACAATTCGTTGGTTAGATCACAACCAACACGAACGTGTCCGGATATTGTAAATTCTACTTCAAGCATACTGGCTTTTTTTGTCAAATCAATCTGAACAAAAAGCGCAGTACTGCTAAATTCGGTGTAATTAAAAGCATCAAAGAACGTAGCTGTGATATCGCGATTAAAATGATGTACTCCCTCTTTTAGTCCAGCGAAAGCCAACACAAAAGGGGCTAAAACATTTTTATTATCGCGCATTACAGTCGGCAAATATATAAAATTTGGCGGGACAGTACTTTATTTAATCCCTCTTTTGACGGTTATTGTAAATCGTACAGGCCATCTGCAGGGCAGCAGCGAAAGAAACATGACTTGCAATACCTTTTCCGGCAATATCAAAAGCAGTGCCATGATCTGGAGAGGTGCGCACAAAAGGGAGTCCGGTGGTTATGTTCACACCTTGTCCAAATGCCAAGGTCTTAAACCCAACCAATCCTTGGTCGTGATAGCAAGAGATAACAGCATCAAAATTTCTATACCGTTTTTGTCCAAAAAAACCATCTGCGGCAAAAGGTCCAGACAGTAAAATACCCTCCTTTTTTAAGGCGGCAACAGCAGGCTTCAAAACAGTATCATCCTCGTTGCCAATAACCCCTTGGTCTCCTGCATGTGGGTTTAATCCCAACACTGCTATTTTAGGCACTCGGCAACCAAAATCGTTTTGTAGTGTTTGCCCGAGCTGTTTCGTTTTTTGCGTGATTACATCTATTGTTATGGCAGCAGTAACTTCATGAAGTGGAATGTGATCTGTTAGCAGTGCAACACGAAGTGTATCATGCGCCAACAGCATTAAGGCATTGCCCCCCCACAATGCTCCCAAATAGTGTGTGTGTCCCGCAAAAGGAAAATCAAGACTTTTTATTGCGGCCTTATTAATTGGCGCAGTAACAAGGGCATTGGCCTGACCTTTTTTGACTACAGTAGCAGCAGCTTGTAGCGATTCAAAAGCGGCAGTTCCTGCTTGGGCTGTTTGTTCGCCAAAAGCTATTTCAGGGGACTCTTTCCATATCGTTGCAATATTTAATAGCCCTTGTTTTGGAGCCTCTTTCATTGAGCCTAAAGGAACCTGTGTATGAAAAAGGGCCTGTTGCTTTTCTACAAAATCTACACAGGCGTATACCACTGGAATGCAGCGTTCAAACAGACGACTATCTTGAAATGTTTTCAGTATAATTTCAAGGCCGACCCCATTGGGATCACCAATTGAAATTGCAATAATGGGTAAGGCAGACATTTTGTGTATTTTTGCGTGACAAAGGTAAAGGATTCACCGTTTATGTTTACTGGAATTATTGAAACAATGGGCACCATAACACGCATTGAACGCGAAAGCGGAAATGTACACTATTCCCTTTCGAGCAATATTACGCACGAACTTAAGATAGATCAAAGTTTAGCCCACAATGGCGTATGTCTTACGATTGTTGCCATTGACGGCGATCAGTACACTGTTACAGCCATACAAGAAACTTTGGACAAAACCGCACTCAAGCAATGGAGTGTTGGAGACAAAATTAATCTCGAACGCGCCATGCGACTTGGCGACAGGCTAGATGGGCATATGGTACAAGGTCATGTTGATGAAGTAGCGACCTGTATTAGCGTAGAAGATCAGAATGGCAGTTGGTTGTATCGATTTGCATACAGCGAACACTCTAAAAATATGACCATTGAAAAAGGCTCAATTTGTGTAAATGGTACTAGCTTGACCGTTGTAGGTTCGGCATCCAATACTTTTGGAGTGGCCATTATTCCATATACCTATGCGCATACGGTTTTTCACCAATTACAAAAAGGCGATTTGGTAAATATTGAGTTTGATATGGTAGGCAAATACATAGCCAAGCTGCGCTAGCACCGGCCATAATTTTTGTAACCCCCCCACCTCTTTCTTTTTATGGGCGTTGGCTTATTGAATGCCCAAACCCTAGTTATTAATGAAATAGATGCAGACAGCCCAGGCACGGACACTGCCGAATTTATTGAACTTTATTCTTCAACCCCCAATCTCGCATTAGACGGCTATGTACTGGTCTTATTTAACGGAGCTGACGATGCAATTTATGCCGCCTATGATTTGGACGGATACAGTACAGATGCCAATGGTTTTTTTGTGATTGGCGATTCTGGAGTAAATGGCGTTTCGTTTACTTTTTCAAATTCTTTATCCTCTAACATTCAAAATGATGCTGAAGGAGTAGCACTATATCAGGGCAATAAATCAGACCTTCCCACAGATACACCACCCACTACCAGCAATCTCATTGACGCTTTTTTTTATGACAGCGATGATCCAGATGATACAGGCTTATTAATGGGCCTAGGTAAAACGGTTCTGTTCAACGAAAATGCATCTTCTGATGCAGCAAATCATTCCTTACAAAGCCAAGCAGATGGGAGTTTTAAAACAGGCACCCCATCTACTAATGTGGCAAATGCCGTTCTTAGTATTGAGACAGCGGAAATATCAGGGCTAAACATCTATCCCAATCCTGTTTCACAAAAGCTCTATGTAGAGGGATTGACAAAGCCCTACAGCAACTATATATAGCCTTTCAGGTGAGCGAATTTTAACTAAACCCGTTCATCACAATTTTGATTTTCCCCATTTGACGACAGGCATTTATATGTTAAGATTGACACACAAAGGAACGACACTAAGAATAAAGCTAGTCAAATAATAAACGCTTATTTTATATGATATAACCACAAAGCAGGATTTTGTGGTTTGGTATTATAGAAAAGGCTGAACTGTAGTGCTGTCTTGCCCGTGTCTTTATTTGTGAATATTTGCCCAATAGCCTGTTTGGCAGTAATACGGTCACCTTTTTTCACATAAACCTTACTGAGATTCTTGTAGCTCGTAATATAGTTACCATGCTGAACGAGTACTATGGGATTGCTTCCTTTAAATTGAACAATATTCAAGACTTTTCCTTCAAAGACACATCGGGCGGTTGCTCCTGAAGGGACTGAAAGTGTTACCCCATTGCTTTTGATGGTAGTTGTGCGTACAACAGGGTGCCGTTGAGTGCCAAAACGCTGGGTAACAATTCCTTTTTCAACCGGCCAAGGCAAGCGACCTTTGTTGGACACAAAGCTAGCAGCGAGGGCTTTAGCTTCTGGTGTTAACACAAAGTTTGTTGTTTTCGTACCTGCCTTTTTGTTCGATGCAGCAATAGCCTCTCGAATAAGACGGGTTATTTCTTTATCAATTTCCTCTTGTTGTTTTTGTTTTTTCTTGATTTGTGCAGCGTAATTTCTTTCCCCTTTTTTAAGTTCTAGAACGAGTGTATTTTGTCTTTTTTTAATACTGTCTAATTCTTTTTGCGCTTTCCTATTTTGTTTAATGAGTTGCTTTTTGTCTTTGCGTTGTGCTACCAAGTCTGTGGTGTACTGCTGCAAGGCTTTGGTTTTGGCAGCTATCTGTTCTCCTTGTTGTTTGCGGTAGGCTGCATACTGTTTCATATAAGCCATGCGCTTATAGGCTTGCCAAAAACTTTCAGAAGAGAGCAAGAACATCAAACGATTTTGGGAAGACTTATTTTTTCGCGCAGAAATAACCATTTCGGCATAATCTTTTTTTAGTGACGTGAGTTCTGCCCTCAGTGTTTCTATATTACGCAGATTTATATTTATTTCTTGGTTGAGTCTATTTATTTGGCGGTTGGTCAGTCGAATCAATTCATCTTGCCGATCCATTTTTAGTTGAACTGTTTCTACTTGAGTTAGGACATTGGCGCGTTTTTCAGCACTTGTTTTTATCAATGCATTTATCTGAACAATTTGGTGTTGAAGGCGCTTTTTTTGTGCTTCAAGCGCTGCTTTTTTGTCTTGAGCTAAGCTCAAAACAGGGACAAGCATTAAAAACCAAACCCATTGTTTCATTATAACTTAATTTTTGAGTACCCTTTTGGGATTTCGTAGACCATTTGAAAATTGGCGTTTAATTGTGTTTGTTTGTATTGCAATTTCAACACGGTAGTCTTGTCTACACCGCTCAAGCTGGCCATAAGTTGCTGTGGCACCCATTGGTTGTTAATGCGTCGATACCCATCATAATCTATGCGAACAGACGTTTCATTGTTTGAAAACTCTTGAGAGACCAGCCTAAAAGCAGCGTCATATGTCCATTTCAGCGAAACCCCTCTTTTGCGTGAGCTAAGGATGTAGTTGTTTTGTGAAAACGTAAGTTTTGCTCGTTTTAGGGCTCGTGTATCAAGTGGACCTGCTGTGATGATGCGCTCAATCATTTCATAGTCAATCGGTGCACCCAGTAGTTTTTTTACTTGCTGAAAATCAAACTGTGCGTAGCGCCTATTTATCTTTTCATAAAACTGAAGCTGCTTGGGCGTTATGAGAACACGTGCCAAGGGTACAATCACAGACCCGCTTATCCAAATTCCTTCGCCTTGCTTGACCCTCAGCGTGACGCTAACTTTTTGTCGCTTTCCCTCTTGTTCAATAGAGGCTTTCCCTCGCCATTGCAAACTTTCAAAGCGCAGTTCGTTGTCTTCTATTCGTTGTTGAACCGCCCGTGGACGCAAGCTAGTATCAATGGCGCTGGTCGTTGCCACTGGAGTTAGGGATTTACACCCCATGACCACTAACACCCCAAATCCAATAAGGCTCAGTTTTTTCATTTGTTATTCCAATTCTGAATAATCACCAATACTCACTTGCGTCTGTGTTCCGCTATAACGGACATGGTTGCCAATCATGGCACCGTCCAAATGGGATTTTTCAATCTGGCAGTTTGTTTGAATCATGCTGTTTTTGACTGTACTATCCGAGATGACTGTATTGGCTCC
>PKDQ01000029.1 GCA_002862645.1 Flavobacteriaceae bacterium | reverse complement strand
GTGATGTGTTTGGCAATTTGACAGGAAATGTGACTGGAAACGTAACAGGTGATATAACTGGTAATTTAACTGGAAACGTAACAGGTGGTTTAACAGGTGATGTAACTGGAAATTTAACTGGAAACGTAACTGGTGATTTGACAGGTGATGTAACTGGAAATTTAACTGGAAACGTAACTGGTGATGTAACAGGTGATGTAACAGGTGATGTAACAGGTGATGTAATAGGAAACGTAACTGGTGATGTGACTGGTGATTTGACTGGTAACGTAACTGGTGGTTTAACAGGTGATGTAATAGGAAACGTAACTGGCGATTTAACAGGTGATGTGACTGGTGATGTGACTGGTAACGTAACTGGTGGTTTAACAGGTGATGTAATAGGAAACGTAACTGGTGATTTGACAGGTGATGTGACTGGTAACGTAACTGGTGGTTTAACAGGTGATGTAATAGGAAACGTAACTGGTGATTTGACAGGTGATGTGACTGGTGATTTGACAGGAAATGTGACTGGAAACGTAACGTCAGATATTTTAAAACTGAATACGTTAACACAATCTGAGATCAATAATATTTCAGCTGAAGAAGGGATGGTGTTGTACAACCAATCAAAAAAGAAAATTCAAATATATTCAACATCAAGTACGTCTATATCTAATTCTGAATTTACAGGCCAATATGCTCCAGACATTACTTCTTATGTTGATGGAACTCAAACTTTTATCGCCCCTTTTACTGGTACAATATATGGCATTAGCTTGTATTTAAAGAAAAAAGAAGGTGACTGCTGTCGAACAAGAGTTATATTTGATGCAAATCTAATTTCGGTCTATGAATTTGATGATTTATATAGAAATGCAGTCACAGGTTCTTCATTCTGGCATGAATTTACCTTTAGCAACCCGGTTAGTGTAACTTTTGGGCAGAGCTATAGTTTTGATGTATCATCAGAAATTTTCGATCTTGGTGTAAATTTTGCCTACGATGGTGGAGAGTTTAATATTTTTTCACCTAATAATTTCGCACAAGGTGTAGACTTAATGTTTACGATGAATTATACAGTAGATCCTAACTCTCCGGTTACACTCTCCTGGATAAATTTAAACTAGTTACTTACAACTAAAAATTATCTCATTATTAAAAATAACCCTTACAGAAATGTAGGGTTTTTTTATGCATTTATCTCATTTTATTTTCTCAGACCTAGTTTTTACACCCAAACGCAAAAATCATATTTACTGCGATAAATCGCTTTGATTTGGTCATCAATGTTACAAAGCTTCCAAGGGATTTATGCATGTATACATATCATAAGTTTTGATTTAGTATAGATACAGTTTTTACTGTCGCCCCTTGATTTTTGAGCACATAAGTTTTGTTGGCATTGCCTTTTTCTAATCTTACGGCATCATTTTGTTGAAGTATTGAAAGTTGTTTGCTACAGCTTTCAGCATTATCTACCGAAATAACGCCACCCTGCGCTATCAAGTCTTTGGCCTCGACAAACTTATCGTAATTTTTTCCAATGATAATAGGTACACCCTGGGCAGCCGGTTCTAAAATATTGTGCAGTCCAGCAGTGCCCATACCACCACCCACATAGGCCAGTGACGCATAGTGATAGCATCGGCTTAACATACCCACCGTATCCAATACCAATACAGGACAGCCATCGAATGCGGCCTCTTTGTTTTGCGTAAAGCGCAGACTTTCTTTTGGCAACTGTGTCATCAGTTGGTTTAGTTTTTCTCCGTGTATTTCGTGTGGGGCAATCAACCAACACCAATCTTTTGGGGTTTGCCTAATCGATTCTCTCAATATTGCTTCATCCTCGGGCCATGTGCTGCCCGCTATAATACATTTGCGTAAGCCAACGAAAGTGTCCATAAACGCAAGCGGTTCTTCTACTGCACCTACTCGGTCAAAACGCGTATCGCCTGAAATACTCACTTGTTGCACACCAATGCTTTGCAACAGTTTTAATGAAGCTTCGTTTTGAACAAACAAATGGGTGAATTCACGCAGTAGTTTGCGTTGGCTTATGCCCCATGGCTTAAAAAAGTGTTGGTTTTGACGAAATAAGCCCGCAATTAAATACATTGGAACTTCTTTACGATGAAGTTCTCCAATTAGATTTGGCCAAAATTCGTACTTTACTAGTAATGCCATGATTGGATTGACCTGTGCAACAAAACGGTTTACATCTGCTTTGGTGTCCCAAGGGAGGTAGGTGACCAAGTCGGCAATGCCGTGATTTTTTCGTACCTCATAGCCAGAAGGCGAAAAAAAAGTAACCAGATAGAAGTATTTTGGGTGTTTATTTTTTAATGCAGTGAGCACGGGTAGCCCTTGCTCATATTCACCCAGTGAGGCACAGTGCATCCACACCACTTTTTTGTTTGGCGGAATGTTTTCGAGTTGTGTCCATAATGCTTTGCGCCCGAGTACAAAAGCCTTGGCTTTAGCAGACGTGGCAACAGCTGGCGTTATGGTTTTGGCTACAGATACAGCAAGTGAATACAAAAAAGGCATGGCTCAAAGATACTTATTTCGCCAACAGGCGTTAGTTTTTTGTAATTTTGTGCTGCTAAAAAATTGCAATGCGAAAAATCCAAATGGTCGATTTGCAGACCCAGTACCAGTTTATCAAACCTCAAGTTGATGCGGGCATGCAAGATGTACTCTCTTCTGCTCAATTTATAAACGGCCCAGCGGTCAGGAATTTCCAAGCCGATCTTGAAGAATATCTAGAGGTGAAGCACGTAATTCCTTGTGCTAATGGAACCGATGCACTTCAGGTTGCCATGATGGGATTGGGGCTAGAGCCTGGCGATGAGGTAATCACCGCCGACTTTACGTTTGCTGCAACTGTGGAGGTTATTGCCTTGTTGGGGCTTACCCCTGTTTTGGTAGATGTGCTTCCCGATACTTTTAATATTGACCCAGATGCCGTTGAAAAGGCAATTACCCCCAATACCAAAGCTATCGTTCCTGTACATCTTTTTGGGCAAGTAGCCGATATGGACCGCATCATGGATATAGCTCAAAAGCATGATTTATTTGTGATCGAAGATAACGCGCAGGGCATAGGTGCTACGCATACCAATGCCGCAGGCAACAAAGTAAAAACAGGCGGTATTGGCCATGTGGGGTCTACTTCTTTTTTTCCTTCAAAAAATTTAGGTTGCTATGGCGATGGCGGTGCTATTTTTACCAATGATGATGATTTGGCACATACCATTCGTGGGGTTGTCAATCATGGGATGTACAAGCGGTATCACCACGATGTGGTTGGCGTAAACTCTCGATTGGACAGTCTTCAGGCGGTAGTACTTAACGAAAAATTAAAGCTTTTGGATTTTTATAACGAGCGCCGCAAATGGGCTGCTATTCGTTATTCACAATTGTTACAAGACCACCCAAAAATTGAAACACCCATAACTTCAGGGGATTGTGATTCGCATGTCTATCATCAATATACTTTAAAAATAGTAGGTGCAAACCGAGATGCTTTGGTAGAACATCTCCAACAAAATAATATCCCTTGCGGGGTGTATTATCCCATTCCATTACACTTACAAAAGGCCTATGCCGACAAGCGTTATAAAGAAGAAGATTTTGCAGTAACCAATCAGCTGATTAATCAGGTTATTTCCATGCCCATGCACAGTGAGCTAGACGAAGATCAAATACAGTTTATTTGTAAAACAATCCTTGCGTTTTTGGATTAATCCAACACAGCAGATTGTACTTCAGCTTCTCGATCAATTTTTTTGACCAATCCTTGTAGTACTTTGCCAGGACCGTATTCTGTGAACAAATGAGCCCCATCGTTGCGCATTTGTTTGATGGTTTGTGTCCACTTAACAGGACCGGTGAGTTGTGCAATGAGTTTTTCTTTAATTAGTTCTGCATCTTGAGTAGGCGCAGCTGTTACATTTTGATATATTGGACAACTTGGCGTGTTAAATTTGGTTTCCAATATGGCTTTAGCCAATTCTTCTTGTGCGGGCTCCATGAGCGGCGAGTGAAAAGCACCACCCACAGGCAGTAGGAGTGCGCGCTTGGCGCCCTTTTCTTTAAGCACTTCACAAGCGGCTTCTACTGCTGAAAAAGCACCAGAAATAACCAATTGCCCTGGACAATTGTAATTTGCAGCTACCACAATTCCGTCCATGTTTTGACATACTTGCTCTACCACATCGTCTGCCAATGCCAATACGGCTGCCATGGTGCCTTTGGTTACATCACATGCTGCTTGCATGGCTTTTGCGCGTTTAGACACTAGTGAAAGCCCATCTTCAAACGACAAGGCTCCACAAGCCGTAAGGGCAGAAAACTCACCCAAAGAATGGCCTGCTGCCATATCTGGAGTTGCTTTTTTTGCCAGTTCATAACTGATTACGGAATGTAGAAAAATAGCAGGCTGGGTTACTTTGGTTTCTTTAAGTGCTTCAGAATCTCCATCAAACATGATGTCAGTAATTGAAAAGCCCAACTGGGTATTTGCACTGTTAAATCTTTCTTGTCCTAGTGGATATTGGTTGTATAGTTCTTTGCCCATACCAACAAATTGGGCGCCTTGCCCTGGAAACATTGCTACATTCATGGTTTTATTTTTTCATACCGGATAAAAGAAAAAGCGTGTTGGTGCTTTTCGTCTGAGTCCCTGTTTTCGCGCCACACCTCACGCCATTTAGCGCTGTCTATTTCTGGAAAAAAAGTATCGGCTTCAAAATCGGTATGAACTCTCGTGAGTTCAATACTGTCTGCATATGCCAACCCTTGCCTGTAAATTTCACCACCACCAATAATAAAAGGTTGCTCATCTTCTTGCGCAAGTGCTAGAGCCGCTTCTAAAGAATGCACAACATGCGCATCCTCAGCGGTATAATCTTTTTGCTTAGTAATCACAATGTTGGTGCGATTGGGCAGGGCTTTGGGCATGGATTCAAAGGTCTTTCTGCCCATGATGACATGGTGTTCTTTGGTTAAATTTTTGAAATGCTTGAGATCATCAGATAGATGCCAGATGAGTTTGTTGTCTTTGCCAAGTGCATTGTTTTCTGCAGCAGCAGCAATCATGGTGATGTTCCTTTTTTGATTTTCACGCTCCCATTCGGCACTTGCTTTAAGTGCAGCCTCTTTATCCATATTGCGTTTTAATTTTTCAACTTTTAGCCCCTGCTTTTCTAGCAGAAACCCCATTTGTTGTGTTTCCCAGGCTTTGCCCATAAATGAATGAAACACATAAACACGCAAAAAGTGAATGGCCAATAGCGCTCCCAAGAGAGTGGCTAAGGCAAACGACCATTTGGTGTTGAAAGGCATAAATTCAGCCTTATATTCAAAAGCTAGGTTCGCTATTAAAGCAAAAAAAATGAGAAACAGTGAGATCAGCAAATGCCTTTGAAACCATGTTTTTTGCGCGATGCGTTCCTGCGCATACTCAACTAGCGAGAGTTGTTGAGGGTCTATGGCGGATGGAGTTTTCTTTTTTCTAAACATAAGATGAAGATTAAACAGCGACAGCGCCCTTAATTCCAGGATGTGGATTGTAATTCAAGACTTCAATGTCTTCGTATTTAAAATAAAAAAGGTCGCTTATGTTTGGGTTAAGTTTTAAGGTAGGTAGCGGTTTGGGCTCTCTGCTGAGCTGAAGTTCAACTTGGTCAAAGTGATTGGTGTATATGTGGGCATCGCCAAGTGTATGGATAAATTCACCTGCTTTAAAGCCACAAACTTGCGCCATCATTTCTGTAAGTAGGGCATAGGATGCAATATTAAACGGCACTCCCAAGAAAATATCAGCGCTCCGTTGATACAATTGGCAAGATAGTTTGCCGTCTGCTACATAAAATTGAAAAAAAGCATGGCAGGGAGGCAGGGCAGCCTTTCCATTGGCAACATTTTCAGAAAAACTTTTAGAGGTATCTGGAAGTACGCTAGGATTCCATGCTGAAATTAACATACGTCGGCTGTTGGGGTTGGTTTTTAGCGTTTCGATAACTTGTTTGAGCTGATCTACATTTTCGCTATTCCAGTTGCGCCATTGATGCCCGTATACGGGGCCCAAGTCTCCATTTTCGTCAGCCCATTCGTTCCATATACGCACGCCGTTCTTGGTAAGATAGTCTGTGTTGGTATCTCCTTTTATAAACCAGAGCAGTTCGTGGATAACCGATTTAAGGTGTATTTTTTTGGTTGTTACTAACGGAAAACCCTCTGATAAATCAAAGCGCATTTGGTACCCAAAAACACTTCTTGTTCCTGTTCCTGTTCTGTCTCCTTTAACAGCTCCGTCGTTGCGGGCACGTCGAACCAAATCTAAATACTGCTGCATTGTTTGTTTTTTGTAAAATTAAAAGCTAGATCAAAATATCTTGCATTTTGAAGAATAGTTTTTCAAAAGGTTTTCAACTATTATCCCAACAGTGCTCCCACCAGTGTAGCAGACAGCAATGAGGCAATGGTTCCACCTAAAACAGCACGAAAACCAAATGAAGAAAGCACCTTACGCTGGTTAGGCGCCAGTCCACCAATTCCGCCAATTTGAATACCAATTGAGGCAAAATTAGCAAACCCACATAACATATAAGTTGCCATTACAATAGATTTTTGGCTGCTGAAATGAATTTCATTGGCTGCGTTTTTAAGTTCTGCCAATTGAATATAACCCACAAATTCACTTGCCGCGAGTTTAATGCCTAATAGCTGTCCCATGGGCAATAAATCGTCCCAAGGTACTCCGATAAGCCACATGACTGGAGCAAATAAAGTTCCCAAAATAGCCTCTATGGAAAGTGCATCATAAGAAGATGCACTTGAAACCCATACATTTAGATTGGTAATTTCTCCGACCTCGAATAGTATTCCATTTACCATCGCAATTAAGGCTACAAAAACCAGTAGCATACCTCCAATATTTGCAGCGAGTTTTACACCCTCTATGGTACCGTTAGCTATGGCATCTAGCATATTACTACCAACATCTTGCGTGGATACTTCTGGATTTGTGTTAATAGATGCTGTCTGGGGGAATAGCATTTTTGCTACTATAATGGCACCGGGTGCAGCCATAACTGAGGCTGCGAGTAGGTGTTTGGCAAACGCCAGACGCAAAACGGGATCATCACCACCCAAAAAACCGATATAGGCCGCTAAAACGCCTCCGGCTACCGTGGCCATTCCACCAACCATAACCAACAGTATTTCGGAACGATTCATCTTGGGTAAATAAGCCTTGATGAGCAGTGGTGCTTCTGTTTGCCCCAAAAATATATTTCCAATTACAGATAGGCTTTCTGCCCCCGAAATGTTAAGCAGTTTTGCGGTTCCCTTGGCTAGTATTTTAACCAAAAACTGCAATACCCCAAGATAAAACAACAACGAAGTAAGTGCAGCAAAAAAGATGATGGTAGGCAATATTTGAAAAATAAATATAAAGCCGTAGCTGTCAACATTCATTAAATCTCCAAACAAAAACAAGCTTCCTGCAGCGGTAAAGTCTAAAATACTGACGAATATTTTACCAACGGCGTTGAAGATGCTCTGTACCCAACTTAGCTTTAAAATACTTATAGCTAAAACAAGTTGTAACAATAAACCAAACCCAACTGTTTTCCAATTGATGGCTTTTCGGTTGTTGCTGCATAAATATGCAATAAGTAGCAGTGCAACAATTCCACCAACTGCTTGTAGAGTGCCCAGTAATGTGATGCCTTGGTGAGCCGCAATAGGCTGCTGGGATAAATCCAAAAATGTCATTCTTTGGTTTTGTTTGTACGCTTAGAAATTTCATCCCTCAATCGGGCTGCTAATTCGTAATCTTCTTTTTTAACTGCTTTTTTAATGGCATTTTCAAGTTCTTGGTTAGATAGATCTGAATAATTCAGTTCATCGGACAATTCGTCGTCGGGTGTACCTTGGGCGGGTAATTCTCCTTTTTCAAAGATAACCCCAGCTTTTTCCAAAACACTTTCATGGGTATAAATGGGCGCCTTGAATCGCAATGCCAACGACACAGCGTCAGAAGTTCTAGAGTCAATAATCTCTTCAATTTTATCGCGCTCACAAATAAGACTCGAGTAAAAAACGCCATCTACCAATTTGGTAATGATTACCCTTTTTATGGCAATATCAAATCGATATGCAAAATTCTTAAACAGATCGTGTGTAAAGGGGCGTTGTGGCTTTATGTCTTTATCTAAATTAACAGCAATGGATTGTGCTTCAAATTCTCCAATGACCACTGGGAGTTTGCGTTTTCCATCAACTTCATCCAAAATCATGGCGTACGCGCCGCTTTGATTTTGGCTGTAGGTAATCCGGTTTACACGAAGTTGAATAAGGCTCATGATTAAGGATGTTCTTTACGTGCCCCAAAATACAAAATTGGGTATTATGATTGTGCTTTAAACGCCTTAAGTTTTTCTGTTAGTACAGGAACCACTTCAAACGCATCTCCCACAATGCCGTAGTCTGCAGCTTTAAAGAAAGGCGCTTCTGGATCATTGTTAATGACAACCTTCACTTTTGAAGCATTCACTCCTGCCAAATGCTGTATGGCACCCGATATGCCAATGGCAATATAGAGGTTGGTAGAAACAGGCTTGCCTGTTTGCCCGACGTGCTCATCGTGAGAACGCCAGCCCATATCAGAAACGGGCTTCGAACATGCTGTGGCAGCATCCAATACTTCAGCGAGTTCCTCAATTAAATGCCAGTGCTCTGGACCTTTTAGGCCTCGACCACCAGACACGACTACTTCGGCATCTGCTATAGTAGCCTTTCCGGTTTCCTTGCTTATAGATAACTGCTCTAACTGTGAAGTCGTATGTTTGACAGTTACATTTTCAACAACGCAATCAACCGCTTGTTCAACAGAGCCAAATGTATTGTTTCCAACCCCAATGATGTTAACCTCGGCAGTTAGTGTGGTGTTTGCAAAAGCCTTATTGGTAAAAGCTGTTCTTCTAACCGTTAGGGGTTGATATCCGTGTGGTAAAGCCACTACATTGGGCACATAAGCAGCGTTTGTGTTTGCTGTAACTAGCGGAGCTAAAAACTTGGCATCAGCGCTGCTGCTAACAATAATATGTGTAACTCCAAGCTTCGCTACATAATGCGTCAAGACATTTGCATAGACATGTGCGTCAAATTGCTGTGGCGTATTGGTAACATTAAAAACTTTTGAAATCCCAAATTGCCCCAATTTTTGTGCGTTGTCGGTATTAAAGCTAACCGCTACACAGTCTTTGTTGAGCTTGTCAGCCAAAGCAACTCCATACGATGCAATTTCGGCCGCATTGCGTTTGAGTTTGTTGTTTTCAGATTCAATAAAGAGAAGGATAGACATAATATTAGGTTAAATAACGTTAGCTTCTTTATGTAATAATTCGATCAATTGATCGATGTCGTCAGCAGGAACGAGCTTGACTTCTGCTTTTGGAGCTGGCTTTTCAAATAGCACATCTTTGGTGGGGATCTCCGAGCCCTTTGGATTAAGCACTTCAAAGGGTTTTTGTCGTGCTTGCATGATGCCGCGCATGTTTGGAATTTTAAGATCAGCTTCTTCAACAAGACCCTTTTGTCCGCCAATAACCATCGGCAGATTCCCTTTTAGTTTTTCACGTCCGCCATCAATTTCGCGTTCAGCAACGGCATTGTTACCATCAATTTCCAAACCAACGCAATTGGGTACAAAAGCAATATCGAGCAGTGCAGCAAGTATTCCAGGCACCATAGCGCCGTTGTAATCAATAGATTCCCGGCCAGCAATGACAAGGTCATATGGATTGGTACTAACAAATGCAGCGAGCTCTTTAGCAACTTGTATTCCATCTGTTGCAGGGGTATCGACACGAAAAGCTTTATCGGCACCTATGGCCAAGCACTTGCGGAGCGTAGGTTCTGCAGCTGCAGTGCCCACATGAATAACATGAACTTGTGCGCCTTGTTTTTCTTTAAACCAAATGGCACGGGTGAGACCAAATTCATCGTTGGGATTGATTACAAACTGCACCCCACTTGTATCAAATTGTGTATCGTTTTCAACGAAATTTATTTTCGACGTAGTGTCGGGAACATGGCTTATACAGACGAGTATGTTCATAGATTTAGAATTTAGTTCAAATGTATAAAAAAATACTATGCACGCATAATAAATAGAAGTCTTTTGCTTTAAGGTATTTTATTGCTATTTTTGCTCCTCTTAAAATATATATGAGGACCATTCAATTTAGAGAAGCAATATGCGAAGCAATGTCGGAGGAAATGCGCCAAGACGAGAGCATATATTTAATGGGTGAGGAAGTTGCAGAGTACAACGGAGCTTATAAGGCTTCAAAAGGTATGTTGGATGAGTTTGGCGAAAAACGTGTAATCGACACCCCAATTTCCGAACTTGGATTTGCAGGTATAGGCGTTGGTTCTACCATGACAGGCAACAGACCCATCATCGAATTTATGACATTTAACTTTGCGCTAGTTGGCATTGATCAAATCATAAACAACGCTGCAAAAATTCGTCAAATGTCTGGCGGGCAGTTTCCATGTCCGATTGTATTTCGCGGGCCAACCGGTTCGGCAGGTCAGTTAGCCGCAACCCACTCACAGGCTTTTGAGAGTTGGTATGCCAACTGTCCAGGTCTTAAAGTAGTCGTACCTGCAAACCCATATGATGCCAAAGGCTTGTTGAAGGCTGCCATTAGAGATAATGATCCTGTTATTTTTATGGAGTCAGAACAAATGTATGGCGACAAGGGTGAAGTGCCAGAAGGGGAGTATGTATTGCCTATTGGGGTTGCAGAAGTAAAACAACAAGGGGATGATGTCACCATCGTTTCTTTCGGAAAAATTTTAAAAGAAGCACAAAAAGCAGTTGATGTTTTAGCAAAAGAAAATATCTCTTGTGAGCTTATTGACTTGAGAACCATACGTCCACTAGATATGGACACCATCCTTGATTCTGTTAAAAAAACCAACAGATTGGTTATTTTAGAAGAATCATGGCCCTTTGGAAATATATCCACCGAAATTACTTACCAGGTTCAAAGCCAAGCTTTTGATTATTTGGACGCTCCTGTTCAGAAAATCAATACAGCCGATACGCCTGCACCCTATTCTCCTGTATTGTTACAAGAATGGTTGCCCAACCATGAGGATGTTGTACGCGCTGTAAAAAAAGTTATGAATTAAACCAATTACCACACTACGCATGAATGAATTTGTTTTTTACCTTCCAATAGTACTCGCCGTCCTTGGCCTAATTGTTATGATCATCAAAGCCCAATGGGTGCGCAAGCAAGCCGCTGGAGACGCCAAGATGATTGAAATTTCAAGCGCTATTAAAGAAGGTGCACTTGCTTTCTTAGGTGCTGAATATCGACTGCTGTCCTTTTTTGTTGTTGGTGCATCTGTCGCCTTATACATCGTTTCTACTCTAGTTGAATCCACTCATTGGATGATTGTACCCGCCTTTATTTTTGGTGCTTTTTTTAGTGCCTTTGCTGGTAACATCGGGATGCGTATTGCGACTGATGCCAATGCACGTACTGCAGAGGCCGCCAAAACAAGTTTGCCAAACGCGTTGAATGTCTCTTTTAACGGAGGGACCGTAATGGGACTAGGCGTAGCGGGACTTGCCGTACTAGGATTGAGCTTATTGTTTTTGTTTTTTATTGGTCAATTCATGGGTCAAGACGGAACCTTTTATGCGAACATGACTGTTGTGCTAGAAACTTTAGCGGGCTTTTCTTTAGGTGCAGAATCTATTGCATTGTTTGCACGTGTAGGTGGTGGTATTTATACCAAGGCTGCCGATGTAGGTGCTGACCTTGTTGGTAAAGTTGAAGCTGGTATCCCAGAAGATGATCCTCGTAACCCTGCAACAATTGCAGATAACGTTGGTGACAACGTAGGAGATGTTGCTGGAATGGGCGCTGACTTGTTTGGCTCTTATGTGGCCACTGTTTTGGCTGCCATGGTATTGGGTAATTATGTTGTAAAAGACATGCTAGATGCCGGTATTGAGCTTACTACTTTTAGCGGAATGGGACCTATCCTATTGCCCTTAGTTATTGCTGGAGTTGGTGTTTTAGCATCAATTATCGGAACCTTTTTTGTTCGTATCAAATCTAACGATGCGAAAGAGCCACAAGTACAAAAAGCACTAGACACTGGAAACTGGGCTGCAATCCTATTGACATTGGTTGCCAGCTGGTTTTTAATTGACTGGATGTTAGAAGACACCATCAACATGACTTTCTTTGGTGAAGGTGTGGGGAGTGTTCCTTCAATAAATGTATTTTATGCTGCCTGTATTGGGTTGGCTGTTGGTGCCTTGATTTCTATGGTAACCGCATATTATACTTCACTAGGTAAGAAACCTGTAATGGACATTGTTCAAAACAGTTCTACCGGTGCTGCCACCAATATTATTGCTGGACTGGCGGTAGGTATGAAATCTACTTTTTCATCTGTTATTTTATTTGCAGCTGCTATCTATGGTTCTTATGCCTTAGCTGGTTTCTACGGCGTTGCACTTGCTGCTTCTGCCATGATGGCTACTACAGCGATGCAGTTGGCCATTGATGCATTTGGTCCTATTGCCGATAACGCTGGAGGTGTTGCTGAAATGAGCGAGCTTGAGCCACAAGTACGTGAGCGTACAGACATCTTGGATTCTGTTGGAAACACCACTGCTGCGGTAGGTAAAGGTTTTGCCATTGCTTCTGCTGCACTTACTGCCTTGGCGCTTTTTGCTGCCTATGTAACCTTTACGGGCATTGATGGGATCAACATCTTTAAGGCTGACGTATTGGCCATGTTGTTTGTAGGGGGTATGATTCCTGTTGTATTTTCTGCGCTTGCCATGCAATCTGTTGGTAAGGCCGCCATGGAAATGGTGCAAGAGGTGCGTCGTCAGTTTAAAGAAATCCCCGGAATTTTAGAAGGAAAAGGAAAGCCTGAATATGCCAAGTGTGTAGATATTTCAACCAAGGCTGCACTTAAAGAAATGCTATTGCCTGGTTTAATTACGATTATTACTCCCATTTTGATTGGATTATTATTTGGTGCTGAACCACTCGGTGGTTATATGGCAGGTGTTTGTTTGTCTGGTGTTATGTGGGCAATTTTCCAAAATAACGCTGGTGGTGCATGGGACAACGCTAAAAAATCATTTGAAGCTGGAGTAGAAATTGATGGCGAGATGACCTTTAAAGGGAGCGAAGCGCACAAAGCTGCAGTTACTGGCGATACGGTTGGTGATCCATTTAAAGATACTTCTGGTCCTTCTATGAATATTTTGATCAAGCTTACGTGTTTGATTGGTCTTGTGATAGCCCCACTTTTGGGTGAGGGCCACAGTTCCGAGGTGGTTCATGTAGAAGTGCAAATGGAACGCACAGATGAGGGTATGGCTAAAGGCACCCTAACAGTGGTTACTGACCAAGACGGACAAGAATTTGAACAAGTAAAGGTGTTTGAAGGTACTGCCAGTGAAGTTCAAGAAGCTATCACAACAGCTGAAAGTGAAATTGGCGTTACGAAGAAGTAAAAAGCTCACTCAATTTTGCATCAATTTTTTCAATTACAGTACTGAGGTCCGATGTGTTGTTTACGAAATTAATTTCGTCTACATTAATTATTAGTACTTTTCCTTTATCATAGTTGTGTACCCAAGCTTCATAGCGCTCATTAAGCCTGCTTAAGTACTCTATACTGATGGAATTTTCATAATCACGTCCGCGCTTGTGTATCTGCGAGACGAGATTTGAAATCGAACTTCTTAAATAGATCATCAAATCTGGACCTTTAACCAAAGACTCCATAAGCTCAAAAACAGCTTGATAATTTTTAAAATCACGATGCGTCATGAGTCCCATTGAATTGAGGTTTGGTGCAAAAATATGGGCATCTTCATATATGGAACGGTCTTGCACCACGTCATTCCCCTTTTTTTGGATCTCTAAAATTTGTCGGAATCGACTGTTTAGGAAATAGATTTGAAGGTTAAATGACCAACGTTCCATTTCAGCATAAAAATCATCGAGGTATGGATTCTCAACAACATCTTCATAATGTGCTTCCCACCCATAGTGTTTGTGCAGTAGTTCTGTGAGCGATGTTTTTCCAGCTCCTATATTTCCAGCTATGGCAATATGCATATGTAAAATTTAGCCACAATATAAGTATCTTTACAAAAAAAAATACCCCCTTGATCGCTATAATTTAAATTAAAACTTTTTATGACATTTTGTGTCTAATATTGAAGATGTTATGTTTAAAATTCTTTTGCCCTTATTGATCTTAACTCCTTTCTTTTCAAACGGACAGCTTGCAAAGGCAACCTACACCATGAAAGTCAGTATGAATATGGATTTTGCAAACAATCCCAATATTCCAAAAAATGTGGCTGAGCGTATCAAAAAACGCATGTCTGAACCTCAAAGCTTCAATCTGTTTTTTGATCAAACACAATCTTTATACAAAAAAGAAGAAAAGCTAGATAGCCCACAAGGGGGACGCGGGGGCATGTCGATGCGTTTTGGTGGAGGTGATGGCAGCATTACACATACCGACCTTGCCACCCGCAAGCAAACAAGCCAACAAGAATTATTAGGAAAGACATTTTTGGTGTCAAAAAACACGAATCAACGCAAATGGAATTTTACGGGTGAATCCAAGCAAATAGGGCAATACACTGCTTATGAAGCAACTTATGTCTACAAGAAAGATCCAACAAGCTTTACTATGTCTTTCGGCAATCGCAATAAAGAAGAAGAAAAAGAAGCGGAAGCATCTGAAAAAGTAGCTGTTACAGTTTCTGTTTGGTTTACACCCAACATTCCCATTTCTGCTGGACCTGCAAGCTATTTTGGTTTGCCCGGGTTGGTGCTGATGGTACAAGATGACAATAGGGTTTTGGTTTGTACAGAAGTCCAGATGAATGTTAAAGATAAAATCAAGCTAGAAGAACCTAAAAAAGGCCGAGCAGTTACCCAAAAGGAATTTTCAAAAATTAGAGAGCAAAAGGCGAAAGAAATGCGAGATCGTTTTCAAAATAATGGAAACAGAGGCAACGGAAATCGCATCATGATAAAAGGATAGTTAATGGAAAAAAGAAAAGTATGCGCATTGCTCGTCTTTGTTGTATCGGTAAGTGCCTGGAGCCAAAACATTAGGTTTGAAGGAATCGTGTTAGACAGTCTTGGCATGGCCATATCCACCGCAAATATTGTAGCTACCAACCAAGAAACAAATCGAATGGACAATTTTGCCATATCCGATTTGGACGGTAAATTTTCTATTGGCATAAAAAACAATGTTCCGTACACCATAAAGATTTCTTATTTAGGATATAAGCCCGTAGGCCTATCGCGTAAATCATCCACTGACCTAAATGAGGTGATTGTAATGTATGAGCAAGCAGAGCAGCTAGAAGGAGTTGAGGTTACCTATGAAATGCCCGTATCCATTCAAGGCGATACCATTGTGTATAATGCAGATTCCTTTAATACAGGTTCAGAACGCAAATTAAAAGATGTATTGGAAAACTTGCCTGGTGTTGAAATCAATGCTGACGGTCAAATTGAAGTTGAAGGTCGTCAGGTAAGAAAGGTCATGGTTGAGGGAAAAGATTTCTTTGATGGCGATTCAAAAATTGCCACAGAAAACATACCCGCAAATGCCGTTGATAAGGTTCAAGTATTGAAAAACTTCAATGAAATTTCACAGTTGAGCGGTGTTACCAATAACGACGATAATATAGCCATCAACATCAAGTTAAAAGAAGGAAAAGACCACTTTTGGTTTGGAGAACTGGGTGCAGGTGGCGGCGAAAAAGATCGAATATTGCTAAACCCAAAAGTATTTTATTACAGCCCAAAAACCACCATAAACTTCCTTGGTAATAGAAACAACCTTGGTGAAAATCCATTTACAAGGCAGGACTACTTTAGATTTACAGGGGGGTTTAGAAACCAGAGCAACCAAAGTGGTTCTTCCATTCAAATTCAAACCAACGACGTGGGGCTTTCAAATCTCCAAAACAACAATGCTGCTTCCATTGAAAACGATTTTGCCGCTACTAACTTTTCACATCAGCCTAAAGAGGGATTAATCCTTTCAGGTTTTGCCATACTTTCACAAAACAACACCCGAATTAAATCCATTCGTGAACGCACGTTCACCTCTACGGGTGCCAAAGAAGTGACAGACAATGATTTTGATCAGTCAAATACATCAGAACTGTATAAGTTCAGCACGCTCTACAACGCAAATCCTGACTTTCAGTTTGAGTATGATGTGTTCTATCGAAAAGCCGATGAATTGGAATACAGCGACTTAACATCTTCTGCCACAAGAGTAGAAGAAATTAGCTCACTTCGCGAACAAACACCAAAGCAGTTAAGTCAGAACCTAAATGCGTATTTCACACTCAGTGAGAAGCATATTTTTGCACTTGAATTACAGCACACCCTTCAAGAGGAAAACCCCTTTTTTGAATTGCTAAAAGAACGCATTCTTTTTCCAAACGTACTTCCCCTAAGCAACCAGCCTGAAGGCTATTTAGTTCAACAAAATCGTTTTACAAAAACCAATAAGCTCGATGGGCGTTTGGAATACTATTATATGTTGAATGACACGTCAAGTTTAAATTTTACAGTGGGCACCACTCAAGTTAGACAAGATTATACTTCCAGCATGGGTAACACAGTTGATGGTACGCTTACAGTTTTTGACGAGCCCAATCTTATTAATGATGTTCATTTTGACTTTTCGGATATATATACTGCGGTTCGCTACAGAGTAAAAGTGGGCAAGTTTCTAATCAATCCTGGTTTTACATTGCACAACTACGATATTAAGACTCTTCAATTGAACCCTACTATGAACAAGGAGACAAGGATTTTACCAGATGTTTGGGTTCGGTATCAGTTTCGCAAATCAGAATCACTGCGCTTTACTTATCGGGCACAATTGCAGTATTCCGATGTGAGTAGGCTTGGAGAGGGCTATACCTTCAGCAATTACAACAGATTATTTCTCGGGAACAGTGAATTAAAGCCTGCGTATTTTCATAATTTTAGTTTAAACTATTTCAATTTCAACATGTTTAACTTCACTAATATCTTTATCCGTATGAACTACCGAAAACAGTTCGATAATTTTAAAACGGTAAATGTTGTTTCTGGGATCAATCGCCAGTCTTCTCCTTTTAATTCTCCAAAAGCAGAAGAACGCATCAATATAAATGCAAGGCTTCAAAAAAGGTTTAATAATTTAAAAACGAGTTTCACACTTCGAGCCAATAAAAACAAATCCTACAATATTGTTAATGGAGATTTGCGTCAATTTAACTACTTCACCCAGTTCGCAAGTGCAACCCTAGCAACCAATTTTAAGGCTGCCCCAAATGTTCAAGTGGGCTATAGCTACAACAACAATCGTTCAAAGGATGAGGATCGTGTGCGTTACTATATTACCGAGCGTCCTTTTGTTGGAGTGGATGCAGCCTTTCTAAACGGTTTTATCTTTTTGGCCGATTACAGTTTCTATGATTATCGCTTGGGGAGTACTTCTCTAAACAAATATGACGACCTATCCATGTCATTACTTTACAACAAGAAAGACAGTAAGTGGGAGTTTGGATTTCAAGCAAAAAATGTATTGGGTAACAGCAGTATAAATAGAGATAATTTTTCTGGGATCTCACAAATCACTACCCTGTATATCATTCAACCACGTTTTATCTACCTCACGCTCAAATATTTTATTTAGCGTATGTTTGATATTGTAACCTCAAAAAACCTAGAATGAAAAACCTAACCCTATTTTTAATTTCACTTACCACCACATTTTCTTCTGCACAATTATTTGATAATTTGGATAACGTATTGAAGGCCACAATTCAAGATGCACAAACGCTCTTTGATGCATATGTTGGACCACTAGGGCAATCATTGACCTATAGCTTAAATAGCGGCTGGGCATCATCTGCCAAGACACATAAAAAACTTGGTTTTGACATTACTTTTGGTGCTGCCTCACCAAATGTTTCAGATGCAGCAAAGTCATTTAAAATTGCTGATTTAGAGTTGAATGAACTTAAGTCAACAGCTACTACTGCAAGCACTGTTTTTGGCGCTAATAGCAGCACAAATTTCTCATACAATTTGAAAGGCACTGGCATTTCTCAGTCTTTAGAAATGCCAGGGGGTTTAGGAGATAATTTGAAAATAAACTCAATTCATACAACCTACTTACAGCTTGGCTTAGGCTTATTTTTTGATACTGATTTAATGGTACGTTATGTGCCAAAACTAAAAAACCAAGGTGCTGAGTTTGGTCTTTTTGGTGTTGGTTTCAAGCATAACCTAATGCAGTATTTCGGTTTTTTGGATAAACTTCCGCTTAATATCTCTGCATTGGCGTCTTATTCTAAAATGAATTTGGATTATCAGCTAAGTAGTATAAATACCGACCAAATGGTTAACTATGACGTAGATACGTTTACCATTCAGGCACTTGGATCATTGGATTTTCCCATCATCAGTATTGTGGGTGGTATTGGATACGGCATAGGAAATGTAACGTTTGACATGCTTGGAGATTATAATATTCCGCTTGCTGACGGAACATCAAAAACACTTAGCGATCCTTTAAAATCTGAAAAGGAATACACAGGTACTCACGCCATGATTGGCGCCAGAGCTAATTTGCTGTTTTTAAAGATCTTTGCCAATTACACGCTTCAGGAATTCAATACCCTAAATGTTGGGGTCTCGGTAAGTTTTCGATAAAATTTCTTTGTAAAGTTTCATCTTGTTGTATATTTGTTTCCACAGAGGAAGGATTTGACTGATTGCAACCTCTCAAAAAAACTGCTAAAACAGCTTGCTTTTGATTACTGCAATCAGTCTATATACTCCTCAAAAGCAAGAATATGTCATATTTTTTTACATCAGAGTCAGTAGGTGAAGGTCACCCAGACAAAGTTTCAGATCAAATTAGCGATGCGCTTTTAGATCATTTTATCGCATTTGACCCTGATAGTAAGGTAGCTTGTGAGACCCTAGTAACTACAGGTCAGGCTGTAGTAGCAGGTGAGGTAAAAAGCAAGACCTACCTTGATATACAGTCTATAACGCGACGTACCATAAACCGGATTGGCTATAATAAAGACGCCTATCAATTTTCTGGAGATTCTTGTGGGGTCATTTCACTTATTCATGAACAATCACCCGACATTAACCAAGGAGTTGATAGAGCTGAGGCTGTCGCACAAGGTGCTGGAGACCAAGGTATCATGTTCGGGTATGCCACCAATGAAACCGACAATTATATGCCTTTGGCACTTGATATTTCTCATAAAATCATGCGCGTGCTGTCTGATTTTAGAAGAGAAAAAACAGCTATACCCTATTTGCGTCCAGATGCTAAGTCCCAAGTAACGCTTGAATATTCGGACGACCACAAACCTTTGCGAGTAGATACTATTGTTATTTCTACCCAACACGATGATTTTGACGAAGACGATGCTATGTTGACCAAAATCAGAAAAGATTTAATTGCGTTGGTTATTCCTGCCGTTATTGCCGAATATCCAGCACATATTCAGGCGCTTTTTGGCAATGATATTGTTTATCACATCAACCCAACAGGAAAATTTGTTATTGGTGGTCCACACGGAGATACGGGTCTTACGGGCCGTAAGATTATTGTAGACACCTATGGCGGAAAAGGCGCACACGGTGGAGGAGCTTTTAGCGGTAAAGACCCTTCTAAAGTAGACAGAAGTGCTGCCTATGCCGCAAGACATATTGCCAAAAACTTGGTAGCATCTGCCGTTTGTGATGAGGTATTAGTGCAATTGAGTTATGCCATTGGTGTGGCTGCACCTACTTCCATATTTATCAATACTTATGGCACATCAAAAAGCACAAATTCAGATGCTGAGATAGCAGAAAAAATTGCCACGCTTGTAGATTTATCACCCTTTGGAATTGAGCAACGCCTTAAACTCCGCAATCCTATCTATGAAGAAACGGCAGCTTATGGACATATGGGCCGAAAGCCTGAAACTGTAAAAAAGACATTCGAGTCACCCTATAATGGTCGTATTGACTGTGAGGTGGAATTATTCACTTGGGAAAAACTCGATTTAGTACAAACATTTAAGAATCAATTTTAAAACAATAACATGAGTAAATCAAACTTTTCTACTGACGCCCTACACGTAGGTCATGACGTAACAAAAACACAAGGAACAAGAGCGGTGCCTTTATATCAGTCCACTTCTTTTGTCTTTAACAATGCAGAACACGCTGCTAACCTCTTTGCTTTAGCAGAACCCGGATATATTTATACCCGACTAAACAACCCTACAACTGACGTGCTGGAACAGCGTATGGCAGCACTTGAGGGAGGAATAGCTGCAGTGGCCACTTGTTCTGGGACAGCTGCATTGTCCACGGGCATCCTTACTTTTTTAAAGTCTGGTGACCACATTGTGTCTTCAAACAGCCTGTATGGTGGATCATACAATATGCTAAAGTCTATGTTGCCACGCTTTGGTATCACCACAACTTTTGTTGATCCAAACGACGTTGCCAATTTTGAAGCTGCTGTTCAAGACAACACACGTCTTATTTTTGCGGAGTCATTGGGCAATCCAAAACTGGATGTCCTTGATTTGGCAGCCATTTCTAAAGTAGCCAAGAAACATAAGGTTCCTTTTATGGTGGACAACACTGTTGCTACGCCTGCCTTGCTAAAGCCTATTGAGCACGGTGTAAACATTGTTATTCACTCCTTAACCAAATACCTAAACGGTAACGGTACTTCAATGGGTGGTGTTATTATTGACGCAGGTACTTTTGATTGGTCGAGTGGTAAATTTCCAGAATTTACCTCTCCTTCACCTTCATATCACGGGCTAAACTACCATGAAGCTTTGGGGCCTGCAGCCTATATTGCAAGAATTAGGATAGAGGGTCTTCGTGACTTAGGAGGAGCAATAAGTCCTTTTAATGCTTTTCAAATCATTCAAGGGATAGAAACCTTGTCTGTAAGAATGCAACGTCACAGCCAAAACGCACTTGAATTGGCTCAATGGCTAAGCGAAAACGAATCCGTAGCATGGGTTAACTATCCAGGTTTGGCATCGAGCAAATACAATGACTTGGCAAAAGAATACCTAAAAGACGGCCAAAGTGGTGTTGTTACTTTTGGTGTGAAAGGTGGATTTGAAGCAGCAAAGAAAATTGCAGATAACACCAAGATTTTCTCTTTGCTTGCCAATTTTGGAGATTCAAAATCGCTTATCATCCACAACGCCAGTACAACTCACCAACAGCTTACACCAGAACAGCAAGAAGACACAGGGGTAACAAATGACCTTATTCGCTTGTCTGTCGGACTTGAAGATGTTGCAGATTTAAAAGCTGACTTACAAGCTGCTTTTGACACACTTTAATTAAGAAAAAAGAATAAAGGTAATATGTCGTCACTTCAGAAACATAACATTCCTTCCTTTAAGTTGCACAGCGGTAAGGTCATTCCTTTGACCTTATCCTACCAAGTATTCGGTAAGCAGTTGCACGAAGCGCCTGTTGTTTTGGTAAATCATTCCCTGACCGGAAACTCAAATGTGTCTGGCGAAGAAGGGTGGTGGAGCGATATTATCGGTCCAAATAAGTTGATTGATACAAAAGTGTATAGCGTTATTGCCTTTAATTTTCCTGGTAATGGTTTTGATGATAGTTTCTTAACTTCCTACAAAGATTGGATTTTGAGCGACATCTCTGAAGCCTTTAAAATAGTTTTAGACGAGCTCGGCGTATCCGAACTCTTTGCTGCTATTGGAGGATCTATTGGAGGAGCACTGGCATGGGAAATGGCAGTATCACATCCAAATTTTATTCGCAATGTCGTCCCTATTGCTTGTCATTGGGAAGCTTCAGATTGGATTTTAGCAAATGTTTTGCTTCAAGACCGATTGTTGCATAACTCTCAAAACCCACTTGAGGATGCCCGTATTCACGCCATGTTGTGTTACAGAACACCACAATCTTTGAAATTTCGATTCGATCGCACCATCAACAAAGACCATAATAAATTTAATGTCGAAACATGGATGCTGTATCACGGTGATAAGTTGGCTAGCCGTTTTGATATTAGAGCATATAAATCGATGAATCATTTGTTGGGCACTGTTAATATTTGCCACCAACGTGATTCCTTTGAGACTTTAGTAGAAAAAATATCAGGTAACATTTTTCTTGTATCCATTGATACAGACTTGTTTTTTACCCATGAAGACAACAGAAACACCTACCGCCGATTATTAGATGTTAAGCCCAATGTGTTTTTTAAGACCATCAACTCCATTCATGGACACGATGCCTTTTTGATTGAAAACGATCAATTGATAAATTTATTACAAGATGTATTCACCCCAATTCAAGAACATGTATGAATGTAAAACTCACTCATCAGTCCGCCTATCATGCCATAATCGCAAACGATAACGGCTATCAAATAGCTATTGACAATAAATCTGCTGAAAACCCAAAGGGCGCAAGTCCAATGGAATTGCTGCTTATGGGAGTAGCAGGTTGCTCTAGCATTGATATTATCTCAATTCTAAACAAGCAAAAAGTAGTTTTTGATAGTCTGAACATTGATGTTAACGGCGACCGAATAGACAAACCTGCACCTTCACTTTTTAAAAAAGTACATGTAACAGTACGTGTGACTGGTGATGTAAATCCTGAAAAAATTTACCGTGCAGCTGAATTGTCATTTACAAAGTATTGCTCGGTTTCTCTAACTTTGGCAGCTACTGCAATGGTAAGCTTTTCTGTAATTGTAAACAACAAGCCTTATGCGTCCAATAAGATTTGAAACCAGCGCTGTTCTTAACGAGGTTGCAAAATCCCAGCACGATGATCACATTACACCACTTTATCTTACCTCCCCAGCTTTGTTTTTGACTATGCAGAGGAAATACGCGCCTCATTTGCTGATGAGAAGTAACTGAATATTTACAGCAGATTTACAAATCCTAATACCAACGAATTTTTGCATAGGCCTTGCTGGCTATCCTAAAAAGCATACAGAAGCCCCCAATATTGAAAGCGACATTCATTTTTTGAAGTAAAAAATTTAAGCTGGTACCGACTATGTGGTGACCCAAATGTTTTTTGACAACAGTAAGTTTTTTGCTTTTGTGGATAGCTGCCGTAAGGCGGGCATTGAGGTGCCTATTATCCCTGGGCTAAAGCCACTGACAACGTAAAAGCAGCTCAATTTGATTCCCCACCGTTTTCATGTTGACCTTCCTGAAGCATTGATTAAAGAAGTCCTAAAAGCCAAATCTAAAGAGGCTATCCGCCAAGTAGGTATTGATTGGTATATTGCCCAAAGTAAGTAACTGATTGCTGCTAGCGTACCTTTTTTACACTATTATTCAATGGGCAAATCTGACAACATTTATAAAGTTGCCACAGCGATTTTCTAACAACAATCGGAATTGGGATCACAGCGCACACCACTAGCCGTAAGACGTACTCGTGGCTTTTCTTCTGGGATGCCACATTGATCGGGAGCAAGGCAAGCCGTTTGTTTATTGATAAGTTGAAAGACCGCTCAGTCATAAGCCAATCGATATCGTCCAATGGTGCTTTGTTGGTATTCCACCTCTACTTCCAGATCGAGGGAGCTTAGCTGCTTTTCGGCAAGCTGCAATATATTTAAAAGGCTATCAGGCTTTAAACGATGATCGGTATCCGAAGCCATCCATAGCTGTAGATTGAGTTTCTTTTATTGTCGTAGTGTACCGCCACAATTGATATAGTTTCGGGTCACATGTCCTACCTCGGTAAGATGAAAATGCGCAGGTACAAATTGCCCATTGGGAAGTTGAAACTCAAGTGTTTCTACTTGAGCAAGGGTGTGTTTAAAAGCTGAAAGATGCATTTTTTTACAAAGATAAGGGGATTATTATTTTTTGCCGTAATATGCCCATACGGCTGCCATAGCGATAAAACCAACGCCCATACCAATTACAGCGCCAATATGGACGAAGTGTTTGATAAAGCCAATGCCGATGCCCAGCATCAGGCAGCCCACAAAAACTACACCCCCGATGCGGTTTTCAATTTTCTTTTTCTGTGTTCTTGATTTAGGGATATTGAATAACTTAAAATTACAAAAAAATTTGTTTATTTCGATTTTGCGTGTACTTTTGCCCTTGTAATGAAAACAAACACATATTATTCATCTTTCTACTACTTCTATAATGGGAGGTAACTGGGTGTATAATAGTTTTTACAAACAAATTTAAAACCCTGAGCTAACGTTCGGGGTTTTTTTGTGTGCCCGCAAGGCATAAGGATTAAAAAAAATGGAAACAAAAATTGCCATACAAGGAATTAGAGGGTCGTACCATCACGAGGTAGCGGCACAGCTATTTGGTACCAGTACGGCACTCGACGAGTGCCTGTCGTTCGATGCACTTGTTAGAGCGGTTATTTCAGGAACCGTTAGTCATGGCGTTATGGCCCTAGAAAATTCCATTGCAGGTTCTATTATTCCTAACTATGCGCTCATAGACAAACACAACCTTCATATTGTAGATGAAGCCTATATCCGTATCGAGCATCAACTTATGGCACTTCCCGGAACGGCTGTCGTTGATATCACAGAAGTTGCTTCTCATCCCATGGCGCTGTTGCAGTGCAAAGACTTCTTTGCCAGCCAACCACATATTAAACTAATTGAAGATACTGATACCGCTGAAGTGGCACATCGTATTGCTAGCAAACAAATTCGTGGTTTGGGTGCCATTGCTTCCAAAACAGCTGCTACACTTTACGGACTTGATATTGTTGCGCCTAATATTCACAGCATTCCCAACAATGCCACTCGTTTTGTTGTGGTCAAAACCACATCCAATAGCTCAGAAGATAGCAACAAGGCATCTCTGAAATTTGTGTTAGACCACAAACGAGGAAGCTTGGCAGCAGTACTCAACGTACTTAGCGACTGCAAACTCAACCTGACCAAGATTCAGTCCATGCCCGTGGTAGAAACCCCTTGGAAATACTCCTTTTTTGTGGATGTTACTTTTGATGAAGTGACCTTTTATACCAAGACCATTCAACTGCTGGAAATCATGACCGAGTCCCTAAAAGTACTGGGAACCTATAAAAACCAACGTATTTCATGAGACCTGCTAATAGATTAAATAGCGTCCAAGAATACTACTTTTCACGCAAGCTTCGTGAGGTGCGAGGACGTATTTCCAATGGATACGACATCATCAATATGGGGATCGGAAGCCCAGATTTACCACCCCCTCCAGCGACACTAGCCGCTCTTACTGAAAGCTTATCGCACTCCACGGCACACAAATACCAAAGCTATCAAGGTACTCCTGTCTTGCGCCAAACCATAGCTGCTTACTACCAAGATGCTTTTGGTGTAGCACTAAACCCTGAAAATGAGGTGCTGCCGCTTATGGGTTCCAAGGAAGGCATCATGCATATTTCCATGGCATTTCTCAACGAAGGGGATGGAGTTCTGATACCAAATCCCGGTTACCCAACCTATGCTTCGGTTACGGAGTTGGTGGGTGCTCGAGCCGTACCGTATACCCTTAGCGCAGGAACAGATTGGTTGCCAAATTTGGCGGAACTTGCAGCCCAAGATTTATCTGGCGTAAAGCTGATGTGGGTAAACTATCCACATATGCCTACAGGTGCAAAAGCCGATGCGGCATTTTTATCTGAATTGGTAGCTTTTGCCAAAACACACGATTTACTCATTATCAATGATAATCCCTATGCCAACATTCTAAACGATGCTCCCATGAGCTTGCTTCAAGTGCCTGGTGCCAAGGAGGTAGCCTTGGAGTTGCAATCTTTGAGTAAGGCATACAACATGGCAGGTTGGCGTGTGGGTATGGTATGTGGAAGTGCAGCCCACATTCAAGATATTTTAAAGGTAAAAAGCAATATGGATTCGGGTATGTTCTTTGGTCTTCAACAAGGCGCCATAGCTGCCTTGACACAAGGAACAAATTGGTTTTCGGAACTCAATGCTATCTACCGCAGAAGACGAGAACTTATTTGGGAGCTTGCTGCAGCCTTGGGCACCACTTTTGAACGCGGTACTGCAGGCATGTTTGTCTGGGCGAAACTTCCCGAAGACGCATTGCGCAGTGAGGCTTACATAGACGCTTTGCTGGAGAAGCATCATATTTTTATTGCCCCTGGAACTATTTTTGGAACTGCAGGTGAAGGTTATGTCCGTTTTTCACTTTGTGTATCCGAAGCCCGCATTCGAGAAGCCTTAAAACGCATTGCATCATGAACGTAAGTTTTGTAGGTATTGGATTGATGAACGGCTCATTGTCGTTGGACTTACAGCGCTTATATCCCAATGCAGTTATGCAAGGAATTAGTCGAAAAGAGGCTACGCTAAGCCGTGCCATGGATTTGGGATTGATTCATGAGGATGGCAGCCTAGACCAATTACAGGACGCTGATTTGGTATTTGTATCCATCCCTGTAGAAGCGATTGTTACGTTGTTACCTCGTATTTTAGATGCTATTGGCGAACAGACACTTGTTGTAGATTTTGGCTCTACCAAAGCGGCCATCTGTGAAACGGCACAAAGCCACCACAAGCGCGCCCAATTTTTAGCAGCACACCCCATTGCGGGAACAGAGTATTCAGGCCCCGATGCTGCTGTATCGGAGCTTTACAAAGGCAAAACAATTATGTTGTGCGAGACCGCGAGTACCCGTATTGACCTATTGGATAAGGCAAGAAAATTATTTAGTCAGTTGGAAATGAACATTCGTGAGATGGACCCTGTGGAGCACGACAAACACATTGCTTATGTGTCGCACCTTTCGCACATCACTTCCTTTATGCTTGGCAAAACTGTGTTGGAAAAAGAAACCGACGAACAAAACATCTTTGATATGGCTGGCAGTGGATTTGCGTCTACGGTGCGTCTGGCCAAGAGTTCGCCCGAAATGTGGATGCCCATTTTTGCCCAAAACAAACGCAACGTTTTGGAAACACTAACGGAATACATCTCAAACTTGAACGCATTCAAGGACAAACTGGCGGCAGGTGCCCACGAGGAATTGCTTGCCGAAATGAAAGAAATCAATAAGATAAAATCAATTTTAGAACACAAATAAATACAACCATGGAAAACAACCCAAAAATGCGTCAATGGCTTAATAATTTTGAGCTAAACCACCCTTTAGTAATCGCAGGACCTTGTAGTGCTGAAACCGAAGAGCAAGTGCTTAAAATTGCACATCAACTCAAAGACACCGATGTTACTGCATATCGCGCAGGGATTTGGAAGCCACGTACTCGCCCAGGAAACTTCGAGGGTGTTGGAGCCATTGGTCTTAAATGGTTGCAACGTGTCAAAGAAGAAACAGGACTTATGACCTGCACGGAGGTAGCCAACCGAGCTCACGTACAACTGGCATTGGAGCACGACATAGACGTGTTGTGGATTGGTGCCCGCTCAACGGTAAGTCCATTTATTGTTCAAGAAATTGCTGATGCGCTTGAAGGTACTGACAAGATAGTGTTGGTCAAGAACCCCGTAAACCCAGACTTGTCTTTGTGGCTTGGAGGAATTGAACGCTTATACACGGCTAATATCAAAAATTTAGGAGTGATTCACCGCGGATTCTCTACCTATGAAAAAACGAAATACCGCAACAACCCAGAATGGCAAATTGTTGTCGAGCTACAAAATAGATTTCCAGACCTTCCGTTGATTTGCGACCCTTCACACATCGCTGGGCGTCGTGATATTTTACAAGACATCTGCCAAACAGCTCTTGATCTAAACTTTGATGGGTTGATGATAGAGTCACACTGGGATCCGGATAATGCTTGGAGTGATGCTGCTCAACAGATTACGCCAGACACCTTGGTTCAAATGATGGGTGATTTAAAAATTCGCAAAGAAACCGATGATGATGCCGAATACAAAAACAAGCTTAACACCTTGCGTACACAAATTGATGTGATTGATGCCAGTTTGCTTGAAAGTTTGAGTAAGCGTATGAAAATCGCCAATGAAATTGGAGAACTCAAAAAATCTCACAACGTAGCAGTATTGCAATCCAAGCGTTGGAATGAAATTTTAGGTAAAATGATTTTAGACGGAGACGAAAAGGGCTTAAGCGAGGAATTTATCCTTCGTATTTTTAAGGCCATACACCAAGAATCCATCAACCACCAAGAAGAGATCATCAACGGTTAATGTGTATAAACCAAAAATCCGTTAATTTGGCTGTATGACAGGTGTCGTATACAAATCAACGGGAAGCTGGTATCACGTAAAAGATGCCCAGGGAAAACTAATCCCTTGTCGCATCAAAGGGAAGTTCCGCATTGAGGAGCTTGCCAGTACCAACCCTGTTGCCGTAGGCGATGTGGTGGAGGTAACCATTAAAGACACCCAAGACGGACAGGAAGGTGTGATTACTGAGATCCAAACACGAAAGAATTACATCGTGCGTAAGTCTGTGAATCTATCCAAACAAATTCAAATCATTGCGGCCAACATCGACTGTGCTTTTTTATTGGTAACCCTCAATAATCCGCCTACCTATCCCGCTTTTATCGATCGGTTTTTGGCTACCGCAGAGGCCTATGAAATTGAAACGATATTGCTCTTTAACAAAGAGGATAGCTACAGTACATCAGAAACTGAGCAAATGCATAGCATGAAAAAGGTGTATGAACATATCGGATATACCTGCTTGGAGATTTCTGCCCTAAAAGGCACAAATCTGGAAGCGGTCAAAACGATTATGGCAGGTAAGACCTGCATGCTGTCTGGGCACAGTGGTGTGGGAAAATCGACACTGGTAAATGCCTTGGCACCCGGATTAAATATCAAGACGGTAGACATCTCTGCCCAACACCAACAGGGACAACATACCACCACCTTTGCAGAAATGCACGATTTGGATTTTAATGCCCGTATTGTGGATACGCCGGGAATTCGTGGGTTTGGTGTAGTAAACATGGAGGCAGCAGAAATGGGTGACTACTTCCGAGAATTTTTCTCAATAAAAGATGCCTGTAAGTTTAATAACTGTCTGCATCTAGAGGAACCAAAATGTGCTGTGAAAGCAGCAGTTGAAGCAGGCCAAATAGCTGCATCACGCTACAAGAGTTATGTGCAAATGCTGGCAGGTGAGGATAAACATTATCGAACTGATTTCTGGGATTCATGAGAGCCGTACTACAACGTGTAATTTCAGCCAAAGTAACGGCAAACAAAACCCATGAGGCAAGCATTGGACACGGTCTGATGGTGCTGCTTGGGATCTCGCAGTCCGATACTGCTGAGGACCTGGATTGGCTGCTAAATAAAATCATTAATATGCGTATTTTCAATGACGAAGCCGCCGTGATGAACAAGAGTGTATTGGATGTTGCTGGCGAAATGTTGGTAGTAAGTCAGTTTACCCTTTATGCGCAAACCAAAAAAGGCAACAGACCCTCTTATATACAGGCAGCAGGTCACGAAATAGCCATACCCTTGTACACGCTATTTTTGCAAAAAGCCGAACAGCTTATGGGAAAACCCGTTCAGAGCGGTATTTTTGGCGCTGATATGCAAATCGATTTGACAAATGATGGTCCGGTAACCATTATCATAGACTCAAAAAACAAAGACTTATGAATATTCAAGATGCCCAAAAAGCCGTAGATGCATGGATTGAAAAACATGGCGTCCGCTATTTTAACGAGTTGACCAATATGGCACAGCTTACCGAAGAGGTAGGGGAAGTAGCCCGTATTATTGCACGCAGATATGGCGAGCAGTCGGAAAAGGAAAGTGATAAGAGTAAAGACTTGGGCGAGGAATTGGCTGATGTGCTTTTTGTGTTGTTGTGTTTGGCCAATCAAACCGACACCAATTTGCAAGCCGCATTTGACAAAAAACTAGACCTAAAGGCATCTCGTGACCATGATCGTCACCACAATAATCCCAAGCTACGTTCATGAGCAACATTAGACTCACTCACGCCTCACAAATACTTGAGGGTAATTGCCAGATAACTGGTTCCAAAAGTGAATCTAATCGTTTATTGATATTGAAAACATTATTCCCGTCATTGATTTTGGATAACCTGTCCAATTCTGATGACACCCAAGTCATGCAACGAGGTTTGGCGTCGGATTCACATACGATTGATATTGGCCATGCTGGTACCACCATGCGCTTTCTAACTTCTTACTTTGCCACAACTCCAGGTGTGGAGAAAGTGTTGACAGGTTCGCAACGTATGCAAGAGCGCCCGATTAAACTATTGGTGAATGCGCTGCGTGCTATTGGAGCAGACATTGAATATCTAAAAAATGAAGGATATCCACCATTGCGAATTTCAGGAAAGGCCATCAGCACCCAAAGTGTTTCTTTGGCTGCCAATGTGAGTAGTCAATACATTACTTCGTTGATGCTCATTGCATCCAAACTGCCCAATGGATTAGAGATAGTATTGGAAGGAGAAATCACATCCATACCCTATATCAACATGACCTGCGCACTTTTGCATCGTGTAGGGATAAACTCCACATTCTCTGGCCAGATTATTCGTGTATTCCCACAAAAAACAATCGGCTCCAAAACTGTTACTGTAGAATCCGATTGGAGTTCTGCATCCTATCATTTCAGTATGGTGGCACTTGCCACGTCGGCTAATGTTTCTATCCACAGCTATGTGCCAAAAAGTCTACAAGGCGATAGTATCTTGATAGATATCTATGCGCAATTGGGCGTAACAGCTGCATTTGACGGACATAGACTACAGCTGACAAAATCCAATAAGGTAAAATCGCATATTACCTTAGATTTAATAAAAGCACCAGATATTGCACAAACCATAGCTGTTACCTGCTACGGCCTTGGTGTTTCCTGTGATTTAACAGGTTTGCACACCCTGAAAATTAAGGAAACCGATCGCTTGGTGGCTTTGCAAAACGAGCTGACTAAATTGGGAGCTAGCATTCGCATAACGGAAGACAGCCTTCATCTTGAAGTTCGAACAGATGCCATCGTTTCCGATGTTGCCATAGACACGTATCACGATCATCGTATGGCCATGGCTTTTGCCCCTTTGGGCCTTTGTGTCCCAATAGTAATAAACGACGCTGAAGTAGTAACCAAATCTTATCCAAGCTTCTGGGATGACCTAGAGTCTCTAGGTTTTTTCTATGATTCCGATAAATAATCGGTCAAATCCTTGACAACCCCTATGCTGGTACAGTATATTAGCACCTTGAAAAAATTGATATGAAACTCTCTCACTTTAACTTTGATCTTTCTGAAGATTTATTAGCCGAACACCCAGCAGAACACCGCGACGAGTCAAAACTTATGGTTTTACACCGTGAAACGCAAACCATTGAGCATAAATCCTTTAAAGATATTACTGACTATTTTGATGAAGGCGATGTAATGGCACTCAACAATACCAAGGTATTCCCTGCACGACTGATGGGCAACAAAGAGAAAACAGGAGCCAAGATTGAGGTATTCTTGCTAAGAGAGTTAAACAAGGAACAACGTCTTTGGGACGTGTTGGTTGATCCAGCAAGAAAAATTCGTATTGGTAATAAACTTTATTTTGGCGCAGACGAATCCTTGGTTGCTGAAGTAATTGACAATACAACATCACGAGGTAGAACACTGCGATTTTTATATGATGGAAGCTATGATGAGTTTCGTGTTAAGTTAAAAGAGCTTGGACAAACCCCACTACCTAAATACATCAAGCGTCCAGAAGAAGATTTTGATCGTGAGCGTTACCAAACTATTTATGCCAAGCATGAAGGGGCAGTAGCTGCGCCAACAGCAGGACTTCATTTTTCTAAGCATGTATTGAAGCGTTTGGAGATAAAAGGTGTTGATTTGGCTGAAATTACGCTACACGTTGGTTTGGGTACATTTAACCCGGTTGAGGTTGAAGATCTTTCCAAACACAAAATGGATTCTGAAGAATTGATAATTGATGCGAGTGCAGCGGATATGGTAAACAAAGCCAAAGTAGCCGGTCACCGTGTTTGTGCTATTGGAACAACTTCCATGCGCGCATTAGAATCTTCGGTTTCTTCAAGCGGCACGTTGAATCCCTATCAAGGTTGGACGCATAAGTTTATTTTCCCTCCTTATGACTTTAAGATAGGGGATGCCATGGTAACCAACTTCCATTTGCCAAAATCAACTTTGTTGATGATGGTGTCTGCCTTTGCAGGACACGATTTTATCAAAAAAGCTTATGACGAAGCCATAAGTCGTAAATATCGCTTTTACTCATACGGCGATGCGATGCTTATTCTCTAACACCTCATGAACGAGGTTAAGAAAGATATACGTCGTTGCACAAAGGAAGAAATATGTTCTTTTTTTGTTTCACACAACGTACCCCCTTTTCACGGCAATCAAGTGTATGAGTGGTTGTGGCAAAAGGCAGCCATTGATTTCGAGCAAATGACCAACCTTTCCAAGGCACATCGTGCTTTGCTCGACAAACACTTCATAATCAACCACACCAATATCGCTAACGTGCAAATTAGTGATGACGGCACGATCAAAAATGCTGTGCGTCTGTATGACGATAAAGTTGTTGAATCTGTTTTGATACCCGCAAAAACCCGTTCTACGGCTTGTGTGTCCAGCCAAGTAGGTTGTAGCCTCGACTGTACTTTTTGCGCCACTTCCCAACTCAAAAGGATGCGTAACCTCAATCCAGATGAGATTTTTGACCAAGTGACCATGCTTAATAAGCAAAGCTTGGAGCATTTTGAACGTCCGCTGTCTAATATTGTTTTTATGGGGATGGGCGAGCCTATGATGAATTACCCCAATGTGATGAAAGCCATTGCTAAAATCACAAGTCCAGATGGAATGGGGATGTCTCCAAAACGAATTACTGTTTCCACTTCAGGTATTCCTAAAATGATCGTCAAAATGGCTGACGAATATCCTCGATTTAAGTTGGCCGTTTCCTTGCACAGCGCTGTTGAAGAAACCCGAAATCAAATCATGCCTTTTAGCACTTCTTTTCCGCTTACGGACTTACAAGATTCCATACGCTACTGGTTTAGCAAGACCAAGGCACGTGTTACTTACGAGTATGTTGTTTGGAAGAACATCAACGACAGCAAAGCCGAGATAGATGCTTTGGTACGATTTTGCAAAAAGACGCCGTCAAAGGTCAATTTGATTGAATACAACCCCGTGGGCAACGATCAGTTTAATCAAGCAGATGACGATGCCATAAACCAGTACGTTGCTGCACTAGAAAAGAGCCACATTCCAGTAACGATAAGGCGTTCGCGCGGCAAAGATATTGATGCCGCTTGTGGACAATTGGCCAATAAGACTTAATCGGGTGTTCAAAATCAGTTGCTTGGCAAATTGCTAAAGCACTATATTGTACCTTTATTGCCCAATGAAAATTGTAGATCAGCTTAAAAAACCCATTGCTAAAGAAATGGAGCTATTTGAGGACAAGTTTTCCTCATCTATGCGCTCACACGTGGCCCTTCTTAATCGCATCACGCACTATATCGTCAATCGTAAGGGTAAGCAAATGCGCCCCATGTTTGTTTTTATGGTGGCTAAAATGCTTGAAGAAAAAGAGGTTAATGAGCGTTGCTATCGCGCTGCTTCTGTAATAGAGCTTATACATACGGCTACGCTTGTTCATGACGACGTTGTTGACGAAAGCTATCAGCGACGTGGATTCTTTTCTATCAATGCACTGTGGAAAAATAAAATTGCTGTTTTGGTGGGCGACTACTTGCTATCAAAAGGCTTACTGCTTTGTATTGACCACAAGGATTTTGATTTACTGGAAATAATTTCCGTTGCCGTTCGTGAAATGAGTGAGGGCGAATTGTTGCAGATTGAGAAAACCCGACGATTAGATGTAGACGAGTCGATCTACATGGAGATTATACGTCAAAAAACAGCCACATTGATAGCCTCTTGTTGTGCTCTTGGCGCCGCATCGGTTCATGCCTCACCCGAAACTATAGAGCAATTGCGTCAGTTTGGTGAAGATATCGGCATCGCTTTTCAAATAAAAGATGACTTATTTGATTATGGCGAGACCAAAATAGGAAAGCCTACTGGAATAGATATTCGTGAGAAAAAAATGACACTTCCCCTTATCCATGCTATTAATAAGTCGGATACAAAACAAAAAAAGTGGCTGATACAATCTGTTAAACATCACAACAAGGATAAAAAGCGTGTCAAAAGCGTCATAGCTTTTGTTAAAGAACAGGGCGGATTGGCCTATGCGACAGCTCAAATGCATGCATATAAAGACAAGGCATTGGTACAACTTCACGCCTTTCCAAAAAACGAATTTCGTGACACATTAGAAGAAATGGTACGTTATGTTATTGAGCGTAAGAAATAACGTTACTGAATTACGTATTTTAGAGCTCATTTTTATTATGTGATACATAAATCCACCATAGACGCTGTTTTTGATACTGCCCGATTAGAGGAGGTAATAGGCGATTTTGTACAGCTCAAAAAGTCGGGTGCTAACTTCAAGGGGCTTAGCCCGTTTACCGATGAACGTTCTCCGAGTTTTATGGTATCTCCCGTTAAGCAAATTTGGAAAGACTTTTCCAGTGGTAAGGGCGGAAATGTGGTTGCGTTCTTGATGGAGCATGAACATTTTTCATATCCAGAAGCCATCCGTTATTTGGCCAAAAAATACAATATTGAGATTGAGGAAACTGAGCAGAATGATGAGCAAAAAGCTGCTGCTAGTGCGCGTGAAAGCATGTATTTGGTTAGTGCTTATGCGGTAGGTTTTTATGAAGAGTCCATGTGGGAAACAACTCAAGGAAAAGCCATTGGTTTGAGTTATTTTAAAGAGCGTGGATTCAGCGAAGAAACCATTCGCTTTTTTCAATTGGGATATTCGCCTGATACGTGGAGTGCCCTTACAGATGCAGCGCAAAAAGCGGGTTATCAGCTTGATTTTTTAAAGGAAACGGGCCTTAGTATTGTCAAGGAGGACAAAAAATTTGACCGCTTTAAGGGGCGTGTTATGTTTCCCATCCACAGCATGTCGGGGCGTGTATTGGGCTTTGGCGGGCGGATACTGACCCAAGACAAAAAAGCCGCCAAATACATGAACTCGCCTGAAAGCGAGATCTACAACAAAAGCAAGGTGTTGTATGGCCTATATCAGGCTAAACAAAACATTGCAAAAGAAGACACCTGTTATTTGGTTGAGGGTTATACCGATGTCATTCAAATGTATCAACGCGGCATTAAGAATGTTGTTTCATCTTCAGGTACTGCCCTTACACCAGAGCAAATTCGACTTATTGGCAGGCTTACCAAAAATATTACCGTATTGTTTGATGGCGATCCTGCGGGTCTTCGTGCATCCCTACGGGGTATAGATTTGATTTTGGAAGCGGGTATGAATGTGCGTGTTTGTATGTTTCCCGAAGGAGAAGATCCAGACAGTTTTACCCGAGAAAACAGCTTTGAAGAAGTTCGAGATTTCTTAGTCAATAACGCCAAGGATTTCATACAATTTAAGGCTGCATTACTGGTTGATGAAGCTGCGCAAGATCCACTCAAGAAAGCGGAGACCATCCGTGAGATGGTGCAGAGTATTGCAAAAATACCCGATCGAATTAAGCAAGAGGTATACATTAAATCATGCGCTTCCTTGATGCAGATCAGTGAAGAAGTTTTGTTTGCCACTTTGGCGCAAGTTTCTCAAAAAAAGGCAAATAAACCGCAAAGACAAGTTTCAAGCCAGCCCATGTCAGTGGTTCCCCAAGAAAAAAAGGTAGCTGCTGTAAGTACCCGTTTTGAACTTGAAAAGGACATTATTAAAATTCTGTTGCTTCACGGACATGAAGAAGTCGAATTTGAAGAACCCATTTTAAAAACCGATGAAAAATCTGGTGAGCTTTCACTTGTCACCTCAAAAATAACAGCCCGTGTTTTTGAAAAGATATACTTGGATTTACAACAAGACGAAATTGCATTTTCGACAGCTGTCTTTAAAGGATTATACCCTAAGGTATTGGCTGCATTGAATGAAAAATCGGCTATTCAAATGGATGCTTTTGTTGCTAATTTGCAACCAAATTTGGCATTAGAGGTTTCCGACTTATTACTTGAGGATGAATTGCATACCCTTCATGATTGGGAACGCAAAAACATTTATATCAAAAACAAAAAGGCCAATTTAGCCAGGTGGGTTCATGAGGTGATTTTGCGATTTAGATGTCAGCTTATTGATGAAAAGGTAGCGGCACTACAATCCGATACTACTGAGGACATAGATAGTCATCACGGAGAACTTTTAGAGGAAATTGTACAGTATCACAAACTCAAAACGGTATTGAGTGGTCGTTTAAACCGGGTGGTTTAATACATGTCCAAGTCTATATGCTGAAGCTTTTTTAGCATTTCAACAAGATTTTTGACTTTAATCTTTTTCATGAGCCTTGAGCGATATGTACTTACGGTTTTGTCGCTGATATTCAATGCTATGGCAATTTCTTTGTTCCGTTTTCCATGGACCAATAAGCGAATTACTTGGATTTCTCTTTCAGACAATTGGTTAATCATTGCACGCGGATTTGCCTCTGTTTCATTAAAGGCCATATGTTCTGCCAATTCGTTGGTAATATAAACCCCGTCAGTGCTTACTTTTAAGATAGCATCTTTGAGTTTGTTCAAAGGGACGTCTTTGCATAAATAGCCTGATGCCCCATATTTAAGCGCACTTATCGCATATATATTTTCGTCTAGGGATGAATATATCAAGAAACGTACATGTGTGTGCTGATCTTTTAGTTTTCGCAGCAAACGTATTTCCTCAAAGCCAGGAAGTTTAAGCTCCAAAACAACGAGATCTACTTTTTTTGAAGTCAGATTCTCAACCAAGTCACGGTAATGAAATCCTTTTCCTACAATACTTATTTCGTTCGAATTTCGAAAGAGAGCTTTTAAACCTTTGTGTACGATTGGGTATGCATCAGCAACAAAAACACGAATCATGGAGTATATAGTTATACCTTAAAAATATGAAAAATAGTCTTTAAAAGTGATAAAAATAATTTTCCATCTAAAATAGCGTTAAAACTGCTAAAGCAAGCAGTCTGGAATATTACATACAGGTATGGGTTCCATTTTGTGTTTATTGGCACTATGATGTAATAAGAACACCTCAAAAACACGTTTGTTTTCTCCTACAAAATTTGCTGGAGACTTTCCATCTTGTTGCTGCGTCATGGCCCATTCCAATTGTTCATAGGTGGCACCCAATTGTTCCTCATCATTTCTGTCATCATCCCAAAGTCCGTCTGTTGGTGGTGCAATTAAAATAGTTTCGTTAATACCCAAATCTCTAGCTAAAGCCCGTACTTGTGTTTTTGTGAGGTCTGCAATTGGGCTTAAATCCACCCCGCCGTCCCCGTATTTGGTGTAAAACCCAACGCCGAAATCTTCAACTTTATTTCCGGTACCTGCAACCAAATAACGATGAAGTGCTGCATAGTAGTACAGTGAGGTCATGCGTAGTCTTGCTCTAGTGTTGGCCAAAGATAGCTGGGCTTGATTGTCTTTCATCTCAGCCCCAACGGTTGAAGAAAACGCATCGAATACAGCCTCTAAGTCAATTAGTTGGCTGTTTACATTTTGATGACTTCTTTGTAGCCACTTTATGTGTTCTTGTGCGCGTTCAACCTGATTTTCCTGTTGCTTTATGGGCATTTCCAGACATAATGTTGGAAGTCCTGTCTTGGCACAAAGCGTGGAAGTAAGGGCAGAGTCTATTCCGCCAGAGATACCAATGACAAAGCCGTTAATTTGATTTTTTTTAGCATAAGTTTTGAGCCATTGTACAATGTACTCAATTACTTCTTGATTCTTCATAGCATTTGTATCTTTACGGCCAGTATGATAGCAATTAATGCGTGTAAATTTAAATCATTTTTTTGGCCTATGAAAGGGCTGTTACTCTTCGTTCTTTATTTTGTAGTTTCCTGTAATACATCATCCCATCCAAGGCATGTAGATCTTGAAAAAGTTCCTTTGGATTATGTGTCATTTGAAACCCTTTTTTTTGGTGAACTCTACACTCCCTTGGAAAATGTAAAGGTCCAATTTCCCTTCTTTTTTCCTAATAAAACCTCTGATTCCTTGTGGCTTGAAAAACGAAGCGATTCTCTACAGCAATTGCTGTTTGACGCAACCAAATCTATCTCAAAAAGCAATTTAAAGTCTCGTGTTACTCGGGTGCTTCAATATGTCCACTACTATTTTCCAGACGAAAAGCTTCCCCAAACAGCCATTTCCTTGCTCACCGATGTTGACTATTCGTTTAGAGCTGTAGATGCAGACAGTATGTTATTGTTGTCCATAGACACCTATTTGGGTGTAGACCATCCCCTTTATGAGGGTATTCCTGTTTACATCAAAAACAAACTTACAATAAATCATCTGGAGTCTGAAATTATTGATGCCCTTGCACCTAGATTTATTCCAGCACCAAGGGGGAGAACTTTTTTGGATCACATGGTACAGCACGGAAAACGATTGTTGCTTCACGATTATTTGGCACCTGGCCTCGAAAACTATCAGCACATCCAATACACAGCAACACAATTGGAGTGGGCTAGCACTCATGAGGCAGAAGTTTGGCGTTATTTTATTGATAACGAACTATTGTTTTCTACCGACGAAAGTTTGGAGTTTCGTTTTTTGCTCTCCAGTCCATACAGTAAATTTTATTCTTATCTAGACGTGGATTCACCTGGCAGGATAGGCCAGTGGATCGGTTATCAAATGCTGAAAAAATATCAAAAACGAACAGGAGCTACCTTAAAAGAAATACTTGCTGCTTCACCCCAAAAAATTTTAAAAAAATCAAGATACAGTCCTTAAAATGAAACGAAAAACACACATTACCTTGACAGTCACTTTAGACGAAAACAACACCCCCGAAGCCATGGAATGGTCTGCGCCCGATGGAGGTGTGAGAGAACAGTCTATGGAGGCATTTTTCCTGAGTACTTGGGATAAGGATGCCCAGGAAAGTGCACGCATCGATTTGTGGTCAAAAGAAATGCCTGTAGATCAAATGCAGGTTTTTGTACATCAAACGCTGATTGGAATTCGCGCGTCTTACCTTAAAGCAACGGAAGATGCGCAAATGGGAGAGGCGATGCAACAGTTTTGTAATTTTTTTGCTAGTGAGCGAAACCTTAAGGACGTAAAAAAGGGAAATTAAAGCAGCGATCCAACGTATGCCAATACTTCTTCTTTGCCTTTGTTAGAAGTGGCAGATGTGATAAAATGTGGAGGTGTTTCTGCCCAAACACCCTCAAGCATGGTGTTTAAATAGGCGCTTACCGTTGCGTCAATTTTGTTTTCAGACAATTTATCGGCTTTTGTAAATATGATGGAGAAGGGGATCTGTTGCGTCCCCATCCATTCCATAAATTCCATATCGATGGCTTGTAGTTCGTGCCTGATGTCAATCAACACAAAAGCATTTATAAGTTGCTTACGTTCCAAAAAATAGGAAGTAATGTAGCTTTGGAATTCTTTTTTGGTTTTTTTTGAAACACGGGCATAACCATATCCGGGTAAATCAACAAGATGCCAGTTTTTATTGATTAAAAAGTGATTTATGAGCTGGGTTTTACCAGGCTTACCGGAAGTTTTGGCAAGTTGCTTTCGATCTGTCAGCATGTTAATCAAAGAGGATTTTCCAACATTTGATCTGCCTATAAAAGCAAATTCGGGCAATGACGATTTAGGACAGTCGGACACCTTGGCGTTACTGACTACAAAAGATGCGCTTTTGACACGCATGATTACAAATTATTATTTTTTAGCCAGGATGACAAAATCGTATTGAACGTATCAGGGTGTTCCATCATAGGTGCGTGTCCACATTTGTCAATCCAATACAAAGTAGAATCGGGGAGTAGTCTATTAAATTCTTCTCCAACGTTTGGCGGTGTAACCGCATCTTGCTTGCCCCAAATAATACCCGTAGGCACTTTGATGCTTGGTAAGTCCTTGGCCATGTTGTGACGGATAGCACTTTTGGCAATCGTTAGGATTTTGATAAGTTTTTTTCTGTCATTGACAGTCTCGAATACGTCATCTACCACTTCTTTGGAAGCAATGATTGGATCGTAAAACACATCTTGTGTTTTCTTTTTGATGTATTCATAATCTTCACGTTTGGGGTAGCTTTCCCCCATGGCGTTTTCATACAGCCCTGAGCTTCCTGTAATGACCAGTCCTTTAACCTTTTCTGGAAAGAGATTGGTGTGAAGCAGGCCGATGTGTCCCCCCAGCGAGTTCCCTATCAAGACTACTTTTTCTTCACCCAAATGGGTAATAAAATCACGAAGATAAATTGCAAACTGCTTTACATTGGTCTTTAACAACGGCAAATCATATAGTGGTAATTGCGGAATAATAACCTTGTATCCAACGGTAGAGAAATGCGACGCAACTCCGTCAAAATTACTCAAGCCTCCCATTAAACCATGGAGAATAATAAGTGGGGTTCCTTCGCCCTTTTGATAGTACGTGTAGGACCCAGATACTTTTAGAGAATTGTGCATGTTGTCAAATCAGTCACAAATATAGTTAAATAAACCCCAAGCAAAGGCCATTAATTTACCTGCTTGTAAAACACCTCTTTTATCAATTTCTTTAATTTATAGAATGCAGATTGCTTTCAATGGTCTCATTTTAAGGGCATTAGTATCTGTTTGTTGGATGGTGGGATAACTTATTAACAAAGTGGTAAAATGTGGTAAAATGTGGTAAATAATATGTAATTTTGACTCATACCTGAGGGTAAAAACTATAGAACTTGTCGCATTTAATTGGAACATATCAGTGTAAAGTAGACCCTAAGGGACGGGTTAAAATACCCACAGCCCTTTCCAAACAGTTTGCTGGAGCCCGCCAAGAGGCATTTGTGGTGAAGCGTGCTGTTTTTCAGCCATGCCTAGAATTGTATTCGTTAAAAGAGTGGAATGCTTTAATGGCCAAGGTGAACAAGCTTAATAGGTTTAAGAAAAAAAATAACGATTTCATACGACGCTTTACAGCAGGAGTTAAGATTGTCGAGCTCGATGCTACAGACAGGCTGCTTATTCCCCGTGATTTAGCGCAATTTGCAGGCGTAGAGAAAGTAGTCATGCTTTCTGCCGCAGTCAATATCATAGAAATATGGGACAAAGATCGCTATGAAAAAGCAATAGATGAAGCAGCTGTTGATTTTGCTGCCTTGGCAGAGGAGGTAATGGGAGACGAGGAAGACGATGTATCATAGCCCCGTTTTGCTTGCTGCGTCTGTATCAGGATTAAATATTCATCCTGCTTCGGTTTATGTAGATGCAACTTTTGGCGGCGGTGGTCACTCCCAAGAAATCTTAAACAACATGGATAACGAAAGCAAATTGTTTGCTTTTGATCAAGATGAAGATGCACAACGCAATGCCATAGACGACAGTCGTTTTACTCTCATTCTTCAAAACTTTGGCTATTTAAAGCGCTTTATGAAGTTTCATAAAATTGATAAAGTTGATGGGATTCTTGTAGATTTGGGGGTTTCTTCACATCAGTTTGATACGCCGTACCGTGGTTTTTCCATTCGTTTTGATGGGCCGCTAGACATGCGTATGAATCAACATCAAGAGCTTACGGCAAAACAAATCGTTAACACGTACAGTGAAACAGCATTGGAAGATTTGTTATTTGCTTACGGGGAACTTCGGAATGCTAAAAAAATCGCTCAACTCATAGTACAAAAAAGACCAGGCGAAATTGGAACAACCATGCAGCTTAACGAAGTATTGAAACCTGTGTTGCCTAAGGGGAACGAGCATAAGGTGCTAGCTAAAATTTACCAGGCCATTCGGATGGAAGTGAACAAAGAAATTGAAGTGTTACAATCCTTTTTAACTCAATCCAAAGATGTGTTAAGGTCAGGTGGGCGTCTGAGTGTAATTAGCTACCATTCCCTTGAAGACAGAATGGTCAAAAGGTTTATTCAAAACGGAAATTTTGATAGCGAACCAGAAAAGGATGACTTTGGAAACCCCACATTGTATTTTAAAAAATGCGGCGGTTTGGTGGTTCCCGATCAAGAGGAAATTAAACAAAACAACAGAGCACGAAGTGCCAAATTGCGAATAGCGCAACGCTTATGAAAACAGGGATTTTAAATCTGCTTAAAGGAACATTTTTGGTGCAAGAGGGCGCATCAAAAAACTGGCGATTTATCCTGTTTATTTTTTTTCTAGCAGGACTGATGATTACTGCCTCCCACCAAGTCGATCAAAAAGTGGTACAAATTGGGCAAGCAAACAAAGAATTACAAGCCGTCCGTAGTGAGTTTGTTTCGGTTCGCGAAAAAGTGATGCACAAAAGGATGGAAACACAATTGGCATACGCTCTTAAAAACCAAGGCGTTTTTCCACCAGATAAGGCACCAATAAAAATCATAATTCAATCGAATGAATAAGCAAAAGAACATGATGTCTCGCAGCTACCTGGTTGTTTTTGTGCTTTTTGCACTCGGTACAAGCGTGGGTTATCGATTGGTGTCATTACAGCTCAATCAGGGCGATAAGTATCGCGAAATGGCAGAAAAGCGCAGCATCAAAAACTTTGAAATTGTTCCCGTGAGAGGGAATATTTATGCCGACGACGGTAGCCTTTTGGCGACATCCGTTTCAAAATACTCCATACACTTTGATGCGGTTACTGTAAGCCAGCGAGTGTTTGATAACAATTTATACGCGTTGAGCGATTCACTTGCGACCTTGTTTGGAAAGCCCAAGCAATATTACCGCAACTTGTTGATGAAAGCACGTAAAAATAAAAGTAGATATCAGCTTGTTGGACGTCGCTTGCCTTTTGATGACTATCAGCGTATCAAGTCATTTCCTATGTTTCGATTGGGAGGTATTCGGGGAGGTTTGATCGTTGAGCGCAAATTTGTGCGTGACCTCCCTCTTGGTAAAATCGCTGAACGCACCTTAGGCTATGAGCAGAAAAAACCAGATGGCACATATCTCAAAGTGGGTCTTGAGGGGGCTTATGGCGTCACCTTGCGAGGTCAGCCTGGGCGTCAATTGAGACAACGCATTGCCAAACAACAGTGGAAACCGCTTACAAACGAATATCAACAAGAACCTATTGACGGTTTGGATGTTTGGTCCACAATTGACACCAACTTACAAGATGTTTCTCATCACGCCTTGCTTGCTTCTTTAGAAAAGTATGAAGCAGAGCATGGAACGGTTGTCGTAATGGAAACTAAAACGGGTGCTGTTAAAGCAATTGCAAACCTTGGTAGAACGGATGGGAATAAGTATTACGAAAAATTGAATTATGCAGTTGGAGAAGCCCACGAACCTGGCTCTACCTTCAAGTTGTTTTCCATGATGGCCGCCTTTGAAGATAAGGTTATAGACACCATGACTATGGTCGATACCGAAAAAGGAAAGCTTACATTTTATGGAAAATATCATGTAAGAGATTCCAAACGTGGTGGCTATGGTGTCATTCCAGTCAGTAGGGTTTTTGAAAGCTCGTCCAATACTGGAATTGTAAAACTGATTTACGAAAACTATAAAGAGAACCCTTCACAGTTCACAGACAGGCTGATGGCCATGGGGCTGGATAAACCTTTAGGCATGGCTATTTCAGGTGAGGGGATACCCAAAATACCGCATCCCAAAGATGCAGATTGGGATGGTTTAGACCTGCCGTGGATGGCTTTTGGCTACGGAGTAATGCTTACACCGCTTCAAACGTTGAGCTACTACAATGCTGTTGCCAACAACGGAGAATTGGTGATGCCGCGCTTTGTTTCAGCAGTCAAAACACTTGATGGTAAAAATGTCAAATCTTATCCTAAGCAGGTAATCAATCCGGCCATTTGTTCGCAAGAAACACTAGGTAAGCTGCAACATCTTATGGAAGGCGTGGTCAAAAATAAATGGGGAACAGCTCATAATATTTATGATGAAAAGTTGGCCATTGCTGGTAAAACAGGAACCTGTCAAATTGATTATACAACGGATGACGTCAAGTACGTTGCCAGCTTTGTTGGATATTTTCCTGCACACAATCCTACTTATTCTTGTATAGTGGTGGTGCATAAGCCCAACAATAAAATCGGGTATTACGGGAATGTAGTTGCTGCACCAGTGGTTAAGCAAATCGCCGAGTCCGTTATTCATGACATACCAGAACACACCACACTAGAGTTAAACAAAGTTGCTGCCTTAACAGCACCAAAACCAGACATTACCAATGCATACGATCTTGAAAAAATGCCTGACCTGCGTGGATGGCCAGCTATGGATGCAGTGACCGTTCTTGAAAGCTTGGGTATTGAGGTAATGCTACAAGGGAAGGGGAAGGTAAAGTGGCAATCGCAACGACCAGGAGCAACCCTTAGTAAAACAAAAAAAGTAACACTAACATTATCATGAAACAGCTAAAAGACATACTGTTTGGTGTTCCTTTGCAAACCGTTTCGGGAAGCACGGCTGTTCAAATTAGCGGCGTTGCTTTTGACTCTAGGTCCGTTACCCAACAATTTCTTTTTGTAGCCATCAAAGGCACACATCACGACGGGCATGCGCACATTAACGATGCTATTGATAAGGGAGCAGTAGCTGTTTTGTGTGAACAGTTTCCAGACGTTTTGACTAATAAGGTTGTTTATATTTTGTGTGAGAATACACGCCAAGCCTTGGCAACAGTAGCTTCCCAATGGTACGATACACCAAGCAAGGCTTTAAAACTCATTGGCATAACGGGAACGAATGGAAAAACTTCCGTTGCAACCATGGCATATCAGCTTTTTGATAAGATGGGTTTTGCAGCCGGTTTGTTGTCAACAGTTGATGTTAGAATTATCAAAAAAAGGGTACCAAGCACACACACTACACCAGACCCTCTGACAATAAACAAGCATTTAAGCGATATGGTAGATGCTGGCGTTACGCATTGCTTTATAGAAGTGTCTTCACATGGTATAGACCAAGATCGAATAGCCGATCTTCACTTTTCTGGGGGTGTATTTACCAATCTTTCACACGATCATTTGGATTATCACAATGATTTTAAATCGTATCGAGATACCAAAAAAATATTTTTTGACGGACTTGCTCCTACGGCTTTTGCGATTTCTAATGCCGATGATAAAAATGGGCGTTATATGCTGCAAAACACAATAGCCTCTAAACATTTCTTTGGCTTAAAGTCAGTCGCTGATTTTCATGTCAAAATTTTGGAAAAAGATTTTTCGGGCATGTTGCTTAAGCTTCAGCACAACGAAGTATGGACTCCTTTGGTTGGTGCATTCAATGCATCCAACTTTATTTGTGTTTATGCTGTAGCTGAATTGCTTGACGTTGAGCAAAGTGATTTTCTACCTGTCTTAAGTACGTTAAAAGGGGCCGCTGGAAGGTTTCAAATGGTGCATACCAAGAGCAACATTACTGCCATTGTCGATTATGCCCACACTCCTGATGCATTAGTGCAAGTATTGGACACTATAACTACGTTGCGCACACGTAACGAAAAGCTAATCACGGTTGTGGGTTGTGGAGGTAATAGAGATAAAGCCAAAAGACCACTTATGGCTAAAGCGGCTGTTGCTAAAAGCGACTTGACCATTTTCACTTCTGATAATCCACGAAACGAAGATCCAAACGATATCATCAACGATATGCTCGAAGGGGTTCCAGTGGAGTCAAGCCAAAAGTATTTAACCGTCTTAAACCGTGCTCAAGCCATAAAGACAGCATGTACCATGGCACAAGATCAAGACATCATTTTAGTCGCTGGTAAGGGACACGAAACCTATCAAGATCAAAAGGGAGAACGCCTTCTTTTTGATGATATGCAAGAGCTAACACGAAACCTTCAATCCAAAAGATAATGTTGTACTATTTGTTTGATTATTTAGAACGTGCCTATCAGTTTCCAGGAGCATCATTATTTGCCTACCTCTCCTTTAGGTCAGCAATAGCCATAATATTTTCATTGTTGGTAACGGCTGTACTGGGAAAGCGCATTATTGCAATGTTGCAACACTATCAAATGGGTGAAAGCATTCGCGACTTAGGACTGGCAGGTCAAAAAGAAAAGGCGGGAACTCCTACTATGGGTGGCTTGATGATCATTTTTGGCACACTTATCCCCGTTTTGCTACTCACGAAACTTGATAATATTTACATCATACTACTAATCGTTACCACAGTATGGATGGGAATTATAGGTTTAGCGGATGACTACCTTAAGATAAAGCGAAAAGACAAAGAGGGTTTAAAAGGGCGCTTTAAGATTGTTGGACAAGTTACACTTGGACTGATTGTAGGGGCTACGTTATACTTCCATCCTGGAGTAACCATTAAGCAACAAAACTTTGATGGCGAAAGCTTTTTGCAAGAGGAAAAGTCTACAAAAACAACCATTCCGTTGCTGAAAAATAACGAGTTTGATTATAGTGATATTATCTCTTGGGCAGGAGACGGCGCAAAAGACTACGCCTGGCTGATTTTTATTCCAGCAGTAATTTTTATAGTAACTGCTGTATCCAATGGGGCAAACCTTACGGATGGCATAGATGGTCTTGCAGCAGGTACGGCTTCTATTGCGGTGCTCACCCTTGGGCTTTTTGCGTGGGTTTCGGGGAATATTATTTTTGCCGACTACCTCAACGTTATGTACATTCCTGAAGTAAGTGAGGTTGTGGTATTTGTGGCAGCCTTTGTAGGAGCGCTCGTTGGATTTTTGTGGTACAATGCATTCCCTGCTCAAGTATTTATGGGCGACACCGGAAGCCTGACCATAGGAGGTGTTATCGCCGTATTGGCACTTATTGTTCGTAAAGAGTTGCTTATTCCTGTCTTGTGTGGGGTCTTTTTGATTGAAAATCTTTCTGTAATACTTCAAGTATCCTATTTCAAATACACCAAAAATAGGCAAGGTGTTGGTAAGCGCATCTTTAAGATGGCTCCGCTGCATCACCACTATCAAAAACTTGGATATCACGAAAGTAAAATCGTGAGTCGCTTCTGGATTATTGCCATTATGTTGGCCATTATTAGCCTTGTAACCCTCAAAATCAGATAATGAAAAAGCTAGTCGTACTTGGTGGTGGAGAGAGTGGAATTGGGGCTGCAGCTTTGGCAAAACATAACAATTGGGATGTTTTTGTTTCTGATGCTGGTATGCTTACTGCTGCGGCTAAGAAAGTATTTGAAACCATTGGTGTTCGCTTTGAAGAGGGCGGTCATAATATGCGAGAAATTCTTAAAGCCGAACTTGTGGTTAAAAGTCCAGGTATTCCCAATACGGTTGCTGTAATTAAGGACATTGAAGCTGCTGAAATCCTTATGGTTTCTGAAATTGAATTTGCGAGTAGTTATACCGACGCTACTCTAATAGGTATTACGGGGAGCAATGGCAAAACAACCACAGCAATGCTCACTCATCACTTGCTTTCTGATAGCGGAATTGATGCTGGCTTGGCTGGGAATATTGGCAACAGTTTTGCTCAAGCACTTTTGCAAGATAAGCACGATGTTTATGTTTTGGAAATAAGCAGTTTTCAGCTTGAGCATATCAAAAAATTCCACCCTCATATTACGGTCATTACAAATTTAAGTCCAGATCACTTGGATCGTTATGAAAACTCTTTTAAAGACTACTGCGCTACCAAGTTTAATATCACAAAAAACCAGACAGAAGAAGATCATTTCCTCTATGAGGCAGATGATAAAAATATTACTGCGGGTATCGCTCAATTTAATATTAAAGCTCAGCAATACCCTTATAATAACGCTAACAACAACGCTATGTTTACAATTGATAACCCTTCTTTGCTTGGCCGGCATAATGCCAAAAATGCCATGGCTGCAGCCACCATTGCGCAATTATTCCAATTGAGTAATCAAGATATTCAGGCTAGTCTTCAAACCTTTCAAGGTGCAGCCCACCGTTTGGAGCATGTGGTGAACATCCTCAATGTAGCCTATATCAATGATTCAAAAGCAACCAATGTCAATGCTTCTTTTTATGCGCTTGAAAGCATGTCCAAACCAACCATCTGGATTGTTGGAGGTGTTGACAAGGGCAATGACTACTCGGGCCTGTTGCCATTGGTACATGAAAAAGTAAAAGCCATCATTTGTTTGGGCGTGGACAACCAGAAAATAATTGATATTTTCTCCCCTGTGGTTAAGTTACTTGTAGAGGCAAAAAACATGAATGATGCTGTCAAGGCATCCTACGAATTGTCTACCCATGGAGATGCGGTCTTGCTGTCGCCTGCCTGCGCAAGCTTTGACTTATTTGAAAACTATGAAGACAGAGGAAATCAATTTAAAGGAGCAGTAAGAAAATTATAAACGTGAAAATCAGTCAGTACTTATTGGGAGATAAATCTATTTGGGGAATAGTGGTGTTACTATCTATTTTTTCTTTTCTTCCTGTATATAGCGCAAGTTCAAACTTGGTCTATGTAGTGGGTTCTGGTTCTGTATTTGGATATTTATTAAAGCACGTTGCTATTGTTTGTGTGGGCTGGGTCATCATGTATGCTGTTCACCTTATTCCATTTAAATATTTTTCTGGTTTGGCTAAATTGGGGATTCCCGTAGTAGTTGTTTTGTTGCTACTCACAGCTTTTCAAGGTACTACCATAGACGGTGCTAATGCCAGCCGGTGGCTTAATATTCCAGTTATAGGCATGTCATTCCAGACTTCCACCTTAGCCATGGTGGTTTTATTGGCTTATGCAGCAGATTATTTTGCCAATAAAAAAGAAGATAAAATTGGATTTACTGAAAGCTTTTTCCCTTTTTGGGTTCCAGTTTTGCTGGTTGTTGGGTTGATTTTACCTGCAAACCTATCAACTGCCCTACTGATATTGTTTATGGTAACGGTTGTGGCATTTTTAGGAGGCTATCCTTTAAAATATCTGACTGCGTTGCTCGGAGCTGCGATTCTTTTCTTGACACTCTTTATTCTTCTTGCAAAAGCTTATCCAGATACCTTTTCAAACCGCGTAGATACTTGGATGAGCCGTGTGGAGAGTTTTAGGGGTCAAGGGGATGACAATACCGACTATCAAATTGAACGTGCCAAAGCAGCAGTAGCCGTTGGGGGTTATGTAGGTATTGGCGCAGGAAAGAGTATGATGAAGAATGCACTACCACAGAGTACTTCCGATTTTATCTATGCCATCATTGCTGAAGAATATGGGATGCTAGGTGCCATATCCTTGTTGTTCTTATTTATGTTGTTACTGTTCCGAATTCTTATTAATGCAAACAAATCTGAAAGCTTCTTTGGTAAGCTACTTATCTTGGCTATGGGATTGCCCATAGTCACACAAGCCTTTATCAATATGGGCGTGGCTGTTGCATTACTCCCTGTTACGGGGCAGCCTTTGCCACTCATAAGTAGTGGTGGTACCTCTTTGTGGATGACCTTTTTGGCGCTTGGTGTTGTTTTAAGCGTAAGTGCAAACCAGCCCACCACTACAAACGCGAATATGTCTAACCCTTTAGCCGAATTAAGCCATGAAGCCTAGATTGATTATTTCTGGTGGTGGAACAGGGGGGCATATTTTCCCAGCCTTGGCTATTGCAGATGCCTTTAAAGCGCAATACCCACAAGCAGCTATATTATTTGTTGGGGCAAGCAACCGCATGGAAATGCAACGTGTTCCTGAGGCAGGTTATAAAATAAAAGGGTTGTGGATTTCTGGATTTGACAGAAAAAATATGCTGCGGAATATCTTGTTTCCCGTTAAGCTCGTATGGAGTTTACTACAGTCTTTATCGATTGTTTTGCGTTTCCGTCCCTCTGTAGTTGTAGGTACTGGTGGCTTTGCCAGTGGACCTTTGCTTTTTGTGGCGTCCATGTTTAAAACGCCTTCGCTAATTCAAGAACAAAATGCATTTCCGGGCATTACAAACAAACAGCTCGCCTCACGTGTCGATGTTATTTGTTTGGGAAGTGAGGCTGCAAGTAAGTTTTTTCCAAAAAGTAAAATTATGGTGACGGGAAATCCCATTAGAGCTGCCTTAAAGCAAAGTATAAGTAAGGCCGCTGCCGCTGAAATTCTAGGTGTTGCAGCAGACCAACAAACCCTCTTGGTATTGGGTGGAAGTTTGGGCGCAAGAAGAATAAACCAACTTGTCCATCAACTCTTGGATGACATGCAACAACTCAACATTCAGCTTATATGGCAATGTGGACATTTATACGCTGAAGAATATCAACAATACGCATCAGCCAACATTCATGTGATGCCATTTATTGATCATATGCCTGCGGCTTATGCTTTGGCAGATATAGTGGTATCCAGGGCAGGGGCATTGGCCATTTCAGAACTCTGCCTTATGGGCAAACCAACCCTCTTTATTCCTTCCCCCAATGTTGCTGAAAATCATCAAGAAAAAAATGCGCAAGCATTAGTTGATAAAGAGGCGGCCTTGTTGGTCGCGGAGCGTGATGCAGACACACAGTTTTGGAAAGGACTTAGGTCTTTGATTACGGATGCGGCTTTACGTGCCAAACTTGGCAAAAACATCAAAGGCTTTGCACATCCAGCTGCAACCAAAGAAATTATGAGCAGGCTAACGAAACTTCTTACCCATGAATAAAGCAGCAATATTTTTTGTGGGTATTGGCGGCATAGGAATGTCGGGCGTGGCGCAGTACTTCCTGTCCCAAGGACATGCTGTGGCGGGCTATGATCGTGTACTTACACCACTTACGCAAAGGCTAGTGTCTCTAGGTGCGCATATTAGTGATGTGGATACACCAACTGCTATTCCAACATTGTTTAGAGACCCCAAAAACACAAAGGTTGTTTACACCCCAGCCATCTCTGTTAATTCGCCATTGCTCACATATTTTAAGAACAAAGGTTTTGTGCTAGAAAAACGAGCAGCAGTGATCGGTGAGATTAGCCACACCATGCCTTGCTTGGCAGTGGCAGGTACTCATGGAAAAACAACAACTTCTGCATTGCTTACGCATTTGCTACGCTCATGTGGTAAAAAGATTACGGCATTTTTAGGAGGCATTGCAGCCAATATTGATAGCAATTTCTTACTTGAAGGCGATGATTTTATGGTGGTGGAAGCCGATGAATTTGACAGATCTTTTATGCATTTGAAACCCACAGCCTTAGCCTTGACTTCAATGGATGCGGATCATTTGGATATTTATGGTACTGCAAGCGAACTATCCAAAACCTTTAATGATTTTGCACAGAAAGTACCTGCTGAAAAGCGCTTTATTGCCAACGGCTTAGCCGTTGAAGGCAATACTTTTGGTATAGAGGTAGGTACACACAGCGTACATAATTTGCGCATAGCCGAAGGCAGCTATGTATTTGATTTTGTTACACCAACAGTTGGTATGTCTAACATTGCCTTGCCCTATCCGGGAGCGCACAATGTGATGAACGCAGCTGTTGCATTGGCATTGGCATTAGAGGCGGGCTGTGAACCCATCCAACTCAAATTGGGGCTATCGACGTTTAAAGGAGTTGATCGCAGGTTTAGTATCAGGCTAACTGCACCTAAAGTAGTGGTTGATGATTACGCACACCACCCAACAGAAATAAATGCTGTAGCCGATGCGCTCGAAGCCTTTTATCCCGATCAAATCAAGCTAGGTGTGTTCCAGCCGCATTTGTTTTCGCGCACACGAGACTTCGCATCAGGGTTTAAACAGGCCCTTGCACGCTTTGATGAGGTGTTGCTTTTGGATATTTACCCTGCTCGCGAACTGCCCATGGGGGGTATTACAAGTGCATTATTGATAGATGCTGATCATGGTGCAACGCAGTTGGTAGACAAGGGAATACTGCCAGAAATGATAGCGAAATCTTCGGCTACGGTTGTCGCCATAATGGGCGCTGGAGACATTGCTTTTGAAGTGCCAGCAGTCATGCAAATACTTAAGAACCAACAGGATGCATAAGATGATTATTTCCATATCGTTGTTTGTGCTTACAGTTATTCTTGGCGTGGTTATGCACCAACGCAATCAAAAACGCGCAGTGACCTTGCAATATGTTTCTTGGGAAGATGACCGTCCAATTTGGGTGCCAAAAGACTCAGTTAATAAATTGTTGACACTTGCTTTAAGCGATAGCGTGTCTGCTTTTAAAAGTGGTCTAAATTTGAGAAACATTGAACAAACACTTAACCAAAACGCTTGGGTTGAAGATGCCCAGAGCTACGTTTCTGTTGATGGAGGCGTAGGTGTTCACGTTACAACCAAAATACCAATAATGCGCATACAGAGTGATAGTAGTTATTATGTAGATAATCGCGGAGAACCCTTCCCGTTGTCTGCTTATAAATCGGTTCAAGTACCGTTTGTTTACGGTAACCCCACTTTGGAGCAGCGCCAAGCACTAGTTGATGTAGTTCGACAAATATCAAAAGACAACTTTATGTCTGACCACATTGTTGCTTATGAGTGGATGTCCGAGGGCTTAATTGTTGAGCCTCGTCACCAAGAGTATTCCATTGTTCTCGGCACACCCGATCAACTGCATAAAAAAATTAAAAATTACAAAGCTTTCTATGCAAAAATGCAGGACAGCACAGTATTAAAAACCTATAGAACAGTAAATCTTTCGTTTCACGGACAAGTAGTTTGTTCAAAATAATTTGATATGGAACAAGAACAATTAGCAGTTGGATTAGATATTGGAACCACTAAAATAGTGGCCATGTTAGGCACTAAAAACGAGTACGGGAAACTCGAGATAGTTGGGGTCGGAAAATCTAAAAGTCAAGGCGTACACCGAGGTGTCGTAAATAACATAACCCAGACCATTCAATCCATACAGGCGGCTGCGCAAGAAGCAGAAGCCATATCTGGTAAGAAAATCACCAGTGTAGTAGTGGGAATAGCAGGGCAACACATTCGCAGTTTGCACCACAGCGATTACATCACCCGTACCAATGCAGATGAGGTAATTGATGCGGCAGATATAGAACGTCTAAAGAATCAGGTGTTTAAACTTGTCATGCTTCCAGGCGAGGAGATTATTCACGTACTTCCGCAAGAGTATAAGGTGGATGGACAGGCCGAAATCAAGGAGCCCATTGGCATGTATGGGGGTAGGTTAGAGGCCAACTTTCACGTTGTAGTAGGTCAAGTATCTTCCATTCGTAATATTGCTCGTTGTGTAAAGTCTGCAGGACTCGACTTTGGCGGCATTACACTGGAGCCATTGGCTTCGGCAGATGCGGTATTAAGCCAAGAAGAAAAAGAAGCTGGCGTTGCCCTGATTGACATTGGCGGTGGTACTACGGATTTGGCCATATTTAAAGATGGAATTATTAGGCACACCGCTGTTATTCCGTTTGGTGGTAATGTTATAACAGAAGATATAAAAGAGGGCTGTTCCATTATTGAAAAACAGGCGGAGTTGCTTAAGATTAAGTTTGGATCTGCATGGCCAGGTGAAAATAAAGAGAATGAGATTGTTTCTATCCCTGGATTACGAGGCAGAGATCCCAAAGAAATCACACTCAAAAACTTGTCTAAAATTATTCATGCTCGTGTTACAGAAATTATTGAGCAGGTCTATGCTGAAATCAAGAATTACGGACACGAGGAGCAGAAAAAGAAACTAATAGGGGGCATTGTTCTTACTGGTGGTGGAAGTCAACTCAAACACCTCAAGCAATTGGTGGAATATATCACGGGTATGGATACACGTATTGGCTATCCCAACGAACATTTGGCAGGTGATACGGATAAGGCAACCGCAAGTCCCCTTTTTGCAACAGCAGTTGGATTGGTTATGAATGCCGCAGAAACGCAATTGGCGCCACTTGATGCGGAGGCTAGCACGACAACAGACGAATCTGACAACGGAGACGAAAATCCGCCTGAGAAACCCCAAAAGTCGACGTCAGTTATTGATCGATTTACAGAAAGGTTAAAAATATTTTTAGAAAGCGCAGAATAAACTCTTATATATGGAAACATTTGACAACATAACATTCGATTTGCCTAAGAACAGGAGCAATGTCATTAAGGTTATAGGCGTTGGCGGCGGCGGCGGCAATGCCCTTAACTATATGTATAAACAAGGAATCAACGGAGTTGATTTTGTGGTGTGCAATACTGACGCTCAGGCACTTGAGAATAGCCCGATTCCCAACAAGGTTCAGCTGGGGGTTTCGCTAACTGAAGGACTTGGGGCAGGTGCTGATCCTGAAGTTGGAGCACAGTCTGCTGTTGAAAGCTTGGATCAAATTTCAGACATGCTTAGCGTAAACACCAAGATGATTTTTATCACTGCTGGAATGGGTGGTGGTACGGGTACTGGCGCAGCACCTGTAATTGCAAAGCTGGCACAAGAGTTGGATGTGCTGACCGTTGGCATCGTGACCATGCCTTTTCAATTTGAAGGAAAGCTTCGTAACGAGCAAGCCCAACAAGGGTTAAATAACTTGCGTAAACATGTCGATTCACTTATTGTGATCAACAACAACAAACTGCGCGAGGTTTACGGCGATTTGGGCTTTAAGCAAGGGTTTGCCAAGGCTGATGAGGTACTGGCAAATGCGTCAAGGGGTATAGCAGAAGTGATTACCAACCACTACACACAAAACATTGATCTTAGAGACGCTAAAACCGTTTTAGCAAATAGCGGGACAGCCATTATGGGCTCTGGTGTTGCCTCTGGGAGTCAGCGTGCAAATGAGGCTATAGTGCAAGCATTGGACTCTCCACTACTAAACGACAACAAAATATTGGGTGCTAAAAATGTATTGCTTCTTATTGTTTCTGGCAGTGACGAGGTGACCATTGATGAGATTAGCTCCATAAATGAATATATTCAAAAAGAGGCTGGTAATAGCACCAATATTATTATGGGTATAGGCGAAGATGAAACGCTTGATAACGCCATTTCGGTTACCATCATAGCCACTGGTTTTGCGCCAGATATGCAGCAAGAAATTGTACACGCCGATCCTCAAAAAATCATTCACTCACTTGGTGATGAACAAAAAGTAACTCACGATTTGTCGGTAGGACAAATTCCATTATTTGAAACTGAGGCTACGTATGAAGCATCACCTGCTTCAGCAGCCTTTGAAAACATCATGCCAACCACAGCGTTGTTGCGTGATTTGGACGTTTCGTTTGAAGAAGTAACTGCGCCTGTTGAAGCTGTTGCATCACAGCCTACAACGTTCACGATTCATGATGTGACACCGGCAGTTAATGAGATTGAAGTTGTTGATGCGGAAGAAGTTGTGTCAGCACGTGAAGTAGTATCACCAATCGATCAGCCTTTGCAAGCAGCGGATGTTTTACAAGAAAATGAGCCTGCTGTTTTATTTCATTTGGATGCCGAAGAGCCTGCGCCACAAGCTGCAAGTGCAACGGAAGAGGTGACGCGTTTTGTTTTGGAAATGGACGAGGAGCCAGCACCCACAACTGTGATGCGTAAGCCTACATCTACCCCAACAGAGACCCTTGCAACAGAAGAAAAATCCTTTTCGCCTGTAGATGGTACTATAGCCGAGGGCTTGGCTAGTAGGATAGCGGAACGTAAGGAAAAACTTAAGCAATTTAACTATCGCTTTAACCAAAACACTAGGGTTGAGGACTTGGAGCGTGAGCCTGCTTATAAGCGTCGAGAAGTTGAATTGAACGAACCAGACAATGGTGGCACAGCTTCTCGCACTTCGCTTAGTGTTGACAGCCAAAATGAAGTCCAAATAAGAACTAACAATTCATTTTTACACGATAACGTAGATTAATATGAGCATACAAGAGAATGTTAACGAGCAGATTAAGGCTGCGATGAAAGCAAAAGACACAGTAGCTCTGGAGTCTTTACGCGCTATAAAGACAGCGATCATGATGATCCAAACTCAAGCAGGTGCGAAAGAACTTAATTCAGACGATGAAATTAAACTTGTACAAAAACTGATAAAACAGCGAAAAGACAGCGCAGAAATTTTCCATCAGCAAGGGCGTCTAGACTTAGTAGCGCCAGAAGAGGCGCAAATCAAGATTATTGAGCAGTTTTTACCAGAACAACTGGATGAATCAGCCATAACTGAAATAGTTACGGCGATTATTGCCAAGATTGGGGCCATTGGCATGCAAGACATGGGTAAGGTGATGGGTATGGCTTCCAAAGAGATGGCTGGTAAGGCAGATGGTAAAAGTATCTCGGCTATAGTTAGGCAAAAGCTGTCCTGACAAACTTCAAAAGTGTATTTTTGTCAACTACTGGCCCAGTAGTTCAACTGGATAGAATATCAGATTTCGGCTCTGAGGGTTGGGGGTTCGAATCCTCCCTGGGTCACGGATTATTCCCAAGAATAATTTTTTATTTCTGGGAATATTTTTTTGAATATATATTACTAATTCCGTTCAAAAAACCTGAACTACTGTATATTTGGGTCACTTTCAATGAGGTTTAAGATTTTTTTGGAGTTATGAAGGCTTTGATTAAGGAACAAATAATACGTCAAAAAAATAGCAGAAAAGATATCTGCATGTCGTTTAGACCTGAATATGGTCATAAAATGTTAGACGATTTAAGTAAAAAAACAAATCCTGGATATTCAGGTATAGGACGTTTACGTGGTTTAGCTGAATTAAGAGGATTGGAGCTAGGTATCAGACAATCCTTGTAACTTATTTAAAAAGTTGGTGATCAAACACCAATATAAAAATGAATTAAAAAACATTAAATAAATGCGACACTTTTATTTTTCTTTTTTACTTCTAAGCTTATCTTGGGCCAGCTCGAGTATACCTAAACAATACATTGATTCTGAAAAAGGCAACTATTATGTTTCTTTGAATGAGAATGATTTTGAAACAAGCTTCGTTTCTACTTGGGCTATTCCCATTGGTGTTTTTGAACTTCCTTTAAAAGATTATACCAACATTACTATTAATTGGGGGGACGGTGGACCAACTTCCACTCATAATGACACTACTTTTCCAACTCACACTTACAGTTCTTCAGGTACTTACACAATCACTGTTGCGGTAAATGATGCTTCAACAAAAGACATTGGAGAAATGTACATGAACAATAACCGTCCTTCTAGAACACTTATTAGAACTATTGAAAACTGGGGAGAGGGGAAATGGGAGAATTTTAGCGGTGCTTTTTATGGCGCCACTAATTTAACTATTCCTGCAACTGACGAGCCTGATCTTTCTTTGGTAACACAAATGGATAAAGCTTTTTGGGATTGTGAGAGTTTAGTGGGACTCACTTTAAACGATTGGAATGTTAGTACAGTAACTAATATGAGAAGAATGTTTTTGGAAGCTGATATTTTTAATGGAGATATATCTTCTTGGAATACCGCTGAGGTTACCAATATGTATGAGATGTTTAGTGAGGCTAAAGCTTTTAATCAAGATATAAAGAGAGATGGAGATTCTTGGAATACCGGAAATGTGACTGATATGACAAATATGTTTTATAAAGCTACTGCTTTTAATGGAAATATATCTAATTGGGACACCTCTTCGGCAATACTGATGGGTAGAGTATTTGGAGATTGTGGTGTTTTTGATCAAGATATTTCAAGTTGGGATGTGAGTAAAGTAACTACTATGCAATCCTTGTTTAGTGAGGCTAAAGCTTTTAATCAAGATATTGGTTCTTGGAATACCGCTTCTGTAACTAATATGCAAGAGATGTTTAGTAAAGCTACTTCTTTTAACCAAGATATTAGTAATTGGAATACCGCTGCTGTAACTAATATGTCTGGTATGTTTTATGGAGCTTATGCTTTTAATCAAGATATAAATACTAGTGGTTCTAAATGGAATACCGCTGCTGTAACTAATATGTCTGGTATGTTTAATAATGCTATTGCTTTTAATGGTAATATCTCTGATTGGGATACTGGTAAAGTAACTCTAATGAACGGTATGTTTAGCTATAATAGCTATGATTGCAAAGGGGCTCCACGTTCCGGAGATTGGTGTTATGGTGCTGAAGCTTTTAATGGAGATATAACTTCTTGGAATACTTCTAATGTAACTCATATGCAGAATATGTTTAGAGGTGCTCTTGCTTTTAATCGAGATATAAACACAAGTGGAGATTCTTGGAATACTTCTAAAGTAATTTATATGTGGGGAATGTTTGCGAATGCTACTGCTTTTAATGGAAACATTACAGGTTGGGATGTTTCGTCGGTAAGTAGAATGGAATATATGTTTCTTAATGCTCCTGCTTTTGATCAAAATATAACCTCTTGGAATACCGCTTCTGTAACTAGAATGCGGGGAATGTTTGCGAATGCTACTGCTTTTAATCGAGATATAAACACAAGTGGAGATTCTTGGAATACCGGAAATGTGACTGATATGCGGGATATGTTTAATGGAGCTGTTGCTTTCGATCAGGATCTTAATAATTGGGATACTTCTAAAGTACTTAATATGTGGGATATGTTTAAAGGAGCTACTGTTTTTGATGGTAATATCTCAAATTGGAATACTGCTGCTGTGACTACTATGTTTGGTATGTTTAATAATGCTCGTGCTTTTAATCAAGATATTTCTTCTTGGAATACCGCTTTAGTGAATAGAACGACTTTTATGTTTAATGGTGCTATTTCTTTTAATCAACCTCTTGTCCATAATGGAGATACTTGGAATTTAAAAAGTTGTATCGCTATGTATATGATGTTTAGTGGTGCAACTGCTTTTACTACCGAGAACTACGATATTTTCCTATATAGTCAAGCCAATAATCCCGATATTCAAACTGATACTTTAAATGGTTCTTTTGATGCTAGCTCTAAGTACTGCGATCAAGTGTCAAGAGATTTTCTAACAGATACAAAAGGCTGGACAATAAATGATAATGGTTTAGATAATTGTTTTCCTTTTGTATCGACTTGGGCTATTTCTTCCAGTACTTTTGAACTTCCTTTACAAAGTTACACTAATATCACTATTGATTGGGGGGATGGCGGCTCTACATCGTCTCACACAGGTGGTGCTTTTCCAACACACTCTTATACCTCTGCTGGGACTTATACCATAACTGTTAAGCTAAACGACGATGGAAAAGATATTGGAAGAATGTTCATGAACGGAGTCCATCCGTCTCAAACCCTAATTCAAACTATAGAAAATTGGGGAGACGCTAAATGGGAATCTTTCCAGCTAGCTTTTAAAGGTGCTATTAATTTAACCATTCCCGCCACTGATGAGCCTGATCTTTCATCAACAACTGATATGTCAGGTGCTTTCATAGATTGTTTAAGTTTAGTGGGGACTACCTTAAATGATTGGAATACTGCTGCAGTGACTAACATGTCATATATGTTCAGTGGATCTTACAATTTTAATGGTGATATTTCTAGTTGGAACACTTCTTTAGTTTCTGATATGAGTTGGATGTTTGATAACGCTAATGCTTTTAATAAAAATATAGGCTCTTGGGATACCGCTGCAGTAACTAATATGGAAGGTTTGTTTGCTAGCGCTGATATTTTTAATCAGGACATAGGTTCTTGGAATACCGCTGCAGTGACTAATATGAATTCTATGTTCGCTTATGCCCCTGCCTTTAACCAACCTCTTACATCTAGTGGAAATTCTTGGAAAACTACTGCAGTGACTAATATGTCATATATGTTTGCTGGAGCAACTGCTTTTAATAAGGACATAGGTTCTTGGGACACCGCTGCAGTGACTAATATGTCATATATGTTTAGACGCGCTAGTGTTTTTAATCAGGACATAGGTTCTTGGAATACCGCTGAAGTGACTAATATGCAACAAATGTTTTATGCCGCTTCTGCTTTTAATAAAGATATAACTAAAAGTGGTGATTCTTGGAATACTGTTAAAGTTAATAATATGGAATCTTTGTTTTTGCAAGCATCTGCTTTTAATAAGGATTTAGATTCTTGGGATACCGCTGCAGTGACTAATATGTCATATATGTTTGCTGGAGCAACTGCTTTTAATAAGGACATAGGTTCTTGGAATACTGCTGCAGTGACTAATATGTCAAATATGTTTACTGGAGCCACAGCGTTTAATCAACCACTTAACCACAGTGGAAATTCTTGGAATCTAGGTAATGTTACTAACATGAATGAAATGTTTAATGGAGCAGCATTATCTACTGTTAATTACGATGTTTTTCTTTACAGTCAAGCCAATAATTCTGCTATTAATTCAAATATTACTATCACTGTTTCAAGTGAATTTTGCGATCAAGTATCAAGAGATTTTCTTGATGCAACAAAAGGCTGGACAATAAATGATAATGATTTAGGTAATTATTGCATTCCTGATTTCGTGTCGACTTGGGCAATTTCTTCCGGCTCTTTTGAACTTCCTTTACAAGGTTACGCTGATATCACTATTGATTGGGGGGATGGCGGCTCTACATCGTCTCACACTGATGGTGCTTTCCCAACTCACACTTATATTTCTACGGGTACTTACACTATTATTGTTTCCGTAAATGATGCTGGAAAAGACATTGGAAGTATGTTCACGAACGGTCATGCTTCAAGAACACTAATTCAAACTATAGAAAACTGGGGAGAAGGAAAATGGGGGATTTGGAACAATGCTTTTAGGGACTCCACTAATTTAACTATTCCAGCTACTGATGAGCCTGATCTTTCATTAACAAACGATATGACTGATGCTTTTAGAGGATGTACAAGTTTGGTCGGAATCAATTTAAATGATTGGAATACCGCTGCTGTAACTAATACGTCGAGTATGTTTAGTGGTGCTTCTGCTTTTAATGGAAACATATCCTCGTGGAATACTGCTTTGGTTACTGATATGAATGAAATGTTTTCTGGATCCGCTGGTTTTAATCAAGATATTGGTTCTTGGAATACCGCTAAGGTGACTAATATGTCTGGTATGTTTGGTGGTGCTTCTGTTTTTAATCAAGATATATCCTCTTGGAATACTGCTTTGGTTACTGATATGAATAAAATGTTTTATGGATCCGCTGCTTTTAATCAAGATATTGGTTCTTGGAATACCGCTGCTGTAACTAATATGTCGAGTATGTTTAGTGGTGCTTCTGTTTTTAATCAAGATATATCCTTTTGGAATACTGCTTTGGTTACTGATATGAATAAAATGTTTTATGGATCCGCTGCTTTTAATCAAGATATTAATACAAGTGGCAATAGTTGGAATACTGCTGCAGTGACTAATATGTCAAATATGTTTACTGGAGCAACTGCTTTTAATAAGGGCATAGGTGCTTGGAATACTGCTGCAGTGACTAACATGTCATATATGTTTACTGGAGCCACAGCGTTTAATCAACCACTTAACCACAGTGGAAATTCTTGGAATCTAGGTAATGTTACTAACATGAATGAAATGTTTAATGGAGCAGCATTATCTACTGTTAATTACGATGTTTTTCTTTACAGTCAAGCCAATAATTCTGCTATTAATTCAAATATTACTATCACTGTCTCCAGCAAATACTGCGATCAAGTATCAAGAGATTTTCTGGATGTCACAAAAGGCTGGGTAATTTCCGACCTTGGGACTGCACTTAAAATTATTATTACAAGTAGCACCAATGTAGTTTCTGATGGATCTACGACAAACGACCCTTCTATCGAATTAACATTCACCACTAGTGAACCGACGTTAGACTTTGTGGTTGGTGACATAACGGTTGTTAACGGAGTGCTGAGTGCTTTTACTGGAAGTGGAACTACATATACTGCCACTTTTACACCAACTGGCCAAGGAGCTTGTACTATTGGTATTACTTCAAAACAATTTAACGAAAATTGTGCTACAACTCAATTTAATTGGACTTTCGACAGTACTGCCACAAGAGTAACTGGTGTAACCTCTACCAAAGAAGATGGTGCTTATACAATTGGAGAGGTTATTCCAATTATAGTTAGTTTTAACGAAGTAGTGAATGTAACAGGTACACCTGCATTAACCTTGGAGACTGGTGAGATTGATTCTGTTCTAAGTTATTCTAGTGGGACAGGAACTAATACCTTGATTTTTAATTACACGGTCGCATCTGGTCACACGTCTTCAGATTTAGATTATCAATCAACTAATTCACTTACTTTAAACTCAGGAACAATTAGAGATGCTGCATTAAACGATGCAAACTTGACTCTTGCATTGGTAGGAGATGTAAATTCTTTGGCGATTAATAAAGATATAGTTATCGACACAACTGCTCCTACTATTACTATAGAAAGTTCTACTGTTGGAGTTTCCAATGGATCTATCACTACCGATTCTTCTATCGAATTAACATTCACCACTAGTGAACCGACGTTAGACTTTGTGGTTGGTGACATAACGGTTGTTAACGGAGTGCTGAGTGCTTTTACTGGAAGTGGAACTACATATACTGCCACTTTTACAGCAATTGGTCAAGGGACCTGTAACATTCATGTGAGTGCTAATAAATTTACAGATGCTGCCTCAAATAACAATACTTCTACAACACAATTTAATTGGACTAGTGATACAGATACACCTGTGATTACACTTGTTGGATCTGATACAGTTTCTATAGCTCAGGGTGCTACATACACAGACCTAGGTGCCACTGCTACAGACAATGTCGATGGAGATTTAACAGCTAATATTATTGTTACTGGTACAGTAGACACAAATACAGTTGGAACATATACAGTTACCTACAATGTAAGTGATGCAGCAGGAAATACTGCGACCCCAGTAGTTAGAACAGTAACTGTTACTGACTCGCAGCCACCTGTGATTACACTTGTTGGATCTGATACAGTTTCTATAGCTCAGGGTGCTACATACACAGACCTAGGTGCCACTGCTACAGACAATGTCGATGGAGATTTAACAGCTAATATTATTGTTACTGGTACAGTAGACACAAATACAGTTGGAACATATACAGTTACCTACAATGTAAGTGATGCAGCAGGAAACCAAGCCTCTCAATTAATCCGCATCGTGGCTTGCCTAGGATTAGATATCTATCCAAATCCTACAGTATCAAATTTGACTATTAAGTCTTCAGATAACATGAAATATGTGGTACTTTTTAACTTATCCGGGGAAAAAGTAATGAAGCAGATTGTTAATGACAAAGAAGTAAATATTGATATTACTAAATTGAATAAAGGCGTTTATTTATTAAACATGCAAAACAATCAAAACGAAATTTTCGTATTTAAAATAATTAAAAATTAATTTAGGAATAATTAATCTTCTCAGAATAAATTATGTTTTACAAAAACTATTTTTATGAAAATGAAAAGACTAATATTATTATTTATTCCTTTTGTTGGTTTTTCCCAAAATAAAGTTGTAGGCAATGAGTCATACATTCATCTTAAACAAATGGACAATGTATGGTGGTTTATCAATGCCGACGGAGAAAAGTTTGTTTCAACAGGGATGAATCACATAAATGATAAAATAAGATTTGCCAATTACAACAAAGAATTTTGGTCAGAAAAATTTGGCGCAAACATTATCAATGATGGGAAGTTTAATTACCATGCCAAAGCTGAAATCAGAAAATGGGTTCAGCAAATTGTAAAAGACCATAAAGATTATGGCTTCAATACAATTGCTTTTCACCGACCGAGATATTTGCCTGAAGCGTATTTTGATGAATTCAAAATTTATTTTTTAGGTAAAATAAAAACAGCTGAAATTCATGCCGGACGCGTTAAAAGATCAAATTCTAAATTCCCAGACGTTTTTAGCGATGAATTTAAATCTCATGCAGAAAAAGTTGCCAATGCCTATTGTTTAAAACACAAGGATAGTAAGTTTTTAATCGGGTATACATACGACGACTTGCCGAGTTATTCTATCGAAGAATACAATAAAAAATTAAAATACGAAGGTCATAAAGGGGGATTGGTCTTCCACCCGTGGGTCAATGATATTTTAAGCACTAAAAAACTAACTAACGCTAAGAAGATATGGATTTCCATTTTGAAAAAATATTATAAAACAGCTAGGGATGTAGGTAAAAACTATATTCTTGCGGTTAATACTTGGAAAGATTTAGAAGGCATATCGTCTTGGACAAGGGCTGCCAATAATGAGAAATGGCAACGAGACCAGACTGCAATGTTAAAAAAAATAGCACATCAGTGGCACCATATAAATAAAGAAGCAATTCTCAAATTTGACCCTAATCATTTAATATTAGGTGATAAAATTAGTTGTCATGGTACGGGACACCCCGATTGGATTTATGAGTTGGTAGCTGAATATGTAGATGTTCTGTTTATTCAAGATTATGATTTCTTTAAACCCAAGCATTTAGCAAAATTAAAACGTTTATATAAGCTGTCGAGAAAATCAATTTTGAACGGAGATCACGCGTACGGACACACAGTTCCCCAAATGAATAAAGCTAAGTGGGTGCTTGTAGAAAATCATTATGCAGTTGGCCAGGAATACCAAACATACTTAAAGGGTATTTCTAATTTACCGTTTATGATAGGATGGCATAATTGCGGATATATTGAGCAATGGAAGGGAAGTAGGCCCGATCAAACAGGCAAAGAACAAACGGGTTTATTCACTCCCTTTGGTAAGCCAAGAATTGACGCACTTGAAAACGTAAAAAAGGCTAATGAGAAAGCTTCATTTTGGCATCAAAGAGCAGGAGAAAATGATTACAAGTTTTCACAACGAAATAGAAAATGATAATAAATTTAGAGAATAATAAAGTGAAATGAATTTTAAAAGGGTATTTTTTTTATGCTTTTTAGTATCGATTTTTATTAAAGTCAAAGCCCAAGAACTTCAAGATTGGGGTGAGTATGAAGCTACTAAAGAAGAGGCAATCCAGCGTATTGATCAGCACCGAAAAGGTGCCGCTATTCTAAAAATAACGCTGCCAAATAATAAGCAAGCTAAAAACGTAGAGGCAAGAATAAAGCTTAAGAAGCATGAATTTAAATGGGGCGCTGTTATTAACACTAGTTTTGAAACTTCTCCGTATTCAAAAAAATATAAAGAGGTGTTTTTAAAGTACTTTAACGCTGCTGGTTTTGGTTTGGGGTTAAAACCTAAACACCGGGAAAGTATACACGAGAAAGTTGCCGAAAAGACATTTCCTTGGTTAAAAGATAACGGCTTCTATGTGCGTGGGCACACCATTACGTGGGAGGGCAAAAGGTTTATGCGTCCTGAAGACAGAGATATTTTAGCTGATTCTACATTAACAGACACAGAAAAAGCTGGTAAACTTATAAAGTCGTTGAGTATTCATTTTACACATGCAATTCCGAAATGGGATGTCGACTGTTGGGATGTGAGTAACGAACCCATTGCCAACAACGATATTAACAATTTATTACCTAATTATAATACCCACGTCCATTGGTTTAATTTGGCAGACAGCATACGACGAGCAAGCGGTAAGGAGCATGTGAAATTATACCAAAATGATTACCGTATTGTTTCAATAACAAGACCACGAGATCATAAAACTAAGTTAAAGGAGTATAAAGCAGTTGGCAGACTTCATATTTATAAGGAAATTCTAGAAGATCAAATTGCTCAGGGTGCGTCAATTGAAGGAATTGGCTTTCAATCGCGCATTAAAAATGGGCTAATAACGCCTGACACTATTTACAATCGATTGTGTTCATTTGAATCATTTGAACTCCCCTACCATGCAACAGAATTTGAGGTAAGAGATAATAAGAAAACATATATGTATTCTGATGAAGAACGAAGATTAATTACAGAATATATGATGGTCATATATTTTAGTCATCCAAATGTTGATGGGTTTTGGCATTGGACTTTTGCGGATATGAACACTAGAAAAACTTTAGACTATCCGCTTTTTAACTATGATGGTACACCAAAAGTAACGGGGCAGAAATGGATGGAGTTAATGGATGGGTTCTTTAGTACAGACTTAAAACTTACTACGGACGCCAAAGGCGAAATAACTATGCATGGTTATTATGGGGATTATGAAGTGACTACCACAATTGACGGCACTGTGTATAAAAGTTATTTCTCAGTAAGTAGTACAGACGATTCTTCTGAAAAGGCTGTTAATTTAGCGTCTCAACTTTAAAGACAAATACTAGTTTCACAATATAATATATAAATATTAATATTAAATTTAAAGTAATAATTTCAAATCATCCAAAAAATCATCCAAAAAGTTCGAACTTTCATATGTTTGGGTCCGTAGCTCCAATAATATCTACTAGTCCTGCTTTGTTAACTTCGTGATTTACAGCTTTGGACGCAAGCCGGATAGCATTTAGCAAACACGATAACTCACCAGTTGAGTATTTAAATTGATTTTGGTTATCAATAATAAATTCACCAAGTGTCTTTTTTTGGGTCATCAATAAAAATTTGGAATAGTAAAACAGAACTCAAAGGAAAGCGAAAAAACTAACGCAATGATGAGATAATTTCCAATGCATTGCGCGTTTGCGCTTCAATTTTAACATAATCAAATGATCCGTCTGCATGTTTTGCCATCAGCTTTGATCCCATGCCAACGCAAGTAACACCCGCATCAAACCAACCTTTTAGGTTTTCGTCTGTTGGACTTACACCTCCAGTAGGCATAATATTTGTCCAGGGTTGTGGTGCCAATACCCCTTTTACAAAGCCTGGTCCGTATGTGCTTCCTGGAAACAACTTTACGATTTCACATCCGAGTTCTTCTGCTTTAGCAATTTCGGTAAGTGAACCGCAGCCCGGAGACCACAATACTTTTCTGCGATTGCAAACAATCGCAATATCTTCTCTTAGTACTGGTGTGACTACAAAGTTAGCCCCGTTAAGCATATAAGCAGAGGCTGCTGCTGCGTCTGTTACCGAACCCACACCCATAATCATTCCTGGAAGTTCCTTAATAGCATATTGTGTCATTTCAGTGAAAACCTCCAATGCAAAATCACCTCTGTTGGTGAATTCCATTAAACGAGCACCGCCGTCATAACATGCTTTTAATACCTTCTTTGCTACTGTTACATCTTGATGATAGAAAAGCGGTACCATACCACTTTCTTTCATCGTTTGTGCTACTTCTATTCTTGTAAATTGTGCCATAATGCAAATATAATAAGGTTATCGAGCCACACGACCTGATGCATCACCGCCCATGAGTTTTTCTACCTCTGCAACTGTCACAAGGTTTGCATCTCCTTTAATGGTATGCTTTAAGCAAGATGCTGCTACAGCAAAGTCTAGTGCGTGCTGGTCGTTGTCTGGGTATTTTAATAGACCATAGATAAGTCCTCCCATAAACGAGTCGCCTCCACCCACACGATCAACAATATCCGTAATTTGATACTGTGTCGTGTCGTACATGGTTTTTCCGTCGTATAATACGCCTGCCCAAGTGTTATGCGAAGCCGAAATGGAACCCCGTAGTGTAGTAATTACTTTTTTGGCTTTTGGAAATTTCTCCATCATCTGCTTACAAACAGACAAAAAGGCTTCTGCCTTCACATCATGTCCTTGTGTTTGTACTGTTATGCCATCTGGCTTAATGCCAAAGTGCATCTCAGCATCTTCCTCGTTTCCAAGTACAATATCACAATATGATGTTAGTTCTGCCATAATGGATTCGCGATGTGCGTCATCGCAGTACTTCCACAACTTAGCTCTGTAATTTAAATCTGTTGAAATCGTAATACCTTTTTCACTTGCAATTTTTACTGCCTCTAGGCAAGCATCGGCGGCTGATTGTGAAATGGCAGGTGTAATACCCGTCCAATGGAACCATTCTACGCCTTCAAAAGCTTTATCCCAATCTACCATTCCAGGTTGAATTTCAGATATAGCAGAATGCGCGCGGTCATAAACCACTTTACTCCCACGGCTTACAGCGCCAGTTTCTAGGAAATAAATTCCTAATCGGTCACCGCCACGAAGCATAAAATCCGTTTCAACGCCGCGTTTACGCATTTCCATAAGGGCACAATCGCCAATATCGTTATTGGGAATACGAGAAACAAAACGCACCGGTACGCCATAATTGGCCAAAGAAACAGCAACGTTAGATTCGCCACCGCCATAGATAATATCAAATGAATTGGTTTGGGAGAAACGTAAAAATCCAGGAGGCGCTAAGCGCAACATTATTTCACCAAAAGTGACTACTTTTTTCATGATAAATATTGGTCAATTGTTAATAAATATTTAATGCAAATTTAGTTTAGCAAATGTGATTCAGTAGGAAAAAAAATTTTAAATTATAATTTCTTAGTCCCTTTTGTTTTTAGAAGACTTTCTTTTTTAAAAGTAAACGAATTAGGATCTTCGTAACCTGAATCCTTAAAGATATCTTTTGCCCAAATCTTATGCAAGTCTTCAAGTTCTTTTACCATTTCTGGATGTTCTGTGGTATGATTTATTTCTTCAGGATGTTCATCCTCTAAATTTGCTAAATAATATTCAGGCATTTCAAACTCCTTTTCGGGGTGTGTAGAATATTTACCTGTAGTATCATGTCCATTATAGATTAATTTCCAATTCCCTTTTCTTACAGCCCACATATCCTGCCACATCCAGTGTAGTTCTTCGTGTGGAGATGCTATATCATTAG
>PKDQ01000020.1 GCA_002862645.1 Flavobacteriaceae bacterium | reverse complement strand
CAGAAGGTGAAGATCCATCAGCACCATCTGTTGGAGGAGCTTCTGCACCACCAGCTTCTTGCTGCGCTTTGTACATTTCTTCAGAAGCCACTTTCCATGCTTCATTAATGTTGTCAAGTGCAGGTTTAATAGAGTCTAAATCTTTAGAATCGTATGCCTTTTTCAAAGCTTCAAGACCTGTTTCAATAGGTGCTTTTTTATCTGCAGATAATTTATCTCCAAATTCTTTCAATTGTTTTTCCGTTTGGAAAATCATTTGATCGGCATTATTTAGTACATCAACTTCTTCTTTGGCCTTTTTATCCGCATCAGCATTGGCTTCTGCTTCTTTGCGCATACGCTCAATTTCTTCCTCCGTAAGCCCCGAAGATGCTTCGATACGAATGTCCTGAGACTTATTAGTAGCCTTATCTAGTGCTGTAACGTGAATCAGTCCGTTGGCATCAATGTCAAAAGTAACCTCAATTTGTGGCACACCTCTTTGTGCAGGAGGGATACCATCTAAATGAAAGCGACCAATGGTTTTATTGTCGGTTGCCATAGAACGCTCTCCTTGCAGCACGTGAATTTCAACAGAAGGTTGGTTGTCAGCAGCTGTAGAAAACACTTGTGATTTCTTTGAAGGTATGGTTGTATTTGACTCTATAAGTTTAGTCATCACCCCGCCCATAGTCTCAATACCAAGTGATAGTGGCGTTACGTCTAGTAGCAAAATATCTTTAACATCTCCTGTTAAAACACCACCTTGAATGGCAGCGCCAATGGCAACTACCTCATCTGGGTTTACTCCTTTTGAAGGCTTTTTGCCAAAGAACTTCTCAACTTCTTCTTGTATAACAGGAATACGTGTAGAACCTCCAACCAAGATAACTTCATCAATGTCACCTGTAGACAGGCCAGCATCATCTAAAGCACTTTTAACAGGATTCATAGAACGCTTTACCAATTCATCAGCCAATTGCTCAAATTTAGCACGAGTAAGCGTTTTTACCAAGTGCTTAGGTCCAGTAGCAGTTGCAGTAATATAGGGCAAATTAATTTCTGTTTGCGTAGAAGATGATAATTCGATTTTGGCTTTTTCAGCAGCTTCTTTTAAGCGCTGTAAGGCCATAGGGTCTTTGCGTAAGTTGATGTCTTCATTTTCTTCAAACTCATAGGCCAGCCAGTGAATGATCACGTCATCAAAGTCATCACCACCTAGATGGGTATCCCCGTTGGTTGACAATACTTCAAATACGCCGTCGCCTAATTCAAGGATAGAAATATCAAAAGTTCCACCTCCAAGATCGTAAACCGCAATCTTTCTATCAGAACCCGTCTTGTCCAAACCATATGCAAGTGCTGCAGCTGTTGGTTCGTTGATGATACGTTGTACTTTAAGACCAGAAATCTCACCAGCTTCTTTTGTTGCTTGACGTTGTGCGTCGTTAAAGTAGGCAGGAACTGTAATTACAGCTTCAGTTACGTTTTGTCCAAGGTAGTCTTCAGCTGTTTTTTTCATTTTTTGAAGCACCATTGCTGATAATTCTTGTGCCGTATATAAACGACCTTCTATATCAACACGAGGTGTATCGTTGTCTCCTTTTAACACTTTATAGGGCACGCGCTCAATATCATTTTTGGATTCAGAAAACTTGTTACCCATAAAACGTTTTATGGACGAAATGGTTTTTGTTGGGTTGGTAACCGCCTGTCTTTTAGCAGGGTCACCTACTTTAATTTCACCACCTTCAACAAAAGCGATAACCGAAGGGGTTGTACGTTTTCCTTCAGCATTTGGAATAACAACAGGTTCATTACCTTCCATAACAGAAACACAAGAGTTTGTTGTTCCTAAATCGATACCAATAATCTTACTCATTTAAATATGTTTTTAACCATTTATTCCAATCTTTATGCCACAACAAATTCATGACAGGCTGTCATGTCTAGGTTAATATGCACTTAATAATGTATTTTTGAAAAAAATTATATGTTAGCATCTGAAAAAGTATATAAGCGCATTACGACAAATGCATTGATTGAGATGAAAGCGTCGGGAACCAAGATATCCATGCTAACAGCTTATGACTACTCTATGGCCAAAGCTGTTGACGCAGCACAAATAGATGTTATTTTGGTAGGAGACTCTGCCTCCAATGTCATGTCGGGGCACGAAACAACGCTGCCCATAACTGTAGATCAGATGATTTATCATGCTAGTGCGGTGGTCAATGCCGTAAAACGTGCCTTGGTCGTGGTTGATTTGCCATTTGGCAGCTATCAGTCAGATCCAAAAGAGGCCTTGCGTTCTTCTATACGTATAATGAAAGAGGCCGGGGCCCACGCTGTTAAAATCGAAGGAGGAGCAGAAATTAAGGATTCCATGGTTCGTATCCTCAACGCTGGGATTCCCGTAATGGGACACTTGGGACTTACGCCGCAATCCATTTATAAATTTGGCACCTATACGGTAAGGGCAAGAGAAAAAGCTGAAGCAAAAAAACTATTAGAAGATTCCAAACTACTAGAGCAACTGGGCTGTTTTGCGTTGGTGCTTGAAAAAATCCCTGCAGCACTTGCCAAAAAAGTAGCCGAAGCGGTAAAAATTCCTGTGATAGGTATTGGCGCTGGTGGCGATGTTGATGGCCAGGTATTGGTATTACACGATATGCTAGGGCTAACGACCGAGTTCAGCCCTCGTTTTTTACGACGCTATATGGACTTGTACGACCAAATGATTACTGCCATAAAACAGTATGTGAAAGACGTAAAATCAAGTGATTTTCCAAATATTGACGAACAATACTAATTGCAGCCACAAATACTTTTTGAAGACAACCACCTGCTGGTCATCAACAAACCCCCTGGCGTGTTGGCACAAGGGGACAACACCAAAGACCCCTCTGTTCTAGAAATAGTTAAAAATATTATTAAAATCAGGGATAAAAAGCCAGGCAAGGTATATTTAGGTTTGGTGCACAGGCTTGATAGACCCACGAGCGGGGTTATGGTTTTAGCCAAAACATCTAAGGCACTAAGCAGACTTAACAAGCAATTTTCCGAAAAAACCACCTCCAAAACATATTGGGCAATAGTAAGTGGAACTATTGCTGACACACCGACAAGAGTTTCGCATTTCCTTATCAGAAAGCAGGTGCAAAACAAATCTTATGCACACCGCAAAGAAGTGCCCAATAGCAAGTTCAGCGAACTGATTTACACTAAAAAACGGGACCTTGACCGTTATACCTTACTAGAAATTGAACTACTAACAGGGAGGCATCATCAGATACGAGCACAACTTAGCGCAGAAGGGCTTATCATAAAAGGGGATATAAAATACGGCGCCAAACGCCCCAATAAAGACGGAAGCATTCATTTACATGCCAGAAAGCTGACCATTACACACCCAACACTAAATGAACCGAAAAGCTTTACTGCTCCTCCCCCAAAGGACGCCGTGTGGAGTGCAGTGGTGGATTGATGTGAACATAAAAGTGCACAACACGCAGCAATTCTACATCTATTAAAGTAGAAAAAGTATAAAATACAACCACATTTATGTCTTTTAAACACAGATTGTGAACATACATTTAACCAGTAAAATCTAAGTACTGAAGGAATTTAAGGAAGTCTTTAATTTCTGCTTTTGTAATTGTTAAAATTGGTTACTTTTGTCTCTAACGCTTTTTGCATGAAACAAGAGTACGTTCAAATTTTTGACACTACATTACGAGATGGAGAGCAAGTTCCAGGCTGTAAGCTAAACAAAGCAGAAAAGCTCGTACTAGCCAAACGACTTGATGAGCTTGGTGTTGACATCATAGAGGCGGGTTTTCCCATTTCCTCTCCGGGAGATTTTGAAGCCGTTAGTGATGTTGCCAAAACGGTACGAAACGCCATAGTCTGCGGACTCACCAGAGCTGTTCAAAAAGATATTGACGTGGCAGCAGAAGCCTTAAAACCTGCCAAACGTGCTCGCATACACACAGGTATTGGCACTTCTGATTCACACATCCAACATAAGTTTCGTTCTACACGTGAAAAGATTATCGAGCGTGGTGTAGCAGCTGTCAAATACGCAAAAAAATATGTAGAAGATATTGAATTCTATGCAGAAGATGCCGGAAGAACAGACAACGCCTATCTCGCACAAGTTTGTGATGCCATGATTAAGGCAGGTGCCACAGTACTAAACATACCAGATACTACTGGCTATTGCTTACCCGAAGAATACGGCGCCAAAATAAAATACTTGATGGAACATGTTCCGTCTATGCACAAAGCAACACTTTCATGTCACTGCCACAATGACCTAGGGCTTGCAACAGCCAACTCTATAGCAGGTGTGATTAATGGGGCCCGTCAAATTGAATGTACGATTAATGGTATAGGCGAACGCGCAGGCAATACTTCTTTGGAAGAGGTTGTGATGATTATGCGTCAGCACCCCAACTTAGGTCTTGTTACCAATATTCAAACCCAAATGCTTTCTGAAACCAGTCAAATGGTATCAGATGCCATGGGAATGATTGTGCAGCCTAATAAAGCTATTGTAGGCGCCAATGCCTTTGCGCACAGTTCTGGCATTCACCAAGACGGTGTGATAAAAAACAGAGAAACATATGAAATCATCAATCCACATGACGTGGGTGTTGATACTTCTTCTATAGTGTTAACGGCAAGAAGTGGTCGTGCGGCCCTCGCCTACCGAGCTAAAAAGATTGGTATTGAACTCACAAAAGATGAGTTAGACCTAGCATACGCAGCGTTTTTGACCTATGCCGACAAGAAGAAAGAAATAAACGACAACGATATTCCTGAAATAGTAAAAAACGCTGGAATCAGTTTATAACTCCATGAAAAAAACCCTTTTTGATAAAGTCTGGGACATTCACGTAGTATCATCAGTAAAGCATGGTCCGGACATTTTATACATTGACAATCACCTTATTCACGAAGTCACAAGCCCACAGGCTTTTAATGTGTTAGAAGATAAAGGTATTCCGCTTTTTAGGCCCCAACAAGTTGTGGCCACTGCCGATCACAATGTTCCCACAGAAAACCAACATTTACCCATCCAAGATGCACTATCCCGCAAGCAAGTAAGTCAACTTAGCAAAAACTGTGAGGAATACGGGGTTGATCTCTTTGGGTTAGGGCATGCCTACCAGGGAATTGTCCACGTTATTGGCCCCGAACTAGGCATTACCCAACCTGGTATGACCATGGTTTGTGGTGACAGTCACACCTCCACGCACGGAGCCTTTGGCACCATTGCTTTTGGCATTGGAACAAGTCAGGTAGCGCAAGTATTTGCGAGTCAATGTGTACTGGTTGACAAACCTAAAAGTATGCGTGTTGTTGTTTCGGGTAAACTACACCCAGCTGTTGAACCCAAAGATGTGGTCCTTTATGTCATCGCCAAACTGGGAACAGATGCCGGCACGGGATACTTTGTAGAGTTTGCAGGAAATGTTTTTGAAGAAATGAGCATGGAAGGCCGCATGACGGTCTGTAACATGAGTATTGAAATGGGTGCACGAGGTGGCATGATTGCACCAGACCAGACTACATTTGACTATGTAAGCGGACGTGAATTTGCCCCTAAAGGTGAAGTACTTGAAGCCAAAATAGCCCATTGGAAAACCTTGCCAACAGACAAAGGCGCTTCGTTTGATGCAGAGCATCATTTTGATGCATCCGATATAGGCCCCATGATCACCTATGGTACAAATCCTGGGATGGGCATGAAAATAGCAGACAAAATTCCATCTTCCAACGACGTCAGTTTTGTGAAATCACTGGAATATATGGGGCTTGAAGCAGACACCTATTTGCTCGATATGCCTATAAGTCATGTATTTATTGGCAGCTGTACCAATTCGAGAATTGAAGACTTTAGAGCTGCTGCAGCGCACATCAAAGGAAAACAAAAATCTACTGACGTTTCTGCTTTGATCGTTCCTGGATCGCAACAAGTAGCAAAACAGATTGTAGCAGAAGGCCTTGATAAAATATTTGAATCTGCTGGATTTAAGCTTCGTCAACCTGGCTGTTCAGCTTGTTTGGCCATGAATGACGATAAAATTCCTGCTGGTGCCTATTGCGTTTCTACCTCAAACAGAAACTTTGAAGGGCGTCAAGGGCAGGGTGCAAGAACCTTATTAGCAAGTCCTGTTACTGCAGCAGCGGCAGCAGTGGCTGGAAAAATTGTAGATGTAAGTCAGCCATAATGGAAAAGTTTATACTTCTTAAATGTAGCATGGTTCCACTAACAGTGGAAAACATAGACACAGATCAAATAATTCCGGCACGCTTCTTAAAAGCTACAGACCGAAAAGGATTTGGAGAAAACCTATTTCGGGATTGGCGATTTACCACTGATGGGCAAACCAAAGAGGAATTCCCCTTAAACCAAACAAAATATAACGGAGCAATCTTAGTAGCAGGGAATAATTTTGGCTGCGGATCAAGTCGAGAACACGCCGCTTGGGCTCTTGCCGATTATGGCTTCAAAGTAGTTATTTCAAGCTTTTTTGCCGATATCTTTAAAGGAAATGCCCTCAACAACGGCATACTCCCCATTCAGGTTACACCACAAAATTTACAACGCATATTTTCAGCCATAGACCAAGACTCTGCTGTTAAAGCTACTGTCGATTTAGAAAACCAAAAGCTAATTATTGATGAAGCAGAGATTGCAGTATCGTTCGAAATAAATGACTACAAAAAAATGTGCTTGATAAACGGCTATGACGATATCGATTATTTAATAAGTCAGAAAGAAGCCATTGAAGCATTTGAACAAAAACGTGCTTAATCACTTGTTAATAAACCAGCATGAAAAAAAATATAGCAGTACTTCCTGGAGATGGTATTGGGCCTGAAATTATTCAAGAGGCTGTCAAAGTATTGGATGCCGTGGCCAAAGCCTACGATCACGACTTTCACTATACCTATGCAGATATGGGCGCTATTGCCATTGACAAAACAGGCAGCCCACTGCCCGAAGCTACACTGAAAGCAAGTTTGGATAGTGATGCTGTATTGTTCGGCGCTATTGGCGATCCCAAATACGATAACGACACAAGCGCAAAAGTACGTCCAGAACAAGGTTTACTTGCCATTAGAAAGGCTCTGGGATTGTTTTGTAACATTAGACCTGTAAAAACTTTTGATGCCTTATTACATCAGTCCCCCCTTAAAGAAGAAAGAGTCAAGGGCACCGATTTCGAAATGTATCGCGAATTAACTGGCGGTATTTACTTTGGAGAAAAAAAATTATCAGCAGATAAAAATACGGCTTCCGATCTGTGTCAGTACACCAAAGCCGAAATTGAACGCATAGCACACAAAGCATTTGCTGCTGCACGCAAAAGACGCAACATACTAACGTTAGTAGATAAAGCAAACGTATTAGAGAGTTCCCGTTTGTGGCGTCGTGCAGTAACGGCATTGCACGAGGAAACATACAGCGATGTAGAACTCCGCTATTTATTTGTTGACAACGCTGCCATGCAGATGATATTGGCACCAAACCAATTTGACGTGATGTTAACGAGTAACTTATTTGGGGATATCATATCTGATGAGGGTAGCGTTATTGGAGGATCCATTGGATTGCTGCCTTCTGCTTCTATCGGAGAAACACATGCTTTGTTTGAGCCCATACACGGCTCTTTTCCACAAGGAGCAGGAAAGGGTATTGCAAACCCAATTGCCATGATTTTGTCTGCGGCCATGATGTTAACGTACTTTGATATGGATAAAGAAGCATCAGCCGTTCGAGCTGCAGTAGACTTGGCACTTGAAAAAGGGGTATGTACTCCAGAAGTGTTTCCTGAAAATAAATATTTCACTTCAGATGTTGGCGATTTTATCGCCAACAATATTGCATAAAAAAAGGGACGATAATCGCCCCTTTTTTGTTTATATCTAGTTTAAATCATTATGCCTCATCATCCATTTTACGCTTAAGATCTGCGAGTGCGTCTAAATCACCAAGGGTAGATTTTTCTGTATTTTCAGACATTTTACGTTTGGATTTTTTTACATTATCAGCTTCAATACCTTTGTAGACAGCTGCGTGAGACATCACAACTCGCTTAAAGTCTTTGTTAAATTCAATAACTTTAAACCCAGCTGCTTCGCCTTTAACAAGTTTAGTACCGTCTTGCTTTTCTAGGTGACGGCCCGGAACAAATGCCGTGATGTCATCATTAAGTACTATGATAGCACCTTTATCAACAATTTCTGTAATGGCAAGTTCATGACTAGAACCTTCGCCATATGTTTTGGCGTATTTCTCCCAAGGATTATCCGTTGTCTGTTTGTGCCCAAGACTTAGCTTGCGACCTTCAACGTCTAACTCAAGAACAATCACTTCTAGCTCTTGTCCAACCGTAACTACTTCTGAAGGGTGTTTGACTTTTTTAGTCCAAGACAAATCAGAGATATAAATTAAGCCGTCAATACCTTCTTCTAATTCAACAAATACGCCGAAATTGGTATAATTGCGAACAATACCTGTGTGCTTTGAGCCCAATGGGTATTTGATGGTAATATCGGTCCAAGGATCTTGTGAAAGTTGCTTAATACCCAAAGACATTTTACGCTCTTCACGATCCAGGTTTAGGATAACTGCCTCTACCTCATCTCCTACTTTAACAAAGTCTTGTGCAGAACGCAAGTGCGTACTCCATGACATTTCAGATACGTGAACAAGACCTTCAACACCAGGGGCTACTTCAACAAATGCACCATAATCAGCGATAACGGTAACTTTTCCTTTAACGGTTTCGCCCTCGTTTATTTTTTCGTTAACAGCTTCCCATGGGTGCTGTGATAATTGCTTAACACCAAGTTGAATACGTGACTTATCATCATCAAAATCAAGAATAACCACATTGAGCTTTTGCTCTACCTCCAAGATTTCACTTGGGTGACTGATTCGGTTCCAAGATAGATCGGTAATATGTACCAGTCCATCTACACCTCCAAGGTCGATAAACACACCGTAAGAGGTAATGTTTTTAACGGTTCCTTCGAGTACTTGTCCTTTTTCAAGTTGGGCAATGATTTCTTTTTTCTGCTCTTCAATGTCAGCTTCAATCAGTGCTTTGTGAGATACCACAACGTTTTTAAACTCATGATTAATTTTAACAATCTTGAACTCCATATTTTTGTTCACGTACTGATCGTAATCGCGAATTGGTTTTACATCGATTTGCGAGCCAGGTAAGAAAGCTTCAATGCCAAATACATCTACAATCATTCCACCTTTAGTACGACATTTAACAAATCCATTAACAACTTCTTGATTGTCATGTGCAGCATTAACACGATCCCATGCCATAATAGTACGCGCCTTACGGTGCGACAATACAAGTTGTCCTGTTTTGTCTTCTCGGGTGTCAATCATTACCTCAACCGTATCTCCAACTTTAAGGTCTGGATTGTAGCGAAATTCATTGAGAGAAATAACACCTTCTGATTTGGCGTTGATATCGATAATGGCTTCACGATCGGTCATATGAATAACCTTCCCAACAACAACATCTGCACCTTGCGTATCTACAAAGTTTTCAGAAACGAGTTGTTCGAATTCTTTTAGTTTATCATACTCAACAGCTTCAATACCCTCTTCGAATTTTTGCCAATTAAAATTGGAAAGGAATTCTTCAGGTGAAACGGTTGGTGTGGAATCTTTATGTGGAGTTGCTGTCGCTTCTTGCTCGGGTTGAGCTTCTAAAGTCTCTGTTGCCTCTGGGGCGGTTTCTGTTGCAGGGACAACTTCTTCCGTTGTCGCTTCTACAGCTTGTTTTTCGTCAGCCATGCTGCGGTAATATTTGTATTCTGTTTGGCGGAGTAAAAGGCGCTACCTTACAGAAGGATTATTTATTTTTAAACTCTTGTATTACTCTAAATCGCTTCCCAAGAGGACGGCAAATGTAATGTCTTTCTCCAAGATGTACAAACTATTTTTTAAGAGTTGTAAGAATAGGGCCGTGAGATAAAAATCTATTTCAACTTTACCCTTAGTAGCATATCTGTTGTAGTGGTGTATAAATATGTTTGGTCGGAATCAAAAGCACAATTGGCTGTACGCTTCCCCGTCTGAATGGTGGCTAGGTGTTTCCCTACTGGACTTATGATATACACACCGCCTGGGCCAGTAGCAAATATGTTACCGCTCCTGTGAATTTTTAATCCGTCAGGCAGGCCTTTGAATTGTGTAGTAAATGGCCTAAAATCAAATAAGATCTTCCCGTTTTTTAGTGCCCCATCTGCTGCAATTTCATAACTGTATAAAAAGGGTTTTTCTTTGTCAGACTGATTGACATACAGCTTTTTTTGGTCGAGAGACAACGCAATTCCATTTGGTCTATTAAGACTGTCAATCAACATGGTAACCTTACCGTTTGGCGCAACTTTAAATAAACCGTTAATACCAATTTCTGCAGTTTTGGTCCCGGGTTGCCCGTATGGTGGATCGGTGAAATATATATTCCCGTCACGATCCATATCTAAATCATTAGGACTGTTAAAGCGTTTGTTGTCATAGGAGTCAGCTAACGTTATAAACTGGGGTTTTGCTTGGCTTAGTTTTGCATCTAGACGAGCGATGCGTCTGTCGCCGTGCTGGCATAAAAGCAATTGGTTTTCATTATCCAACAATAAGCCGTTTGAACCTCTGTTGGATTTTTTGTTTTCTTCGCCCGTATGCCCGGCATACTCGAGGTAAATACGCAGGCTGTCCTGTTCACTCCATTTGTAGATCTTATTTGTAGGTACGTCGGAAAATAGTACGGCTTTTAACTCTGGTACCCACAAAGGGCCCTCACTCCATTTGAATCCGGTAGCCAGTATTTCAAAAGAAGCGTTTGAATATATAAGAGATCGTGCTGCTTTGTCGTGTATGCTAACGTTAAACTGCTCAGCAATACTATCGACTGTCTTATTTTCTTGAGTCTTAGGTTTATTGGTGCAAGAAATAAGCAGTAGCGTCGTGGCAACAACATAAATTATTTGCTTGTACATATGTTTTCAATTGGGACATTAAATATACAAAACCTAGCCCAAGCGTTTGGCTACCAAGTCCAATACATGGTTTCGCATACTTTCAACCGTAAACTGTGTGGCATCGAGTAGAATGGCGTCATCTGCCTGTACAAGAGGTGAATCGGCGCGAGTACTATCAAGATGATCACGCTCCACAAGATTATTACGCACCTCCGCTACAGTAGTTGGAGCGTTTTGGGTATTGAGTTCATTAAAGCGACGCTGTGCCCTAATATTGACATCTGCGACTAAAAAAAGTTTTAAGTCTGCTTTAGGAAACACTACCGTACCTATATCACGTCCGTCCATGACTACAGATTGGTCCGTACCCATAATACGTTGTTGCACAACTAAAAAGGAACGTATTTCCGGTATGGTTGACACCAAGCTTACCGATTCAGAGACCTGCATACTGCGTATTTCAGTGCTTATATCAACTCCATTTAACCAAAAAGTATCGCCTTCAAAACGCAAATTAATGTCGCCCAATTGCGACAAGAGGGCTTTTGTGTTAAATTCATTATTTACTAGAAGGCCGTTTTGCTGAGCATAGAGGGTAATGCCTCGGTACATGGCGCCTGAGTCTACATGTGCAAAATCCAATGCCTTGGCAAGTCCCTTGGCTAGGGTACTTTTACCTGTTGAAGATGCGCCGTCTATGGCAATTACAAAGGGTTTTTTCATCGTCTTGGCTCTAGGGTTAATCCCAAAAACGTACGGTTTCCAGCTACGTTATAGCGTGCATGACTTATTTGGAACCGCAAACGTCGCAGTTGCATACCCACACCAAACGATAAACCTGAAAAATTACGTAGCTCTAAAATACGCAATTCTGCTGCACGCTGGGCATGATACCCCAAACGAATGGAAAACAAAGACGCTGGAAACACCTCAACGCCGAATGACGCATGACGCAACAGTTTCTTAGTTAAACCCGCAGGTTTTTGGTTGGTACCCCCCCCTAAGGTTTGACTTGCATCCTCGGGATTATCAAAATACAAGGGATATTTATTTAGGTGATGAAATGTTAGATGCCAGCGCAAGGGCAAGTGTTTAAGTGCACTGGAAAAGCCCAAGCTAAGATTAGCGGGTAAGGGTTCAAATACATCCTCATAGGCCGTCAATTGACTTCCCATATGCTGATAGACCAATGCAATTCGCCAAGGCTTGGTAACAGGACTATAATACAATCCCATATCGCCCGAGAGGGAAGTTGAAGTATACGCCTCTAAATTAGACAGCGTGTAGCGCAAACGCGCCCCGATATATATATTTTGACGAATAAAATAGTGAGAACTTGCAATACCAAGCGCTACCTCGCTACCCGTAAAACTACCTGTTGGGTTACCTAAGGGGTCGGCGCCATCAAAAGTGCCATAATTGATGTAGTTGACATCAAAAACCAACGCTTTTTGCCTGTTGAACGCATAGGCGTAAGCAGCAGTTCCACGACTGATGCCATCATAATAAGGCTCATAATTGACCATAACTTGACCTCCGTGCTCACCTCGAATCATCGCTGGATTAGCAAGGGTGGTACTGATATCCATATCTTGAAGGGTTATGGGATCACCCAATGAGAGTTGTCGTGGCGAATTGGAAAGTTCCAGAAAGCGAAATGTAGCGTCACCCCCAATTTGTGCGCTCAAAAAAGCTGTACAACCCAACAACCAACAAACAGCAAATTGTTTCATCCCTACAAAAAACGCAAATTATTGCTTTTTCGTACCTGATGCACGTTGTTTGGTGATGGCGATGGCAAGCACTTCATCAATAGATGTTACAAAATGAAACTGTAAGCCTTTAAGGTAACGTGCGGGAATCTCATTGATATCCGCTTGATTTTTCTCGCTTAAAATAATTTCCTTTATGTTGGCTCGCTTGGCTGCAAGTATCTTTTCCTTGATACCGCCAACTGGCAATACTTTACCACGCAAGGTAATTTCACCCGTCATGGCAATTCGGTTTTTAACTTTACGTTTGAGCATGCTCGACACCAAAGAAGTAATCATGGTAATCCCTGCACTAGGCCCGTCTTTGGGCGTTGCGCCTTCGGGCACATGGATGTGAAAATTATACTTAGAAAAAAAGTCTTCTTCTACAGCTAGCTCAGCAGCATGTGCTTTGATATATTGTAGGGCTATGGTCGCAGATTCTTTCATAACCTTCCCCAAGTTCCCGGTAATAGACAACACCCCATTGCCTTTACTGATCGATGATTCAATGAATAGAATATCACCCCCTACTCTTGTCCAGGCAAGACCCGTGACAACTCCTGCTAAATTATTGTTTTCATAGGTGTCACGCAACATCTTCGCAGGCCCCAATATGGCTTCTAACTCTTCACGAAGTAGTTTGGATGCTCTTGGAGTCTCTTTGGCCTGTAACATGGCATAGTGACGTACTACTTTAGCAATTTGTTTTTCTAAACCTCTGACTCCTGACTCGCGAGTATATCCAGCCACAATATGTTGCATGGTTGCTTTGGGAAGTATAACCGCAGACTTGTCAAGGCCATGTTCTTTAAGTTGCTTTGGCAATAAATAGCGGAGTCCTATTTGTACTTTTTCCTCTATTGTATAGCCCGTTACTTCAATGATTTCCATACGGTCCCGTAATGCGGGTTGTATGGACGAAAGTCCGTTTGCCGTAGCAATAAACATCACTTTAGAAAGGTCATAGCCTGTTTCCAAATAGTTGTCATAAAAATTGGTGTTTTGCTCTGGATCCAACACCTCGAGCATGGCTGATGATGGATCACCCTGTGCACTTTCTGCAAGCTTATCCAGCTCATCAAGAACAAATACAGGATTTGATGTCGTGGCCTTTTTTATGTTTTGCACTACCCTACCTGGCATGGCACCAATATAAGTTTTGCGGTGTCCGCGTATTTCAGCTTCATCGCGCATTCCCCCCAAGGACATACGCACGTATTTTCTTCCTAGGGCTTCAGCTACAGATTTGCCCAATGAAGTCTTCCCCACACCTGGAGGACCTACCAAACAAATGATAGGAGATTTCATGTCGTTGCGTAACTTAAGTACGGCAAGGTGTTCAATTATACGTTGTTTGACCTTATCCAAACCAAAGTGATCTCGATCTAAAATTTTCTGTGCCCTTTTCAAATCAAACGAATCCTCAGAATAGGTATTCCAAGGCAGGTCTAAATACAAGTCTAAATAGTTGCGCTGTACAGAATATTCAGCCACTTGAGGGTTCATCCGTTCAAGTTTCGCATGTTCTTTCTTGAAATGCTTAGCTACTTTATCGCCCCAAGCCTTAGTTTTGGCACGGTCACGCATCTCGTGCACCTCCTCGTCATAAGAAACGCCACCTAGTTCTTCTTGAATAGTTTTCATCTGTTGATGTAAGAAGTATTCGCGCTGTTGCTGGTCTAAGTCAGTACGCACTTTACTTTGAATATCATTTTTGAGAGAAAGCTTTTGATACTCTATATTCATTTTCTTTAAACACAACATGGCGCGTTGTTCCAATTGGTCTATTTCCAATATCTCTTGCTTTTCAGCAACCGACATATTCATGTTAGAGGAAACAAAATTTACCAAGAATGTATTGCTTTGAATGCTTTTGATAGCAAAAGAAGCTTCTGAAGGTATCTCGGGGTTTTGAGCAATAATTTTTAATGCCAAATCACGAATAGAATCGATGATTGCATCAAGATTTGGATCACCTTCTTTAGGGCGCACCTCGTCAAGACCTTTGATCTCAGCTTTTAAAAAAGGTTGCTCACGTGTATAGCCTGTAGTTTCAAATCGCTTTTTTCCCTGCAGAATAACTGTAGTGTTGCCATCGGGCATTTTAAGCACCCGTAAAACTTTTGCAAGAGTACCTTTTTGAAACAAATCGCTTGGCGAGGGAGATTTGGTATCACCATTTTGTTGAGCTATTACGCCAAGTAATTTACTCCCCTTATTTACTTCATTAATAAGTTTCACAGAGCGGTCTCTACTAGCAGTAATCGGAATCACCACACCTGGAAACAACACCGTGTTTTTTAACGGAAGTATGGGTAACTCTTCTGGAAGTGGCTCTTTGAGCATGGCTTCCTCGTCGTCAGAAGTCATCAGTGGAATCAAATCCGCTTCTTCTTCTAAATCTTGAGGTAAAAGGGTGTCTAAAGACAAAATTTTATTTTGAGACATAAAAAAATGTGAGTGCCATTTTGTCCGATTTTTAATCAAAAACCCCAAAAATGGATTGTTAAATATATTACTTTATTAAATTTCAAACTCTGTGCCATTGTAACATTTAGCCTCAAAAGTCATTATTAATATTCAAAATCTTGGAAATCATAAAAACAACACACCTGCTTTTAAGTTCACTACTCCTGTTTTTTATTGGCTGTACGAATGCACAATGGAATAATACGATTAAAGGAAGCGGGAAGATAACAACCGAAACACGTTCCGTTGACGCATATGATGCTTTAAGTGTTCATGGTAGAATGAATACCCTACTCGTCGAAGGAAGCGAAGGAAGTATAAAGCTAACCGTAGAAGATAATATCCTAGAATATATTGAAGTAACAATACTAATGGCAAATTACGCATCAAAACCAAAGACCACTTTAACTTAAAACCTTCTTGGAAAAAAGGCATTCACGTTGAAGTACCTGTTGAAGAAGTGACTAAGATTTCACTTAACGGCTCTGGCGACATGAAAGTGGCTGCAGATGCAACAGCGATTAAGGCTGCTATTTGAGGTTCTGGTGATGTGATGGTAAATAAAAATGTTGCTACTGTAAACAAAAAAATTGTTGGCTCAGGCGAGGTAAGTAAATACTAGCTTGAAGTAAGGGACTTATTCTTGTGATATAAGCGGATTAACAATATTCCTCCAACAAAGAAAAACAACACAAAAAACAAAATAGCATTTCGCATACTTCCTGTTATTTGGTCTATAGTGCCATACATCAACATACCAATAACAATACCCACTTTTTCGGCTACGTCATAAAAACTAAAATATGAAGTGGTGTCAAGGGTTTCAGGTATCAATTGTGAATAGGTTGAGCGTGCGACAGACTGTATGCCACCCATACAAAGTCCTACACAGGCAGCAACGAAATAAAACTCAATGGGTTCGTAGATAAAATAAGCACTTACACAAAGGACTACCCATATGCCATTTAGCAGTATGAGGGTTTTAATATTGCCCCATGTGTTGGCAAGTCTAGAAGAAAGCAGTGCGCCGAAAATGGCAATGATTTGAATTAGTAAAATACTGATGATAAGCCCCATTGTTTTCTCTTGACCGGACCAAGCGATTTCTTGTTCGCCAAAATATGCAGCTACGATCATGACGGTTTGTAAGGCCATACTAAAAACAAAAAAGGCACCCAAATAACGTTTTAATTGGGTAAGGTTGCGAAGGCTATTCCAAACAATTTTGAGCTCACGATAGCCATTAAAAAAAATGTCTTTGGTATATACCTTGTCTTTAAAACCGCGTGGCAAGTGATAAAAGGCGATGTGACTAAATCCAAACCACCATATACCCACCATAACAAATGAATAACGCATGGCGGTTAGTGAAGCTGTACCTCCTTCACCAGGAATATCAAACCACTCTGGCTTTAACACCATAAAGAGGTTTACTAGCAGTAATATTACGCTACCCACATATCCCAATGCAAAGCCACGTGCACTAATTTTATTATGCTGTTCTGGGTAGGCGATATCAGGAAGGTAAGAGTTGTAAAAAACCAAACTAGACCAAGCCCCAACAAGTGCCAAAAAATAAAACAACAACCCCCAGTAAAGGTTGTCAATTTCAAACCAATACAAACCAACACAGGCAGCTGAACCCAAGTAACAATAAAACTGCATAAACCGTTTCTTGTTGCCCATATAATCAGCAATACCAGAGAGAATGGGAGACCAAATGGCAATAAACATAAAGGCAAGGGCCGTTACATAACTTATAAGAGCTGTATTTTTAAACGACATGCCAAAGACTTCTAAATGTGTCTCATCAGTACATATATATCCATAATAGAGTGGGAAAATAGCCGAAGAAATAACAAGGAAATAAACGGAATTTGCCCAATCGTACGAAGCCCAAGCGCGTAAAAGACGTTTGTCCCCCTTTTTGTGTAATGGCATGTGTTTTGTTTTCTCAAATAAACAAAAATGTTTCAAGACATAAAAAAAGATAAGCTTAAGTTTGTGTAATGAAAAAGAAAAAAAAGCACAAGCAAGGTATCGCCGTACCAAGCTGGCTTAGGCAGTCCCTTAGGTTAATTGAGGGTTTGTCGCCTGAACTGGGTATGCGTTTTGCAGCACATATCTTCTCAAAACCCCTCAAGTTTAAATTGCCCGAAAAAGAACAAAAAGCTTTAAAACACTGCCAGTCTGAGGGGATTAAAATTCAAGAAATAAACGAAACCATTCGGAGTTTTGAGTGGAAAAATAAAGGCGAAAAGGTACTTCTTGCCCATGGCTGGAGCGGAAGGGGCACACAGCTCTATGCAATCGCTGAAAGCCTGCACAAAAACGGCCATCATGTAATTTCTTTTGATGCGCCCGCACATGGAAAATCCACTGGCAAAATCACCAATATGCTACAATGGGGAGCTGCCATAAAATCCCTAAATAATCGCTATGGCCCATTTGATATTTACATTGGGCACTCACTTGGCAGCATGGCTATTTTAAAGTATTGTGAAGGAGATATACATGTTAAAAAAATCATCACGATTGGTTCTGGAGACCAAATGCGCACGATTTTTGATAATTTCATCATGTCTGTGGGCTTAAAGCCCAGAACATCCAAACGTATGAAAGCCTATTTTGAAGAAAAATACAACATCAACATCAATGAATATGATGCGAGCCATGTGGTGCGAAATCAACACATACCAACACTGATTATTCACGATGAAGATGATCAAGATATTGACGTAAGTTGTGCCAAAAGCATACACGATCAGCATCCAAACGCCTCTCTAATGATTACGAAAGGACTTGGACATCGTAGGATTCTACGTGACCAGAACGTTATCCAAAAAATAGTGTCATTTATTCAAGCATCATGAAAACACTAACGTACCCCTTCTTATTTTTGTGCCTCTTTTTAAGCCTACAGGCCTGTGCACAAGAACCTACAAAAGAGAAAAGAACAGAAACCGCTCAAGACATGAAAAAAACAGACGCATACTGGAAAGACAAACTAAATCCCGAGGCCTTTAGAATATTACGCCAAAAGGGAACAGAATACCCACATACAGGCGAATACAACCTACACTTTGAAGAAGGCACCTATAGCTGTTATGCCTGTAAAGAACCTCTTTTTGCGAGTAGCTCAAAGTTTAAGAGCGATTGCGGATGGCCTAGTTTTGATTCAGCCATTGAAGGGAAAATAAGGTATGAAAAGGACACCACCCATGGCATGGTGCGAACTGAAATCATCTGTAACAGTTGTGATGGACATCTTGGTCACGTTTTTAACGATGGGCCAACAGGAACTGGGCTGCGGTATTGCGTAAATTCAGTATCTATCGATTTTAAATCTGAAAACAAAGGCAAAGAATAGCCATCTGTTTCGTATTTTTGCACAAACTTTACCATATGAGCAAATACGACATCATTGTTTTAGGAAGTGGACCCGGAGGATATGTAACGGCAATCCGCGCTTCGCAATTAGGCCTTAAAACAGCAATCGTTGAAAAAGAAAGTCTTGGAGGCGTATGTCTTAACTGGGGCTGCATTCCTACCAAAGCGCTTATCAAATCTGCGCAAGTTTTTGAATACCTACAGCATGCCGAAGATTACGGACTAAAAGTAAAAGAATACGACAAAGATTTTGATGCAGTAGTCAACCGCAGTAGATCTGTTGCAGATACCATGAGTAAGGGCGTTCAGTTTTTATTAAAGAAAAACAAGATTGACGTCATCATGGGTTACGGCTCCTTACTTCCGGGCAAGAAAATACACGTAAAAGCTGAGGATGGCAGCGAGCAAGAATTAGCTGCTCAAAACATCATCATTGCCGCAGGCGCACGCTCACGTGAATTGCCGAGTCTTCCACAAGACGGTGATAAGGTTATTGGATATCGAAAAGCCATGACGCTTGAAAAACAACCCCAAAAACTTATCGTAGTAGGATCTGGTGCCATAGGTGTAGAATTTGCTTATTTCTACAACGCCATGGGAACAGAAGTTACCCTAATTGAATTCCAACCACGTATCGTTCCTGTTGAGGATGAGGAAATTTCAAAACAAATGGAGCGTTCGTTTAAAAAGAGCGGGATTAAGGTTATGACAAGCGCCGAAGTCACTTCAGTTGACACAAGCGGCAAGGGTGTCAAAGCAACGGTTAAAACTAAAAAAGGCGAAGAAGTACTTGTAGCAGATATAGTTCTTTCTGCAGTAGGTATCAAAACAAACATTGAAAATATTGGCCTAGAATCCGTTGGTATTGCTACTGACAAAGATAAAATTTTAGTGAACGATTTTTATCAAACCAATATTCCTGGTTATTATGCCATTGGCGATATTACTGCAGGACAGGCGTTGGCACATGTTGCCTCAGCAGAAGGAATCTTATGTGTAGAAAAAATTGCCGGTCAACACGTTGAGCCCTTAGATTACGGCAATATTCCAGGTTGTACATACAGCAGTCCAGAGATTGCGTCTGTAGGGCTAACCGAAGCCCAAGCCAAAGAGCAAGGGCTAGATATTATAGTAGGTAAATTTCCTTTCTCTGCATCTGGAAAAGCCCAAGCAAGTGGCACACCCGATGGATTTATCAAGGTTATTTTTGATGCTAAATATGGCGAATGGTTAGGATGCCACATGATTGGAGCTGGGGTGACCGATATGATAGCCGAAGCGGTATTGGGACGAAAACTAGAAACGACGGGGCATGAAGTCTTGAAGGCGGTGCACCCGCACCCAACCATGAGTGAGGCCATGATGGAGGCTGTCGCAGATGCCTACGATGAGGTAATCCACCTCTAGAAAAAATAAAAAGCAGCCTAACGGCTGCTTTTTTTATACATTAGAGCTAATGAAAAAAAATATTGTCATTACAGGGGTTTCATCTGGAATTGGGCGCGATGCCCTCCGACTATTGCACCATAAAGGGTATCATATTTATGGAAGCGTGCGCAAAGAGGCAGATGCTAAATCACTTACCGAAGCATACCCCAAAGGCTTTACCCCTCTTATTTTTGACGTACAAGATCAAGAGGCAGTAACCAAAGCTGCTAAGATTGTTTTTGATTCATGCGACCGCATAGATGCGCTTATCAACAATGCGGGCATAGCAGTACCAGGGCCCTTACAATGTGTCAGCGAAGCAGATTTCGAAAAGCAGATGGATGTAAACCTGAAATCTGTACGGCGCATTACCAATACGTTCTTACCCCTACTTGGTGCAGCACCCGATTTTAAGGGAGCACCTGGAAGAATCATCAATATCAGTTCTATTTCTGGACTATTCAACGCTCCTTTCAACGGGGTTTATTCAATTTCAAAACACGCCTTGGAAAGTATGACCGATGTTTACCGAAGAGAGTTGCGCCGCTACGGCATCAAAGTGATGGCCATAGAACCCGGGCCCATCAAAACAAAGATTTGGGGCAAGAACCTAAACAGCATGAAACCATTTGCTGACACAGACTACAATGACATTTTGCAAAAGGCCAATCAAATGATTGAGAATACGGAAAAGAAAGCCCTGCCTGTTACGCGAACGTCAACTGTTATCCTAAAGTGTATTACCAAAAAGCATCCTAAGACAAGATATATCGTCCACAAGAATACGTTTATATTTAAAATTGTAGCAAACTACTTGCCAGATAAGTTAGTGGATTGGTTTATTTACAGGTCGCTGTCAAAAGGAAATCGCCACCGACCTGTATAATTATTTAGCGATAAAGCTTTCGATAGCCAAGCGGTACACATCTAGACCAAAACCGAGAATTAATCCCTTAGCATTGGGCGTAATAAAAGAGGTGTGGCGAAAATCTTCACGTGAAAAGGTGTTTGAAATATGAACCTCCACCACTGGAGTCGCTATGGCTTTTATGGCATCACCGATCCCAACAGAAGTATGGGTATAAGCACCTGCGTTAAGAACAATACCATCGGCAGTAAAGCCATTGGCATGAAGTGCATCTATTAACTCCCCTTCAATATTAGATTGCACATAACTAATCTCCATATTTGGATAGCGCGCTTTTAGCGCTTCTAAATATCCTTCAAAACCTTGAGTGCCATAAATTTCTGGCTCGCGTTTACCTAGTAAATTGAGGTTTGGTCCGTTAATGATGGTAATCTTCATATGATATTTTGCTCAAAACTAATAAACTCTTGTCAATCAATCCGTATTTTTGGGTATGCAATGGAAAAAAGCTTTAGAGGACTATGGATATTTCTTGCGATTAGAACAAGGATTATCAGAAAATACCATAGAAGGGTATCAGTTTGATGTAAAGCGCCTTATGCGCTATTGCGAAAGCTTAGGCAACAACAATAAGCCCCAAAATATAGATGCAGACAACCTGAAAGATTTTGTCTATCAGCTTTCAAAAGAGGTGCAGCCTCCTACCCAATCGCGTATCCTTTCTGGGATTAAGGGTTTTTTTGGGTATCTAGAACTTGAAGGGTACCGGAAAGACAACCCTACGCTATTGCTTGAAACACCTAAAACACGTAAAACATTTCCAGACACCTTAGCCATTGAAGAAGTAGATGCATTAATTCAATCCATAGATAAAAAAAATAAACACGGTATGCGAAATCATTGCATATTGGAATTACTTTACAGTTGCGGATTACGTGTAAGCGAACTTACCGAGCTCAAATGCGCTGATCTCTTTTTTGAAAAAGGCCTAATACGGGTTAAAGGAAAGGGAGATAAAGTGCGCTGGGCACCCATAGCCGACAGCACCATAAAACTTGTTAGGGAGTATGAGAATCTTTATAGACATAAGCCTGCAGCTAGGGGCTTTGAAGATGTCTTGTTTTTAAACAACAGGGGCAAATCCATTACTAGAGCGATGGTTTATACCATTGTTAAAAAGGCAGCAGTATTGGCCAACATTACTAAAAACATCAGTCCGCATACCCTTCGACACTCATATGCAACACATTTGGTGGAAAACGGAGCAGACATTCAATTGGTACAACACATGATGGGCCACGCGAGCATTACGACCACAGAGCGGTATATTCACATGAGTCAACGACATCTTAAAGATGCCATTTCAAAATTTCACCCTAGATCAAGCTGAGACCGTCATACTAAATCCTTCTCCGTGGATATTGCTTATTTCTATATTTGAGTCTACTTTTAAGTGCTTGCGGAGTTTTGCAATATAAACATCCATAGAGCGAGACGTAAAATAGGTGTCGTCTTTCCAAATCTTTTTTAACGCCAGTTCCCGAGGCATTAAATCATTTAGGTGAAGTGCCAGTAATTGAAGTAAAGCACCTTCTTTAGGGGATAACTTAATCGGGGGATTGTCTTCCAAAGACAATTCACGAAGTTTTGCATTAAAAGAAAACCTGCCAATAGTAAAGAGGTGGTTGGCTTTATCTAAGTTAACTACTTGTTGTTCCATACGCTGGAACATGGCCTTCATTTTTAATAAGAGTACATCAGAATCAAAAGGCTTGGTCAAGTAGTCGTCTGCCCCTATATTATATCCCTTGACAACATCATCCTTCATGGACTTGGCTGTTAAAAAGATAATAGGTACGCCAACATCTGTCTTGCGTATTTCTTTGGCTAGAGTAAATCCGTCCTTGTAGGGCATCATGACGTCTAGCAAACAGATATCAAAACTTCCCTTGTTGAATTTTTCACCTCCTTCTACCCCGTTGCGGGCAAGAGTTACATCAAAGTTGTTGATTTCCAAAAAGTCACGAAGAATGCTTCCAAAATTTTGGTCATCTTCAACCAATAAAACCTTTTTCTTTTCCTTGATCATAATTTGTGTTTAAGTGGAAAACGAACTGTAAAAGTACTTCCCTTTTTGAGTTGACTTTTTACATATATCGTGCCATTGTGTAATTCAACGATGCGTTTGACGTAAGAAAGCCCCAATCCATGGCCCTTAACGGTATGAATATCGCCAGACTCTTGCCTATAAAAACGATTAAACACCTTCCTTCTGACATGGCTGCTCATCCCTATTCCTTTATCTTGTACCGTAACCTCAAAGGCTTCATTTGTAACGCTGGTTTTCAAATCAATTTCAACTATATCATCGCTGTATTTGATGGCATTTTCCAGCAGATTGACCCAAACATTGGTCATGTGCGATTCGGATAAGGGTAGTTTGATTTGCAAGGGATCCAAAGACACATGAAGTGAACCCTCCCGTTGATCTACCAAAAGGCGTACATGCTCAATAGCTGTTTTTATTGGAATGTGGGGGTCAATTAGAGCTGTTGTGAGTTCCAACTCCCGTCTGTCTAGCCTCGAAATTTGCAGTACATTCTCGACTTGAGTATTCATTCGCCTACTTTCATCTCTAATAAGGCCAAGGTATTGCGTTACTTTGTTAGGCTGATTGGCAATGGCAGCAGTTCCCAAAGCGTCTAATGCCAACTGAATGGTCGCAATAGGTGTTTTAAACTCGTGTGTCATATTGTTGATGAAGTCCGTTTTTATCTCTGATATTTTCTTTTGCTTTAACGCTTGGAAGTAGGTGATGGCAAATACCGAAATCAAAACGACTGTAAACAAAATAGAAAGCGCAATAGAGCTGAATACAGATGATCGTAAAAAAGCTGATTTTTCTGGAAAAATGAGACGCAATTCATATTTACTCAGGCCATTTTCATCAACAAAAAGCGGCATTCTATAAGTAGTCTTATTGATATTTTGTAGAAACTGATCTGTACCCAAACTAGACATACGGTTTCCTTCAAAAACACGAAATTCAAAACCTACATCAATATCTCGAAGTAAAAGCTCCTGCCCCAAAAGTAATTCTAATTCAAACTTACTAACACGTTTTTCAACGGCCTTTGTAGCCGCAATATCCATAAAGATACTTTCGTATTTGGCCTTATCCATTGAAGACAAGCGCTCAATGCGCTGCATACGTTCAGAAGCAGACATCCTATTTATGGTTCCCTCGAGATCTTCTTCTAAAACTGTAGTGGCTTTAACACTACGGTAATCCAGTATGGGGGTAGAATCGGAAGTGGCGGGGTCAAATAACTCTGGAAAAATGCCATAGGAATCTTCAATAATACCACGGGACACCAAAAGGGTTTTGTTGTCTATTGCAGATCGGTCAATATATTGAAATACTTCTGTCAGTTGGGATGCTTTGGGAGTACCAAGGCTGTCCATAATTTTTTGAGTAGCACTGATGTAGTCACGAAGCTCGCGTTCTTTGATTTGCTCTGAAACGGCAGCCAAAGCATTATTGACACTTAAGGAAAATTCACGTTCACGATTAGAAAGATTGGTTTGTATCCAAAAAATTTGCACCACAATAATCCCAAGTAAGGATAGTGCCATAAGTGCAATCAATATACTAAACAAGCGTTTTTTCATTCGAATGAAATGTAATGGAGTTTAAGTTCTTCCACTAGGTATTGCTGTTATTTGAAATGTAAAAATACACAACCTTTACGAAAACTTCAGGCTTGCAACAATTGCAGGTGAAGCTTACGTACTTGATCCGTTGTTTCTTCAATAGTTTTGTTGTGAATAAGCATGTTGGTCAAGGGTTGTTTTTGTTCATCAGTCCATTGATGCATCATTCGTTTACGAATGTCGGCTTCCGTAACTCCATCTCTTGTTTTGACGCGTTGAATGCGGGAAGCTTCCGGACTAAGCACTAATATAACACCATCAAATCTGTCTTGCTCACCCAACTCAAATACAAGTGGAAATTCATACATTGTATAAGGCGCATCTTGGGCGTGTTTCCAGGTTGTATAGGCAGCTCGAGCTACAGGGTGCACTAGGGCGTTGAGCTGCTGTAATTTTTCTTGATCACCAAACACCTGCGCAGCAATAAAAGGTCGGTTCAGTTTTCCATGAATATAGGAAGCTTCGCCAAATAGCTCCTTGATTTTAGCCACGATACTTGCGTCCTGCTCCATGGCCATTTTTGCAGAATCATCTGCTGCAAAAGTGGGTACGCCAAGTTTATTGAACATGGCAAGCACAGTCGATTTGCCACTGCCTATACCTCCCGTAAGGGCGTAATGCTTCATTCGGAAATTAGATAAGATACCGTCGGAGGTGTTATGACTACTTGTTTAGCATTATCAGGTAATCCATAAATAATTACAGGAAACTGTCCAGTGGTTGTTTGTTTATATACCACTTCAGCACGAAAGTCTTGCGCATTGATGCTTTTTAGACTGGAAAGGGGTGCTGCAAATTTTAGTTCTACTAACGAAGAGGCTAATTCAATATCCAACGAGCTGGGCGCATTAGCAACAGTGATAGGCAGCATAAAGGAAACATCCGAATAGCGATCAACCGTACCGCGCACCTCTATTTCAGTTGTATTCCATTGTGCCAAAGCAACAATGGAATCCAAAAGGATTGCCTTGAGTACAAAGTCTTCTTTTACGATATCATTGTTGATTAGCTTAAAAATAGCGGTGTCCAAATGTTTAAGGTTTTCTTTGCCTCCACTTGCAGTCACTTGATCCACATTGATTTGAATGGGAGAAGTCAATTGGTAGCCCTTTGCCAAGGCTGGCGGTGCTGCCAAAGCAGGTGTAAAAGATTTTACTACAGCTGCAGTGAGAGGTAGTGCTATTGCATTATCAACAAACCCGTTAAGGTCATTTCGACTCGGGAATTGTTGTCTGTAGCTATTTACCAAGTATTGGGTGCTTACTACAGGGTTATCCAAATCTAGTGCCGAAAGTTCATTCGTAGAAAGTGCAAGCTGAGGTGGAAAAAGACGTCTATATAAAATTGAAAATCCAGTTGCAGACATACTTGCATCTATATGCAAATGCGTATCCAACAAAATAACATCAGCGGAGTCGTTTTCTATTTCAACATGAACAGGAACAACAGAAGTGTATTCTTCAGACAAGGCGCTTATTACCCAAATAAGAGCTGCAAAAAGCAGAAACAAAAGTCCCTGCTTTGATCCTAAAAAGCGTGCTTTATAGCTTTGCTGTTGATTGGTCATTATTTCTTTTTATTCTTCCTCAAATACTTGCATAACGGCATCACTGACGCCCATATTAGAGAAACCTCCATCGTGAAACAAGTTTTGAAGGGTAACCTTTCGGGTTAAATCCGAAAACAGGGAAACGGTGTAGTTGGCACAGTCTAACGCAGAGGCATTGCCAAGTGGTGACATTTTTTCTGCGTAAGAAATAAAGCCGTCAAATCCTTTGACACCTTTCCCCGCAGTAGTGGGTGTGGGTGACTGTGAAATGGTATTGACACGAACATTTTTATCTCTTCCAAAGAAATATCCAAAACTCCGTGCTATAGATTCTAAAAAGGCCTTGTTGTCGGCCATGTCGTTATAATCTGGAAAAACACGCTGTGCGGCCATATAGGACAGTGCTACGATACTTCCCCATTCACGCATAGCATCTTGTTTGTAAAGCACTTGCATTACTTTGTGAAAAGAACCGGCAGAAACATCCCAGCCCTTAGCGGTCCAGTCATATTTTTGATCGGTGTAAGCGCGTCCTTTACGCACATTGACCGACATCCCAATAGAGTGCAGCACAAAGTCAATTTTACCTCCAAGGACTTTTACAGATTCGTTCACCAAATGTTCTAAATCTTCTAAGGAAGTAGCATCCGCGGGGATGATGGTCGAACCTGTCTTTTCAGCCAATTGATTAATGGTACCCATGCGCATGGCTATTGGTGCATTTGTCAATACAAAGCTCGCACCTTCCTCGTGCACACGTTCTGCTGTTTTCCAAGCGATGGAATTTTCATCCAGTGCGCCAAAAATGATACCTCTTTTTTCTTTAAGTAATCCATAACTCATAGTTCTAATTTAAATTATACGTTTCGCAACTCACGTGCATGCAAGCGAGCAGACGCCTTCACGTCTTTTCCGCTGAGCATTTCAGCAAGTTCTTCAATTCTATCTTCTTCGTTAAGCAAGGTTAAAAACGTTTGTGTAGATGACCCTACTACTTTTTTATAAACCTTATAATGTGCATCCGCCAAAGCTGCTATTTGTGGTAAATGTGTAATGGAAATCACCTGCATATGACGACTCATTTCGTGCATACGCTTGCCCATAGCCTTTGCCATCTCGCCCGATACCCCTGTGTCTATTTCATCTAAAATCAGGGTCGGCAGTTGGGCTTTTTCAGCCATTATAGATTTAATAACGAGCATGATACGAGACAATTCACCTCCAGAGGCAACCTTGTTTAATGGTGCGAAGTCAACGCCTTTATTGGCAGAGAACAACAGTGCGGCTTCTTCAGTACCATTGGCTGAGGGTGCGTCGAGAGTGTTAAGTACTATAGAGAATTGAACGTGCGCCATACCCAAATCACGGGAACGGGAAGCAAGTGCCGTTGCGAGGGGTTTACATGCTTGTTGCCGTTGGCTATTCAATGTCTTTGCTGCGTCGTCCAAAGCTATTTTTGTAAGTGTTGCTTGTTTGGATCGGGTTTCGATTTGTTCTTCCAATGCCTCTGCGCCTTCACATAGCTGCTGCAAATGTGTGCGTTTTTCAATAAGCCCCTCTGCATTATAAACATGGTGTTTTTGACAGAGATGATGAAGGGTACTTAACAGCTCTTCTGCTTCTTGCAAACGCGCTGGATCGTCTTGTACCGACTCTCCTAGGTGTTCCGCTTCAGTAATGATATCCGAAAGTTCAATCCGCACACTCGATATGCGCTCATATAAGGATTGATACGCAGCACCAAGGCTTGCTATTTTGTCCAACAACTGGGAAATACTAATCAGTTGATCTTGAACACCAAGACCGTCCTGGGTACTGATTGAAACCACATCTGCTAGTGCTGATCTTAGTCCTGTCGCATTTTTAAGAACGTGAATTTCCGCTTCTAAAGCAGCTATCATATCAGGCGTCAGGCGTAGCTGTTCCAGTTCATTAAGGAGGAATTTATGGTAATCCAAAGCTTCATCAGACTGTCGTTGACGTGCTCTTAAGCTTTCGAGTTCAGTGTTTGAAATATGCCAATGCTTGAATGCAGCACGGTATGCTGCATGCGATTCTGCGTTATCTCCATAGGCATCGATTAGGTTAAGGTAAAAGGCGGGATCAGTAAGTTGAATGGTTTGTCTTTGGGTGTGAATATCTACCAAGGCATTCCCTACGGTTCTAAGGGCGTCCAACGTAACTGGCGTATCGTTGATAAATGCGCGTGATTTCCCAGTAGCACTCAGCTCTCGACGTATGATGGTATGTCTTTCTTCGTCCAAATCAAGTTGGTCAAAAACAGCTTTTAACTTATGCTTATCTATGTCAAAAGTGGCCTCTACTATACATTTTGAGGCATTTGTGCGTATGGTAGATAAATCTGCTCTTTGCCCAAGTATCAGCGATAATGCTTGCAATAGAATGGATTTTCCAGAACCTGTTTCACCTGTCAGTATAGACAAACCACTGTCAAAAGAAACCTCTAGGTCTTCTATGAGCGAAAAGTTTTTAATGGAAATCGAAAGTAGCACAGCTGTATATTGTCGTTATTTCAAATATAATGCGTTTATGTCACTTTAAAATATGAAGTTATTAACGCGTGATAGTACTCCAGTAGCCAGACATGCTGGGTACAAAGCGATTTAAAAACCGAAGCAGTGCCTTGGTCTCAACTTCAGGGCCGTCGCTAAAAAGTTGACTAATTTCTTCAGCTTTGGCATCAAAAAAAGATTGAATTAAATATGCATTTGGCTGTCGACGCAAAAGGTTTTCTAGGGTAACCAATTGCGCAGCTATGGTTTCCTTAGCTTCTGAGGGAGTCTCAGTCATGATATCCAAACCGTTCCTATGGTAGGTGTATATTAGATTTCTAAAGTCGTTAAAAGCAGTTGAAGACAGGGCATCTATAATATCATATCGCCCATTCTGACCCTGATTGGCTTGCCATCCCTGCGCACTACTTGCTTGTGCAGCATTGGCAATAGTGCGTGCGCGTTCAAAATAAGGTGTGCCACCCAAAGGGGAAAAGCTATCCAGCTCCATGCCAATGACAATATTTATATAGTAAGACATCAACGAAATAAGGTTGTTATTGAAACGGTTCGCATCGTAATAAAAAGGCTGAAATTCTTGATACGTAAAGCTAAATGATTCGTCGAAAAAATTTACCAATGGAGAGTTGTAATTGGTGTTGTATACCAAACGTCCCGATTGCACTTGCAGGCTACCCGAATAGGAATTGTTGTTGACACTGGAAATGGTAAGTAGCATTTCTATGGTAATCGCAGCGGTATTTAATTCGCGATTTGACGTCCATTTGGTATTGTTGAGAAAATCTTGTGCAGCTTTCTCAAGTGTTTTGACTGGATTGATATTGGTTTGATCAACCAAATCGGTATTAACATTAAGTATCACACGCACCGATTGCGCCCATGAAAGCATAACGAAGAAAAAAACAACAAATAAGGTTTTAAGATTCATCAAACATATTTTTTAGGTGACCTATCACATCCAAAGCAACTTCTTGTTTGGATTTAAGCGTGTAATGTACCGCTTCTTTATTAACTTGTAAAAAAGAAATCTTGTTGGTATCATGACCAAAGCCTGCGCCATCATCTGCAAGTGAATTGACAACAATGGCATCTAGGTACTTACGCGCTAATTTTTTCTGGGCATTTGCCAGGGCATCTTGGGTTTCAAGGGCAAAACCTATCAAAATTTGGTTCTTTTTCGCCTCCCCAAGTTTTGAAAGTATATCCGGTGTTGGCGTTAAAGACAACGAAGGAATACCCGCTTGCTTTTTAATTTTTTGTTGTGCCTGTTCTATTGGTTGGAAGTCTGCAACAGCAGCAGCCATAATAAGCGCATTGGAGTTGTTGTAAACATCCATGCAGGCAGCTAACATCTCCACAGCTGTGGTTACAGGAACTACCGAAACATTGGGGTGCGTAGTATTTCCAGCGGTGGGCCCGCTAATTAAGGTAACATCAGCCCCTTGTTGAGCGGCGGCATTGGCTAAGGCATATCCCATTTTTCCTGATGAGTGATTACCAATAAAACGCACAGGATCTATGGGTTCGTATGTTGGACCCGCAGTAATGACAATTTTTTTGGCAGAAAGTGGCGATGTTGACTTAAAATACGCTTCCAGTGTGGCCACTATTTGCTCGGGCTCTTCCATTCGCCCCTCACCTTCCAAACCACTCGCCAAGGGGCCAGAAGTAGCGGGTATTAGCCTGTTGCCATTGGCAACCAACCGATTGATATTTTCTTGATTAGCAGGGTGCTTGTGCATGTCCAAATCCATTGCAGGTGCAAAAAATACGGGGCATTTTACCGATAAATACGTTGCCAAAAGCAAATTGTCTGCTGCTGCTGTTGCCATTTTAGCAAGGGTGTTGGCAGAGGCAGGTGCTACGAGCATTACATCTGCCCAAAGACCTAGGGAAACGTGGTTATTCCATACGGCATTGTCGTTGTCTTCTTGGGTAAAAGAAGTCAGTACTTCACGATCTGTAAGGGTAGATAGCGTAAGGGGGGTAACAAATCCCTTAGCTGCCTCGGTCATGACAACCTGAACATTAGCTCCTGCTTTGACTAGCAATCGGGCGATATTCGGCGTTTTATAGGCCGCTATACTCCCCGAAATTCCGAGTAGGATTCGCTTGTCATGCAAGATAGACATGACTATTCGCTTGCGTCAGCGTCAGTATGACGGTAATAAATTTTTTCTTGAAGCCATTGCGCAATAGCAATTGCGTGTGGCTTTGGAAGCTTTTCGTAAAACTTAGAAACTTCAATCTGTTCTTTGTTTTCGAAAATTTCCTCTAAATTTTCTGTTGGCGTAGCAAATTCCTCCAATTTCTCGAACAACTCTGTCTTGATATCTTCATTGATTTGCACGGCGCGTCTTGCCATGATTGAAATACTTTCATAGATATTGCCGGTTGACGCATCTAATTCGTTGCGGTCATAGGTTTTTGAAGTAACAGCGGCTTGTGTGCTTTTTAGGTCCATGCGAAAAATTTAATTGGATGCAAAAGTAAGGATTTCTTTCTCAATATCTTTCAAGAGTTTTTGTGCATCCTTCATATGCGTTGAATCTGGGTACAAACGTTCGAAGTTTTTAAATTTGGATTTGGCGTCTTTAAGCCTATCTTCTTTTTTATAAGTAACACTATTGATGGCCAATGTGCTTACTGCAGAGAACTGAACAAAAAGTGCCGCTTCACGAAATGATGTGCCTGGATTATCAGCAATAAAGTTGTCCAACGCTTTCATCGCAGCTTTATAATCGCGTATGGTGTTGTATTGTTTGGCATTCTCAAAACCTTTCTTTTCGGTCTTGATACGTAGTTCTTGTACCATAGCATTGGCGCGTTCCATGCGCTCACTCTCTGGATAACGGTTAATAAACTCTTGGAGTTTGTCCAAAGCCTCGTAAGTATCCGTTTGATCTAAACTATAGTTTGGCGAGACCATGTAGTATGCATGCGCCATTAGAAAATACGCTTCATCTACTTTTTGGCTTTTGGGGAAGGCCTTCACAAACGTTTCAAATTCATAGGCTGCCAAAATGTAATTTTTGGTTTCCAACAAGGTGTTTGCGTAAAAAAAGACGATGCGCTCTGCCTGTGGCTTCCCTCTGTAAAGTGTTTTTAGCTGTTCATAAAGCTGTGCTGCTTTGCGGTATTTACCTTGCTCGTAGAGCGATTGTGAGAGTTTGATTTTTAAACCTGGGTCTTGGGCTTTAAGTGCTTTTTGATAATCACTACAACCCACCACAAAAAAAAGTAGGATTACAACTAAATATTTTGGTAATTTCATAGCTGCTAATTTAACTAAAACGTTTTACATACAAAACGCATGCACATTTCTTATTTTCGGGCACTTTTTATCCTATCAACTTTTCATATCGTCGCAGCACAAGAAGTACCAAGCCCAACCGATTGGGGAATACATATTGGATATTCCAGCCAGCAAGCTTTCCCATTTGATAACGAAGATTACATACTTACCCAACATCATATTTTAGGTCACCTAAGGCTACAGCAATTTCAGCTAGGTAGTTTTAAGCTAGATATCTTGAGTGAATTGGGTTATTATTTTTCAAAACACCAACTCCTTAACAAATGGTTCACTACAACATCTTTATTTGATGATTTTCCAGCTGATTTTCAAGAATACGCAATGACGGAAAAAAACATTCACCAATTGTCAGCCCATTTAGGTATAACATTAAACTGGTTTTTAAATCCCAAAATAGCTGTATTCGTATACGGTTCCATAGGTCCAATGTGGACTTCAAAACTTACAGAACGTTTGGCTGCTGGCTTTGCCTTTTCAGATAATATTGGCTTTGGCATTAAGATTCAATACAATAAGCACTTCTGGATTAACAGTATGCTTGTGTTACGACATGAGTCCAATGCCAATTTGAGGTTTCCAAATTCTGGTCACAATTCCATTGGGCTAAGACTGGGATTGGTATTTAATTAAGCTTATTTACATAAGGCGTTAAGGCTGCTAAAAGTGCATCAGAGGGACTGACTAAGGGAAGCCTCAAATTGGCTTCACAAAGTCCTAACAATTGAGAAACAGCCTTAATCCCTACAGGATTTCCCTCTTGGTATAGCAGATCTATAACAGGTTTGAATAGCTGATTTATTTGATTTGCTTCTGCTTCATTTTTGCTCAAAGCAGCATCCATACCTTGTTTAAATGTTTTTGGAAAGCCACCGGCTATAACAGAAATAACGCCATCACCACCTAAAAGGGTTAAAGGAATTGCGGTTTCATCATCTCCAGAAAAAACCAAGAAATCTTTTGGCGCTTGCGCTATAATGGCAGCACCTTGCTCCATATCGGCACCGGCATCCTTAACACCTACAATATGGTTTGCATCGTAAGCAATACGCACTGTGGTCTCAGCAGTCATGTTGACGCCTGTTCTTCCTGGAACATTATACATTAATGTGGGTAAGGGTGTAACCGCATCCAATGCCATATAGTGTTGATACAAACCTTCTTGGCTAGGGCGGTTATAATAAGGTGTAACGGATAGTATGGAGTCAAAGCCCTTAGTATCAAGAGACTGAAAGCTTTCGACAAGCGAACGCGTACAATTGCCACCAACACCCATAATAAGCGGAACGCGTTGGTTATTTTCACGAACAAAAGTGGCAAAAACAGCCTGTTTTTCTTCATGCGTAAGCGTAACTGATTCGCCTGTAGTGCCCAAGGCAACAAGAAAATTAATGCCGCTATCAATCAAAAAATGAATGATACGTCCAAGTGCATCATGATCTACAGCACCGTCTGCATCAAAAGGAGTAATCACGGCTACTCCAGTAGATTTAATTGTTAGCTCATGCATGAGACTTTATTTTATTGTAATATGTTTTAAGGTCGTGTAAAAACCCACCAAAATCTAAACGTGTGGGCAGTACCAAATCATTCAATCTATTGTCCATACAGGACGGACCTATACGAAACGAAGCATTGAGTTGTGCAGAAAAAGAGGCCAACGAAAGCGTACTTTGTTGCATAAAATGAACGGCAATATCATAGTGTTGTGATAAGACAAATGATAAGTCTGCTTCCGCTATCCTACCACGACAGTCCAAACTTTTGGGTTGTAGATGAGGCTTGGGTAAACCTTCTAGCATCTTCGCATTTAAGTGAAAATGAACCCGTTCAACATTTTCAAATTCTGGTGAAAAAAAATCAACCATTTCTGTAAATTGCGCTTCTGTGATATCTAATTCTATATCGTGAATAAAAACCATACGACGCACAGTAGAAGGCTTGACTCCTACCCTGTTTTCAAGCATACTGAGCTGCTGCTTTACGGTACGTTTGGCGAAAAAATTCATCGTTGCAAAAGTAGTGTTTTCGTAAGAGGTGGCTGCATGACTATAGCAATATATTATAAAAAACTAACGGTTTGTTACAAACACAACTTTACAACTTAATAAGTGCATAAAATTCTTGTTCAGAAATGATGCGAACACCCAAGCTTTCGGCCTTGGTTTTCTTGGCAGGACCCATTTTATCACCAGCCACTAAATAGGTGGTTTTTTTTGAAATAGAAGATGAAATCTTACCGCCATACTTCTCGATAGTAGCCTTTAATTCGTCTCTGGAATACTGACTAAAAACACCTGAAACCACAAAGCGCATTGCTGCAAGGGTATTTGACGTGGGTTGGGTGGAAATCGCTGCTTCAAGCTGAACACCCGAGGCACGCAATTGTGAAATAACAAAAAGGTTGTCTACATCTTGAAAGAATGCTACAACACTTTGTGCGATACGTGTGCCTATCTCGTCAACAGCTTCCAAGGCTTCAACATCGGCTTGCATCAACGCATCTATTGAGCCAAAATTTTGAGCCAGCTTCTTGGCCACAGTTTGCCCTACATAACGAATCCCCAGACCAAAAAGCACTCGGTGAAAGGGAATGTTTACAGAAGCCCCAATGGCTTGTACAATATTATGAGCCGACTTTTCGGCCAATCGTTCTAGCGATATGAGGTCTGCCTCGGTTAGGGCGTATAAATCTGCATAGCTATCGATTCGGTTGTTTTTAAAAAGCAATTGTATGGTTTCAGCGCCAAGACCGTCAATATCCATGGCTTTTCTAGATATAAAATGTGCTACGCGCCCCACACTTTGGGGTAAGCACCCAGCTGCATTTGGACAATAGTGTTGTGCTTCATCTGGGTTTCTTTTAAGTGGGGTATCGCATGATGGACAATGGGTCGCATAAGCAATAGCACGGCTGTTGGGCATACGCTTGCTAAGATTGACCGAAGTTATCTTGGGAATAATCTCGCCACCTTTCTCTACAGAAACGGTATCGCTAAGATGTAGTCCAAGTTCAGAAATAAAATCTGCATTGTGCAAAGATGCCCTTTTAACAATGGTACCGCCCAACAATACGGGCTTTAGTTGTGCCACTGGAGTAATAGCCCCCGTGCGACCTACTTGATATACCAAATCTTCAAGTTGGGTTTCAACGGCCTCTGCTTTAAACTTATACGCCATGGCCCAACGTGGAGATTTGGCTGTATAGCCCAGTTGCTCTTGGTATGCCAGTTGGTTTACTTTAACCACTACTCCGTCAATTTCGTAAGGCAACCTGCTGCGATCTTGTCCCCAATGATCTAAAAAGGCAAACACCTCTTGCATATTGTGGGCGTACACAAAATGTTCGGGCACATAAAAACCCCATCTTTTGGCAGCTTGCAATGACGCCAATTGGGTCTGAAATACGTTTCTGTCCGTAACAATTTGATAGAGAAAACAATCCAAAGGGCGGGCTGCCACCAACTTGCTGTCTTGCAGTTTTAAACTTCCAGATGCCGTGTTCCTAGGGTTCATATAAGGTTCTTCGCCTTGGGCTATACGCTGCTTATTCATTTGATCGAAGCCAGCAAGCGGCAATATAATTTCGCCTCTTATGGTAAAACGCTCGGGCACATCGTTGGCTGAAATTTGCAAGGGCACGCTGTGAATGGTCTTGATGTTTTGGGTTACTTCGTCCCCTTGAAATCCGTCACCTCTTGTAAGGGCTTGCACGAGCTTTCCATTTTCATAGGTCAGGCTGATAGAAGCACCATCGTATTTCAACTCACAGGTGTAATCCAAAGATGCTACGCCAAGGTTTTTGCACATGCGCTGCTCCCAATCCAGTAAATCCCGTCTGTTATAGGAATTATCTAAGGAATACATACGCTGCTCATGTGCGATGGTATTGAAATTTTTAATCACAGCACCGCCAACACGTTGGGTGGGTGAGTTGGCATCAAAAAGGGCGGGGTTTGCGTCTTCAAGTGCTTGTAGTGCAGCCAGTTTTTCGTCAAATTCACGGTCTGAAATCACAGGAGCATCTTCTATATAATAGCGCCGATTATGCTCATCTAGCTCGGTTCTTAATAATTGTATTTTTTCAGCTTTATTCATTGGTAACGGGCACGAATAAACCGTGGGTTTGTTCTAAAATCGTTTCGAAGTACAATATCGGAAAATCCTGCTTGTGTTAAAAGCAAATGAAGGGTTTTCATAAGAGGAACATGTCCTTCCAAAAAAATACCGCCCTTGGAATTTAGCCGTTGGGTAGCATAGTTGATGATATGGGTAAAGAATTTTAGTGGCAATTTGCCCGGAACAAAAATAGCCTGCTCGGGTTCTCGTAAAACATGTGTTGCCGTATGTGCTTTTTCCGATTCAGGCACATAAGGAGGATTTGAAATCATGATATCCCAATGCTTGTTAGGCAATTGAGCGCCCAATACATCGACAACTTCAAAATTGATGGAAAGCTGATGTGTGTTCGCATTTTGTCTCGCTACTGTCAAGGCATCCAAATCAACGTCCCAAGCCGTAACTTCCCAGTTTGGACGTGCTTTCTTAAGTGCTATTGCCACACAACCACTTCCCGTTCCTATATCCAATACGCGAAGCGGTGTTTCATCAGTGTATGTTGACAACAACCAATGTACCAGCTCTTCGGTTTCGGGTCTAGGAATAAGCACCCGTTCATCTACAGCCAACCTAAGTCCTGCAAACACAACGCTACCTATTATGTATTGTATGGGCTCATTTTCTTGAAGCGCTTTTAACGCAGCTTGCAATTGGGCTTCCACTTCTGGCGATAAGGGTTCCTTTAGCTCGAGTACTAACTGAGCGGGTGTTAAGCCCAAATAGGCCTCACACAACATTTCGAAATGAAGACGAATCTCATCTTGCGTGTACTGAGATGAAAGTAGTTTTTGAAATTGTGCTCTTTGTTTTTTTAGTGTCAACTTGGGTCTATTGTAAATGAAATCGGCTTTGCAAGGAGATATTTGATATTTTTGCTAAAATACACATTCCCGTTGCATCCAACCCACGATATTTTTATGCTCCGTTGTTTAGTCCTAGCTCAAAAGAGTTTTGGGCACACCTACCCCAATCCTATGGTGGGCGCAGTAGTCGTTAAGGAAGGGAAAATTATAGGAGAAGGATGGCATCAAAAGTCCGGGAAGGCACACGCCGAAGTGAACGCATTGGCAAAGCTGTCTCCAAAAGCACTCGTTGGCGCTACTTTATATGTTAACCTTGAACCCTGTTCCCATCATGGCAAAACACCCCCATGTTGTGATTTGGTTTTAGCAAAGGGCATAAAAAAAGTAGTCATAGGCGCTTCGGATCCCAATCCAAAAGTTTCAGGACGTGGTATTGGGGCCCTTAAAGCTGCAGGTGTTGAGGTAATCAGCGGCGTACTTAAAGAAGCCTGTGTGGAATTAAACAAGCGTTTTTATTGTTTCCACACAAAAAAGCGTCCTTACATTATATTGAAGTGGGCACAAACGGCTGATGGCTATATTGCACCTGAATGCGACAACAAAGGAAAAGTGTACTGGATTAGTGATGCCGACAGTCAACAACTGGTACACCGTTGGCGGGCTGAGGAACACGCCATATTAGTGGGTAGAAAAACAGTGGCTGATGACAACCCCCTATTAACGACAAGGAAATGGGCAGGCACCCATCCCATTCGGCTGATCATTGACCCCAACAATAGCCTAAAGAAAAATGCACAAGTTTTCAATGGGGATGCAAAAACAGTAATTTTCAACAACAATCGCAATAACGTAGAAGGGAACCTACACTGGGTTACGGTTTCAACATCTGAAATCTTAGAGGACTTAATCCATTGGTGCATGGACCATGCTATACAATCTATATTGGTTGAGGGCGGCGCGACAACACTTCAAGGATTTTTATCAACCGATTTGTGGGATGAATGTCGGGTGATTAAAGCAAAGAAATGTATGAAAAAAGGCGTCAAAGCCCCACCTATACCCGAGGGAAAAAAAACGTCAAAAAGAATTGTAGGAGATGTCCTACAAATTATTCGGAATGAAAGGCATTCTGTAAGAAATCGGGACATTTCATAGCACGTCGACTTTGCCCATCAACAAAAACCAAACGCGTTGTTGCCGTAGCGATACAATTTTTTTGCTGATTTTCAATCACATAGGAAAAATCAACATAATATCCGTTTAATTCGTTTAAAGTTGCGTGAACAAGATACGAGTCCTCAAAATGTAGTGGCTTCTTATATTGTATGGCAATGTCGACCACAGGAAGCAAAATACCTTTCTTCTCCAGGTTGCCATAACTAATCCCTTGATTAAGCAACCATTCAATTCTGGATTGCTCTAAAGCGTAAACGTATTGTGAGTGATGCATAACACCCATTTGATCTACCTGATGATAATGAACATTGCATAAAATTGTAATATTTTTCTTACTCATTGTAAGGGGTTAATGTCAAAAAAAAGCTTCTCGACGAGCCCATAATATGCGTAAAACTTTCTAAAAATTCAATAGGAATAACACTTTTTTTTAAAAAAAATTAAATACATATTTGTGCTGTACAATTAAACCACTAAAAATCCCCAAATTTTATACATTAATTGTTACAAAAAAACGTTTCAATCAATAATAAAAATGCAAAAAACCGCTCATAGCGTTTGGGGTAATTGTCTAAATTTTGTGAAGGACAATATTCACAACCAAGCTTTTAAAACTTGGTTTGATCCCATAAAACCTTTGAAGCTAAACGGCGACGCCCTAAGTGTTGAAGTTCCGAGTAAATTTTTCTATGAGTGGCTAGAAGAACACTACATTGAGATTCTAAAAGTAGCCCTCACAAAAGAACTTGGCCCAAGCGCCAGACTTGTTTATGTCATCCGAATGGAAAATACATTTGGCAGCAAGCAAGCATTTACAGAAAGTATCCCAAGCCAAAACAAAGGACGTATCAAAGTACAAAACGTTGTAGCGCCTTTGCAAACCCAAAGCGCTGAGCTAAAAAATCCTTTTGTAATTCCTGGAATACGAAATCTTAAAGTTGAATCGCAACTAAACCCGAGTTACAATTTTGAAAACTTTTTAGAAGGAGATGCAAACCGACTTGCTAGGTCAGCTGGTATTGCCGTAGCCAATAAGCCCGGCGGAACCTCTTTCAACCCGCTACTCATTTTTGGCGGAGTAGGCCTTGGTAAAACCCACCTTGTTCATGCCATAGGCGTTGACGTTAAAAGTAAATACCCAGAAAAGACTGTTTTATATATTTCTGCAGAGAAATTCACACAACAATACATAGAAGCCGTTAAGAAAAACACAAGAAACGATTTTATACACTTTTACCAAGTTATGGATGTTCTTATTATTGATGACGTTCAATTCTTTTCTGGAAAAACAGGTACTCAAGACGTATTCTTCCATATTTTCAATCACCTACACCAAAATGGCAAGCAAGTTATCTTGACTTCCGATAAGGCACCAGTAGACATGCAAGACATTGAGCAACGATTGCTATCGCGTTTCAAGTGGGGACTCTCTGCCGAACTACAACGTCCAGACTACGAAACACGCGTTTCTATTCTCACAAACAAACTGTACCGTGACGGCGTTGAAATGCAAGATGAAATTATCGATTTTGTTGCCAAATCTGTTAAGACAAATGTGCGTGAACTTGAAGGGGCCATTATATCCCTAATCGCTCAGGCATCTTTTAACAGAAAAGAAATTACGCTCGAACTTGCCAGACAGATTGTTGAAAAGTTTGTACGCAATACAAAACGAGAAGTATCTATCGACCATATTCAAAAAGTGGTTTCTGAATACTTCCAAATGGACGTCACCACACTACAATCTAAAACACGAAAACGCCATATTGTACAAGCAAGACAATTGGCCATGTTCTTTGCCAAAAAAATGACCAAGGCTTCACTAGCAAGTATTGGTTCTAAAATTGGACATCGCGACCATGCCACAGTGCTTCACGCCTGCAAAACTGTTGACAACCTCGCATTCACAGATAAGCAGTTCCGCAAATATGTGGACGATCTAAATAAGAAACTTTCCAACTAAGACATGGCAACCAAGGTGCTTATGGTGTGTTTGGGTAATATTTGCCGCTCACCACTAGCCGAAGGCATCATGCGGAAACTCACAAACGATACTGATTTTCTTATAGACTCTGCAGGTACGGCCAACTACCACGTAGGCGCAGCACCAGATCATCGGAGTATTGCCATTGCAGCCCTGTACAATATTGATATCAGCACCCAACAAGCACGACAACTAACCCCTGCGGACATAGATGCTTTTGACCACATATTGGTCATGGATGAAGAAAACCTTTCCAATGCCCTAGCCCTCTGTACTTCAGAAACACAACGCCATAAAATTGCGCTTATTACCTCCGCAAGCGAGGTGGAGGCTTACCGTATTCCAGATCCCTACTACGGCGAAGCTGATGGTTTTGCCCATGTTTATGAACTCCTGCACGATTGTTGCAGCAATTGGTTAGCGAAACACACCAAATGAGTACACAAACAACAGGACGGCTTTATTTAATTCCAAATGTATTAGGCGATACGGCCCCTCTTGAGGTGATGCCCATATCGGTTAAAAAAACCATAGAGGCATTACGTTGCTTTGTTTTAGAGAAAGAAAAAGTAGGTCGGGGGTTTGTCAAAAGCATTTGTCCCAACATACCACAAGACAATATTAGAGTTCATTTACTCAACAAATTCACGACTGAAGAAGATCTGACTGCCATGCTCCTACCCCTTCAAAAAGGCGAAGATATGGGCTTGATTACTGATGCGGGTTGTCCGGGCGTTGCCGATCCAGGAGCAGCACTTGTGGCGCGAGCACACATCAACAACATTAGGGTTATTCCACTGGTAGGCCCCTCTTCCATACTCTTAGCGGTAATGGCAGCTGGACTCAACGGCCAATCTTTTGCCTTTAACGGCTATTTGCCCATCGACAAAGCTGAACGCAGAAAAGCCATTAATGAATTTGAGAAAAAATCCATTGAACTAAACCAAACGCAAGTATTTATCGAAACCCCTTATCGAAACATGGCACTTTTGAATGAATTAAGCAAGGCCTTAAGACCCAAAACACAACTCAGTGTGGCCTGTGATGTTACATTGCCAACCGAATTTATCAAAACGGCAACTGCCGAGACCTGGCGCAACAACAAAGAAGACTTGCACAAGCGGCCTGCCGTTTTTTCCTTGCTTGGGGGTTAGCGATAGATCTTATTATCACGTAACCAGCGGGTGTATATTTTTTTGTTCTTATTGTGCTGAGACAGGTTTGTAGCAAACAAATGGTAGCCACTTCGACTTGGATCAGCGACAAAATATAAGTACTTGTGTTTGGCAGCAAACAATACCGCATCAATTGCACTGACATCTGGCATGGTAATAGGCCCCGGGGGTATCCCTCTACTTTGGTACGTATTGTAAGGAGATTTGATTTTTAAATCGGCATAAAGCACCCGACGAATATCCATGTCGTAGTCATTGGCTTTACGCATCAATGCATAGATAACGGTTGGATCGGCTTGAAGTCGCATTCGTTTACGCAGTCGGTTGAGGTAGACCCCCGCCACCAATGGTTGTTCATCTACTCGGTAGGATTCTTTGTGTACCACAGCTGCCAAAGCCACTACTTCCTCTCGTGTAAGTTTGATTTTTTTGCGTGCTGTTTCACGTTTTGGTGTCCAAAAAGCCTTGTACTGTCTTAGCATCCTGTCTCGGAATTGCTCGGCAGTAGTGTTCCAAAAAACATCATACGAATTGGGTAGGCAAATTGACAATACATTGTCTTTTGTGAAGCCGCTTTGCTGTAAAAAATCAACATCGTAAAAGGCCTGCATGATGGCCGTACTGTCGGTTTCTATTTTTGTAGCAATGTGTGCGACCAAATGCATCAGGGTTTTTTGGTTGTTAAACGTCAGGCGAATGGGTTTGTTTTCGGAGCGCAATCGATCAATCAACTCGTTGTTGTTCATCCCTCTATCCAACACAAAACGTCCAGGGATAGGTTGATAGCCTTTACGGCTGGCAGCTTGCTGAAAAAAATCGAAGCGTTTAACCACACGAGCAAGGGTGTCGTAGGCCGCAGCTTTGGTATCAGAAGAAGGTATTAGTACTTCTTGTTGGGGCACTTCAAAAGCGGTATTAGAGGCAAAAAATATCTTGTAAAAATGAAATACAATTGCGCTGCCAAGAATAAACAACAGCAGCAGTACAGCTATAAACAGGCGTTTTATCATTTGGTTGATGTTTCCCATTGCCCCTTAAAAACAGGAGAAGCAGGACCTTGAAGTACTACGGCTTCATATCCCGTGGAGGTGTCTGAAAAAGAAACTGTTAGCACACCGCCTTTGGTTTGTATACTGATATTCTTTGCCATTACGCGCTTGCTTATATGGGCGCCTATGGCAGCTGCCGTGACGCCTGTTCCGCAAGAAAGCGTTTCCGCTTCAACTCCACGCTCAAAGGTGCGGACGTGCAAGACATCAGCTGCTGTAACTTCAACAAAATTTACATTGGTGCCGTCTGCAAGATACTGAGCACCATGGGCAATCTGTGCCCCGAGGCTAGCAACGTCTATCGAGGCTACGTCATCGACAAAAACTAGGTGATGTGGCGAGCCTGTATCTATAAAAATGGCTTCATCATGGGTGTTCCAATCGGTAACAGCATGAAGTAAAAGCGCGACCTCCTCACCTACAAATGCGGCTTGATGCAAACCATCAGCTGCCCGAAAAACAACTTCTTTTTGGGTGAGCCCCAGGGCATGGGCGTAGTGAACAGCACAACGAGAGCCATTACCGCAAAGACTACCTTCATGGCCATCGGCATTAAAATATCGCATAAAAAAATCGGAAGTGGCATCGGTTTCTATGGCTATAAAACCATCAGCACCTATCCCGTAATTACGATGACAAAGCTGGGCAATAAGCCGGTGGTCTTCAATGGGAAAATGCTTGTCGCGATTGTCTACAATCACAAAGTCATTTCCAGTGCCTTGATATTTTACAAACGAAAAAAACATATGCAAATATAGCCAAATTCACTAGCGACTATGTTGTTAAAAATGCGTTAAATGGCTTTTAACTCAAAAACACTTGTTTTACTTTTGGAATGTATATGTAATTGAAACGCTATGAAATCATTCTTTAAATACGCTGCAGTAGCCTTTGGCGCTGCTTTTCTAACCCTAGTAGGATATCATCTTACCCAAAAGCAAACCGTGGTTTACAAGCCTGTACAAACCAAAACGGCTACTACTAATTTTACGCCTACTACGACTGTAAAAGCCATAGCTACGGATTTTACGGCTGCTGCCGAAAAAACCATAGATGCGGTGGTACACATTACCAACACCAGCATAGAAAAAGGGCAAAGACCAAGCAGTTTTATGGAGTACTTCTATGGAAGAAGCGCACGCGAGTATCCCCGTATTGGTATGGGTTCGGGTGTCATCGTATCTTCCGATGGTTACATTATTACCAACAACCACGTTGTTGAGGGTGCTACCACTCTAGAAATTACCACCAACGACAACAAAAAGTATGAAGTGGAAGTTATTGGCTCGGATTCCAATGCAGATATTGCTGTACTCAAAATAAAAGGCGATTATACTTTCCCCTATGTGCGTTTTGCCGATTCCGATAACACACGCATTGGCGAGTGGGTGCTCGCTGTTGGCAATCCCTATAACCTCAACTCTACCGTTACGGCAGGCATCATCAGTGCCAAGTCAAGAGATTTTAGCGATTATGACAACAAAAACCAATCCTTTATCCAAACCGATGCTGCAGTAAATTCGGGGAACAGTGGCGGTGCCTTAGTTAATTTGGACGGCGATTTGATTGGTATCAACACGGCCATTACCAGCAACGGCATGGGTACCTTTATTGGCTATTCCTTTGCGGTACCCAGCAATATCGCACGAAAGATTTTTGAAGATATTATTGAATACGGAAATGTACAAAAAGCCCTGTTGGGCGTAACCGGCAACGGCCTAAACGCACGTATGGCCGAGCAACTCGGCATTGAAGAAACCGAAGGGTTTTATGTCGGAGGCTTGGAAGCGGACATGGGGGCCATTGAAGCAGGTATACAAAAAGGAGATATCATCACCAAAATAGACAATACCCCCATCCGAAAATTTGCAGATTTAACCGGTTATTTAGGTTCTAAACGACCGGGCGAACGCGTGGATGTAACAGTAGTGCGCGAGGGAAAAACACTTATCCTTGCTGTTGTACTAAAAGCAACGCCCTTTGTCAATTACTACGGCATGCGCCTGCGAAATCTCAGCGAAAAAGAAAGGGAGTTATACGACACTACCAAAGGTGTTTATGTTTCTGGAATTGAGAACAGCAGGTTGTTTCGCAGAGGCGTGCAAGCAGGAGATGTTTTGCTGGCCGTGAATGGCAATGAAATAAACAGCAAATCTGAGGTTTTGTCACTAGATGAGGAAAGTATTTATGAGCTTAACTTTTTGAATAAAAACGGAGAAAAAATGCGCTTTATTTTTGAGTAGCACCGAACTTAGAAGACAAGATTTGGGCGTATGCGGTTATCACCCAAAAGGTATATAATTAGGGCTTTCACACGCACGAACTTTTCCCCACTTCGTATAAATTATTCCCTATTCGCTATCTTTACCCCATGCGAATTGACATCATTAGTGTGGTACCCGAACTCATGTACAGCCCTTTTGCGGGCTCAATCATGAAGCGGGCGCAAGAAGCAGGTTTGGCAGAGGTACATTTCCACAACCTTCGTTACTATACCACCAATGCTTACAAACAAGTAGACGACTACCCCTATGGTGGGGGTGCCGGTATGGTATTGATGGTAGCCCCAATTGACAAATGCATCAGCCAACTAAAAGCCAAACGTACGTACGATGCGGTAATTTATTTGACTCCAGACGGGGATGTACTCAATCAAGGTATAGCCAATGCGCTATCGCTGTTTCAAAATATTATTGTCCTCTGCGGACATTACAAAGGTGTTGACCAGCGGGTTCGGGATATGTTTGTTACCCATGAAATATCCATAGGCGACTATGTTCTTTCTGGGGGTGAATTGGCAGCTGCCGTACTCTGCGACAGTCTCATTCGATTGATTCCAGGAGTATTGGGCAACGAAACATCTGCCCTAACCGACTCCTTTCAAGACGGACTACTTGCACCCCCAGTATACACCCGGCCAGCGGACTATAACGGTCATCAAGTACCTGAAATACTAACTTCTGGTAATACACCCAAGGTTGAGGCCTGGCGCGAAGAGCAGGCCTTGAAAATAACAAAACAAAAAAGACCAGATTTGTTGGAGTAAGAGGTCAAATCAATCATTACAAACAGTTCGGTCCCTTCGACAGGCTCAGTTTCCTCAGAAACTTCATGGCTTAGCTTGCCCAGAGAGGTTCTCAATCTTGTTTTGGTATTGCTTGCGTTGCAGTGGTGTAGTAATTATTTGAGATGCCAACGTACAACGACAAAAAAAGTGGGTTTCTTCTTACGGTTGTCATCTGTTCTTTTGCATAGAGTGTTTGGGTTGCAAAATGAACAACCAAACGTTATTGTGATTGAGTCATCGCACAAACAATTGGGTAGGTCTCATTATTAATAACCGCATTGGTTCACAACATGAACTGTTTAAATCCAAGCCCTTAGTCTTAAATGGACAAAAGGGATTTTAAAATCTGCTTCCATTCCTTGCTCAAGGGTTTGAAAAGGAAAAAAGATATCATAGCCCCAACAATAAATGAAGAATGCCATTAATTGATTTGAGGACAGTAGGAGTTTCATTTGGTTTATTAGCATTTTGATTGGTTAGTTTGTATAACTTTATTGTCAATAATTTTGTTTTGTAAAATATAACCAACTATTGCTAACCCAATTAAAGATGGTTAAAGTAGTTATTTAAATACAGTGCCAAATTTATCTGAAGGACCATTTTGTTTCAGATAGCATCAATAAAAAGTACATTAAAACAGCATGGAATAAATATAAAAATACATGAACTTTAAGTAGTCTAATGAAATTTCGTCTTTAAAATTCCAAAAAGTATTATATTAAAATCGAAAAATCGATTTGATTTATTTTTTTGTGGACTAAAGTATATGGGTTATATTTGCAGTTGCTTTGAAACCGCTGGCGATGTACGTGCATGTTTCATAACTATCATTTAAAACCAAACTAAATGGAGCCCTTACTACAATATGTTCAGGATGAATTTGTGCCAAAAAAAGAACTTCCAAGCTTTCAAGCTGGAGATACCATAACCGTCTATTACGAAATAAGAGAAGGAAGTAAAGTACGTACTCAGTTTTTTAAGGGTGTCGTAATTCAAATCAAGGGAAGCGGTGCTACCAAGACTTTTACCATTCGCAAAATGTCAGGTACTGTAGGCGTAGAACGTATATTCCCAATCAATTTGCCTGGTATTCAGAAAATAGAGGTAAATGCCCGCGGGAAAGTACGCCGCTCACGTATTTTTTATTTCCGTGAACTAACCGGTAAAAAAGCACGTATCAAAGAACGTCAAGACAGATAGGCTAAAACCCCGTGGAAAGACATTTTTTGTTACTAACCCAACACAGCAGTTCAAAACATTGAGCTGCTGTTTTTTTATACCTAATCCGGACGTATATTTGCGCCCACTAAACAAATAACCATGGCTAAAATCCACGTAGCAAATCCAGTAATAGAAATGGACGGAGATGAAATGACACGTATCATTTGGGATTTCATTAAACAACAACTCATACTACCCTACCTAGATGTAGAATTATTGTACTATGATCTAAGCGTTACTTCACGTGATGCCACCAACGATCAAATTACCATTGATGCTGCGGAAGCCATAAAAAAATACAGCGTGGGCATCAAGTGTGCTACCATTACCCCTGATGAAAACCGCGTAGAAGAATTTGATCTCAAAGAAATGTGGCGCTCGCCCAACGGAACCATTAGAAATATTGTAGGTGGAACCGTATTTCGTGAGCCCATCATCATGAGGAACGTACCTCGCTACGTACAAGGTTGGACACAGCCCATCTGTATCGGTCGTCACGCTTTTGGGGATCAATACCGCGCAACGGATACGGTAATAAAAGGAAAAGGTAAGCTCACCATGACCTTTACCCCCGAAGACGGTAGCGAAGCCAAATCATGGGAAGTGTATAATTTCCAAGAGGGCGGTGTGGCGATGAGTATGTACAATATTGACTCGTCCATTTACGGCTTTGCCCGATCATGTATGAACCGTGCCATCAGTAAAAAATGGCCCTTATACCTGTCTACTAAAAATACCATCATGAAAGCATATGACGGTCGTTTTAAAGACATCTTCCAAGAAGTATTTGAAAACGAATTTATCGACCAGTTTGAAGCCCTAGGGATTACCTACGAACACCGTCTTATTGACGATATGGTGGCCGCAGCCATGAAATGGAGCGGAGGCTTTGTGTGGGCGTGTAAGAATTACGATGGTGACGTACAGTCCGATACCGTAGCCCAAGGCTTTGGTTCACTTGGACTGATGACTTCTACACTCGTAACACCAGACGGCAAAACGCTGGAGGCAGAAGCTGCACACGGCACCGTGACGCGCCACTACCGTCAACACCAACAAGGCAAAGAAACTTCTACCAACCCTATTGCATCTATTTTTGCATGGACTCGCGGATTGGCACATCGTGCCAAACTGGACAACAATAGAGACTTAGCTGAATTTTGTGCAAAACTTGAAGAAGTTTGTATCCAAACCGTAGAGGGTGGTCAAATGACCAAAGACCTTGCCATGCTTATCCACAAGGAAGAAATGACACGTGAAGACTATTTGTCGACACAAGATTTTCTTGCTGCTATCAAAGAAAATTTAGACAAGGCATTAGCTGCATAAGCTCAGTTGCGTATCTTTGAAAAAAATGCTTTGATACGTTACATCACTACTTTATTGGTTTGCGTGGGACTATCAGCCTATGCACAATCCTACACCCTTAGCGGAACCCTAACAACTGCCGACACTCAAGAAACCCTGTTGGGCGTTACTATCTATGCCGAAGGTACATCCCTAGGAACAGTGAGTAATAACTACGGGGTGTATTCCCTCACACTGCCTGCTGGAACCTATCAAATCATCTATCAAAATATTGGATTTGAAACCAAACGTACTCAAATCAACCTAGACCAAAACAGGAAATTGGATGTAAGCCTTGCCATACAAAGCGAAGAGCTAGAAGAGGTTGTGGTCACTGAAGATATTGAACGCATACGGATGCGTTCGCCTGAAATGAGCATCAACCGCTTATCAGCCAAAACCATCAAGCAAACACCTGTGGTCTTTGGCGAATCTGACGTGCTAAAAACCATACAACTGCTGCCTGGAGTAACTAGTGCAGGCGAGGGAGCATCGGGTTTTAACGTACGTGGTGGTGGTGCTGACCAGAACCTAATACTTCTCGACGAGGCTACCATCTTTAACTCCTCCCACCTGTTTGGATTTTTCTCTGTTTTTAACTCCGATGCCATCAAAGACATCCAACTCTATAAAGGAGGAATACCCGCCGCCTATGGGGGAAGGGTTTCGTCCGTGCTGCGTATCGACCAAAAAGAGGGTGCTAAGGACCGCTTGCGGTTTAATGGGGGTATAGGGGCCGTTTCAAGTCGTGGTTTGCTCGAAGGGCCGCTAGGAAAAGGATCTTTTCTAGTCGCTGGAAGAGGCACCTACGCCCACCTTTTTCTAAAAGCATTTGACCAGCCCAACACAGCCTATTTTTATGACTTGAATACTAAGATCACCTTACCCATAGATGAAAAAAATCGGCTGCTGCTTTCGGGCTACTTTGGCCGTGATGTGGTAGCCTTTGACAATACCTTTAAAAACACCTATGGCAATACGGTAGTAAACCTGCGTTGGAATCGCATTTTTTCGCCTAAAGTATTTGGAAACCTCTCCCTAATATACAGCGACTACTACTACGGGCTCGCACTTGACTTTGTTGGCTTTGACTGGGATTCGGGAATTCAGAATTTTAATGTTAAATACGATTTAAGCTATAACGTATCGGAAAAAATGACCTTGGAAACAGGAGTACAAGGCACTTATTATAGTTTTAATCCTGGCTACATACAGCCCTTAACCGCCACTTCTGGGTTTAATAGCGAGCAGTTGCAAAACAAGTTTGCTGCTGAGGCTTCAATATACTTAAGTGCCAAACACGATATCTCACCCAAACTGGCGCTACACTACGGCCTGCGCATTAATCAGTTCAATCGCTTGGCACAATCTGGTTTATTGGAATATGTCAATGCCCAACCCCTCACGTACAACACAGCCTTGGGCATATACCAACAAGGTACTACTCTGGGTTTTTATAGCAAAGCAGAGAGCAAGCAATATTACACCAATTTAGAACCCCGCTTTACGCTTGCCTATCGTCAAGAGCGAAATGCGTGGAAGGCGAGTTATCAGCGTGTAAACCAATATTTACACCTGATATCCAACACAACCTCGCCTACCCCCCTAGACGTGTGGACGCCTAGTGGGCGTTACCTCAAGCCCCAACAGTCTGACCAATGGGCATTGGGATATGTGACAGAAAGAGAAAATGGCAATTCAATTGAAACGGAAATTTTCTATAAACATACAGATAACAGGTATGACTACATAGACGGTGCAGAACTGGTTGCCAATGAAGCCATAGAACAGATATTACTACCTGGTACTGCAAGAGCTTACGGGCTCGAACTCTTGTTCAGAAAAACACAGGGAAAAGTCACTGGAATGGCAGGGTATAGCTGGTCACGTGCAGAACAAAGAACTCCTGGTGCACGAGCCGACGAGCCCGGCATCAACCAAGGTGCTTGGTACCGATCGGCCTATGACAAAACCCATGACCTGAGCCTGAGCTTGAGCTATAGCCACAACAAAAAATGGAAGTGGGATGCCAATGCTGTTTTGCAAACGGGCCAACCCATAACCTATCCCCTAGGACAATATGAGTTTATGGGAACCCGAGTGCCAAGTTTTGGACAACGCAACGGACAGCGGCTGCCCACCTACCACCGCATAGACATCGCTGCAACTCTGACCCCAGAAAAACAACAAGACAAAAAAATAAAAGGAAGCTGGGTGTTTGGCATCTACAATATTTACAACCGTAGAAATGCTGCTACCATTAGCTTTAAACAAGATCCCGAAACAGGAAAAAACCAAGCCTATAAGCTCTCCATATTCGGTATCATACCTTCTGTAACTTATAACATACGCTTCTGATGAAAAAAATAATTTGTGTATTGGGATTGTTATTGGTGGGTTGTGAGGACCCCATTAATGTGGCCTTACCAGCCGTCGAAAACAAATTGGTCATAGACGCCATGCTTTGGCGTAACCTCGGGCAAACTCCAGGAACTTTGGAAGTAATTATATCGCGAACAGCCGATTACTACGACGAGGAAGTGCCCTATGTATCAAACGCTACGGTAACCCTTCAACAATTAGATATGATTTTTACGGCGCAAGAAGACGCACCCGGACATTACTACATTTACAATGTTGACGTTGCCGAAAACGACACTTTTACACTCAGCTTATTTGTTGATACAGCCACGTATACTGCCACAGAATCACTAGTGCTTTCAACGCCTGTAGACAGCGTGATACAAGGAGAAAACACCCTTATTACTGGCGATCAAGTTGAAGCCGTAGTTAGCCTTACCGATAGACCCGAACCTGGCAATTATTACCTCATGGATTTTGGTTACAACAACTTATTTGTGACACGTGATGAGTTCTACAACGGCAATAAAATCAGCTTTTCGTTTTTTTACGATAAGTATTTTCCCAAAAACACGCCAACTCCCATTTATCTAATGGGTGTTGACAGGGATTTTTATACCTATATGCAAATCTTAATTTCTCATGCAGGACAAGACGGGGGCGGTCCATTTGCAACAGCCAAGTCCAGCTTGCGTGGTAATATTCAAAATACCACCAACAGTCAAGACTATCCACTGGGTTATTTTAGGGTCGTAGAACGAGATAGTCTTATCTTTACGGCTGTTGAATAATAAAGATGAACAAAAAAAATCTCTTTAGCGGTCTTCGTGCTATGGCATATGCAGTAGTGTTGGCTTTTATCGGTCCTACCGTGTTGACATCTGCCTTTAAAAATCAAGAACATCCCATGTACATCCCCGTTTTGGGTGTTGCCATCCTAATGTGTATCGCTTCAATTGCTCTCGGTTTTTGGGCCATTCGTATGATAGTTAAAGGGCTGTTTAATGAAGAATAGCGCAAATTAATGACTATCCCTCAAAAAGTTCTTGAACACTTCCACATTCCGCTTATCTTTGCTACTTCATGAGTACAACAATAGCTATACGTTTGCCCGATGGGGCCATAAAGCAAATGCCCAAGGGCAGTACGCCCTTTGAGGTTGCGCAATCCATAAGCGAGGGCCTTGCGCGTGCGGTAATCTCTGCATCCTATAACGGAACCACCATAGAAGCAACTACCCCACTCCAAAAGGATGGTGAACTGGTCTTGTTTACCTGGAATAACGACCAAGGAAAAAAAGCGTTTTGGCATTCCAGTGCGCACCTGCTTGCGCAAGCGCTTGAACAAATGTATCCAGGTATTAAACTCACCATAGGCCCAGCTATTGACAGTGGTTTCTATTACGATATAGACCTAGGCGAACACAGCATATCCGAAAAAGACTTGCCTACCATTGAAAAACGCATGATCGAACTCGCAAGAGGAAAACACGCCTTTGCCTTGCGTTTGATTTCCAAATCTGAAGCCCTCGCCTTTTACAAAGCAGCAGGAAACGAATACAAAACAGAACTTATTGAAAACTTAGATGATGGCACCATCACCTTTTGCGATCACGATGATTTTACGGATCTGTGTCGCGGTGGGCATATTCCCAATACCGGCATGATAAAAGCTGTAAAACTCACCAATATTGCAGGAGCATACTGGCGTGGGGACGAAAAAAATAAACAGCTTACCCGAATCTATGGAGTATCTTTTCCAAAACAAAAACTTCTAGCAGAACACCTAGAGCTACTGGAAGAAGCAAAAAAACGTGACCACCGCAAGTTAGGCGCTGAACTTGGACTGTTTACCTTTTCCAAGAAAGTAGGACAAGGCCTACCGCTTTGGCTGCCCAAAGGAGCAGCACTGCGCGAAAGACTCGAGCAGTTTTTGCGCAAAGCGCAAACCAAAGCGGGCTATCAGCAAGTCGTAACGCCGCACATTGGACAAAAAGAATTATACGTGACTTCAGGGCACTATGAAAAATATGGCGCCGATAGCTTTCAACCTATAAACACACCTGCAGAAGGCGAAGAGTTCTTGTTAAAGCCGATGAATTGCCCACACCATTGCGAAATTTATAACGCCTCGCCATGGAGTTACCGCGACCTACCCATCAGGCTAGCCGAATTTGGCACCGTATACCGCTATGAACAGAGTGGCGAACTGCACGGGCTTACGCGTGTACGCGGATTTACACAAGATGATGCGCATATTTTTTGTACTCCAGAACAACTCAACGACGAGTTTATGGGCGTTATTAATCTTGTCCTTTATGTATTTAATGCATTAGGCTTTAGAGACTTTAAAACCCAAGTATCGGTTCGTAACCCCGAAAAACCAGAGAAATATATCGGCGATATAAAACTCTGGGAGAAAGCAGAACAAGCTATTATTGAAGTAGCTGACCAAAAAGGATTGGACTATGTTGTGGAAACAGGAGAAGCCGCCTTTTACGGTCCCAAGCTCGACTTTATGGTGAAAGATGCCTTGGGAAGAAGCTGGCAGCTGGGCACCATACAGGTGGATTACAACCTTCCTGAGCGTTTTGACCTTACGTACAAAGGGAACGACAATGAGCTGCATCGACCTGTCATGATACACCGCGCGCCCTTTGGTAGTATGGAACGATTTGTTGCGATTTTAATCGAACATACTGGTGGTAACTTCCCCTTATGGCTCAACCCAACACAGGTTCAGTTACTCTGTGTCAGTGAAAAGCATGAAAAATACGCGAAAAAAGTTTCAAAATTCTTAGAAAATAACGAAATTCGCGCCCTCGTGGATGATAGAAGTGAGACCATTGGTAAAAAAATCCGCGAAGCTGAAATGAGCAAGGTGCCTTTTATGGCCATCATAGGTGAACAAGAAGCTGCGCAAGAAACGGTCTCCATTAGAGCCCACGGAGGTAACGATCTAGGGAGTATGTCCTTAGCATCATTTGCAGATTTGATCAGACGTCAAGCTGCAGATGAAATAAAATCATTTTAAGTCAATTAAACGCGTTTGTTATAGCGATACGTAGAAGAAGAAGCAGAGGACCTGCTCGGATCATAAAAGAAGATAAGCACCGAATCAATGAAAAGATACGGGCCCAAGAAGTACGTTTAGTTGGCGACAATGTAGAGATGGGTGTGTACCCGCTCCAAAAAGCCTTGCAGAAGGCAAACGAATTGGAATTGGATTTGGTTGAAATTTCACCCAATGCAGCTCCACCGGTGTGTAAGATCATCGATTATAAAAAATTCCTTTACGAGCAGAAAAAGCGCGAAAAGGTAATGAAGGCAAATGCCTCGAAAGTGGTGTTAAAAGAAATTCGGTTTGGACCACAAACCGACGAGCATGATTACGAGTTTAAGAAAAAACACGCAATCAAGTTTTTAGAAGAAGGTGCAAAGCTAAAGGCATTTGTCTTTTTCAAAGGACGCTCAATCGTTTTTAAAGAACAAGGCCATATCCTGTTGCTAAGATTAGCACAAGATTTGGAAGATTATGGCAAAGTAGAACAATTGCCTAAATTAGAAGGAAAACGGATGATCATGTTGATAAATCCGAAAAAATAAAAGGAAGTAGTTATGCCTAAAATGAAAACAAAATCGAGTGCTAAGAAACGCTTTAAGCTTACAGGCTCAGGTAAAATAAAACGCAAGCATGCGTTTAAGAGTCATATTTTGACTAAAAAATCAAAGAAGCGAAAGCTAAAACTAACTCACAGTGGGTTGGTACATGAAAGCGATGCCGATAACATTAAGGAACAACTTCGTTTAAGATAATAATAACCTGAAGTCGGCTTTAAAAGTGAGATTCTCCGCCTGCTTCACCAACACTATATTATGCCAAGATCAGTAAATGCTGTTGCATCACGCGCAAGAAGAAAGAAAATTTTAAAACAAGCCAAAGGGTACTTTGGTCGTAGAAAAAACGTTTGGACAGTTGCCAAAAATGCTGTTGATAAAGCAATGCTTTACGCATATCGCGATCGCAGAAACAAAAAACGCAGCTTTCGTGCTTTGTGGATCACACGCATAAACGCTGGTGCTAGATTACACGGCATGTCCTATTCACAATTTATGGGTAAGGTAAGTGCACACAACATTGCACTAAACCGTAAGGTATTGGCCGACTTGGCCATGAACCACCCAGATGCTTTTAAGGCAGTTATCGATAAAGTAAAATAAAGCGATAAGCTAGAACGGCATATCATCGTCGTCAGTTCCAAACGCTTCGTTTGGACTGGTACGCTGTGCTTCAAAGGGTTCGTCCCCAGCATTTATTTTGGATTGAAACTCAATGGGAGCATCAAATTGATCTAAATTGTCAAACTTACCGAGGTTTCCAATAAATTTAAGTCGTATGCTGTCCAACCCCCCGTTACGATGTTTTGCAACAATAAACTCTGCCTGACCCGCGGCAGGTGAACGCTCTTCGTCATCCCATTCGTCAATTTTATAATACTCAGGCCTGTAGATAAAGGTGACCAAATCTGCATCTTGTTCAATAGCACCAGACTCACGCAAGTCAGAAATTTGTGGACGTTTACTCCCGCCTCGAGTTTCTACTGCACGAGATAACTGGGATAGCGCTATAACTGGAATCTCCAATTCCTTTGCAAGTGCCTTTAAGTTTCGTGAAATGGTCGAGATTTCCTGTTCCCGATTTCCAGCCTTGCTGCTCCCACCGGGTGTCATCAACTGCAAGTAATCTATCATGATAAGGCGAATGCCGTATTGCGAAGAAAGACGTCGAGCTTTTGCACGAAGATCGAAGATAGATAAAGAAGGTGTATCATCAATATAAAGCGGTGCTTTTTCTAGATCGGAAACCTTAACGTTGAGCTGTTTCCACTCGTGATCTTCCATTTTTCCTGTTCGAAGCTTTTCTGAACTAAGCCCTGTTTCAGATGAAATAAGACGAGTTATCAATTGAACGGAAGACATCTCAAGAGAGAAAAATGCAACGGGAATATTTTGATCAACGGCAATGTTTCGCGCCATGGATAAGGTAAAGGCTGTTTTTCCCATTCCTGGACGTGCAGCTACAATAATCAAGTCACTGTTTTGCCATCCTGAAGTCAGTTTGTCGACCGCGTGAAAGCCTGAAGGTACCCCACTCATTCCTTCTTGGTTAGCAATTTCTTCAATTTTTTTCTTGGCTTGGATAACCAAACTTTGCGCACTTACAGTAGATGTCTTTAGATTTCCCTGACTCACATCATAGAGCTTGGACTCTGCCTTGTCGAGCATGTCAAAAACGTCTTTGGTTTCGTCGTAAGCCTCCTCTATAATTTCACTTGAAATTTTTATTAGACTGCGCTGAATAAATTTCTGAAGGATAATACGTGCATGATACTCAATATGTGCAGAAGAGGATACCTTTTTAGAAAGCTGAATGAGATAAAAGTCTCCTCCAATTTGGTTTAGCTTCTGATCTTTTTTTAATTGAGCCGATGCCGTTAAAAGGTCAATGGGCTCCGAGTTTTCAAAAAGCTTGACCATTGCGGAAAAAATATGCTGATGTGCCTCACGATAAAAGGCTTCGGGCTGTAAGATATCAATAACCTCATCAACGCCTTTTTTGTCAATCATCATGGCCCCAAGAACGACTTCTTCGAACTCAATTACCTGTGGTGGCAGCTTTCCGCGTTCTAATGGAACCACTGTGGAGGGTGATACTATAGACGGCATGGGATTCTTTTTTTCCATGACACTAAACTACATAAATGGGAGTATAAATTTTTAAAAAAGGCAAAAAACTAACGAACAACAGCGTAGTTAATAACCCGCTTACAATTGTTTAAAAGCCAAACATTATTCGTCATAAACACCCATTGCAAAAAACTTGTCCATGCGTTCTTGCACCAAAACGTCGGTTGATAATTCTTGTAGCTCGTTATAGGTTCTACAAATAGTTTTACGAACGGTATCAAACATGGCCTCGCGATTGGTGTGTGCACCACCCAGCGGTTCTTTGATAATGGTATCAATAAGCTTTTGACGTTTCATGTCCTTGGCCGTTAGCTTTAATGCTTCGGCTGCTTGCTCTTTGTATTCCCAACTGCGCCATAAAATGGATGAACAGGATTCTGGTGAAATAACAGAATACCACGTATTTTCCAGCATAAATATGCGGTCGCCCACACCTATGCCCAATGCACCTCCAGAGGCACCCTCACCAATAACCATTACAATAATAGGCGTCTTTAGCCTAGACATTTCCAGTATGTTGCGGGCAATGGCCTCACCTTGTCCGCGCTCCTCTGCTTCAAGTCCCGGGTATGCTCCAGGTGTGTCTATTAGACAAATAACAGGAATATTGAATTTTTCAGCAGATTTCATTAAACGCAGTGCCTTACGATACCCCTCAGGGTTTGCCATACCAAAGTTGCGGTACTGTCTTGTTTTGGTATTATATCCTTTCTGCTGCCCAATAAACATAAAACTTTGATCTCCTATCTTGCCTAACCCGCCTATCATTGCTTTGTCGTCTTTGACCGTTCTATCACCATGAAGCTCTAAAAAGGTGCCTTGCGTAAGTGCCTTAATGTAGTCAAGGGTATAAGGTCTTGAAGGATGCCTTGAAACCTGCACACGCTGCCAAGGTGTTAGGTTGTTATAAATATCTTTTTTGAGCTCAACCAAACGGTCTTGGATGTTTTTGCAAGCTTCGGTAACATCAACTTCACTGTCATTACCTATCAGTTGACACTTGAGCAATTGGTCTTCTAATTCCTTAATGGGTTTTTCAAAGTCTAAATACTCCATATTGAGATTTTAATGAAAAAACAAATATACTTATTTTGGATTCCGAGTAAGCGGATGGATCGTTTTTTTTATTCTTCTTAATTTGTAAATACCATTTGCCAAGACCGCAATAAGTATACAAGCCAATCCGATATAAAAACCCAAATGCATTACTTCCTTTTCCCCGAAAATGGCATAGGCCAAGGCAATACCATATAAAGGCTCCATGTTAATCCCAAGCATAATAGAATAAGGAGTTAGGTGGCGCATTACAACTATTGATACAACAAAAGCATAGGAAGTACACACAAAGGCTAACATGGACAGCCAAAGCAAATCCTGTGTAGAAATAGCAAAAAAAGCGGAAGTAAAAGCACCTTGAAACGCCAACACCAAGGTAACAACCAGGGCCCCCACAAAAAGTTCGTAAAAGGACAATACATATGGATCTGTTTTGGAAACGTACTTGCCATTAAGCAATGTAAACAAAACAGCTAATACAGTTGATATGCCTGCATAAAGAAAGCCTTTTACATGTGTGGTTCCAGTACCAAGAACTAAGACCAAACCAAGAATGACCAATAACCCAAAAAATACCTCATAGCCAATGACTTTTCGATTATAGAAAATGGGCTCAAGTAAGGACGTCAAAAAAGCACCAGACGAAAGTACCGATAAGGTTATAGAAACGTTTGACACTTTAACAGAACCGAAAAATGTAATCCAGTGAAAAGCAATTAAAACACCACTTACAATAGCCACCCAAGCGATGGTTTTGTCTACACGAAAATTGTGCTTACGTACCCAAAGTATCAAACCCAAACCTAGAGTTGCCAATGTCATTCGGTACCAAACCAAGGGAATAGCCGAGACGCTTATCAAGGTACCCAAAATAGCAGTGAACCCGAAAATGACCACGATAAAGTGAAAGTGAAGCGTACTAAATAACTTATCTCTTTGCATGACGCAATAAATAGATAGAGAGTACTGTAAATAGAGCGTTGGGAATCCAAGCAGCTAGCCACGGAGTGAAATTAGATTTCTCAACCATTACCTCAAATATTTTGTCAAAAAAGATATAGAGAAAAGCCAGTATGATACCCATTGCTAAATTTATTCCCATACCACCTCGCTTCTTGAAAGATGCTACCGCTACTGCAATAAGTGTTAGAATAAAAGCAGATATAGGAATTGACCAGCGCTTATGTCGCACCAACAGGTGACTGTTAATAAGCGGACTTCCGTTTTCACGTTCTTGCTTGATGTATTCGTTTAGTTTAAAAAAATTGAGTGTTTGGGCTTTGTAGGTAATAGGAGTAATAGAATTTAAATCTAAGTCAAGTAAGGTGTCAAGACGTGCCTCCTTTCTAATAACTTCCTTGTCATTAATGATGGTGCGCTGAAAAAATTGGGACAGACGATGAATACTGTCTTTTTCTACCCATCGGATGTTTTGCGCCTTAATCTTATAGAACAACTGATTATCCTCAAAATGTTCCCATGTAAAATTATACCCCACCTGCCGACTTGCATTATAATTGCTGATGTATATAAAATCGTTATCGCCTATTTGTTTGTAAATGTTTTCGGTTAACATCACCTTTCTGCCCTTGCTAATGTACTCGTATTTAAAACGGTTATAGCTTTCACTGGCATTTGGCACCCAGAACATGCTCGATCCAAAGGCTAGAAAGGCAATTATAGAAGCAGAAATAAGAAAAGGACGTAGGTATCGGTCAAAAGATATTCCCGAACTCAATACAGCAATTACTTCTGTGTTACTTGCTAATATTGAGGTAAACCATATTACAGATAAAAACAAGAATATGGGGAAAAGTTGGTATCCAAATACCCATACAAAATCGTAGTAGTGGGATAAAATTTCAGCTGTTGAGAGTTCGTTTTCTTTGAATTTATCAATTTTTTGAGAGAGATCAACCAATACACTTATAGGAATAAACAACACCAACATGACTGTAAAAGTGCTGATGTACTTTTTTATAATATACAGGTCTATCAATTTCATATTACAGACGCTTATCCATTTGACGTACCATGGTGTTTTTCCAAGTCGTAAAATCACCTGCTAAAATATGCTTTCTTGCTTGGTGCACCAACCACAAATAAAAGGAAAGGTTATGTAAGGTGGCGATTTGCTTGCCCAACAACTCATTAGCAGCAAATAAGTGGCGTAAATAAGCCTTGCTATAGTCGGAGTCAACAAAGCTACTTCCGTTGGGATCAATGGGAGAGAAATCGTTTTCCCATTTTTTATTTTTAATATTGATACTCCCTTCAGAAGTAAACAGCATACCGTTACGTGCATTTCTAGAAGGCATAACACAATCAAACATATCTACACCCAAAGCGATGTTCTCTAAAATATTGATCGGCGTACCAACCCCCATCAAATAGCGGGGTTTGTATTCTGGTAAGACGGCACATACCGCATCGGTCATGGCATACATTTCCTCAGCTGGCTCTCCTACTGAAAGGCCACCGATGGCATTGCCTGGCGCGTTGGTACTGGCAATAAATTCGGCTGACTGCACCCGTAAATCAGTGTAGACACTTCCTTGCACTATGGGGAAAAGCGTTTGGGAATAACCATATTTAGGTGTTGTTTTTTCAAAGTGTTCTTGACAGCGAATAAGCCAACGATGTGTAAGGTGCATGGAATTTTTGGCATAATCATAAGGGCAAGGATAAGGAGTACACTCATCAAAGGCCATAATGATGTCTGCGCCGATACTCCTTTGAATATCCATAGCTCTTTCAGGACTGAAAAAATGCTTTGATCCGTCAATATGTGACTTAAAGATTACGCCGTCTTCTGTGATTTTTCGTTTGTCAGCCAAAGAATACACTTGATATCCTCCGCTGTCTGTCAATATGGGTCTTTCCCAATGCATAAACTTGTGTATACCGCCCGCTTGCTCTAAAATAGGCATGGAAGGCCTTAAGTATAAATGATAGGTATTAGCCAAGATAATATCAGGGTTAATATCATCCGCCAAGTCGCGTTGGTGCACCCCCTTTACAGTTGCTGCAGTTCCTACAGGCATAAAAATAGGCGTCTCTATTTTCCCGTGATCGGTAGTGAGCACTCCTGCTCTAGCTTTTGAAGCAGGATCTGTATGTAATAATGAAAATTTCACCAATCAAATATACGCAACACTAGGCGGTAAGTAAGTAATTAATAACTGTTCGTTTTTTTAACACAAATAATGATAAATTATTAGTGTAAGATTGAATTGAAGTTTTATTTTTGATAAAATTTATTTTATATGGCATCCATTGAATCTATAGAACAGTTATTACCACAGGTGCGTCGCGATATCTTGCGTATGGTACACCAAGTAAATTCAGGCCATCCTGGAGGTTCGTTGGGCTGTACTGAATTTTTCGTTTCATTATATCACCATGTTATGGACTACTCGACCGACTTTTCAATGGATGGAAAGAACGAAGACCTTTTCTTTTTATCGAACGGGCACATCTCCCCTGTTTTTTATAGTGTCTTAGCACGTAGCGGCTTTTTCCCCATTTCTGAACTTGCCGCGTTTAGAAAATTAAATTCCCGACTACAAGGACACCCCACAACACATGAGGGGCTTCCAGGAATCCGAATTGCTTCTGGCTCTTTAGGACAAGGTATGTCCGTTGCCATAGGTGCAGCAGAAACAAAAAAGCTGAACAAAGACAAACATATGGTCTATAGTCTTCACGGCGACGGCGAACTCCAAGAAGGGCAGAACTGGGAAGCCATCATGTATGCAGGAGGTAAAGGAATAGACAACCTTATTTCGACCATTGACTACAACAAACAACAAATTGACGGAAGCACAGATGACGTTTTGCCTCTTGGCGATGTCGGTGCCAAGCTAGAAGCTTTTGGCTGGACTGTAATTAAAGTAGAAAAAGGCAATGACGTACAGGCTATTTTAGCGGGCTTTGAGGCAGCTAAAGCAGCCTCAGGTCAACAAAAACCTGTTGCAATTTTATTACACACGGTAATGGGCAATGGTGTTGACTTTATGATGCATACACACGCATGGCATGGGAAAGCACCAAACGATGAACAATTGGCCATAGGACTGGCACAAAACGAAGAAACTTTAGGAGATTATTAAGATGGGATTAAAAGAATATACATTTAAAGATGAAATTGACACACGCTCTGGATTTGGTGTTGGTTTGGCAGAAATCGGCGATCAAAATGAAGACGTAGTAGCCTTGTGCGCAGATCTCACAGGTTCGTTAAAAATGAATGTATTTAAGGACGCACATCCTGATCGATTTTTTCAAATAGGTATTGCAGAAGCCAATATGATAGGCATTGCTGCAGGGATGACCATTGGAGGTAAAATTCCGTTTACAGGAACCTTTGCCAACTTCTCGACAGGACGTGTTTATGATCAAATTCGTCAGTCGGTTGCCTATTCGCACAAGAACGTAAAAATATGTGCTTCACACGCTGGTATCACGCTTGGCGAGGATGGGGCTACACATCAAATTCTTGAAGACTTAGGATTGATGAAAATGCTTCCTGGCATGACCGTAATCAATACTTGTGACTTTGAGCAAACGCGAAAAGCCACACATGCCATAGCAGCCCACAACGGTCCTGTTTATTTGCGCTTTGGACGCCCTGCCGTTCCTAATTTCACTAGCGATTTGCCGTTTAACATTGGGAAGGGAATACTTCTCCAAGAAGGTACAGATGTTACACTTGTGGCCACCGGTCACCTTGTATGGGAAGCTTTAGAAGCTGCGAAAAGCCTAGACCAACAAGGCATCAGCGCAGAGGTAATCAACATACACACCATCAAGCCTTTGGACGACGCCCTTATTTTAGAATCCGCTAAAAAAACAGGAGCAATCGTAAGTTGTGAAGAACACAACTATTTGGGTGGACTTGGAGAAAGCATTGCACGTGTTCTTGCAGAACAGCACCCTACCCCGCAAGCTTTTGTTGCCACACAAGATACTTTTGGAGAATCTGGAACGCCTGCTCAACTCATGGAAAAATATGGCTTAAACGCCAGTTCAATTGTGAAGAAGGCAAAAGAGATTTTGGCTAAGAAAGGCTAATCTTTATCTAGGTAGTCCGGGGTGCCGTCATTGTCTGTATCGTCTGCCATACCATCATTGTTTGCATCGTATTCTTCGCGTGTTAATATGCCGTCATTATCATCGTCATCGTCACGGAAGTTGGGAAGCCCATCATTGTCCGTATCGTCATCATAATAATCATCAACATCTAAATCTTCGAGATGCGTAGGTACTGTATCACCGTCATGGTCTGTGGTGTTATAGGTGTATAAGTCTACTGCAAAAATAAGGGGTGAGTAAGCAGGTACACTCCTAGAGTCGTTGTAATAACCCAAGGCAGAGGGCATGAAAATAGCAGCTGAGCCAAAACCATCAAAAGCATAGGTGCCGTCCGAATTTATGGTGGGTGCTGCAGCTTTTTTAATGTGAGGCATCAAGGCACTAAACCCTTTTACAACTGAAAGAGACTCAAACCAAACAGGGTTGGTTGTTTCGTCAAACCTTGAGAGGTCAAGCAACAAACCTTTATACGTAACAAAAACACTATCGGCAGCCGTTGGAGCCGTTCCAACCCCTTCGCGTATGTCAAGGATATAAGCTGTGTGATCGAAATAAACGCCTTCCGTATTCTTTATCTTTACGTTGATTTGCTCAACCTGGTCAATTAAAGGAGTTTTGTCTGCATCATCTTCTTCAATAATATTGATATCAAAAGTTATTCGCTCGCTACTATCAGCTGTTGCATAGTCTTCATAATTGTAAAAACGTGTTTGCAAAAAATTAAGTAAAGAGTCATTATCCACTGCACGCTGTGATTCGTAATCACGGGGTGGTTCAGCAAAACCACGTTGTTGCTCTTCACAAGCAGTCGCAAATACGAGGAGGCATACGATTCCAAAAAAAAGCGTTAGTTTGTTCATCTGAAAGATTTAAAGCGCAAGATACAATTTTCATGTATTATTGCGCAGCAATATTATAAACATGCGAGTAGACAAATATCTGTGGGCGGTTCGTTATTACAAGTCAAGAAATGCAGCTAGTACGGCATGCAGAAAAGGCTATGTACAACTTGGTGGTCAAAACGCAAAACCCTCAAGAGAAGTTTATGTTTCGGATAAAATCAGCATTAGACGACATCAACTAACCGTTGAAATCTATGTTTTGGATATTCCTAAAAGCCGGGTAGGTGCTAAATTGCTTTCACAATATTGCAAGGATATCACTCCGCAAGAAGCCTTAGATCTCAAAAATGCTGCAGACGAAAATCAACGCATGTCTAGAGTCAAAGGCATGGGTAGACCTAGCAAAAAAGACCGTCGAGACATCGAAGACTTTTTAGATGATGATACCTAAGGTATATTGTGTATTTTTGTCCTATGAGTGAAATCATTTTGACATCCGAACAAATTGAGCACAAGCTAGAGCGCATTGCCTATCAAATTCTCGAAGCCAATGGCGAAAACCAAACCATTATCATTGCCGGTATTGTTGTCAATGGATATGCAGTAGCCCAGCGCATTGTTCATCATTTAGAGGCCAACTCCTCTAAAGAAATTTTGAGTTGTGAGATTGAAATAGACAAAAACAATCCACGCAATACAATTCAGACTACACTTGCTGCGACAGACTATACAAACAAGTCCGTTGTAATTGTCGATGACGTGCTTCATACAGGGACCACCTTAATATATGCCGTTAGACATTTTTTAAGTGTTCCGCTTAAACAATGTAAAACAGCGGTATTGCTAGACAGGAACCACAAAAAATTCCCCATAAAAGCCGACTTTAAAGGTGTATCACTGTCTACATCAATCAATGAAAATGTTGCTGTTCAGGTAAAGCCTAAGGGGTTTACTGCTGTGCTAGATTAATTTTCTAATTTCCTCCACCACTGCCTCAATCAATTTGTTGTCTACTGAAATGATATGAGTAGCTTGTCTGTAAAAGCTTTGACGCTCAAATAAATGCTTGGCAATAAACGATTGCAATGCTTCCTGAGTCTCGGCATGTGCAATTATCGGGCGTCCATTTTTTTCAGGAAAAAGCCGTTGTGCAAGGGTTATGTGGGATGCATTAAGATAAAAAACATATGGTGTAGCAGCAGTAATAAGAGCCATATTGTTATAATAACAAGGAGCACCGCCACCCAGAGAAATCACCTTACAATCAGCAACTTCAAGTAATTCTTTTAGTGTTTTGTGTTCTAATTCTCTAAAAGCTTTGGCACCCTTCTCAACGAACAATTCAGGGACAGAAGTACTTGTATCACGTGCAATAATGTCGTCCAAATCTTCAAATAATAGGTTTTGAGTCTTTGCAAGCATTCGGCCAACCGTGGACTTACCGCAGCCCATATATCCTATTAATATGATTGCATTTGGATTAGAAAAAGAAGTGGTCATATTTTAAAGTATTGAAGTAGACAAATTTAGGATAATTTAATCTTTGAATAATCGTCAAAATGCGCCTATATTTGCAGCTTCAATTTTGACTTGGTAGCTCAGCTGGTAGAGCATCTCCCTTTTAAGGAGAGGGTCCTGGGTTCGAACCCCAGCCAAGTCACAACAACAGACTTGGTAGCTCAGCTGGTAGAGCATCTCCCTTTTAAGGAGAGGGTCCTGGGTTCGAACCCCAGCCAAGTCACTTCCTCATTCAAAAGCGCACGTGGCGGAATTGGTAGACGCGCTAGGTTGAGGGCCTAGTGGGAGTTAAATCCCGTGGAGGTTCGATTCCTCTCGTGCGCACTCTATTATTTATTTTGTTTTGAAGAATTTATAAATAAATTTTTTGTAATTTTGTTTAATAGTGTTTATTAAACATTAAACAAATGGATCGCGTTAAGAATAGCTTTAGCATAAAGAACTTTGAGCATCTCTCAGGTATCAAGGCACATACCATTCGCATATGGGAAAAGCGATACAATCTATTTGAGCCCGAACGAACAGACACCAACATACGCCTCTATAATCTTGAAAACCTACAGAAACTTCTGAACGTTACCCTTTTGTATAACAATGGGTACAAAATTTCAAAAATCGCATCATTCAGCTCGCAAGAGATAACTGAAAACGTACACAAGATTACCATTAACAAGAATGCAGATGATTGGTCCATAGGCTTATTTAAGTTGGCCATGATCAATTTCGATCAGAGGTTGTTTACCAAAACCTTTAATGATTTACTCGAGCAGTTTTCATTTAGTGAAGTATTTAAAAACGTATTTGTACCATTAATGAATGAATTGGGTGTGCTGTGGCAAACCAATTCTATCAGCCCATCGCACGAACACTTTATTACGAGTTTAGTAAAACAAAAAATTCACGCCATGTGCGAGGATTTACAGCAAAAATCCACTCGCAGAACAGATCGCAGATTTGTTTTATTTTTACCGGATAATGAAATTCACGAGTTAGGGTTATTGTATCTACAATACGAAGTACTAAACAATGGTTTTCAATGTGTGTTCTTGGGTCAATCTGTCCCAATCGAAAGTTTAAATAATTTAGTGGACATAGGAGAACCCATTACATTTATTACCTATTTCACTATTGAACCAACGCAGGACAAAATCAAAGCTTATTTAAATACTTTTAATTCAGAAATCATTGAAAATATTGACAGTGAGTTATGGATTTTAGGATATCAAGTTCAATTCATATCAGATGAAATGCCTGATAAAATACGCAAGTTCAAATCTATTGATGATGTGCTTTACGCCTTGAACTTAGTTTAGGAACTAGTAAACATTTTCTGACCACAGGTCATTTGACACGATAATTATTTTATATTTACAAGAATCAAGGCAAAAATATGAAAGCGCTATTCGATAAAGTTTCCCATCAAAGCAGTAAACTCGTTACTGATTCATACAGTACCTCTTTTTCACTCGCTACTCGTATACTTTCAAATGAAATCCGACAAGACATCTACAACATCTATGGGTTTGTCCGTTTCGCCGATGAGATCGTTGACACTTTTCACGATTATAATAAAGCCGAATTATTTGTACGCTTTGAGCAATCCCTAGAACAAGCTTTGTCAGATAAGATAAGCCTAAACCCTATTTTAAACAGTTTTCAAGAAACAGTTCACCGCTACAATATTGACCGCGAATACATTAAAGCGTTTATGCAAAGTATGCATTGGGATTTGTCTAAGAAAACCTATTTAACTGACGAGGAGTACAAAGCATATATATACGGATCTGCTGATGTAGTAGGTTTGATGTGTCTCAAGGTTTTTGTCAAAGGGGATGATGTACAGTTCGACGCATTAAAAGATGCTGCCATGCGTTTGGGCTCGGCGTTCCAAAAGGTTAATTTCTTGAGGGATCTAAAAGCAGATCATGAACATTTAGAGCGCTCCTATTTTCCCAACGTTGACATGAACGCTTTCGATGAACACTCGAAACAAACTATTATCAAAGAAATTGAAGCTGACTTCAGCGCTGGCTTAAAGGGCATTTTTCAATTACCAGATGAGGCTAAATTTGGTGTCTATACCGCATACAAGTATTATTTACGTTTGCTGAAAAAACTTAAAAAAACACCTTCAACACAGATTAAGGCAAAAAGAATTCGCGTGCCGAATTACCAAAAGGTAGATGTGTTAGCACGTTCATTTATTCGATATCAATTCAATTTATTATAACTTAAGACCATGTCCCTGATTGCCCAAATTGGTGTAATTTTTCTAACGTTTTTCACTATGGAATTTATGGCGTGGTTTAGCCATAAGTATGTCATGCATGGTTTTTTATGGTCGCTCCACAAAGACCACCATCACAAAAATCACAATTCTTGGTTTGAGCGTAACGACCTCTTTTTTATCTTTTATGCCGTGGTAAGTGTGGGGTGTGTTGTCTTCTGGGGAGAATATGGTTTTACTCCAGGACTAGCCATTGGCATAGGTATATTTACCTACGGGTTGGCTTACTTTATGGTGCATGACATCTTTATTCACCAGCGTTTTAAAATATGGCGCAATGTCAACAACCGCTATGCGCGAGGCGTACGACGAGCTCACAAAATCCACCACAAACACCTTAACAAAACAAAAGGGGAATGTTTCGGTATGCTGTGGGTTCCCTTAAAGTATTTTAAATAGCAAGTGTAGCCATTTTGATGGCTGCAACAGCTGCTTCCGCCCCCTTATTTCCTAGTTCCCCACCACTTCTCGCTTGGGCTTGTGCTAGGGTATTATCGGTGAGTACTCCAAAAATAACAGGAAATTTGCCTTGAAGATTAAGATCTTTTATGCCTGAAGCTACTGCTTCACACACATAGTCAAAATGTGCTGTTTCGCCTCTTATTACACTTCCTAATGCAATGACAGCATCGAAACCTGCATTCATAGCTACTTTGCACCCATAAATAAGTTCAAAACTACCCGGCACGTCTATACGCTGTATCTCAGAACAACCCTTTTGTTGAAGTACAGCGTGGGCACCTTCGTATAAATTAGCTGTTATTTCAGCATTCCACTCAGAAACAACAACGGCAATCCGAAGAGCTGCAGCGCTAGGCACCGCATTTAAATTAAATGGACCGTGTTGAGCAGTCGCCATACTAGTTTTGGGCTTGTGCTAACAGCACCTCTAGATGAGTAGCCTGAGGGGTTTCTGCATAGTCAGAGGCTAGGGTTTCTAGCAATGTTGCTGCATCAGCCTTAGCACCTAAGCTTAAAGCTACCTGAGCTCCTTTAAGTAAAAAACGAGGTGTTGTCAAGTCGTTATCAGCATAATTCGCTGCATTTCGGTAATAGCCTAGCGCATCCTCCAGTTGGTTTAACTCTGTAAATGCATCTGCGATACCACCAAGCGCAAGTGCGCCAAGCACAGGATCGTTAGCAGAAAAATCTTCTAAGTAGTCAATGGCAAGATCGTATTCTCCTCGCTTAAGGTATATCATGCCTGCATTGTAAGTAGCTATTTGAGCAGCAGCAGAACCGCCATAACTATTGATGATTTTAATGAAGCCAGGGCTTACTCCGTCTCCTTCTAGGGCGAGTACAAACAAAGAATCTTGCAAGGTTAAGTCTTCCAAAGCTTCATTAAAGTGGGTTTGTGCCTGTGCTATAAGGTTTGTAGATTCCTCTTGCTTGGGCTTAACCACATAATTTTCATACCCCAAATAACCAAATACGCCGACGACAACGAGGACGATAAAAGACAGGATATAGTTCTGATTTCGAGAGACCCAAGCTTCCGCACGACCTGCAGAAGTGTCAAGCGTTGAAAATACTTCAGCTGTTACACTCTCTTGCTCTGGTGATTGTTGTTGAGGCATTTTTGGTTTACCTCCGCGTTTTTTGTACGTAGCCATTTTAAATTGTTATGGTTGCAAAAATAAAATTTTTATTCCAATACACCTTGCCACCAAAATGTTTATTTTGGATGCTTCTTTAATATAAGTTGTTTTATGAGCAGTTTGCGTCTTAACGCCCTCGAAATTACCAACTACAAAAATGTGTCCGATGCGAGATATACATTCGATGCGCCTATCCACTGTTTTGTTGGAAATAACGGAAAAGGGAAAACAAATACGCTAGATGCGATCTACCATTTGGCGATGGGACGCAGCTATTTTTCTGCTGTAAATGCGCATACCATTCAACATCAGGCAGACTTTATGCGTATTGAAGGACACTTTGAGCGTGATGAACGTATGGAGCGTATTGAGTGTTTACTCAAGCGCGAAGCCTCAAAAGTATTTATTCGCAACGGTAAGAAATACAAAAAGTTATCAGAACACATCGGCCTACTCCCCACCGTAATGATTTCACCCGCTGACGTAGACTTGATCAATGAAGGTAGCCAAACCCGAAGAAGTTTTATTGACCGTCTGATTGGTCAGGCTGACAAAACCTATTTGCATCAGCTTATTCAGTATCAAAAAATACTACAACAACGCAACGCCTTACTAAAACAAATGGGTCGTTATGGACAGGGAGCAAATGATACATTAGAAATTTACAACGCCCAATTGGTATCACTAGGCAAACCCATTCACGAGACTAGAATGGAATACCTATCTACCTTTGAACCCTTATTTAAAAAAAGGTATGCTGCCATAAGTGGTGCTGAAGAAAATGTAAGTGTATCATATCAAAGTCAACTGCTAAATGAAGATTTTGAGAAGCTCCTTGAAAATGCTACTACCCAAGACCGCATAACACAATTTAGTACTGTGGGTGTTCATAAAGACGATTTGGTCTTTCAAATTGATGGATATCCCATCAAGAAGTTTGGTAGCCAAGGGCAACGCAAATCGCTGTTAATCGCACTAAAATTGGCGCAATTTGATATGCTAAAACAAAGTACGGCTGTGACGCCGCTTCTGCTCCTAGATGATATTTTTGATAAACTTGATGATGTGCGCGTTTCTAAAATCATTAGCCTGGTCCACGAATCCTCATTTGGCCAACTGTTTATTACCGATACCCACCCCAAACGAACAGAAGCAGTAATAAAAAAAACAGAACAAGCATTCCAACTACATCGTCTATGAGAATTGTATTACCTCTATTTTGTTTGCTTTTGATAGGTTGTACTACCAATGTAAAACCTTCAGGCCTAGATCAACTTAATGGGTGTTGGCGCATAGACAAAGCAGTGTCGCCAAGTGGCGAGGAGAAACAATTCAAATCCTCTGTTGATGTTGATTTTTTTAAACTTGATTCGCTACATGGGATTAGAAAAAAACTAAAACCCTCATTTAACAAGCAATTCAACGGTTCAAATGACTTTGTTCCATTCAATATTGCATTTCTGGAAAATAAATGTATTATTACCTACAGCAAACAAAAAGAAATTTGGCAAGAAGAAATCACGGCATTAACAGCTGACAAATTAAGGCTAAAAGATGCACGAGGTGTCGTTTTTTATTATACTAAATACCAACCATGAGCACACGAAAAGATGAACCGCAACCAATAGAAGACGTATTACGTCAGTTTACAGATGCAAATAAGCTAGAAAAAGGCCTTGATAACGTCAGGTTAGCTGCCTTGTGGGCTGAACTCATGGGTGCTGGAGTACAAGCTTATACCAATTCGATTAAATTGGTTGGAAAAACACTTTATGTTAGCCTTACCTCCTCTGTACTACGTGAAGAACTGAATTATGGCAAAAACAACATCATTGCTATGCTTAATGAGGGCTTAGAGAAAGATTGTATATCAAAACTGGTGTTGCGTTAAAACTGCTCACTTTCAGCAAAGTGGAAAGCAATCTCAATTGCTGCATTTTCATTGCTGTCTGAGCCATGAATAGCATTCTCACCAACAGAAGTAGCAAAAGATTTTCGGATGGTCCCAACAGCTGCTTCCTCTGGGTTTGTAGCACCAATTAAGGTACGGAAATCATCTACGGCATTGTCTTTCTCCAAAACAGCAGCTACAATAGGGCCACTGGTCATAAATGCTGCCAAATCATTAAAAAATGGGCGATCGTTATGAACAGCATAAAAAGCCTCTGCAGCTGTTTGAGACAAGCGTATCATCTTCAATGCTTTAAAGGTAAATCCTGCTTCTGCAATTTTATTCAATATCGCTCCAATGTGGCCGTTACCGACAGCATCGGGCTTAATCATCGTGAAAGTCTGATTTGTTTTCATATACAATTTTGTGCAAACCTAATGAAATTCATATAAAGTCATTTACAAGTAGGCAGTTATTTGTAATTTTGAACAATGATGCGAATAGCACTTTTTGGTACGGGTAATCTTGCTACACATTTTTTAAAAGCCTTTGAGAAATTAGAAATGATTTCTTGTGTACAATGGATTGGCAGAAGCGAACATCCACCACTAGCCAACCACACACCCTATTTTAATGTATTCCAAAATGACATTGAGGTAGACATTTGTTTTTTGGCTATCTCAGATGACCACATTGCTGAAGTAGCGCATGGTTTTAAGACAAACGCTTTGGTAGTGCATACGGCAGCTGCCCGATCCATGGATGTGCTCGCACCCCATAAACGCACAGGGGTTTTCTATCCGCTACAACGTTTTTCACTAGGGCAAAAGTTACATTGGAAAAATATCCCGTTTTGTTTGGAAGCTAATGACAATACGGACTTGGATCTACTCGGAAAGCTTGCACGGCAATTGAGTGATGAAGTCCATTTTATGACGGCTGAACAACGCCTACATCTGCACGCCGCAGCTGTTTTTGCAAATAACTTCTGTAATCACCTCTTGGGTATCAGTCAACAAATCACTTCAAATGCAGGCCTCCCCCACGCCTTGCTCCATCCGATTATTAAAGAAACGCTATCACGCAGCCTGCATTCAGATGCGGTGACACATCAAACTGGACCAGCCAAACGAAATGATAGACGCACACAGTCAAAACATATTGATATCTTGACGACGGAAGAGGCAAATTTGTATCGCGTATTGAGTCAATCTATATATAAAACACAGAACACATGAGTTACAAAGAAGAATTCAAACACATCACCACTTTTGTTTTTGATGTAGATGGTGTATTTACCGATGGCAGCATTACCATTTTGCCTGATGGAGAAATGATACGCACCATGAACACTAAAGATGGCTATGCGATTAAAGCTGCGCTTCACGCTGGCTTTGGCGTTGTTATCATTTCAGGAGGGACAAACGAAGCCGTAAGAATGCGCCTCAATCAATTGGGTGTCCAAGACGTGTATTTGGGAGCACACCAAAAGGCAAGCATACTGCATAAATACAGCAAAGAAAACAGTGTACGTTTTGAAAATATGCTCTTTATGGGCGATGATATTCCCGATGTTGAAGCCATGGAAATGGTTCGGCTAGGATGTTGTCCTAACGATGCAGTTCCAGAAGTTTTGGCTTCCGCTGATTATATCTCTCACAAAGACGGAGGTAAAGGCTGTGTCCGAGACGTAATTGAGCAAGTTTTAAAAGTACAAGGTAAGTGGGGAGCCCTCACCAATGCCCGCAACGATAGCAAATGACATACAAACTATTCCTTGGGTCTGGTTCCCCCAGACGTGTTGCCCTCTTAAAGCAAATGGGCGTAGCTTTTGAGCAGCGTGTTTTAGCAATTGAGGAAATATACCCTCAAGAATTGAAGGGCATTGAAATAACCGATTTTTTAGCGCGATTAAAAGGAAAGTCCCACCAGCAACAGCTTCAGCAAAACGAATTGGTGCTTACTGCCGACACCCTTGTTTGGCTTGATGACACCGCACTGGGCAAGCCCATAGATGAAGCCCATGCTATTGAGATGCTTTCAAAATTATCTGGCAAAACACACGAAGTTATCACCTCTGTTTGTTTGAGCACTAACGAAAAACAGATGTGCATTCAAGAAACAACTCAGGTAAGCATGGCTGTATTGTCAAAAGCAGATATCACCCATTACGCCAAAACTCACAAACCCTTTGACAAGGCAGGCGGTTATGGCATTCAAGACTGGATTGGACTGATAGGCGTATCCAAAATAGCGGGTTCTTATACGAATGTTGTTGGCTTGCCTACCGCAAAAACACATCAATTACTACTCCCCTATTTACCTTCAATCAAAGCATAAAATCATTTTATTTCAATATGATTATATTTATGTTTTTGAAACAGCCTTCATGACCGAACTAAAAGCTTATATCATTGAGTTTCTATCTGATGAGTGGATAAGAAACTCTTTGTGGACACTGCTTGTTATGGTTGCTTATCTTTTTGTTGGTAAACGCATGCCTCCCAAGTACCAACTTCGCATGGGAATGCTGATTGCACTGCTCTTAATCAGCACAACAATCACAGGTCACGCTCGAAACATCATCAATGGGTATTGGAATATTAGTGATAACCTACCCTTACATCTTTGTAGTGTTTCAAACCTCATCGCTTGTTTTATTCTCTTTATCCCTAAAAAAAAGTGGCTTTTTGAGTTTTTATTTTACGCAGGTATTATTGGCGCGATTCAAGCTTTTCTCACTCCCCAAATAAATAATTTTGACGGCACTAGCTACGAATATTTAGAGTACTACGTTTCACACGGAGGTATAATGCTGTTGCCTATATTCATGTACAAAAATTTAGGCTATAAACTGACAAAATATTCATGGCTCAAATTTTCGATTTACATTAATCTATTACTTGCATTTGTAATGCCCTTGAATTTTATCATCGATTCTAACTATATGTATTTATCCAACACGCCTGATGTTAACAACCCCCTGATTATCGGTGCATGGCCTTACTATATTTTCTTTTGGGAAATCATTTTAATTGTCTTGACGTACTCCTTGTATGTATTAAGTACAGGAAAACGTATTTAAATAACATTTAGCTAACCTTATCATTCTTACTTTAACAGCATGAAACTCTACACTGCACTTTACGCGGAATTTATAGGAACCTTTGCCATGGTCTTTTGCGGAACAGCTGCTATGGCTGTAAACGAAACAACAGGAAAGGTTGCCCACGAAGGGGTTGCCATTACTTGGGGACTCATTGTGATGGTCATGATTTATGCTTTCGGGTCGCAGTCTGGTGCACATTTCAACCCCGCAGTAACTACAGCTTTTGCACTTGCAAAACGTTTCCACTGGAAAAAAGTGCCAGCATACCTAATTACCCAAACTGCAGCAGCTGTAGCAGCTAGCCTAGCCGTAAAAACAATTATTCCACAAAGTAAAATTTTAGGAGCTACCATACCAAGCATCCCCTATGAAAGTGCCTTTTGGCTTGAGTTTCTGTTGTCCTTTTTCCTAATGATTGTAATACTTCATATAAGTACGGGTAGCAAAGAAATAGGACCTGTAGCAGGTTTGGCAGTCGGCAGTGTAATTTTACTCGAGGCCATGTTTGCGGGCCCGCTCACCAATGCATCCATGAACCCTGCCCGTTCATTTGGACCTGCTCTTGTTGGAAACCACTGGGACCCCATGTGGTTATACCTTACTGCCCCTTTTGCGGGAATGGCACTTGCCGTAGTCCTTTTTAACTACTTTGTAACTTTAGATGATGGAAATTAATCCCCCTGTACTTGTTTGTATTCTTTGCGGGTTGATATATATTATTACAGGGCAACTTGTATTGCGCTATCCCCCAAAAAAAATTAATGATTTTTATGGCTATCGAACTTCGCGTTCAAAAAAAAGTCAAGCTCATTGGGACTATGCACAAAAAGAATCATCTAAGTACATTATCCAATCTGGCTATTATTGCTTGTTAACCTGTGCACTTTTTATATTTTTTGAAACTGGCAAAGCAGAAATATGGATTGCTATCATTTTGACTACGCTTTACCCTATTATTAATGTAATCCAAACGGAAAAAGCCCTCAAGAAAAAGTTTAGTTGATAATTTTGTTTAATGTTATTTGAATATCGTTAAACGAAATAGGTATATTTGTATAAAACCTATACTATGTACCGATATACTTCCAAACAAGAACTGCCCATCACAATGGATAAGGCTTGGGAATTTCTTTCCGATCCCAAGAACTTAAAACGCATTACGCCAGACTATATGGGGTTTGACATCATTTCGGGTGCAGATCGCAGCATGTTCCCTGGGCAGATCATTCAATACAGACTAACACCGATTTTAGGCATCCCCTTTCGCTGGGTTACTGAAATCACGCACGTAGCTGAAGGGGCTTATTTTGTCGATGAACAACGCTTTGGGCCATATTCTTTTTGGCATCACAAGCATTTTATACACAAAACAGCCACTGGGGTTATGATGGAAGATATAGTAGACTATAAACTTCCTTTGGGCCCTCTAGGCTGGTTTGCACATATTCTTTTTGTGGGTTTTAAGGTGAAACAAATATTTGACTACAGAGAAAAAGCACTCAACGAAATTTTTAAAACAACATCATGAGCAAAACATACTTACTAATTGGCGGAAGCTATGGAATTGGCAAAGACATCATTGACCAACTTCCTGAAGGATCTGAAATAATTGTCGCTTCCAGAACCAACGAAGGATTGGCTGGCAAACAAGTGACTCACATTCCTTTTGACGTGCGAGAGGACACGCTTTCCTTAGATCAATTGCCTTCAAAAATTGATGGATTTGCTTACTGTCCCGGTAGCATTAACCTCAGACCATTCAGAGGATTAAAGCCCGAAGCCTTTACAAATGATTTTGAAATCAATGTAATGGGTGCCGTGCGCTGCTTACAAAGCATTCAGCCGCTATTAGCGGCAAGCGAACAAGCAAGTGTGGTATTGTTTAGCACCGTTGCAGTACAAACAGGCATGCCCTTTCATGCAAGTGTGGCAGCATCAAAAGGAGCACTAGAGGGATTGGCGCGGTCTTTGGCTGCGGAATGGGCACCAAAGGTACGTGTGAACGTTATTGCACCCTCCATCACAGACACCCCGCTGGCAAACAGATTTTTAAATAATGAGGCCAAAAAAGAAAAGGCTTCCTTAAGACACCCTTTAAAAAGAATAGGCACAACCGAGGATGTAGCGCAATTGGCTGCCTTTTTACTCACAGACAAAAGCAGTTGGATGACCGGACAAATACTTGGTCTTGACGGCGGTATGTCTTCTTTAAACATTAGTGGATGATATTATTTTGGTTTCGTCGCGATTTGCGCTTTCACGATAATGCGGGTTTCTGCAACGCACTTACCGATGCAGACGAAGTGTTACCCGCATTTGTATTTGACGAGTCCATCCTGGAAAAGATACCCAAAGACGATGCCCGTGTTGATTTTATTCATCGACACATTGCCAAAATGCAACAAGAAAGCGAAGTACATGGCAGTAGCATGTGCGTGGCCAAAGGAAATCCATCAAAACTTATTCCGCAGTGGTGCCAGGAACACAACATAACTGCAGTCTACACGAACGAAGACTACGAACCCTATGCCACAGCAAGAGACTTAAAAATCAAAGGGATCCTTGCTGCTAAAGGTATTGGCTTTAAAACATTCAAGGATCAAGTAATTTTTGCGCCAGATGAAGTGCTGAAAAAAGACGGTACACCCTACAGGGTTTATACCCCATTTTCAAGAGTGTGGATGGCCAAGGAAGCCGAAGATGGGTTGCCAGAGTATCCCACAGCACCACTTCTTAACAAGCTTTACAAAAAAATACTGCCAAACATACCGACATTAGAAGCTATGGGCTTTGAAAAACCCACTCATCATGCGCCAGAACCCAACCATAGCTTATCGTTAATTGACGCATATGATGCGGTGCGGAATTTTCCTGCGATTGACGGTACAAGCCGACTGGGAATTCACTTGCGATTTGGCACCCTATCTATCAGAGACATAGTGAAAAAAGCTAAAAAAAGCAGCAATCCTACTTTCCTAAAAGAATTGATTTGGCGTGAGTTTTTTATGCAAATTCTTTGGCACTTCCCCCATACAACTACATTGAGTTTTAAACCCCAGTACGATCGTATTGAATGGCGAAACAACGAAACAGATTTTTCAAAATGGTGCGAAGGTAACACGGGATATCCATTGGTGGACGCGGGAATGCGCGAACTCAATCAAACAGGTTTTATGCACAACAGGGTGCGTATGCTGGTGGGCAGTTTCCTGTGCAAACACTTACTTATTGATTGGCGATGGGGCGAGGCCTACTTTGCTGAAAAACTACTAGACTATGAACAATCAAGCAATGTAGGAAACTGGCAATGGGTGGCTGGCTGCGGTGTTGATGCTGCACCATACTTCCGCGTATTTAACCCAACGGAACAGGTAAAAAAATTCGACAAACAACACACCTACATAAAAAAGTGGGTGCCCGAGTACCAATCGTTGGATTACCCCAGCCCAATGGTTGATCATAAAATGGCACGCCTGAGATGCTTAGAAACATATAAGGCAGGACTCGCGTCATGAGAGGTGTTAAAAAAGCAGACTTGCCTCAAAAAATGTGTGTGAGCTGCAATAGGCCTTTTACTTGGCGAAAGAAATGGAGCAAAGAATGGGAAAATGTTAAATATTGTAGTAAAAGATGCAAAAAGCAAAAACAACAGGACTAGTTTGGTTTCGAAACGATTTGCGTGTTCGTGATCAACACAGTTTATCGCAAGCCGTAGAGGCCCACGATAGAGTTATTGCGGTATATCATTTGCCTGAGCATTGGCTACAACCAACCCAATGGGGTTTTAAGAAAATGGAGGCTTTTCGAGCTGCGTTCCTCCTACAAACTTTAACGCAACTTCAAAAGGATTTAGCAAAGCTCAACATATCGCTTTGGGTAAAGGTTGGCCGTCTAGGAGCCTTGCTAAAAGAACTACAAGAAACCTACAATGTCACAGCAATCTACGGGCAAAAAGAGTGGACACAAGAAGAGCTTGATGATAACGCAAGTATCCCAAAGGGAATAGCAAAACACTGGTATTACGACCAATTTTTATTCCATCCAGATGACATACCCATGCAAGTCGAAGATGTACCAGAAGTATTTACGGTGTTTAGAAAAAAATGTGAAAAGCACATAAGCGTGCGTTTGCTACTGCCCATTCCGGCGCCTATGCCCGAGGAAAATGTCTTGGCTAGCGTTCCTGAATTGCCTACGTTAAGTAGTTTGGGTTATGAAATGGTAACAGAAGATAAGAGAACAGCCATTCCTTTCAAAGGGGGTGAAGAAGCTGCGTGGGAACGACTAGAAAAATATTTTTGGAACACCAACCAATTGTCCTACTACAAAAAAACCAGAAACGGGTTATTGGGAAAAAAGTATAGCTCAAAGTTTTCAATATGGTTGGCATTTGGATCCATTTCCCCTGTTTCGATTTACCATGAGGTAAAAAAATACGAAAAAGAGGTTACTAAAAATGATTCAACCTATTGGTTGATTTTTGAGCTCATATGGCGTGACTATTTCAAATATATTTCTAAGAAGCACGGCACTGCTATTTTTAAGCTTGGGGGCTTGTTGCAAAATGATTACGTCTGGAAAACAAACCAAACATTTGTACAGCAATGGATTGATGGGAGAACACCCGAGCCCTTTATAAATGCAAATATGCGCGAGCTGGCGCTCACTGGATTTATGAGCAATCGTGGTCGTCAAAATGTAGCGAGTTACTTTGCAAAAGAATGGCACTTGGATTGGCGTATAGGCGCTGCATACTTCGAAGCCATGCTGATAGATTACGATGTCCACAGCAATTATGGAAACTGGATGTATAACGCAGGTGTTGGCAATGATCCCAGAGACAGAAAATTTGACATCGCTTGGCAGGCCGAGCGGTACGACCCCAATGATAAATATCAAAAAACCTGGCTTCAAACAACTTTATTTTAATGGAAATAAGACTAATACTTGGCGATCAACTCAACGAAAAGCATATCTGGTTTACGGCACTTGATGACAATGTGTGCTATGTGATGTTTGAAATGCGTCAAGAAACTGACTACGTCAAGCACCATATTCAGAAAGTAGTGGCATTTTTTGCAGCCATGCGAAGCTTTTCCAGACAACTTGAAGAAGATGGACATCAGGTTCTATACTATACCATAGATGATCCAAACAACACCCAAGGCCTGCAAAAAAATATTGAAAAAGCAATCAGCTTGTTTAATGCCAAAACATTTGCCTACCAACAGCCTGATGAATATCGCTTAGACAAACAACTGGAGGGAATTAGTGCTCAATTGGAAGTACCCACAAAAACCTATGACACAGAACACTTCCTAACCACCCGTGATGAGCTAAAGACCTTTTATGAAGGAAAAAAATCTTTAGTGATGGAGTTTTTCTACCGTTATATGCGTAAAAAGCATCAATACCTTATGATAGATGGGCAACCTGAAGGGGGCAGTTGGAATTACGATAAATTTAACCGAAATACTTGGAAAGGCGGAACCATTCCTCCGCCCTACAAGCCAGATGCAACCTTGGCAAAAGAAATCTATCCACAAGTAAAAGCAGCAAACATTAGCACCATAGGCACATTTAACGAAGATGAATTTCTCTTTGCTACGACAAGAAAAGACTCGCTAGCGCAACTCGATTACTTCTGTGCCTATTTGCTGCAAGACTTTGGCACCTTTCAAGATGCCATGCATCAAGACGAAACAAATCTTTTTCATGCGCGTATTTCTTTTAGTTTAAATGTCAAATTGATAGACCCTGCCGAAGTTATTGAACATGCAATTGCAGCATATCGAAAAAACAACGATCGTATCAGTTTATCGCAAATCGAAGGGTTTGTACGTCAGATATTGGGTTGGCGTGAATACATCAGGGGTCTGTACTGGAAAGAAATGCCAGAATACAAGAACAAAAATGAGCTCAATAACTTTGGAACATTACCTGCCTTTTACTGGACAGGTGAAACCAAAATGAATTGCCTAAAGACTAGCATTGAGAATAGCTTGGAGCACGCATATGCACACCACATTCAACGCCTGATGATTACGGGAAATTTTGCATTGCTACTGCAAACGAATCCCGATGAAGTTGATCATTGGTATTTAGGTATTTACGCTGATGCGGTAGAATGGGTACAGCTGCCTAACACTAGAGGTATGAGTCAGTATGCAGATGGGGGTATTTTAGCCACCAAACCCTATGTTTCATCGGGTTCATATGTGAACAAAATGAGTAACTACTGCAAGGGTTGTAGTTATGATAAAAAACAACGCACAGGCGAAAATGCCTGCCCCTTTAACAGCTTATACTGGAATTTTTTAGATGACAAAAGAGAAGAGTTGCGGGGAAACAACCGCATGGGTATGATGTATAACCTACTGGGCAAAATCAACCCAGAAGAATTGGCTCGCATTAAAGAAAGGGCTTACCAAATCATGGAAAATCCCGATGCATTCTAAAAAAGAAATTAACGTTTTTTGGTTTAAAAGAGACTTACGACTTCTAGACAATGAAGGACTACAAGACGCCATAAACAGCGGCTTACCGCTATTATTACTTTACGTAATGGAGCCAAGCCTCGAAAAAAATCCGCACTACCACAAACGACATCATAATTTTATTGCACAGTCATTGATAGCCTTAAACAAAGAACTCAAACAATTTAACACCCAAGTGTATGTTTATAAAGACGAGGTGATATCAGTACTGGAACGTATTGCTGCCAGCATGAATATCAACGCCTTGTTCTCTATGCAAGAAACGGGAATAGACGCAACCTATATGCGTGACAAAGTCGTAAAAAAATGGTGCGTATCTCAGCGCATTGTCTGTAAAGAATACATAAATAATGGCGTAACAAGAGGCATCAGCAACCGCAACAACTGGCGCAAAACATGGACCAGCTATATGATGCAGCCTATCCGTTCATTTGAGGCAACACCAGCTTGCTTTACAACTGCTAAAAATATAAACCTAACACAAGAGGTACTGGAACCTAAAAAGCTAGATGGCATACAAGCAGGCGGTACCAAAACTGGATTGGCCTATTTAGACAGCTTTTTAAAGCAGCGACATAAAAAATACCAGCAATCTATCTCAAAACCTGAAGCAGCACGAACACATTGCGGTCGGGTCTCGCCCTACATTGCATGGGGAAATCTTTCGGTTCGCTATGTATGGCAGCGTGCTAAGCAAGCAAAAGCACAGGGTGCTTGTGGATTTCAGCTAAATGCCTTTACATCAAGATTGCGATGGCAAGCACATTTTATTCAAAAATTTGAGATGGAAGCACGTATGGAATTTGAAAGTGTAAATATTGGTTTCCGTCAACTAAAAAAAGAAGTGAACACGGAATATATCAATGCCTGGAAAACAGGAACAACAGGCTATCCACTCGTTGATGCTAGTATGCGTTGTGTTGTTAAAACAGGCTATTTGAATTTCAGGATGCGCGCCTTGGTTGTTTCTTTTTTTACACATCATTTGTGGCAACCTTGGCAAATGGGCGTTGTATTTTTGGGCAAACAGTTTTTGGATTTTGAACCTGGAATTCACTATCCGCAATTTCAAATGCAAGCAGGTGAAACGGGCATCAATATGTTGCGTATTTACAACCCAACCAAAAATGCGCTTGAACACGATAAAGAAGGAGCTTTTATACGAAAATGGGTACCAGAATTGGCAAAACTTCCCACACCATTTGTACTTGAGCCATGGTCCATGACAGCAATCGAACAAGAAGCCTACGGATGTGTATTAGGCAAAGATTATCCAAATACCATCGTAGCAACTAAAGAAACTTATAATCACGCCTCAAACATTTTGTGGCACATGAAACGCAATCCTAACGTGAGAATAGAGAGTAAGCGTATATTGGCCATGCATACGCTGCCAGACAGAGAAAACATTATGGATAGATGAAAAAAGAACTTAGTTTAAGAGATATAGATCGGATTATCGAAATGGGCTGGGAAGACCGAACCCCTTTTGATGCGATTAGCATGCAGTTTGGACTTAAAGAGCAAGAGGTCATTACCATCATGCGAAACAACATGAAGTCAAATAGTTTTAAACTCTGGCGAAAGCGTGTTCAGGGACGTAAAACTAAACACTTAAAAAAACGCGATGAGGAAGTAGGGCGCTTTAAATGCAGCAGACAACGAGGCATCAGCAACAACAAGGTGTCTAAACGTTAACCCAAAAAAATAGTAATTTGGGATAAATTTAATTGTCATGTCCCAAAACAAAACACAACCTACCAAATCGAATGTTACTGCCTTTCTTGAAGCCGTAAGTCCTCCTCAAAAAAAGAGAAGATTGCCGAACACTAGCAACCCTTATGCAAGAGATTACTTGTGAAAAATTTGTACTCTGGGGGAAGTCAATCTTAGGCTTTGGAAGCTATAGCTATAGATATGCAAGCGGCAGAAAAGGAACCTGGTTTTTATCCGGCTTTTCACCGAGAAAAAATTCCATTACACTCTATCTATTTTAAGATTTAGATCATCCAGCGCTAGCACTAGACAACCTGGGGAATTACAAACGAGGCAAAGGATGTTTATATATCAAAACATTAGCTGATATAAACGTAGACGTATTGAAGAGGCTAATTAAAAAAGCAATCGTACTTACAAAAACGCACTAGTCTATGCGTTCAATTTTTGCACCAATGGCACGCAGGCGTGTGTCAATTTCTTGATAGCCACGGTCAATTTGTTCAATATTAAAAATGGTACTAGTACCCTTGGCAGATAGTGCTGCAATAAGCAGTGAAATTCCGGCGCGTATATCTGGTGAAGTCATGGTTGTAGCCTTGAGCGAGGACTTAAAATCATGTCCGATCACGTTTGCACGGTGTGGGTCACATAGAATGATTTTCGCACCCATATCAATGAGCTTATCGACAAAGAACAAGCGACTCTCAAACATCTTTTGATGAATCAAAACACTTCCTCTTGCTTGGGTAGCAACAACTAATATTATGCTTAAAAGATCCGGTGTAAATCCAGGCCATGGAGCATCGGAAACTGTCATTACAGATCCATCGATATAACTTTGGATTTCATACCCATTGGGATGCTCAGGCACAAACATATCATCCCCTCTTTTTTCAATCGTAACTCCCAGCCGTCGAAATACATCTGGTATTTGTCCTAGATAATCCCATTGAACATCTTTAATGGTAAGTGCACTTCTTGTAAGCGCAGCCAAACCAACCCAACTTCCGATTTCGATCATATCGGGAAGTACACGGTGGGTTGTACCACCCAACGATTTTACGCCTTCAATGGTTAATAAATTAGAACCAATACCTGAAATAGTAGCCCCCATACGCACCAGCATATTACAAAGCTGTTGCAAATAGGGCTCACAAGCGGCATTGTATATTGTGGTGGTTCCTTTTGCTAGTACGGCTGCCATAACAATATTGGCTGTTCCAGTAACCGAAGCCTCGTCAAGCAGCATATATGTACCGTTCAACTCATCAGCTTCAACTCCGTAGAAATACTCCTCTTTATTGTATCGGAACTTGGCACCAAGGCTGATAAAGCCTTGAAAGTGTGTGTCAAGTCTTCGACGTCCAATCTTATCACCGCCAGGCTTGGGAATAAAACCCTTGCCAAATCGTGCTAACAAAGGTCCTACAATCATAATTGAGCCGCGCAAACCACGACCTGCTTTTTTAAAATCAGCTGACTGCAAGTAATCAATATCTACTTCATCTGCCTGAAAAGTATAGCTATTATCACTGTTTTTAGCTATTTTGACTCCAAGCTTTTCAAGGATTTGAATCAGCTTGTTTACATCAATAATGTTGGGAATATTGTGAATGGTTACCGGTTCTGGTGTAAGCAATACAGCGCACAAAATCTGAAGTGCCTCGTTTTTGGCTCCTTGAGGTTGTATGGAACCTGACAATGGTACACCGCCAGTAACTTTAAAAGCACTCATTTTATTTACGTCGCTGCTTTTGGTTTCGGTAATTCTTATTTTTAGTGTTTCTGGATCCCTTGGCAAAGCGCTTGTTTGTCAAGCGAATTAAGTTTTCCGAAGCCGATAATACCTCGTCTTCCGTATTGATGACAAGTTTTCCGTTAGACAGTTCGGCCAAATGACCAAAAATAACCTTGTCTTCAACGGTGTCTTTGTTCCAGTTGAGGAAGCATTTTTTCATGTGATTCGCAATCACATAGACCAAAGCTTCTTTCAAGTCTCCTTCTTCCCAGTCAACAATTACGTCAATCATGCCCTTGATGTTGTTTCCATAGAAACGATATTTAGGAAACGATTGCGGATAAGCCAGTGGCGTTGGAGGAGCGGCAAGAACTTCAGCATCAGGTTTTGGGAAAGGCGCATCTACATGCAATTCAAAATTAGACATGATAAAAAGCTGATCCCAAAGTTTGTGCTGAAAATCAGCTACATCTCTTAAGTGTGGATTAAGGTTGCCCATAATGCCAATGATGGCTTGAGCCTGTTTATTGCGTTCTTCTTTGTTTTCTTCAGCTAAAACTTGCTGAATCATTTTGTGAATGTGACGGCCATATTCAGGTATGGCTAGCATTGAACGCTCGGTATTGTATTGAAGATTGTCTATCAAGAGGGAAATTTATGAGGCAAAACTAATAAAAAATTAATTAGAGTTGGATGATGTTTGGGATTTTCGATGCCCGTTTGTGTTTTTGAATGATAATATCGGGGCTCCCGAATTTTCCTGCGATGGAAATACTGGTGTATTTTCCCTTGCTAGAAGCCCTAACATTGACCTCTGCTTTTTCGTTTTCAAACAACGCCAACAACGTCGCTTTATTGGAATCAGAAGAGGGAATAATAAATTTAAAGACATAAACACTTGGCCATGTATTACTTTCTAATAATTGCTGATGAAAACGCTCGTAAAACGAATCGTCTTTAGTATTTTGTTGCATTAGGCAAATATACAGTTTTAGATAAGGTAACAATTAACGACATTTGTGTATGCTTGAACACAAAAGAATCGTGTTGACTGGAGGGCCATCAAGTGGCAAAACAACGCTATTGAATCACATCCAGCATCCAGACATATATTGCTTTGCAGAAGTATCTAGAGATGTCATAAGCGATGCGCAAGGCAAAGGAGTCGAGCAACCCTTCTTGGACAACCCACTGGCTTTTAGCGAAGCCCTTTTTGAACGCCGAATAAATGATTATTTTGAGGACAAAAAAAATATAAATCATGTCTACGACAGGGGCATACACGATGTTGTAGCTTATCTCAACGCCATTGGAGATGATGTTCCTTGCAGTATGCTTGAAGATTGCAGCAATTACGTATACGATACCATTTTTGTATTTCCACCATGGGAAGCGATTTATACACAAGATTCGGAGCGCATAGAGGTATTTGAGCAGGCAGAACATTTTCATAAGGCGCTAGTAGACACTTATACCAATTTTGGTATGCAATGTATCGAAGTACCAAAAGCTAGTATCGAAGAAAGACTTCGTTTTATCTCGGAACAGCTATGAAAAACAACATATATGATGTGTTAAAAAGGCATTGGAATGTTTCTGAATTTCGCCCGGGACAAAAAGAAGCCATAACTGCCATATTAGATGCAAAAGACTGCCTTGTTGTATTGCCAACAGGAGGTGGAAAAAGTTTGTGCTACCAGTTACCAGCTCTCACAAAACCGGGCTTATGTGTTGTAATAAGTCCATTAATCGCCCTGATGAGCGACCAGGTGGAAAGCCTTAAAAAAAAGGGGGTTCGCGCTATGAACCTTTCTGGTCCTATGCGTGAAGACGATCTAGTTACTGCTTTAGACAATTGTAAATTTGGTTATTATAAATTCCTATACCTATCACCAGAACGAGCACAACATCCCTTAGTTCAAGATCGCTTATCTGAAATGCAAGTCAATCTACTGGCCATTGACGAAGCCCATTGCATCTCCGAATGGGGACACGACTTTAGACCAGCATACCGAGAAGTTATAGGGCTGAAAAATAAGCTTTACAACATGCCAACGATTGCCCTAACCGCAACGGCTACGAAAAGGGTTAAAGAAGATATTTGTAAGGTACTTGAACTGGAACAACCCATACAAATAACCGATTCGTTTGATAGAAAAAACATTGAAATTCGGGTGCTTAAAACTGCGGATAAGTTGGATGCTATCTCAGATGCACTAGCTCCAAAAGGAACGCCTGCAATTGTATATGCTGGAACAAGGAAAAGCGCTGAGCTTTTAAGCAATCACTTAAACAATATGGGGCATCAAACTAGCTATTTCCACGGAGGCGCATTGACCAAAGAAAAAAGGATCTCAAATTGGATGCAAGAAAAAATACCTGTCATGGTAGCCACTTCGGCATTCGGTATGGGGATTGACAAAGCTAATGTACAACGTGTTGTACACGCTACGCTTCCCTTTAGTATGGAGCAGTACTACCAAGAAATTGGGCGCTGTGGCAGAGACGGAGGAGCCGCAAAAGCCATCCTGCTCGTTGAAGAGGGAGATGACCAAAAACTATGGAACAGCGCAACCATCAGTATCCCAAGTGCTGCAGCCATAAAGAAAACATACAAGCACCTATGCCATTATTTTGACATCGCCTATGGCGAAAAACCAGATGATATTTTGGTTTTTAATCACGCCCTTTTTTGTGAACGCTACGGCTTAAAACTCCGAACTACCTATCATGTGCTCAAAGTATTAGAGCGTGGACAATTACTTACACTTATACAATACGACAGACCAAAAACAACCCTAAAATTGCTGCACAACCACATAAAGCAAACGCATGTGCTGGTGGATTATTTATTGCGAAACATAGGGGGTATCACAGACAGGTTTCAAGACATCAGCTTAGACAGTATAACAATAAAAAGTGGTGTGGGTCTAAGCAATGCTATCGCATGCCTAAAGCAATTAGAAAAACAAGGAGATGCCGAAATACAACAACTCCATGCAGACAGTGAGATTGTATTTCATGTTCCTAGAGAAGATAACATAAGCTTGATGCCCGTCTTACATCAATTAAATGCACTTACGGAAGAAAAAAAGCGTTTGACAGCTGCCGTTTGGCAATACGCAACGGTTGCTACTTGTTATCGAAAAAAATTGCTGGGCTACTTTGGTGAGACTTACAAAAACAATTGCGGCACATGCTCTAACTGCACGGACAAAAAAAGGCCAACAACTAAAATAATCCGCTACTTAAAAGAAACACTCTCGTCTGAAGATGCACTATCTTTGGAACAGTTATGTGTGGCTGCGCCATTTGACAGAATACAGCTGGCGGTGGCCCTAGACGAAATGTGTGCTGAAGAAATGGTAATACAAGAAATACCAAACGAATACAAGCTGATATGAGTAGATCCTTACGTGTTGTTTATATGGGAACTCCCGCTTTTGCGATGTCTGGACTGCGAAGTATAGTGGAAAGCCAGCATGAGGTTGTTGGTATTGTTACGGCACCTGATCGCCCGGCTGGACGTGGTAAAAAAATACGCTTTTCTGCTGTAAAAGATGCAGCACTGGAATATAACATCGCCTTGTATCAGCCTGAAAAACTTTCATCAAAGGAAACGGTTGCCCAACTTAAGGCACTGAAAGCAGACGTTTTTGTTGTTGTTGCCTTTCGTATGTTGCCCAAAGTAATTTGGGAATTACCGCAATTAGGGACTTTTAACTTACATGCATCTCTACTACCCCAATACCGTGGTGCTGCGCCCATACATTGGTCCATAATAAATGGCGAGCACGCATCTGGGCTTACAACTTTTTTAATTGATGATAACATTGATACGGGAGCCATTTTACTTCAAAAAAAGCTGAATATATTACCTGAAGACACTATGGGCACATTAAGCGAACGTATGCAAACTCACGCTGGCGAACTGATTATTGCTACTCTATATGGATTGGCCTCGGGAAGCCTCAAGCCTATACCTCAAAAAGACGTAGAAATCAAGAAAGCACCAAAGCTGATAAAAGAGAATACCCAGATTGACTGGCGTCAGCCGGGGCAACGGATCGTGCAATTTATCCGTGGGTTAAATCCCTTTCCAACGGCGTGGACTCTAATGGAAAATAATGAGGAAATCATGCAGGTAAAGATCTATGACGTACACTTTGTTAAAGAAATACCCAAGGAAAACCCTGGACAACTTACAGTTAAAAACAAGCAGCTTTATGTAAGTGTTACGGACGGCAATATTTATATAAATAAGCTGCAATTACCCAACAAAAAAAGCATGGAAACAACAGCACTACTCAACGGGTTTCAGTTTCCCACAACAGCTCGTTTTATATCATGATTGGGAAATTACTTATTGCGCATCCATCTCTTCTAGGTGACCCCGAATTTGGCAGAAGCGTGATTATTATGGCAGATCACAATGAAGAAAGTTCGTTGGGATTTGTGGTAAACCAACCCACCCATTACAGTTTACATGAACTGATTCCTGAATTAACCATAGACTTACCCATTTATCAAGGAGGACCCGTAGACTCCGATAGCTTGTTTTATATCCATACCCTGAAAGATTTGCCCAATGCACAAGCCATTGGAAAAAACTTGTTTTGGGGTGGTGACTTGGAGACACTTCAAGAGGCAATAATCAAGAAAAAAATAGCCCCTCATCAACTTCGGTTTTTTTTGGGATATAGCGGTTGGGGCAAAGGCCAACTACGACAGGAATACAATGAAAAAAGCTGGCTATTGATTAAAAACAACTATAATATTTTTGAGAACGAGGAGCAGATATGGAGAAGTATCATGCGAGATATGGGTGGTGAATACGCCTTATACGCTACTGCACCTAAGCACCCTGGCTTGAATTAACCCAATCAAAAAGTCCTTGTTGAAGTTTTAGGGTAATGGATTTTTCATACGTTGTCCTACGATAGCTACTGACAGGTTGAATTCCAACAATTGCATTGGTCATAAAGAGTTCTTGCACACGCTGTAAATCAAAAGGCGAAATGGGCTCCTCCACACAAGAAATTTCTAATTTTTTAGCAATCCGTATGATTTGCTTTCGCATAATACCATCCAAACATCCAGAAGTTATGGGTGGTGTACGAAGTTTTCCATATTCTACAATAAAAAGATTGCCATTGAGAAATTCAACAACTTCCTTTTCATCATTAACCAATATACCGTTATCAAAGCCTTGTTCTTGCATAAAAATACTACCGATTACTTGAAGTGCTTTGTTGTTAGATTTAAGATTAGATAACATACTTTTTTGCAAATAGTAGTCGTTGAACAACTCGACTTTATACGTGTCAGAAGCCAAGTAATATTCAGAGTCGAGCGGTTTGGCTTCTACAACATAACCCACTTCTCTAGTATTTGGCAAATAAGCACCTCCATCTTTTCGATAAACGGTCAAGCGAATACGCCATGCCGCTACTGTTTCGCTTTGGGCTTCTACCGCGCGCAAACACTCATGCTCCAAAAACTCTGGCGTAAAAGTCATCGGTATGTCCATGCGAAAAATACGCATGGCTGCCATAAGCCTAAAATAATGGTCTTCCCAAAAATGAATATGATTTTGGCTGTAGCGCAAAGTTTCAAAGACTGCGTCTCCAAAAAGTAAGCCGCGATTGTGTACTGTAAAAACAGGCGACTGAGGTGAAGTAAGCGCGCCGTTGTGGTTTATCATATTACGAAGAACCTAAAACTTGTTTTAAATCACTTATTTGGCTTTCCCAGAGCATTTTGGCCTCTTCAACTTCATCTTCGTCGGCAAAATCCGTAACCACCACAGAAACGTCTTTGGTGATTTCATCTACCACAATGCGCATTTCATAGTAACAATCGTCCTGATCATCATCGCCGTTTAACCACCGAAAGCGAACAAATTCGTTTGCCTTTTTTTTGAGAAGAAGCGCCTCCTCTACAGATTCGTCCCAAAAAAAGGTATATTTTTCAGTTCGTGCATTGACATTATCCGCAAACCATTCTGAAAGACCAGAGGGGGTGTGCATGTACTGAAAAAGAAGTTGCGGGGAGGCTTGAATAACAAATTCAATCTCGAATTGTATTTTTGACATAAGTAATAAAACGTCCAATATATAGATTTATCATGACCTTTAAAAGAAATGGTTGAAAAACCAAGATAAAATGGGAAAACAAATTGTTATATTTACGCCGTTTTGGCGAGGTAGCTCAGCCGGTTAGAGCGTCGGATTCATAACCCGGAGGTCGGGAGTTCAAGTCTCCCTCTCGCTACAATCGAGTCATCAGAAATGGTGACTCTTTTTTTTGCTTTAAACTCAGTTATACTAGAGTAATAAAGGTGTATTGGCTGAGTGTTTAATTGTTGTTATTTCTAAGTTTTAATTTAAAAACCAACAAGGTTAAAAACCAAATATACACTAAACTGACAGTAAAAACACACTAAACTGACAGTAAAACTGACAGTAAAAAGTCAAAAAAGTCAACCCAAAAGCTTTATAAACCTACTCCCCCCCTACCAAAATAAATCCATTTCCTTTTTAGGGGTCAGCTACGTAGAATGGGGTTAGATTTTTATTTGACCAATAAGAAAGTTGTGAAAAACAATCAGTTTGGACGACATCCTTGGTTTTCATAATGAGATGTTTTGCTTAAAACTACAAAATCATTGGCATATCACTTTCCTCAAGTTCCGCTACTTCAAGCCCTGTTAAATAGGTTAGAGATTCGTTCAAAAAACGGCTGATTTAAATAGTGTCTGCCCACTACAAGAGCAGAAGCGATAATTATTATATTTTTAATAATGTATTGTCCCTCAAGAGTTGGTAAAAGGTAATTAGAGTCTTGAAAAGTAATTGAAGGTAAAAGTACTAAAGGCATGAAAGTCCCACTCATTTGTAAAAACAATAATAACATAGCGTAAAAAGTTGTTTTTTTAGACAGAAAAAATAGGCCGATTATTATTTCCCAAAATCCAATTACTATTGCCCATTGCTCGGGGCTTAAAAATGGCATCCAATACACAGTATCAATTATCAACCCTTGAGCGGGTGAAAGTCCAATCACCTTCAATAGGCCAAACCAAAAAAAAATGATAAATAATGGGATGCGAATTATATAATCATTTGTGTTAAATCTATACATAAAATAGAATTGTTTTTAGTGGTACTAATTTAAGAAATTAAACCATAGGCATATCTTCTTCCTTCAGTTCTGCTATTTCTAACTATCTAGTAGCAGCTTTTCAAGACGCTCTATTCTTGCCTCTTGCTCATTCATCTTATTGTCTTGCTCTTTCAAAGCATTTATAAGCACAGAAAGATTAGTAAGCTGTGAGCCATCTCCAATAAATTCAGTAGCTGTAACAGAGCCTGCAACGTTGGTAGTGCCGTCAAATAGTACTGTTAGTGCATCGCTTTTATTGTCTGCATCTGCTCCATTTCCTATTACAAAGGCTGTGTTTTCTAAACTAAAAACTGTAGCGCTGTTAGTAACCGTTGAGCCTAATAAGTTGTATTCACCAACTACTAAAGATGACCTGTCACTTGCTGTTGTTCTAACCC